>JBGAUQ010000001.1:0-341196 GCA_044228525.1 Saccharimonadales bacterium (SeqCode)
AGATGCCTTGGTCGAAACCTATTTGCCCGGCAGGGAATTTAGCGTAGCAATTATTAAAGATGAGTTATTTAACACCTATAGTGTGATGCCGCTTGAACTTATCGCGCCAATAGATGAACACGGGCATCGTTTATTAAGCGATGCAGTAAAGTCGGCCGATACCGAAACTTTTTTGCCTGTGCAAACAGGGGTGCTTAAAGAGTCAATTAAGCGCTTAGCGCTACAGGTGTTCCACGCGCTAGGTGCTCAAGACTACGGTCGCATAGATATTCGTCTAGATAGTACTGGAACACCGCAGTTTTTAGAGGCTAACTTAATACCAAGCTTGCTAAATCACTATGGTAACTTCCCAAAAGCATGTCTGTTGAATAAAGGGTTAGCATTTGAGCCCATGTTGCTGCAAATTGTTGCATTGGGTCTACGACGCTCAGCGGTAACGGTACTAGAATCATTAGACTTTGCCATTGAGTTTGGTAGTGCCGAAATTGTACCGCAATCTTTGTAGCAGTTAAAACGTTGCAAATTATGCAGCAGTTTATGACACAATAACACTTTACACGGAGCGATATTTTTGGTAGTATTATTTGGTATCTTTGAGTTTAGGCACGAGTCCAAAAGGGTCTTCAGCGTAAACTCAAGGCAAGCTACAAAGGGATTAGTCCCTTCCGCTTGGGTTCGTAACTTAAAAATTTGGCTGACGTAACATATAGACAACGATAAGCGTCTATATGTAACAAATTATTAAATGTAACGTTTTGCTTTTCTTGGTTATTCCGGGAAGAGCAGCCCGACATCGAATTCATTTCGATGCCGGCGCGATGAGAAACCCCGTAGGGGTGTCTTATAAAGCGAAGCTTTGATATCGAGAAAATTAATAACGGCATCTTGTTCTTTTGCCCACTTATATGGTGTGGTGCAAAAGAACGTCAATATAGTTATTTGGTATATACCAATAACTAGTCATAAAGCACAACGCATAAGCGTAAGCTTATGTTGCATAAAAAGTTACATAAGCGCACACAACGAATGCCTTGACGCATTATACCGATAAAGGACGTAATAGGCTGCGATAAGCCTCGGGGAGCTGCCCTTCAGCTTTGAACCGAGGATTTCCGAATGGGGAAACCCGGCACGAGTTATGTCGTGTCACTCTTATCTGAATATATAGGATAGGTAGAGGTAACCGCCCGAACTGAAACATCTTAGTAGGGCGAGGAAAAGAAAGTAAACAACGATTCCGAAAGTAGTGGCGAGCGAAATTGGAATAGCCCAAACTTTAAGTACTCTAGGCAAGGGACTAAATTTATGTCACATCGCGTCTGCTCAAGTAAGGAAAAAGAGCAGCCCGAGCAAAAATCACATTTTTTGCCCGGCGCGATGAGAAAAAACGTAAGTTTTGTCTCATGCCTAGTAAGCTGGTAGGCGAATGTACTTAGGGGGTTGTGACGTAGTAAAAAACCAGTATCAAACTTTGGATTTATCCAAAGCTTGGTAGTGGCAGCACATTCTACCAATGGTGTGCATAAGGTTATAGAAAATAGCGAGGCGAGCAGAACAAGCTGGAAAGTTTGGCCAAAGACGGTGATAGCCCGGTATGCTAAGTGTCGCTAACCTTATATTTATTATAACTGTTGAAGAACAGTTGGTGCAGGCGAAATAAACTGCGTTTGTCGAGTAGAGCGGGGCACGAGAAACCCTGCCTGAATCTGGGACGACCACGTTCCAAGGCTAAATATATAATGCGATCGATAGTGAACTAGTACCGCGAGGGAAAGGTTAAAAGAACCCCGGAAGGGGAGTGAAATAGATTCTGAAATTGTGTGCGTACAAGGACTCGGAGGGCTTCGGCCTGACGGGGTGCTTTTTGTAGAACGATCCAACGAGTTAATTGTTAGTGCAGCCTAAGGCAATTGCCGGAGGCACAGTGAAAGCGAGCATGAATAGTGCGACATTGTACTAATGATTAGACCCGAAACCAGGTGACCTTACCATGAGCAGGTTGAAGCAAAGGTAAAACTTTGTGGAGGACCGAACCGTAGCGAGTTGCAACACGCCCGGATGACTTGTGGTAAGCGGTGAAATGCCAATCGAACCTGGAGATAGCTGGTTCTCCTCGAAATAGCTTTAGGGCTAGCGTCGTACGGTAACATGTAGGGGTAGAGCTCTAATTCGGACTGTGGCCAGTAATGGTACGCACCCTTGTTAAACTACGAATACTACATGCGGAACTACGGCAGTTAGAACGGCGGGGCTAAGCTCGTCGCTCAAAAGGGAAACAGCCCAGACCATCAGCTAAGGTCCCTAAATATACACTCAGTGGGAAACGAGGTGAGATTTCTTAAACAATAAGGATGTTGGCTTAGAAGCAGCCATTCATTTAAAGAGTGCGTAACAGCTCACTTATCAAGAGATCTTGCGCGGAAAATGTAACGGGGCTAAAGTGTATTACCGAAGCTATGGGTTCATATTTATATGAGCGGTAGAGGAGCGTTCCTATTGCGCTGAAGTTGCAACGTGAGTTGTGGTGGAGCGGTAGGAAGTGAGAATGCTGGAATGAGTAACCATAAGGCAGGTGAGAATCCTGCCCACCGAAAGAGCAAGGTTTCCTGGGCCACGATAATCGTCCCAGGGTTAGTCGGTCCTAAGCCGAGGCGCGTAGCGTAGGCGATGGACAACGGGTTAATATTCCCGTACTAGTGCAGAATTGTTAGATGTGCGCGGCATATTCGCCGGAGCGGATTCATGGTTATATCCGTCTAAGTTCGAGAAATGCGAACGAATGAAAGAACTTTATTGTTCGATTCCGGTCAAAGTGCTGACTAGAAAAGCAATCTAACGCGTGTTCTGTTCTATCCGTACCGCAAACCAACACAGGTGCTCAGGTCGAGAAGACCAAGGTGTACGAGTGATTCTTCGTCAAGGAACTCGGCAAACAAGCGGCCGTAACTTCGGAATAAGGCCTGCCAGCTTCGGCTGGCCGCAGCTAAGGAGCCCATGCAACTGTTTACCAAAAACATAGGTCTGTGCTAACACGAAAGTGGATGTATACGGGCTGACGCCTGCCCGGTGCCGGAAGGTTAAGGGGAGCTGTGTATGCAGCGAACTGAAGCCCCGGTGAACGGCGGCGGTAACTATAACCGTCCTAAGGTAGCGAAATTCCTTGTCAGGTAAGTTCTGACCTGCACGAATGGCGTAATGATATGGGTACTGTCTCGACGAAGAGCTCGGTGAAAGTGCATTGACGGTAAAGATGCCGTCTGTCCGCAGCAGGACGAAAAGACCCCGTGCAGCTTTACTACAGCTTGGCATTGAGCCGGGTTATAACATGTGTAGCATAGGTGGGAGACTTTGAAGCCGAGGCGCTAGCCTTGGTGGAGTCACCAGTGAAATACCACCCTTGTTATGATCTTGTTCTTACCAGGACCACAAAGCGCACATGATCTTTTAGTCATCCCAATTAAATTTGGGGTGTATTAAGAGTATCGTGTGTGATTTCTGGTTCTGGGACCGTGTCTGGTGGGTAGTTTAACTGGGGCGGTTGCCTCCTAAAGAGTATCGGAGGCGTTCAAAGGTTAGCTAACTACGGATGGAAATCGTAGTGATAGTGCATACGCATAAGCTAGCTTGACTGTGAGGAATACAATCCAATCAGGGACGAAAGTCGGAGTAAGTTTTCCGCTGTCAGTACATTTTGTACAAGAATGTGGTATCGGCAGCGCTTTCGGATAAAAGTTACGCCGGGGATAACAGGCTTATAGCGCCCAATAGTTCACATAGACGGCGCTGTTTGGCACCTCGATGTCGGCTCATCTCATCCTGGAGGAGGAGCATCTTCCAAGGGTCGGGCTGTTCGCCCGTTAAAGAGGTACGTGAGCTGGGTTCAGAACGTCGTGAGACAGTTCGGTTTATATCCGCTGTGGACGCAAGGAAATTTGAGGAGATTTAACCCTAGTACGAGAGGACCGGGTTGAACGCACCGCTGGTGTATCAATTGTTCTACCAAGGGCATTGTTGAGTAGCTATCGTGCGGAATAGATAAGCGCTGAAAGCATATTAAGCGCGAAACTGACTCCAAGATTAGATTTCCCTATGACCTCCCTGAAAGACTATCAGGTTGATAGGCGCAAGGTGTAAGTATGGCAACATATGTAGCCGAAGCGTACTAATAGAGGCATTGACTTTTTACGGTCATTGATTCTCGTTGAATTGCGATTTATCGCATTCAGCTGCTGAATCAATGATATGCAATTGACTAGTTATTGGTGCCTACAAGGCACTAATAACGTCGTTTGTCAGAAAAGCGATCCACCAATGACTTTGCCAAGCCGTGATGTGTAGCCATTTGGACATCAATCCGGGCGTTTCCATACGTGGAAGCGGCCTAATTGGTGCCCATAGCCCGAGGGCAACACCTGTTCCCATACCGAACACAGCAGTTAAGCCTCGGAGCGGTTACAATACTTGGGGTCCACCCCTGGGAAGATAGCACGGTGCCAAATTATGATTGAGACTTCTCTTAACGGGAAGTCTCTTTCTTTTCACATCATATATAATAGGGGCTAAGAATGAATATCGCGTTTCTTGGTCTGGGACACTTCGGCCAGGCCATTGCCTCACTAGTTGAATACAATGGTCTTGAGTATGATTATGCCGAGGTTGTCGAAGATCGGCTGCTTAGTCAGACGGCAGACATGGTGTTTTTGATGGTGCCGGCTCAGTTCATGCGTCAGGCCATCCTTGAAAACAAGAAGTTTATTCCTGATAACGCGATTATAGTTAACGGCACTAAGGGTATTGAAGAAAAGACTCACCTAATGGCCCACCAGCTGGTCCATAGTGTTAGTAAGTACCCAAATTATTACAGCCTGATCGGTCCGTCATTCGCCCAAGAAGTAGTTGATCAGCAGCCGACAGTGGTGTCGTTGGGATATAAGAACCCCGATCACGTCAAAAGCATCCAAGAAGTCCTGCAAACGCCGTATTTCACTGTCCAGCCCAGCAAGGGCTATCGGGCGCTCGAGTTGGCCAGTGCGCTCAAAAATCTCTACGCGATCTTGTGTGGCTATGCGGAGGGTCTAGGCTTTGGCTCAAATACGCAGGCTCAGATCGTGACTCTGGCGCTTGGCGAATTCCGCAGCCTGGCTAAGGCTATGCGTTTTGCGGACTATGATGTCATGACCCCTGGCGTGGTAGGTGATCTTGTATTGACCTGTACCTCTGGTAAAAGCCGAAATTTCAAGTATGGCTATGATCTGGCAAAAGCAGGCAGCGGTGGCGGTAAAGAGCCTGAATACACGGTGGAAGGCTTTCATACCAGCCACTCAATAAATGCCATAGCCAAAGACAATAATGTTGTCTTGCCGCTGGCCCGTCTGACTGCCAGGATAATCAAAGGCAAGGTGAAGAATGCCGACGAATTTCGTGAGGAATTAAAGTCCATCTAGTCGTATTAAATATAGTTGACTTCTAAACAATAGCGTGATATCATAAGCATGATTTCGAGATAGAAGTGAGGGTTGCCCGAAAGGGGAGCCTTTTTCTTTGCCCTCGAGAGACTAATATAAGGAGTCATAACTATGGCAGGAACTAAAGCTGGTGGCCAAGCGGCTGCTGCAACCAACAAAAGTAAGTATGGCGCTGATTTTTACGCTAAAATCGGTGCCAAAGGTGGAAAGCTAGGCCGCACAGGTGGATTCTACGCTAACCGCGAACTAGCTCGAGCAGCTGGTGCCAAAGGTGGACGCATTAGCCGTCGCACCAAAAAAGCCGTCTAAGTAATCTAAGACGTAAATAAGCCCTCACTTTTGTAGTGGGGGCTTTTAAATTTCTGGCTGAGGTGTGATTGGCTCGACTGGACTAGGGGGTAGGGAGGCTTTTGCGGGTGTAGCCATAGCTCCTAACGCCTCTCTTGCTTGTGCAACCCTGTCGGCTATGGCTGGACGCCTAGCTACATCGGGTTGCGTTGTCGGGTCAGGTCCCTTTTCGATTCGGCGACCTCTGCCACGTAGCTCAGACAGGTAACTCGCTTCTGCTAAACCGTATCCGAGCCTTTCAATAAATGATGGTTGTCTTGCTGCCATGAGGGAATCTTAACATAATGATTTAGCCAAGTCTGTGACATTCCTCTCACTTATTTTGAGTCAAAAAAAGCAGGCAGGGAATCAGCCGCTAACGGCTTTGTACTTCGGTAAGATCGATTAAATCGGTTGGCGGAGACGCGCCACTTGGTGTGGCAATTAAAACAACGATAGTGGACAAAATCCCCCTGTTGGAGGCTCTTAGTATTGCAGTTTGGGCAGATACTTCTTTTGTATAGCCAGTCCCTATAAGTATCTAGACAGTCCTGGATATGATCCTCGTCGATTGTGATATTCAATTGTTTAGCTACTTGTTTGGCGCGTTCCCAAGCGGCAACTTCAAGCCTCAATAATTCGTAGTCCGCCTGGTAGTTTTTGTGGCCGAGCAGGGCATGACCGGTTTCATGCAGTAAAGACCAGCGTGCTTGTTTGCCGCGAGCGGACTGTTTGTAAAATATTTCAGAAGTTTCTGGCGACCAGTAAAACTTATTGTTTGATGTATAACGTAAATCGGGGTATTTGGACTTAAGCGTCTCTAGTAGCTCAAGCATGATAAAATCTCTGTTTGGCGATGTCATAACAGCCATACACCACGGCCTGCTCTGGTCGCTGGGCCTTTTTAAGGTCAGGCTGTTGCACTAAGGGAACTTTATATTTTGCAATCTCAGCGTGTAGATCTTTGTTGTAGCGTTCAAAATATGTACCTACAGAGCCTCCGATAACAATGACCTCTGGCTCAACTATAGCTATAAGTTGCACGATACCTTTAGCCAAGTCTCGGCAGATTGACTGCCACGTCTTGCGGTCATTTATGTCCTTAGCCAGTTTGCCATATCGCTCGACTATGGCATGGCCGCCGGCAAAATCTTCCCAAGCTGATAGCTTGCCATTATGTTCAAGTATCAAGCTTTGACCGCCCCCATCATTAGTGTTGGTATCAATAATGCCATCTACTATAAGTGCAAAACCAATGCCTGTACTAACTGTTATGTACAATACCCTGGAATATTTGTCCTTAAGTAACATTGCCTCGGATAAGCCAGCCAACTTGGCGTCGTTCTCAAGCACAATTGGGCATTTGGTTATCTTCTCGACATCAGCTTGTACAGGTACCACTCCCCAGTCTAGCAACGCATCACCAATTCGACGTCCGTGCTTGCGGTCTATCATGCCCCTAATGCCAACCGCGCCGGCCTTAAATTCTTTGTGCTCTAGATGTGCTACGGTGTGCTTGAGCTCCAGCAAGAAGTGGTCGTAGGTTTTTGGTGTAAAGAATTTCTTTTGTTCTTTAATCAAACCGTGCTCGTCGAGCACTGCTAACAAGGTCTTTGTACCGCCGACATCTACCCCCACATACATGGTGTCAGTTTAGCATATCGCGTCGCTGTCGGTCGCCTTGCAGGCATGATTTTTTGGTCTTGTCATTTGTGTAGATGTGTACTGAGGGGCCACCCAGGGGCCATCCTCGCGATACCTTAACCCAAAATCTGGAAGCTGGCACTTTACTATAGATGTTGAGAAGGGTATAATCAGAGTAATCTTAATATCAGCTTTAACTGGTTGCGGGAAATACATTTAAGGAGGCATGGGATACATGTCAAAAGTTCTAACAATGGACGAGCTGCTGGCTGGCAGCGAATTAAACGGCCTTAGTACTGGCGAAGTCGTCGAGGGTAAGGTTACAGCCGTAAAGAAAAATGAGGTCTGGATTGACCTAGGCGCCCGAGGCGTCGGAGTGGTTATGCGCCGCGAAATCGGCTATGGCCAAAAACTAGAAGAGGGGCAGGAGATCACAGTCTCAGTAATTGACCCTGAAATGGACGAGGGTCACGCCTTGCTTAGCATGAAGCGAGCTGTCAAAGATCGCGGCTGGGACGAACTCCAGCGAGTCCACGAAGCTAACGAAATCGTCGAGGTTGTACCTTATGACGCCAACAGAGGCGGATTATTGGTCGAATTAGAAGGTATCAGAGGCTTTTTGCCGGTTTCACAGTTGGCGGCAGGTCACTATCCAAGGGTTAGCGGTGCCGATAAGGATGAAATTTTACAGAAGCTGCACGCCTTAACCAACAAGCCCTTGCGCGTGCGCGTTCTTGACGTCAGTCGCAAAGACAATAAGCTAATATTCTCTGAAAAAGAAGCAGTCAAAGACGACATGCAGGCTCGTTTCAGTGAGCTTAAAGTCGGCGACGAAGTCCAAGGTGTTATTACTGGCGTGATCGACTTTGGCGCGTTCGTAAATGTCGATGGCATCGAGGGATTAATCCATATTTCAGAAATCTCTTGGGAGCGTGTCGACAATCCCCGCAACTACGTCAAAGTTGGCGAAGACGTTAAGGCCAAGATAATTGCTATCGACAAAGATCGTTTGAGCCTAAGCCTTAAGCAGATGTCTGAGGATCCATGGCTTGAGCAAGTTAAGGCCTTCAAGGCAGGTGATGAAGTCGAGGGTAAAGTCACGCGCATTACGCCGTTTGGCGCATTCGTGCAGATTAGCCCAAGTGTCGAAGCACTAGTACACGTTTCAGAAATGAGCGATGACGAAGCCGTTGACCCCGAGAAGCTATTCCAGCTCAACGAAAAGAAGCAATTCAAGGTGCTTGATATTGATACCGAGAACCGCAAAATTGCCTTATCGCTAAAAAGCGCTAAGAAACCAGCCGCAAAAGCTAAAACAGCCACCAAGTAGCATGAAAACTTAAGTAAGCGGCCGTTAGGCCAGAAAGGAGTCGACGATGGCAGAGGAACCTGAAGCTGCAGCAGAGGAAATCACTACCATAGAAATCGAAGATATGATCACCGTCGGCACTCTGGCAGAACGTTTGTCGATACCGGTTTCTCGTCTGATCGGCGAGTTAATGAAAAACGGAGTCATGGCTACCGTCAACGAACGGATTGACTTTGATACCGCACAGATTATTGTCGAGGAACTCGGCTTGGGTCTTAAGCTGGCTAAGCTAAAATCGTCTGACGCCGACGGGCCGGTGCGAGTAAAGCAAGCAAACAGTGACAAAGCCGTCGCCCGTCCACCCGTCGTAGCTGTTATGGGGCATGTTGATCATGGCAAAACGTCCTTGCTCGATGCAATTCGTGGCGCCAATGTCGTCAAAGGTGAGGCTGGCGGCATAACGCAGCATATTTCGGCCTATCAGGTGGACCACAATGACCGAGCCATTACATTTTTGGATACTCCGGGTCACGAGGCTTTTGCCGCCATTCGTGAGCATGGCGCACTTTTGACCGACATTGTTATCTTGGTAGTCGCGGCTGATGACGGCGTCAAGCCACAAACAGTTGAAGCCATACGTTTTGCGAACAAAGCAGGTGTAAAAATTGTCGTGGCAGCCAACAAAATGGATAAAGAAGGCGCCGATATCAATCGACTCAAGCAAGAATTATCCGAACACGAGCTATTAACCGAAGAATGGGGTGGTGACACCATAGTTATGCCAGTTTCTGCCAAAAACCAGACAGGGATAAACGAATTACTAGATATGATACTGCTGGTAACCGACGTCGAAGAGTTAAAGGCTGACGTCGACGTGCCGGCTCGCGGCTTGATTATCGAAGCCCATGTCGAGCAAGGTCGCGGTCCTGTCGCCCAGGCTTTAGTCGAAGCCGGCACGCTTAAGCCCGGTCAATTCATCGTTGCCGGAGCTGCTTATGCCAAAATTCGTAACCTAGAAACTACAACCGGCAAGCCAATCAAGCAAGCCACTCCTAGTACGCCTGTCGCGATTACGGGTTTTAAGACCTTGCCAGAATTTGGTGATGAATTTGCTGTCGTAGCTAACGAGAAAGAAGCCAGAGCTCAGTCCGCCTCTGCCGCAGAAGGTCAAAGCACTAGCGGACGCGGTGATATTGGCAGCAGCGAGTTGATAAGGTTGATCAACCGTGACAACAAGCTCCAAGAGCTAAACATTATTGTAAAAGCTGACGTTCAGGGTTCGCTCACCTCAGTTATAGACAGTCTAAAAGCACTAGATACCGAGGAGGTTTCTGTCCGAATCGTAGGTTCTGGGGTTGGGCCGGTTGGCGAGAACGATTTGCATTTGGCCCATAGTTCGGGCGCCATTGTCTATGGCTTTAATGTCGACATTCCGACCAGTAGCAAGCAACAGGCAAGCCGTGACAAGATCAAAGTCCATCTTTACAAGGTAATTTATCAGCTAATTGATGACGTAAAAGCTGAGCTGTCTAATCTGTTGAGCCCAGAAATAGTCGAGACCGAACTTGGTCGACTCTTGGTTAAAGGGGTCTTTAATACTACCAAGACTTCAATTATCTGCGGCGGGGAAGTTACCAAAGGCAAATTGACCGTACCAGCCTTAGCAAAGATCTTTAGAGGCGACGAACTACTTGGAGAAGTTGAAGTAACAGGACTTAAGCGTGGTCCAGCCGAGGCCAAAGAAATCGTCGAAGGCGAAATGTGTGGCATGAGCCTGGCGACATCAAAAAAGATTGAACTCGCAGAGGGCGACAGGATAGAAGTCTTCACGCGTGAGGCTATTCAACGACAACTCTAACTCCTAAGAACATTGACAAATTTTAATTAAAATGGTAGTATAAAATCATGCCATCTCACGAAAAATTTCCTGATATGCCATCGGACATCCCAGAGCCGCCAGAAATCCGCAAAGCGGATTTACAGCGATTTAGGCTGCTGGATATGCAGGCGGAAGCTGCTGCAGAGCTGGAAGAAGCCGGAACTCTAGATAAAGCCAGGGATATTATTACAAACTCCAAGGATTATGATGATTGCTTTGTCCACTTTGTCTACGATGGTTTAGTCATCGATGACCAAGACTTTACTCTGGAGGATGGATTAACTCGTGTAAGCATTGGTGAAATGCCAATAGTTGATAGCCAAGGTCGTAAGGTCAAAGGCGAGTTGGCACTCAAATTCTCGAGACCTTATGTTAAAGAAGACGGCAACTACGCAATAGCTAGCGCCTGGGTGCCCTTAAAGAATCCCGTTAGTCGAAATTTTGCGATCAACGGCGATTTTGACCAAGGCGATATTGGCTTGGCGCATGCTAACTATACTGAGCTTAAGCAAGAGGTTAAGGACGGCACTTTATCTAGGATCAGCCCGGATTACACAACTATTGGCGCTACTGCAGATCCGGCCTATGCGCTGCCTTATACAATCTGGGAAACTTAATATTTTTCATCATAATGCTACAATAATAAACAGGAAATATATATGCTAAAAATTGATAATAGTTTACTGGTCGAAATCGGTCTAGACGCACTACCTGAGGCTGAGAAAAACAGCTTCTTAAAGCACATCTATGAAACTCTTGAGATGCGTGTCGGTATTCGCTTGGCAGATCAGATGAGCAATGAACAGCTTGATGAGTTTGAACGGTATTTTGAAGCAAAGGATGACGCCGGCGCCTTCAAGTGGCTAGAAACCAACTTTCCGAATTATAAGGATATCGTGCAAGAAGAATTTGATAAGCTCAAGGCCGAAGTTGCCCAGACTGCTCCGCAAATTTTGGCTGCCAGCCAGGCGCAAGCCGGGGCCCAGCCAATTGCTCCTGACCCAGTTGTGCAAGCTGCAGCTCCCCAGCCTCTTTCGGCAGCGCCGGAACCCAGCCCTGTCCCACAGCAGCCCTTTCCTGCACAGGCAGCTCCAGCACCAGCACCAGCACCAGCGCCAATGCAGCCTCAGCCGATTGCCCCCGAGCCGCCAATGCCTCTTCAGCCACCTCAACCAGGTGTGCCTGAGCCAGCCTCACCGCCGGTTCCGCAGCCAGATTTCCCGGCCGAGCAACCACCGGCCGGCCCACCTCAGCCCCAGCAAGTTAGCTAATTTTGTAGCCAGCTAGGAACGCCTCAGCTGACATTTCTTTGCGTCCTGCCGGGATCAGCGAATCGATTACTAGTATTCCATCAGTGGTTGCGATGCCGATCTGCTTATTATCGATGACAAGCTCGCCGGGCTGGCCGCTGCCCTCGGCGACATGCGCTTTGGTGATAACTATATCGGTTGAACCCAGTTTTGTACGGCTGCGCGGCCAGCCGGCATAGGCTCTGATTTCTCGCTCAATAACGGTGGCCGGCTTGTGCCAATCAATTACGCCATCTTCTTTAGTCAGCTTCCTCGAGTGTGATACTGGTCTACCAGTTGAATCCTGATCTATGGGTTTAATTTGCCCGTCAATATACTTAGGTAGCTTTTCGACCAGCAGCTGATGACTTAATTTAATGAGTTCGCTGGTTAGTTCGGGTGTCGTAATTGCCGGGCTTAGGCTAAACTCTCGTTTGGCTAGGATTGGACCTTCATCCAAGCCTTCGTCGACTAGCATCAGGCTGACCCCGGTGGTCGATTGACCGCTTAAAATCGCAAAGCTAATTGGATCAGCGCCGCGCCATTCAGGCAGGATTGAGAAGTGGCTGTTAACAATACCAAGCGGAAAATAATCAATAACGGACTTCGAAATCAGTATGCCGTAATCAATTACCAGGCCAATTTGGCTTTTGAGCGGTTTTGTATAGAATAGGGTATCTAGTTCAGCGCTGTCATTGGGCGTATAGATTTTAAGGCCGAATTTTTCGGCGACCTCACCTACGGGGTATTCGCCGCGATGATGTGGCGGTTTGGGCCTGGTTATGACCGCCTCGACCTCAAAATCCCTTACCAATAGGGCTAATGACTCGGCGGCGACCGGTCCACTACCAAAGAAGACTATTGTTTTTGACATCTTTTTCATAATCTAGAGGTTGTAGTTTGCCGGCGTCATCAAGGTGAAAAAATGACTCCGGACTGTCTTTTATATGGTCGATAAAAACTACGCCATTGGTATGATCAATTTCATGCTGGAAGACTCGTGCCAAAAAACCTTCTGCGGTTACGCGGAAAGCCTTGCCATTAAGGTCGAGTGCCTTAACTTTGACTTTGGGGTAGCGAGGTACTTTGCCATAGACGTCACGAACGCTGAGGCAGCCTTCAAAATCTGCCACTGGTTCGCCCTCGACTTTTGTAAGTTCAGGGTTTATAAAGATCGTGAATTCATGATCTGCTTTGTCATCGTAATTATTGCGCACGATTACGATGCGATAGAGTTGATCAATCTGTATGGCGGCCAGGGCGACACCGACTTCGTGCTCACGGCTTTCATCCCAGTCAATCGTGGCGTCTTTCATATCTTGGACGATTTTTTTAATCTCGTCGGTAATGACACCAACGCGCAGAGACTTTTGGCGCAGATGCGGGTTAGGAAGGGCAATGATGTCGTCTTTAGTCATAGTCCAGATAAGTATAGCCTATGCTTTAGAGGAGATCCATGGGGTCGATGTCGTAGGAACAGTTGGCCGGTAGCTCGGCGATTATTTTAAGTAATTCGGAGCGCTGACGGGCTTTTACCACTAGTTGCCACTGGTATTTGTTCTGAAAGCGTTCGTAAAAGCTTGGGGCAGGACCCTCGACACGAACTTTATGGCCAGAGCTTTCAATTTCTTCCTTAAGTTTAGTGGCAGCTGTCTCGGCAGCACTGATACTGGCTCGCCGGACGGAAATTTTTAACAGATAACAGAAGGGTGGGAAAAGATATTTTTGCCGTTCTTGTAGCTCGGTTTCGTAGAAATGCTGATAATTATTGGTAACGGCATCTTGCAGAATAGGGTGGTCGGGGTGATAGGTTTGAATAATGGCCTGACCAGCAACATGCCCTCGTCCAATGCGGCCCAGCACCTGGCTGATAAGCTGATATGTTCTTTCTTCGGCCGAGAAATCAGGTAAATACAGGCTGGTGTCGGCTAGTAATATGCCCAAAGTGCTCAGGCGAGGCAAGTCGAGCCCCTTGGCAAGAAGTTGAGTACCAACCAGGATGTCGACATCGCCGTTTCTAACTGAGTCATAGTGCTGCTCAAAACGCTCTGCCTTGGAGTTATCAGTATCAAAGCGGGCCACTTTAACTTTTGGAAACAGCCGCTCAACTTCACTGACGATAGCTTTGGTGCCGGCAGTTTTAAAAATAATTTCCGTATGGCCACAGTCTGGACAGTTGCTAGGGGTTGGGGCGTGGTAGTTGCAGCTATGACAGCGCAATTGGTGCTTATCGCCGTGATAAGTCAGTGGTACGTCGCAATGCGGGCAGAGCGCTTGCCAGCCGCAATTCTCACATAGCACGAGCCGGGCTGTACCGCGTCGATTTAGATACAGCAGGCTTTGTTCGTTGCGCGATAAGGCGCCTTCAATTGCTTTGATTAAGTCCTGACTCAAAAATGGTGATCGGTTAAAAAGCCCATGCTCTTTGCGGTCTACGAAGCTGATTTTTGTATCTGTTATCAGGTTTGCCTGGGCCAACTCCTTGAGCGTAACAATTGGCTTGTTTTTTTGCTTGGCGAGATAATAGTCGCTTATTGAAGGCGTAGCCGAGCCTAAAACTAGGGTTGATCTGGTAATTTGCGCTAAATACGAAGCGACCCGTCCGGCCTGGTACTGCGGTGCTTGCTCTTGTTTGTAGGCCCCCTCGTGTGACTCGTCCAGCACTATCAACCCTGGTTTTTGGAGTGGCGAGAACAGAGCTGAGCGAGGACCAATCACAATTACAGGCTCCGTTGATCTTAAGCAATCAAGCCAAGCTTTTTGGCGCTCGCCGGGTGCCTGCTGCGAATGCATAACAATGACACGCTTACCAAAAATCTCGCTGAAGCTATTGGCAAGCTGGGTTGTCAGGCTAATTTCGGGCGTCAAAATAATGGCCGATTTGCCATCGGCTATCGTCTTGGCCGCCAGTTCAATGTAGATGCGGGTTTTACCGCTGCCGGTCGCGCCATGTAGTAGATAGGTGTCTTGATCCTGCATGATTTTGAGCGCGTTTTTTTGTTCTTTTGTAAGAGGTGGAAGCTGTTTGAGGATTGGTTTTGGCAGGTCTGCCACGGTCGACGCATCTAGCTGCTTATGCGAGAAGCTAGCTGGTAGTAACTGCTGAGCCAGGATGCCAAGCGGTGCTGGATAGTATTCTTGAAGCCAATTAGATACTCTAAGCAAGTGAGACGGGATTGGGGGTAAATCAAAGATCCGATCTATCCCCTTGGTTTTAAATCTTGGCTTTGTAGTAGTGGAACTAATAACAGCTAAAACAAGCTGACGCTGAAGCTCAACCTCAATAATCTGTCCGGCTTTGAGGCGCTTATTACTTGAATATGTCAGGGGCGTAGAGCCGTGGTACCGACTGCTGCGCACCCAAACGAAGTAATAATACATATACTAAGTATAGTCTAAATAAACTGTAAAAATTCCAGTTGCAAAAGCCAAGTCCAAAGCCTATACTAAAAATTAACGTTGTTCGGATAACAATAGGATAACTACTAAAAAAGTCTTTAGGAGGCTAGGTAAAAAGTATGCTGGACGTCTTTATCACATCCCGAGTCAGGCGAAAAATCATCGTGATTTATGCTAAGTATCCTGATTTTAAGACCCACGTACGAGGGTTAGCCAAACTTATCAAAGAGGATGCCGGCAACATCCAGCGTGAGCTAAAGCGGCTCGAGAAAGCCGGCTTTCTGACCAGCGAACGACAAGGCAACACCAAGGTCTACTCGACCAACAAGCAGTTTCCGATCTTCCGCGAGCTACAATCCATCGTGTTGAAATCACAACGTGCAACCCAGCAAAAACGTATGAATGGCTAGGGCTTGCAAATTTAACCCCTGTTCTGTACAATATTCAACTGATGATACAAGTAACCCGCAAAGATTCTAAAGAATCCACAGAGAACTTACTCCGCCGCTTTAACCGCAAGGTTCAGCAGTCGGGCACTTTAGCCGTGGTTAAACAAAACCAGTACTTTCAGAAACCGATTAGTAAGCCAGAGCGACGCCGCAAGGCGATTATCCGCCAAGAGCGCAAGGTAATTAAGCTCAAAAAAATCAAGCTCGGACTGCGATAACCCAAAGCGATGTTAGAACAGCAACTCGAGCAGGATATTAAGACTGCCCTTTTAGCGGGGGACTCTGTCAAGGCGACCACGCTTCGTGGTCTAAAAGCCACGCTTTTGAATGTCAAAGTTGCCGAGGGTAAACGTGACACTGGCTTAACTGACGAAGAAGTCTTTAAGGTATTCGCGAAGCAAGCCAAGCAACGGCAAGAGAGCGCTGACATGTACACTCAAGGCGGTAATCAAGAAAAGGCTGAAGCGGAACTTGCCGAAAAAGCAATTATTGAGGCCTATTTGCCGACACAGCTCAGCGAGCAGGAAATCGGCAAACTAATCGACGAAGCTATTGCCGCTAGCGGTGCTTCAGGGCCTCAAGCCATGGGGCAGGTAATTGGACAAGTTAAAGCCAAAGCCGGCGCCAGTGCCGATGGCTCAGTTATCGCGAGGCTAGCCAAGGAGAAATTGGCATGATTTTGATAATGGGGATCGCGGGTTCTGGCAAAGGCACGCAGAGCAAACTGTTGGCCGACAAGCATGATTACCATCTCATAACCATGGGCGACGTGTTGCGCCAAAGCGCTTCCGACGCCCAACGCCAAAAAATGGAAGCCGGCATTTTGCTTGATGACCAGGAGATTATCCAAATAATTGATAAATTTCTTGCCGCTTTGCCGCAAGATGAGGAGGTCTTGTTAGATGGATTTCCGCGTACCCTAACTCAAGCTGAGTGGCTAATTAAGGAGACTAACAAAGGTCGCTTCGATCTTAGGACTGCCATTCATCTAGTAGCTTCGCGAGAGGCGGTTAAAAAGCGTTTGATTGGCAGAGCCCGGACAGATGATGTTGAAGACGCTATCGAACAGCGATTTGACGAATACCAAAAATCAACTGCGCCAATTTTAGATTGGTTACGAGAGCACGGCGTAGAAGTCTATGACGTCAACGCCGAGCGTTCGATTGAGGCCGTCCAGCAAGACATAGCCAATCATCTAAAACAGTCGTAAGATAGTGGAATGACGACCAAGGTAAAAACTGCTAGCGAAATCAAGGCTATGCGTGAAAGTGGTCGCATGCTCGCGACCGTATTAGCAAAATTGAAACAAGATTTACGGGTTGGTATGTCGACTCTCGATCTCTCAAAAATTGCCGAAAAAGAGCTGGCCGAACTTGGTGGAGCGCCGGCCTTTAAGGGTTATCAAGGCTTTCCAGAGGTACTTTGCGTATCGGTTAACGATGAAATCGTACATGGCATACCTCGAGCCAATAAAATTATCAAAGATGGCGACATAGTCGGACTGGATTTCGGTGTGAATTACAAAGGTATGATCACAGACGCAGCTATAAGTGTGATTGCTGGCAAACCAAAACAGCAGGGTCACATTCGCCTAGTCGAGCGCACCCAGCAGTCGCTTATAGCTGGGATTGCTACTGTTCATGACAAGGTCCGTACTGGCGACATTGGCGCGGCCATCGAAGGCTACCTCAAGCAGTATAAGTATGGCATCGTGCGCGATTTGGTCGGTCATGGCGTTGGTCACGAGGTACACGAGGACCCTAACATTCCTAATTATGGCCGCGCAGACACCGGCCCATGGCTCGAAAAGGGCATGACGATCGCGATCGAACCCATGGTCACTCTAGGCGGCGAAAAAGTTTATATTGACGATGACCACTGGACTGTAAAAACCGCCGATAAATCATGGTCGGCCCACTTCGAGCACACAGTCTTGATCACGGATGACGGCGCCGAAATTTTGACGACGCTCAGTTAATTTGAATTCACCCCGGCTGCTAATTTGCTATCACCGAAGCAATAGCGCTATACTGTTGTCCAGATGAAACCCGACTATTTTATAGGTCTAGATATAGGAACCAGTGCTGTGCGCTGTGTGGTTGGCACATTCGACCCAAATGGCTCAAACGCCCCATCAATCATCGGTCATGGATCGTCCGAAAACCAAGGCATGCGTCGGGGCGCGGTTGTTCACGTAGATGAGGTGGCAGACGCCATCGTTAAGGCAGTCACAGAGGCTGAACGGATTTCGGGTATGCAAATTAAGCATGCCACAGTCAACGTGAATGGCTCGCATGTTACTGGGCTCAATTCTGAGGGCGTGATTGCTATCAGCGCTGCCAACCGTGAAATTACACCTGAAGATCGACTGCGAGTCGAAGAAGCCGCCACAATCGTAAGCCTGCCGACCAATCGTGAAATCATCCAGTTCTTTGCCAAGAGCTACAGCCTAGACGGCCAGCGCAATATAAAAGACCCGGTTGGTATGCACGGTGTCCGCCTAGAGGTCGATGCCCACATGGTCGTGGCCTCGACGCCGAATCTGCGTAACCTCGATCTTGCTCTCGAAAAAGCAGAAGTCCAAGCAACTCATCATACTGTTTCAGGACTGGCGGCCGCCGAGGCTGTCCTAACTCGGCAGCAAAAAGAAGCTGGCACCGCGCTAATTGATGTTGGTGCCGGCACGACAAACCTCATCGTATTCGAAGACGGCGAGGTGCAATATGTCGCAGTGATTCCAATCGGTGGCCAACATATCACAAACGATCTCGCGATTGGTCTTAAGACCGACCTAGATATTGCCGAAGACGTAAAGATTAAGCACGCCGACATCCGTCATTCTGCTAAAAAAACTACTGCTACGGTAAAAAAGGGAGATAAATCCCATAATTTTGATTTTGAAGTCGTCAGCATGATAGTTGAAGCACGCGTCGACGAACTGTTTGAGTATGTCGACAAAGAACTGCAAAAGATCAAGAAATCGCGCAAGCTACCAGGTGGAATCGTTATTACCGGCGGCACTTCCAAGTTGCCTGGCATTGATGAGTTAGCCAAAGAAAAGCTTCAGTTGGCTGCTCGCATAGGTAAGCTGCAAAATATTGGTGGGCTAGTTGATACGGTTGAAGACCCCGCTTTTACCACAGTCGTCGGTCTAATGCTGCTAGACATGTTGCTGCTGCCAGCTCTCCCACCGGTTCATGGCAAGGGTATCAAGAACGCCCGGGGCATTCTCGACGGCTTTTTGGGCCGCTTTAAAGGCTAAGCGGCCGCTTCTTCGTCAGGATTTTTGCTGTAAAATAATTCGCCGATTTTTGGATCCGTAGCAACTATGGCATTGGCAAGGAACGGGCTGACGCCAGTAACCAAGGAGTCTCTGCCTAAAGAGTCTTTTAAATATGCAATTTCCACAGATCCATATTTTTTAAATCGTTCAAATAATAATTCCTCGATCTTTGAAATTAGGGCGATACCCATTGCGGGTTTTTCTTCGAGGACTCCACTCAGATTATTGCTTGCCTCAATCACGCTTCTGGCTAAGGCGAGCATGGTGTCGACATTTTGATTGTAAGGGTCAACATTATTCATGAATGCCTTAATGCCTCCAAGTCTCAGGCCGACCCCTCGTAAAAACCTGGCATCGCCGAGTTTGCTTACCCAATCAACTGCCATCCCGCATAGCTCTCTTTCGGTCAGAGGGCGTCTAGGGTTAAACATAAATTTGCCAATTGCCTTGGCAACAGCAGTGCTAAATTCAATCCTGACTTCATTATTGATAGGGTCATCAAGGTCATATCCTTGAGCTGCGAATAACTCTTCCAAAAAAGTTATGTTGTCTGGGCTCTTTGGATTTCGAGCCATAACAGGGGCAATTTTGTCGTAGTCGGGCTCGCCTTTACCAAAAAGCAGTTTCGAATAGATTTCCTCGGGTGTTTGGCGGGCCTCAGTTTGTGCGGATGCGTCTGACGTAGCTGCCTCAGCTACAGGGTAGCCATATCCGCCAAGTAGCCCCGAAGGAATGGAATGCTTAATATCTTTGTACCGCTTTAGAAGGGCCTTGTACTCTTCGCCAGGTTCAGTGTGATCAGCAATCACTTTTTTGACTTCCTTGGATGACATTAAAGATAAGCCAATACCAACATATGGATGGATCTCTTCAGCGGGCTCCATTGAGACCAAAGGCTCTAAAATAACGCCGGCGTTTAGCCGAGATAACTCGGCGAAGCCTGCGGGGTCTCGATAAATAACCCAATCAATTGTTTCTGGACCGTTGTTTTCTGCCACAATGTTAAACGAGTATAAACATCTTATTGAAAAAAGTCAAGACCGAACAAAAAAATTGCGACATAGAACAAATAAAAGGTTTATATTTAGCGCCCAGAAATTTAGACGATTACACCTGTACAAATTTGTTGAACTTATAGGGTAGCTCGGGTATACTGACATCATACAAGCTAGGGATTTTGAGAGGATAAAAGATGCCACAAGTTGTTGAGCCAGCTATCGAAACGTTCGCGGAGATTAAAGTCGTTGGAGTCGGTGGTGCCGGCGGCGCGGCCATTAACCGCATGGTCGAGGCCAAAATTGAGAATGTTCAATTCATTGCGATCAATACAGACGCCCAGGCTCTTCATCACTCTAAGGCACATATCAAAATCCATATTGGCAAAGACACGACTCGTGGACTGGGAGCTGGAGCTGATCCAGATGTTGGCGAAAAGGCCGCCCTAGAATCCCGAGAAGAGATTAAGCAAGCTATCGAAGGCGCCGACATGGTATTCGTGACGATCGGCGCAGGTGGTGGTACTGGCAGCGGAGCGGGTCATGTTGTGGCAGAGATTGCTGGCGAGCTCGATACTTTAGTAGTTGGTTTTGCAACCAAGCCATTCGCTTTCGAGGGAGAGAAACGACGCAAAAACGCCG
Source organism: Saccharimonadales bacterium (SeqCode) (assembly GCA_044228525.1). GTDB lineage: Bacteria > Patescibacteriota > Saccharimonadia > Saccharimonadales > UBA4665 > CAZXDL01. The sequence goes on from JBGAUQ010000001.1 coordinate 20,682, forward strand.
ATGTAGCTATAGAGAAACTGCGCAAAGCAGTCGACACCTTGATTATAATCCCTAATGACCGGCTTTTGCAGACGATTGATCGTGATACTCCGCTAATGGAAGCCTTCAAAGTTGCCGATGACGTCTTAAGACAGGGTGTCCAGGGTATTTCTGATCTGATTACAGTGCATGGGCTGATTAACCTCGATTTCGCTGACGTTAAGACTGTCATGAGCCAAGCCGGTTCCGCCTTGATGGGAATTGGGCGCAGTGGTGGCGAAAACCGCGCGGTAGTTGCCGCACAGCAGGCAATCGAGTCGCCATTATTAGAAGTCTCAATCGACGGCGCCCGCGGCATTCTATTTAATGTCATTGGCGGAAACGACCTAGCTATGCACGAGATTAACGCTGCCGCAGAAGCAATCACGGCCGCGGCCGACCCAGATGCCAATATTATATTTGGCGCCACAATTAACCCCGAGCTCGAAGGCGAGGTTATCATCACAGTGGTTGCCACAGGTTTTGACGCTTCATATTTTGCAAAGCGAGACGAAACACCTACAGCAAAAAAGTCACTTGTTTCAGAAAAGTCTGATCTGGATGTCAGCACGCCTAAGACCAGCAAACAAGAAGAAAAAGCCCTTTCCGAGCTAGACATGAGCCTAGAGAACGAAAGTGACGCTCACGCTGATTTTAGCGACGATAAAGCTATTCCAAACATTTGGTCGATTCATGACGATGACGATGACGAAAGCAACAAGTCTGATGACGACTCAGTCAGCGACGACAAGCCATCCGACAAAGACAAAGACGAGGATGGCCATGGCGACATCGTTAGCAGCGACTTAGAAGACGAGCTCGAAAAGCCATCATTTTTGCGCCGATTAGGTCGCCGCAAAAAACACGACGAAGAAGCCGAAGACGAACCAAAAGGGGAATAATCTCCGTTTTCTGGTCAAATCCGTATTAAATAATACAGCGATAAAACGCTTGCAAAACGCTATAGCTGGGGGTATATTGAGTTCACACAGCACTATATGTGGAAAAGACAAATATAGGCGTGAGCACATTTAAGGGTTAAGAGGAGGCAGAATGAAATGCACCCAATGCCAAAGCGATGATATCAAAGTGATTGAATCGCGTGACGTTGCAGAGGGCCAAGCAATCCGACGCCGCCGCATGTGTAACGCTTGTGAATACCGCTTTACAACTTACGAACGACTAGAACGCCCCCAGCTAATTGTTATAAAAAATGATGGCACGAGGGAGTTGTTTAACCGTTCCAAGCTTTTGGCCGGTCTTTACCGCGCTTGCGAAAAAACGCCTGTGACCAGTGTAGATCTGGAGAAAGTCGTCGACGCGATCGAGCAAGAGCTTTACGCTTGTGGTGACCAGGAGGTGAAGTCAACCAAAATTGGAGAGTTGGTGATGGATCAATTAGCTCGGCTCAACGAAGTAGCTTACGTGCGTTTTGCAAGCGTCTATCGACGTTTCAAAGACATCAAAAGTTTCGAACAGGAATTATCGATCGTCAGAGAAGGCAAGCATATAGCAACCTAAAACCAAAAAACCAAACTAAAAAGTAATAAAAGTAAGTGAGGGAAAAATTATGGGATCAACAACTTCCTTGGGGGTGGCTCGGCTTTTCACCCCTGCAAAAAGCAAGGCATACGAGCAGTTAAAGTGGACTAAGCGCGATTCAATTATTAAAAATCCGATGACGGATACCCCTGTTTTCGAGCAAAAAGGCGTCGAGTTTCCTGAAGGATGGTCACTCAATGCTATCAATATCGTGGCACAGAAATATTTCACTGGCACGCCCGGCACCAAAAGCCGCGAAAGCTCATTGAAGCACCTGATTGACCGCGTTGTCGATACCGTAACAAGACAGGGTCAACAAGAGGGATACTTCTCTAGCGATACCGAAGCAGAAGATTTCCGCGAAGAACTAAAATATATTTTGGCGACGCAGAGAGCGGCTTTTAATAGCCCGGTCTGGTTTAACATCGGTGCCCCCGAGCGAGCTCAACAGGCCAGCGCCTGCTTCATTCTCGGCATCGAAGACACCATGCCTGCCATTCTTAACTGGTATGTCGAAGAGGGCATGATCTTTAAGGGTGGTTCCGGATCTGGTATCAACATCAGCCCAATCCGCTCTTCCAAAGAACGACTTGGCAAATCAGCTGGCACCGCTAGTGGTCCACTCAGCTTCATGCGTGGAGCTGACGCTAGTGCTGGTGCGATTAAGAGCGGCGGCAAGACGCGTCGCGCTGCCAAGATGGTTATCTTAAACGTAGATCACCCAGACGTAGAAGAATTTATCTGGAGTAAGGCGATCGAAGAACGCAAGGCCCGCGACCTACAAGCCTTGGGTTGGGACATGAGCCTGGATGGTAAAGATAGCTTCAGCGTCCAATATCAAAACGCCAATATTTCTGTTCGTGTAACAGATGACTTTATGCAAGCAGTCGAAGACGACGCTGACTGGGACTTAAAGGCTGTCAAAGACGGCAGCACTGTCAAAACAATCAAAGCTCGCGATTTGATGCGACAATTTTCTGAAGCTGCCTGGGAATGCGCCGACCCCGGCATGCAATTCGATACTACTATCAATAAATGGCACACCACACCAGTTGCCGGTCGTATCAATGGCTCCAACCCATGTAGCGAATACATGCATCTAGACAATTCGGCCTGTAATCTGGCCAGTCTCAACTTGTTGAAGTTCTTGCGTGATGACGACACCTTTGATATCAAGGCCTTCATACACACCACTGAGCTGATCTTTACGGCCCAAGAAATCCTGGTTGGCTACAGCGAATATCCTACCGAATCAATCGGCAAGACCGCTAAAGCCTACCGCGAACTCGGCATTGGCTATGCCAATCTTGGAGCGCTTTTGATGGCTCTAGGCTTGCCATATGACTCAGACGAAGGTCGAGCTTGGGCAGCTGCAATCACCGCATTGTTAACAGGCCAGAGCTATGCCACAAGTGCCAAGATCGCTAACAGGGTTGGTCCTTTCGCTGGCTTCAGCAAAGATCGTGAAGGTATGCTAAACGTTCTGCGTATGCACCGCGCCGAGGTTTCAAAAATTGACGCTTCTCTAGTGCCAGAAGAAATCCTTAGCGCCGCTGCCAGTGCCTGGGACGACGCAGTAGAATTAGGCGAGATATATGGGGTGCGCAATTCTCAAGCTAGTGTCTTGGCGCCGACTGGCACTATCGGTCTAATGATGGACTGTGATACCACCGGCATTGAGCCAGATCTTGGCCTAGTAAAAGTTAAAAAACTAGTCGGCGGTGGCACCATGAGCATTGTGAATCAGACAGTGCCGCGCGCGCTCAAAAACCTCGGCTACAGCAAGCCGCAAATTGACACCATAGTCAATTACATCGACGTCGAAAAAACCATTCTCGGAGCACCAGAGCTCAAAAAAGAGCACGAGGCTGTTTTTGCATGCTCGATGGGTGACAACTCCATTCACTACAGTGGTCACGTCAAGATGATGGCCGCCGTCCAACCTTTCTTAAGCGGTGCGATCAGCAAGACAGTCAACATGCCCGAAGAAGCCACTGTCGAAGATATCGAGCAGATTCACATCGATTCCTGGAAGCTAGGCCTAAAGGCTGTCGCGATTTATCGCGACAACTGTAAGGTTGGCCAGCCCCTCAGTATGGCTAAGAAGGAAGGTGCCGCTGCAGCACCGGCCGCAGCGCAAGCTACTGGGCCAATCCAAGAAACCGCTATGCCTACGACCACTCGAGCAGTGCGCCGCAAATTGCCACAAGTGCGCAACAGTCGTACCTACAAATTCCAGATTGCCGACCTTGAGGGCTACTTCACAGTCGGAGAATATGACGACGGCAGCCCTGGCGAACTATTCATAAGTGTTAGTAAGCAGGGATCAACTTTGTCGGGGTTGATGGACTCGTTTGCCATCAGCGTTAGTCATGGTTTGCAATTCGGCGTACCGCTAAAGAGCTATGTCAAAACCATGCGCGGCACTAGTTTCGCGCCATCTGGCATGACCGACGACAAAGAGATCCGTACGGCCAGCTCAATTACCGACTATATCTTCCGCCGCCTAGCAATGGATTACCTCAGTTTTGATGACCGCCTGGAGCTCGGCTTGGCGTCAATCAACGACATGCCCGAGACTCAGACAAAGCTGCTTGATACGCCAGAGATTACGACGATTGAAGCCGACGCGCCAGCGCCTAAGCCGGTTCAAGCAGTCGCCGAACCTGACCCTGCTGTCAGCGAAGCCCCAGCTGTGACCACCGAAGAGGCAAAAACACTGGTCGGTGATTCAACCGCGCCACTTTGCTACAACTGCGGTAACCAAACTCAGCGGGCCGGCTCATGCTATGTCTGCACCAGCTGCGGCAGTACAACCGGCTGTAGCTAGATTAGTTCGTCCAGCCAGATAACATAAGCTCTGTTTGGTGTGCTAGAATGAATTTGAAATGAAGGTGGTTATACTTTACCGGCCGAATTCGGAGCACGCCAGGTTAGTCGAGGAATTCATCCACGACTACAAGAGCCGTCACGTCGACACCAAGCTCGAAGTAATCAATATCGATAGTAGGGAAGGTTCATCGCTTGCTAATCTATACGATGTCTTGCAGTACCCTGCGATATTAGTTCTGAGGGAAGACGGCTATGCCCAAAAGGTCTGGCAGGGTGATGTGTTGCCTTTGATGGACGAGGTCATAGCCTATTCACACGTCTAATTTATTTAGGATTTCCGTGAGTGTATGCGTTCGCGGAACCTATACATAAATCTTCAACCCGAACTTAAACAAAAACCCAAAAACTGGTATGATTAAGTCACAATTTGGGAAATCCGTTATCAGCGGCTATCAACCGCGAGGAGTGAGAAGAAAGGCCAGGGGCCAAGTAGAACTCAACGGGCAAGCCCGTCACAGCTGAAAGTGAGTGCTTTTGAGATCACCTCAGAGGAAGCCGGATGGAACCGTCCTAACAGGGACTCCGGTGAAGTAACAGGGGTGGTTTTTAATTTTAAGGGATAATATGAAGTTTCAAAAGGGTGGCAGACGCAAGGCACTTGAGTACGAAAAGGACCTAGTCAAGTACTGGAAGAAGCATAAGACATTTGAGAAGTCGGTTGAGCAACGACCAGCTAGTAACGGCTATGTTTTTTATGATGGTCCGCCGTTTATAACTGGGGTGCCGCACCATGGGACTTTGCTTTCGAGCATCGTGAAGGATGCAGTTCCGCGTTACCAGACAATGAAGGGTAAGCGGGTGGAGCGTCGTTGGGGTTGGGATTGTCATGGACTGCCGGCCGAGGTATTTACAGAGAAGAAGCTTGGTATCAAAGACCGGCGTGACATCGGCACTAAAGTAAGTCTAGAGGACTATATCAAAACCTGCCGAGCCAACATGATTGAAACCGGTGACCTCTGGGAGTCAACCATTGACCGGATCGGCCGTTGGGTTGATTTCAAAGGCGCCTACCGCACCATGGACAAGGAGTATATGGAATCGATCTGGTGGGCCTTTCAGAAGCTCTATGAGGGCGGAAAAATTTATGAGGGTGAAAAGGTGCTTTTGTATTGTACGCGCGATGCTACGCCTATCAGCAAGGCCGAGGTGGCCATGGATAACTCGTACCAGGACGTCACCGACCCGTCCGTCTACGTGAAGCTGAAACTCAAGGACTCAAATTCGTATCTGTTGGCGTGGACAACAACACCGTGGACCCTACCGGCCAACAGTGCAGCCGCAGTTAACGAAACCGCCGAATATGCTGAAGTCGCGATTGACGGGCAGAACTTAATCATTGCAAAAGAATTACTCAATAAAGTATTAACAGATGAAAAACACCAAGTCCTGCCATATGAAGTGACCCGAACTTTTAAGGGGACGGAACTGGTAGGCAGGGAGTACGAGCCGCTGTTTACAGATCAGGGACCAAAGGCGCACAAAGTTTGGGCAGCCGATTACGTGACACTTGAGGACGGCACAGGAATTGTTCACCTAGCGCCGTCTTATGGCGAGGAAGATTACACCTTGGCAAAGCAGAAGGGCTTCCCAATCCTGTCAGTTATAGATGACAGTGGCTATTACACCGAAGGTGAGTGGCAGGGCCAACAGGTCTGGGAGGTTAACAAGCAGATTGCCAAGGACCTGCTTGAACAGGGCAAAGTCTGGAAGATCGACTACATCAGGCACTCATATCCGCATTGTCACCGCTGTGGCACCAAGCTCATGTATCGAGCTCACCCCAGTTGGTTTATGGACATCGAGGGGCAGCGCCAACAAATGCTGGAAAAAAATAGTTCAATAAATTGGTTTCCAGAACACATTAAACAAGGCCGTTTTGCTAAGACCGTTGAGTCCGCACCGGACTGGAATTTGAGCCGAGATCGTTTCTGGGCCACTGCCATGCCAGTCTGGAAAGGGGTTGATAATAGTGGTAAAGAACACATCAAAGTGGTTGGGAGCTACTCTGAGCTCAAAGAGTTATCAGGCATTGAGCTAGAAGACTATCACAGACCTTGGGTTGATGATGTTACATTCACAATAGACGAAGTTAAATATAAGCGTATTGATAAGGTCCTTGATAGTTGGTTTGAGAGCGGCTCAATGCCTTTCGCGCAGTTCCATTACCCATTTGAAAACGTCGAAAAGTTTGAACAAAATTTCCCCGGCGACTTCATAGTAGAATATATCGCCCAGGTTAGGGCCTGGTTTTACTACTTGCATACAATTTCGGTTGGGCTTTTTGGCAAAAACTCCTTTAATAACGTCGTCGTAACAGGGACTTTAGCTGGCAATGATGGCCGCAAAATGAGCAAAAGCCTTAATAACTTCACTGATCCCAATGAACTTATCGATAAATACAGCGCAGACGCGCTACGTTTTTTGCTGCTAAGCTCACCGGTGTTAAACGGTGAAGACTTCTCATTGCAAGATAAGGAAGTTGGCGATGTGTCGCGCAAACTAGCAATGGTCTGGAATATGTATGACTTCTTTACGCTTTACGCCGACGTTGATGGCTGGGAATGGGACGGCAAATTAATGGACCCAACCCCTGAACTTACTAACCCTCTAGATCACTGGATTGTCAGTCGCGTGCATCAGCTCAACCAAGAGGTCGAGAACCACATGGACAAATACGATCTACCCAACGCCGTTAAGCCCATCTTGCCATTTATCGATGACGCTAGCAACTGGTATGTTCGACGAAGCCGAAAGCGTTTCTGGAAGAGTGACAATGATGCCGATAAAACTGACGCCTACCGCACACTACACTACGTTTTGGTGCAGCTTTCCATGATTATGGCGCCTTTTACACCGTTTATGGCCGAGGAGCTTTACCGTAAGCTAACTGGTGGCGAATCAGTCCACCTCCTCGATTGGCCTAGTGCCGGTCACATCAACGAACTTGTTATTGAATGCATGGCTAATACTCGCGAAGCCATTACTGTTGGCTTGGCAAAGCGGGCTGAGAGTGGCCTAAAAGTTCGTCAGCCTCTGTTATCGGCGAGTTTACCCAGTGCTGTTTCAATCGGTGAATCCGAAGCAGAAAAAGAGCAGTACAAAGATATCATTCGCGAAGAACTGAATGTTAGGGAGATTAAGTTTACATCTGATGCCAAGGTTGTTGAGCTTGATACTAAGTTAACGCCTGAACTCAAGCGAGAAGGCTTGATGCGCGAAATCGTGCGTCATGTGCAGCAGGCTCGCAAGCAGGCGGGCTTGCAGGTAGACGACCGGATTGAGCTTAGCCTCCAGAGCGACGATAAGGATGTACTTGACGTACTTGAGAATGTTGAATTAACTGCTGTAATCAAGCACGAAACCCTCGCAAAATCGCTTAATAGAGGCCAAGACGGCGATTACTCTGCTACCGTAAAAATCGATCAAGCTGAGCTCAAAATCTATCTGTCAAAGCAAAACTAGATCAATGGGTCTGGTCGGGGTGGCCCTCCAGGGGCCACCTAGGGGACATCTTAGCAAAACCTAGGCACAAAAGACCAGAGTACCCCCGGTCTCTTTACAGGGGCGGATAATTTTGTTAAGATAGACGGATATGAAAAAAGCGGTTATCGCCACTGGTGGCAAGCAGTACGTCGTAGCAGTCGGCGACACAATTAAAGTCGAGCTTCTTAAAGAGACAGGTAAAACTGTTGATTTTGATGCCTTGCTCTTAGTTGACGGCGATAAGGTTGAAGTCGGCACACCTCTGGTAGCAAAAGCAAAAGTCTCAGCCGACATTGTCGAAGCTGATAAGCAGGCCGATAAGGTCACATCTATCCGCTACAAGGCCAAGAAACGAGTCCACAAAGTGCGTGGCCATCGTCAGCATCAGAGCATCATCAAGATTACAAAGATAAATCCTTAATAGGGGTAACGTAGCCAAAGCGCGAACCAATCGCGATACTCGCTGTGGATAACTTTTTAAGCATAATTTGTATGTTGATTTCAATACAACACTGTACTCATTATGATTACACCTAGCCAACCCCTTAATAAGCACCGGCTTATGCTTACCATCAATAAATCATAGATATTTATACAACGAAAAATAGTGAAAAAGAAACGAAAACAGGCTAAAAAAGAGGATAGTTTTTTTATTCAAAAAGTACTTGCATACCCCTGTTGCCAGTAGCATACTACATCTATAGGATTGCACCGGTCAGCGGCGCGGTCCTAACCAACAAACATTGGTTAAAACCAAACAAAAAGCCAAACTGGCCTCCTCGGTCAACAAAGATCGGGGAGGCTACTAAGCCTAATTGTTTGCTAAGCCAACACAAAAACAACAAAACAAATGCCTAAACAATCGCAACCGCGACTAGAATTTATATCCACCCACTGACAAATCGTCAGCCGGGTGTTTTTATTTGCACGGCATTCCAAAACCTAGGAATCAATTATGCAGACTACAAACCCAAAAATCCGCAAACAGCAGGACGACCGGCTTCTTAAGCGTTTGTCTATGAAAGAGCGTCGACAGCAGGAAGAGCTTAGGCGACTCATAAAAGGCGATCCAATCTTCAAAACAGTCTAATTGTGCGACACAGTGATTGTGGAGTTTGGTTGACATATTGGTCGCAGCCTAAATGACCAAAAAACCCAGTTATCATAGGCCGGAACAGCTGTTACAAGAGAATAGTATTATACGGCTAGCATCATAAGGCTATAGTTTAAAGAGTCTTTGAAGTGATATACTTAAGCCGAAAGAATGCTTATGACACAAACAATTATCGCAGTTGTAAATCAGAAGGGTGGCGTCGGTAAGACGACTACGTCAATTAACTTGGCGGCTGAACTCGCCACTGACAAAAAGTCAGTTTTGCTTGTTGATCTTGATCCGCAGGGCAACGCCACAAGTGGTCTCGGGTTAGCTAAGCAAAATGCCGTTCAAACAACCTATGATGTTTTGTGTAATTCGGTAAATCTAGCCAGCGCTGTGCAGGAGACCCATGTCGCACAATTGTTTGTTTTGCCGGCAAATGCGAATTTGGCTGGTGCGGAAGTTGAGCTTGTTAGTCGCCAGTCGCGAGAATTCGCACTCAAGAATGCACTAGCCGGTGCCAGCTATGACTACATCGTAATTGACTGTCCGCCGTCACTAGGATTACTGACAATTAATGGATTAACTGCAGCGACTACTGTTTTGATACCGGTTCAGACCGAATACTATGCACTTGAGGGGTTGAGTCAACTGCTTGATACAATCCAAGCTGTGCGGGGAAGCACAAATCCGCATCTCGAGCTGCTTGGAATCGCCCTTACGATGTACGATAAGCGCAATTCTTTGAGCGAGCAGGTTCAGGCCGAGGTTGCAAAGTACTTCGGTGACAAGCTGTTCAAAACAGTTGTTCCGCGCAACGTGCGACTGGCTGAAGCGCCTAGTTATGGGCGTACGATTTACGAACATGATCGTTGGAGCAAAGGCGCTCGTGCCTACAAAGCTCTGGCCAAAGAAGTAAAAAACAGAATTAATTAGCCAAAAAGTTTGATAATGCGTTCAAGTTCGGTATCGGACTTGAAGCTGATTTCAAGCTTGCCTCCACGAGCGGTGCGCCTGATATTTACAGGGGTACCAAGCTGTTTACTTAGCTTCATTGTGGCCGGTGTTTCTGTACTAACATGCTCGTGCGTTTTTTTGACGTCCTTGGTACCGGCTTTAACGCTAGTCACGAATCGCTCGGCCTGCCTGACACTCCAGCCCTGGGAAATTATCGTAGCTAACAGATATGACTGACGTTCATCGTCGCCTTTGAGCGCTAGGATCGCCCGGGCGTGCCCCTCGCTGATGCGGCCAGCAGCCAGCGCGTCACGGGCCGCCTCGGGCAGGCCGAGCAGACGCACGGTATTATTAACGGTAGAAGTTGCCTTGCCAAGGCGCTTAGCAATAACTTCGTAAGACAGGTTGAATTGCTGATGCAGTCGCTCTATACTGACGGCTTGTTCTAGAGGGCTTAGGTCAACTCGTTGCACGTTCTCGATTAAGGCTACTTCAAGCTGCTCTAGTTCCTCGGAGCTCCGAATTATAGCTGGCACGGTTTGCAGGCCAGCCAGTTTGGATGCGCGCCAGCGTCTTTCACCTGCAATCAGGGTATATTTGCCATCTTTTACGGGGGTAACAACCAATGGTTGTACAACTCCATGTCGCTTGATTGAATCTGATAATTCCGCTAAAGCAGATTGATCAAAGTGGCTGCGTGGTTGATGCGGGCTGGCTTGTAGTTGGTCTAACGGTATTTTTTCGACGCGATCGTCTGACGTAAGTAAGATACTTTTATCAAAATCACTAGAAATTAACGCGTCAAAACCACGCCCCAACCCTCGTTTAGGTGCCATACTCATACCTAAAATATACCACGTCCTGTACTAGAAAGCTTTGGCTTCATTGACAGGGAATACACGGATAATTAGTTTGCCGATAATCTGATCGGCGTCGATCGGACCAAACGCGCGTGAATCCAATGAGTCGGGGCGGTTGTCGCCAGATACGAATATCTGATGGGGTCCGAGTTTTTTATCGAAATCGCCGGTCGTGTAAGGGATATTCTTGCCGTATGCTAGTGCTTTATCGGGCTCGAATCCTCCGGGATATTTATCGTTATAAACCGTTATGGTGCCATTTTTAACGACCACGCGTTCCCCAGGCAGGCCAATTACTCGTTTAATCAGCTGTTTGCTATCTTGTTGACCAAATTCACCCAAGCCACTTTCGGTAAATACGATAATATCACCTCTGTTGGGGATGTAATCATGGTGTGTAATCTTGGCCCAAGTCCGCGGTACTTTCCAGATAATGAGTTTGTCGCCGTTTTGAAGAGTATTTTCCATACTCGGACCGTCGACCTGATAAGAACGAAATACGAACGCGATAATGAATAATGCCGTCAGCAAAGCGGCACCTAAAATGGCGACGGTGGTCAGTAGCTCGTGCCAGCCAGAGCTAGGCTTATCAGATACGACTGGCTCAGGCGGAGGTGGTGGTGGCAGTGGTGCTGGCGGGACTGAAGGGGTATTCATATAGGATTTTACTATAGCATAGCTAAGGAGTTAGTCATAAGCTTATTGGCCGCATCGGGCGGCGCTCAGGTGCGAAATTTGCTATTATATAAGAAGCAATGAGGGAAACAATACAGAAAATTAAGCCGGCTAGCGGCGTTTCGCCCGTTTTACACCTTGGGCTGGTGTTAGTTCTGCCGATTGGCGTCTTCATTCTAGTTAGATTACACTTTGATTCGCTAGCTTATGCCTTAGTCATCCTGAGTAAATGGCGTATGTTTGCCGTCCGGCCTCGTTTCTGGGCAGCCAATATCCGGGCCAATTCAATTGACTTAATGGTTGGTCTATCTACGGTAGTTTTCATTACTCAGACTGATAGCTTACTTAGCCAAACAGCCTGGGTCGTCGGCTATGCCATCTGGCTTTTAGCGATCAAGCCCGGCAAAAGTATTCCCATGGTCACTTTTCAGGCTTTCATCGGACAACTTATATCTCTGAGTGCTCTCTATCTTTGGGCAGACGGCCCCGCATGGGCTCTGACCTTCTTTACTGGGCTGTTTTGCTTCCTAGCCGCCAGACATTTCCTCGATACGTTCGACGAGCCTTACGCAAAAATGTTGGCATACATCTGGGGTTACTTTGGCGCAGCACTAGCTTGGCTACTCAGTCACTGGCTTCTTTATTATCAAGGAGTTGCTCAGGTTACGCTTTTACTCAGTACTCTAGGGTACGGGATGGCTGTCTTATATTATCTTGATCACAATGATCGACTGAGCAAAGGAGTCAGGCGTCAGTTTATCTTTATTATGCTGGCGATAGTGGTGGTAGTATTAGCGTTTTCAGATTGGGGGGATAAGGTTGTCTAAAGCAAATTTACCAAAGATTAATGTTAAATCGCGCTGGCTGACATTCGCCGTCGTCATTGTCTTGGCTGGTGTCGCTGGTTTTGCCGGATCATGGCTACAAACTAAAATCGAAGCCAATAACCTGACAACCAACACTTCTGCTCAGAAGAAAATCGTTACCAGCGAGAGCGCGCTTATTAACCAGATCGCCAAGACGGTTGGACCGAGTGTGGTGAGTGTCAATGTCGAGATTTCAGATGGGGAAGTCGATTTCTTTGGCAACGCACAGCCATCTGCTCAAGCGGCGGGCACGGGTATTATAATCAGCTCCACCGGCATTATTATTACTAACCGTCATGTGGTTCCGACCGGCACTACAAAAGTTGGTGTAACGCTTAGTGACGGTACGGAGTTTAAAGATGTTACCGTCATAGGCCGGACTAATGACAGCGATAGTTTAGACGTTGCATTCCTAAAGATTACAGATACCAAAGGGCACAAACTGGTGCCAGCTGAGCTGGGGGATTCGAGTCAGGTTCAGGTTGGCGATAACGTCGTAGCCATAGGCAATGCGCTCGGTCAATTTCAAAACACAGTAACTTCAGGTATTATTTCGGGCTACGGTCGTAGCGTTACAGCAGGAGATAGCTCAGGGCAGAGCAGCGCAACCGAAAACCTTGTCAATCTCTTCCAGACCGACGCCGCGATCAATGAGGGCAATTCCGGTGGGCCGCTGGTCAATATGAATAGTCAGGTAATCGGCATAAATACAGCTATAGCGGGCAATGCACAAAATATTGGGTTTGCAATTCCGGTCAACGACATTAAAGGTATGGTCAACCAAGTCCTGAAGACAGGAAAATTCGCAAGACCTTATCTAGGAGTTAGATACATCTCTCTTACGCCAGATACGGCTAACCAGTTAGACTTAGCAATTACCAGTGGAGCCTATATATCTGAAAGTACTAATCCAGAAGCACCTTCAATCATCCCGGACAGTCCTGCGGATGAGGCGGGGTTAAAGCAGCGTGACATCATCACGGCCATAGACGACACAAAAATTGATCAGACGCATAGCCTTAGTAGTCTGCTTGGTACTCACCAGCCGGGTGATAAGGTAAAACTAACCGTTGTACGTGACGGTAAAACATTACATATTAATGCAACGCTTGGGTCAATGCCAACCAACTAAATACTCATTTTTGTATACGTTTCAGTACCTGTATAAAGTCATTTTCTCGAATGGTTTCATACCCTGCGTCAAGCGCGAAAGTTTGTAATGCGGTGTGTTGCATAGACAAGGACTCGAATAATAAATACAACGGTCTGTTTTGTCGGACACTTAGTTGGTTAAGAAGGCCACGATACAGGTCTAAGCCATCTTTACCTCCATATATTGCAAGGCGGGGCTCCTTGGAGGCTGCTGTGTTTATCTCAAAGTCATCTGGTACGTAGGGCAAGTTACAAAGTAGTACATCGCTATCTACTGTCACATGAGCGAGCAAGTCGCTTTCTAGCGCATCGATAGACAGTGTAAATTTATCTACATTTGTTTTAGCTACTTTTAGAGCAAGTTCATCAATATCAACCAAAATAACCCTGGCTTCTGGTAGTTCAAGTTTAGCTGTTATACCGAGGGCCCCAGTACCAGTACCCACGTCAATGATTGATGGCTGAGTACCTAAATTTGGCAGATTTTTGAGCTCGTCAATCATTGTTTCGGACTCGGGACGTGGTACCAGCACGTGTTCGTTGACTACAAAACTCCTGCCATAGAATTCAGCCTGACCTAAAATGTAGGCTAGTGGTTCGTGGGTCACCCGGCGTCTGAGCAAATTATTGAGTTTCGTAATTTCGGCTGCCGGTATTTGCCGACTGGGCTCAGCCATCAACAAGGCGCGGTCAATGCCCGTGACATGCTCAGCCAAAATTTGAGCATCGAGGCGGGCCGTACCGATGCCTGCCTGAGATAACTGATGTTCAGCATGTCTAAGCCAGCTACTAAATATCAAAGTTTACTCCTGGCTGAGCAGCTCGTGCTCGGCCGACTGGAGCTGTTCAATGAGATCATCTATGTCACCGGCCAGGGCAGCAGGGATATTTGAGCGACTATAGCCAATTCGATGATCGGTTATGCGATCCTGAGGGAAGTTATAGGTACGGATTTTTTCACTACGATCACCCGTGCCGATTAATTTCTTGCGCGCATCGGATAACTGCTGAGCTTCTTCATCTATCTTTTGCTGTAGCAGGCGAGAACGCAACACGCTCATCGCCTTGGCTTTATTCTTTATTTGCGATTTTTCATCTTGGTTAGAGACTACAAGCCCGGATGGGATATGTGTGATCCGAACTGCAGAATCGGTCGTATTGACTGATTGCCCACCGTGACCTCCACTGCGATATACGTCAATGCGCAGGTCATTCGGATCAATTTCTATATCGGTTTCTTCGGCTTCGGGCAAGACGGCGACTGTTGTGGTGGAGGTGTGAACTCGGCCCTGACTCTCTGTGACTGGTACTCTCTGAACCCGGTGTACGCCGGCTTCAAACTTGAGGTACTTGTAGGCTTCGTCGCCACGAACAGCAAAGGTGATTTCTTTAAATCCACCGACTTCATTTGGCGATTCGCTAATTAACTCAATTTTGTAGCCGTGGTTTTCAGCCCAGCGTGCATACATCCGGTAGAGCTCGCCGCCAAATAGGCTAGACTCGTCTCCGCCAGCGGCGGCACGGATTTCAATGATAACGTCATGGTCGTTATTGGGGTCAGTTGGTGTCAACGCCTCGACAAGTTTATCATCGTTCGCCGAGATTTTTTTGTCGAGTTCTTCGATGTCGGTAGACGCCATTGCTGCCATTTCACCATCTGAACTATTTTTTAGTTCTTCTGAAGCGGCTCTGTCTGCAAGCAACTTTTTCTTTTCGTCAAATAAGGCAATTAATGCCTCGAGCGCGCTTTTGCGTTTAGCGATTTTAGGGTAGCTTTTATCACTAAAAATTGTCGGGTCTTGGAGTTTTTGCTCTAACTGGTTTAGCTCGGCCCGTAAATTTTGTTCTTTTTGGTCCATGAGGACTTTCGGCTATTTGCTTGGTTGAGTAGGAATTGCTTTGGCTTCTGCCTTGGCGATCTTGGCTGCGGTTCGCTTGGATTCTTTGGCGGCAGCTTTGGCTCGTTTCTCTTTGTTGGCGGCACCGGCAGCAGCCCGGGCTTTGAACTTATCGACTCGGCCCTCGATATCAAGGATGCGTTCTTCTCCTGTGAAGAAGGGATGTGAGGCTGACGTGATATGCACCTTTACTAGGGGGTATTCGTTGCCGTCATCCCACTTTGTGATTTCTTCGGCCGCGACTGTCGAACGTGTCAAAAAACGAAAACCGTTGTTTAGGTCTTCGAACACTACGTGGCGATAGTTATCTGGGTGCAAACTCTTTTTCATTGGGTTTTATAATATCATATCTGTTAGTCGTCGGTCAACCAAAGGTGAGCGGCATAGAATTAGTAAACTTTGAAGACCCCGTATTCATAGGCGCGCCGGACGCTATGCGTACGACCTGTCACTTGCATTTTGTTAAAAAGATTTTTGACTAAGTTGCGCATGGCTTGTGGTTCTCGGCCTAACTCCGAGCCGATTTGCCTATTGCTTTTGCCTTGAGCGATCAGTCTTAAAATTAGCGCATCTCTTTCTGATATTCGAATGCTCGGGTTTTTGGTCTCAAAAGGGATTAATCTTTGGCTGAACGCAATACTTATAACAGCGGCCATATTTGGGGCCTTGAAGTCAACAATAAGTTTATCTCGCATACTTTCGACTTCATCGGTCGGTATGGAAAGTGCAGCCGCTGCTTCCTCGGTTGTTGCGCCATTAGACGCAACCTCAATCAGTTTAAGCCCAATCTCGTCGATTGGGACATCGTTTTCACCAATGGCAGCATAAACTAGCGGAGCGCCAATTTCTTGCGGAGCAATCGTGCGGGGGATATCGGCTGCGGGCTCGAAACCTTTAGCTTGCTCGGGTCCAAAACCATTCATATAGTTATAATATACTTTTAGTGCACAAAATACAAATAGGTTTGTTTGAATTGTTTTTAGTAATCTGTTATTCTAGATTAGTAAAATATTAATCAGGTTGGGTTAAATCCTCCCTTACGGCACCTTGAGCGGACCGTACGGGCTCCCTTCCGTAGAGAAAGGACATATCATGGCGACTGATGTCGACATTAAGAAATTATTAGAAGCTGGCGCGCATTTCGGCCACAAAACCGAGCGTTGGCACCCAAAAATGGCTCCCTACATTCACAGTAAGCGGGGCGGTACGCATATCATTGACTTAACTAAGACTGTTGCAGGTTTAGAGGATGCTCTGGCATTTCTAACCAAAACAGCTTCAGAGGGCAAGCAGATCCTTTTGGTAGGCACGAAACGTCAAGCCCAAGATATCGTAAAAAAGGTCGCTATTGAAACCAACATGCCATATGTGACCGAGCGCTGGCTCGGCGGAATGCTAACCAACTGGAATACCATTGGCGGCAGAGTCAAGCATCTGCAGGACCTCGAAAACCGAATGGCAAGTGGTGAATTGGCCAACAAATACAATAAGCTCGAAGTTCAGCGCTACCAAGAAGAAATTGACCAGATGAACGTGCTTTACGGGGGTGTTAAAGAGCTCAACAAGCGCCCAGGTGCGGTTTTTGTAGTCGATATTGTTAATGACATTAATGCGGTGCGCGAAGCTAAGCGGCTCAATGTACCGATCGCGGCTATTGTTGACACCAACGCCGATCCAAGTCTGGTGAATTACCCAATCCCAGCTAACGATGACGCCATAAAAACAATTCAGTTAATTATGGACTACGTTCAAGCGGCGATTGAGGCAGGCAAGGCATCTGCAAAATCCGCCCCAACCGAAAAGAAAGCTGATAAACCATCAGCAGGCAAAAATGAAGCTGAAACAACTGAGGAGAAGAAATAATGGCAGTAGACATCGCTGAAGTAAAAAGACTTAAGGATCTAACTGGTGTTGGCTTGACTGACGCTAAGCGCGCTCTTGAAGAGGCTAAGGGCGATTTTGACAAAGCGCTGGCAGCAATGCGCAAAAAAGGGCTAACAAAGGCAGAAAAACGCGGTGAGCGCGAAGCCCGGGCCGGTGTAGTCGGCACCTACAACCACGATGGACGAATTGGCGTACTAGTGGAAGTTAATTGCGAAACTGACTTTGTGGCGCGTAACGAGATATTTACAGGCTTAGTCAAAGACTTAGCCATGCATATCGCGGCGTCAGCTCCAGTTTATGTTTCTGCAGAAGAAGTGCCAGCCGAAGATCGCAAAAAAATCGAGGCAGAATTTACAGATAAGACCAAGTCTGAAGGCAAACCAGAAGCAATGATCGCCAAAATTGTTGACGGGCAGCTGCAGAAATACTTCGCGGAACGATGTTTACTTGATCAGCCTTTCGTAAAGAACCCGGATCAAACGGTCGCTGAATATGTTAAAGATCACGCGGCGCGACTTGGCGAGAACATTGTCGTTCGTCGCTTTAGCCGCATTGCCCTTGGCGAAGTAGCGTAATATATAAATATGGACGCCAACCAAGCAGTAACTGATGCGCAAACGAAGCTCAATCAAGCGGTTGAGCGATTTCGTGATTCCTTAAAGAGCCTGCGGACTGGTCGCGCTAGCGCCAGTATGTTGGATGGTATAACCGTAGAAGCTTATGGTACGCCTATGCCGTTGATACAGGTTGCTACTATTACTGTTCCTGAAGCTCAGCTAATCCAGATCACACCATTCGATCCAAGCAATTTACAGGCTATTTCTGAAGCAATTCGTAACAACCAGGCCCTGGGCTTAAACCCGGCGGACGACGGACGGGTGGTGAGAGTGCCGATCCCGGCCTTAACAGAGGAACGACGACGCGAGCTCGCTAAACAAGTTGGTCAGAAACAAGAAGAAGCAATGATTGGCGTGAGAGCGATTCGGCACGAGGCTCTGGATGTGATTGATAAGTCAAAAAAAGACAAGCAAATCGGCGAAGATGACGCCAAGCGGTTGTCTGTGCAGATTGAGGATGCAATGAACAAGGTCAAAGCAGATATTGAAACTGTGGCAAAATCAAAAGAACAAGAGATCGTAACTCTTTAAGTATGCGTTACGACTGTGGTGCCAACTGGCGCCCAGTCATAAACTTCCTTGGCTTGCATATCTGGTAATGAAACGCAGCCGTGCGAGCTGTTAACGGCACCGAACCAGCTTTGTGGTCGCCAGTAATTGCCATGAATTGCATAGCCGCCATTTTGGAAGTAACTGATCCATCTCACGTGCGGCTGAAAGTAACGCGTGCCGTTAGCATTGTAGCCGCGCATATCCTGGACCGCCAATTTTTGGTAAATCTTGAATTGGCCGACTGGGGTCGGCGTTGCAACCGCGCCCGCGCTTATTGGGTAAGTATGTGTCAGCTGACCTTTTTCGTATAGGTACATTTGCTTGGTGACAATATTGACTTCAATTAACTTGTCAAAATCGGCAATGGTACTGTTTGCAAAAGCCTGGGTCTCGGTTGGTAAACCCAGTTGGAAGCCCTTTGCGCTTAGCAGTGTCTTGCTGATCTGCTGCGAAATTACAGAGGTGTCTTTTAACTTAATACCATTCTGACCGGATGCAATAATTTGTGATGTACCATCAGCATTGACCCTGCTAATTTGATTTTTGGAAGGCTGCATTAATGGCGTAGCAATTTCTCTTAATGATTTGTCGATCAGCTTTTGATCGACATGGATATAAGAGGTGCCGGATTTTTCGGTGACGATTTTAAGCCAGCTGCTGATAACGTCTGGACTTACCGCGACGTTTTTACCAGCTACTTCTAGATTGATTGGCTGTGCTGTAATGCTTTTCGTGACAGTAGCTAGATCGGCTTCAGCCACAATTAAATTTGGACCTGATTGAGGTCGTGAAGTAGGATGGGCGGCGATTTGCCCGGAGGATGTGTTGAGGGTGAGTCGAGTCGTCTGATAGATATTTGCCACCTGTATTGCCGATGAGGCTACCAGCAAAAATAATAAGGCGAAGGCGCCTAGGCTATAACGATGCAGCAAATCAAGTATCCGACCAAATCTTGATTGTTTTTTGGAAATGATCCTCGGCTCGATATCAAGCGTAAGATCATCGAGCACGGAAATAACGGGTATAGCTAAGCTGGGTGCCGCAGAAATCTGCTGCACCGGCTTAAGCATGGGTTTTACCCTAACAAAATCATTACCAACTCCTATGGCTGGTATTTGTCCACGGCTCACTTGTTAACCTCTGTTTTTATTTGCGTTTTATTTTTACGCGTTTTGGCTTTTTGTAAGCTTAAACATAATTATATACACCACGACTGGCTTGTAAAGAGGTTTATGCACTTTGCTACAATAGTACTAATGGCAGTTATATTATTGATCGTGGGCCTGATCTTGTTTATCGGGCTGGTTGTAGTACATGAGTATGGGCACTTCATCGTTGCGCGACGTAACGGCGTTGACGTTGAGGAATTTGGCATATTCTTTCCGCCACGACTGTATAAGAGGAAGACTAAAGGCGGCTGGGACTTTACGATAAATGCCGTTCCTCTGGGTGGCTTTGTTAGGCTGAAGGGCGAGCATGACAGTGATACCGCCAAAGGTACTTTTGGTGCGGCTACACTCTGGGTAAAGACCAAGATTATGGCTGCTGGAGTTGTGATGAACCTACTTACGGCGATAGTTCTATTTACGATTTTGGCCCTTATCGGCATGCCCAAGCTGATAGATAATCAATTTACTGTTCAGCGTGACACCCAGCTAGTTTCTTCAAAAGTGCTGGTCGGATACATTAGTGAAGGCTCGCCAGCCAGTAAGGCCGGTATGAAATCACAGGATGAGCTAACCGATATTGGCGTGGCGGGCAGCAGTCCAGTAGGAATTTCGACGGCGGATGATCTGCCTAGCGTAACCAAGCAATTCGCCGGCGAAAAAGTGAATATTTACTTCGTTAGAGACGGCCAGCACAAGACCGCGCAGACCACCCTACTTACGAAAGAGGCGGTTGAAGCAAGCAAAAAAACCAATGACCCCAAAGGCTATCTAGGTATTAGTCCAGCCGAGTTCACGCTCCGAAGGTCAACCTGGTCTGCGCCAGTGGTCGCTGTCGGATTTACGGCTCAGCTCACAGGGCTGACTTTTCAAGGCTTAGGCCATGCGATTGGTGGCTTGGGCAGCTTGATCGCAGGGGCGGTAACGGGCAACACGACTGCCCGACAAAACGGACAAACCACGGCTTCTTCGCAGGTTTCCGGTCCAGTTGGCATATTTGTGATCATGAAGGACGGCAGTCTGCTTGGTTTTCAGTTCATGTTATTTATCATCGCAATTATTTCGCTGACCCTCGCGATTATGAATATACTGCCGTTTCCAGCTTTGGATGGGGGCAGGCTGTGGATGACGCTTGCTGCCCATGGTATTTTGAAACGACCTCTGTCGGCAAAAATGGAAGAAAATATAAATGCGGCCGGTTTTGTGGTTTTACTTGGCTTAATAATCTTAAT
This sequence comes from Saccharimonadales bacterium (SeqCode), assembly GCA_044228525.1. Lineage (GTDB taxonomy): Bacteria > Patescibacteriota > Saccharimonadia > Saccharimonadales > UBA4665 > CAZXDL01. The sequence goes on from JBGAUQ010000001.1 coordinate 41,572, forward strand.
TACATTTGTCGATGTCAAACGCTTCTTCTAAAGAGACTGTCACGAATCAGAGCTCGGTAGATAAGAAATCCAGCATAGTTCCATGGAATCCATGGCTGGGCGCGCTTTTTACTGTTTTGCTTTTTTTAATGGCTCAGTTTGCTGCCAGCATATTAATATTGCTGGTCCCAGAGCTCGCTGGATGGTCGAAAGCAGAAGGTGAACAGTGGCTAAATAACTCTCTGACTTCGCGCATAATATTTCTGGTCTTGACGGCGACTTTCATTCTATTGCCGCTGCATTATTATCTCAAAAGACACAAGGTCGGTTTCAAAATTATCGGTTTACGAAAACCACAATGGATTGACTTAGGCTGGAGCCTGGCTGCGCTGCCTGTATACATAGTAACTTTTGCTGTTGGCGTTGCTGTGATCAAGTTTTTTGTACCTGGACTTGATGTAAATCAGGCTCAAGACCTCGGCTTCAATGCTTCCTACAATCCGGCCCAGTTATTTTTTATTGCAATCGCACTGGTCGTACTACCTCCGATTACAGAGGAGATAATATTTAGAGGTATGTTATATGGCAGCCTAAAAAAGGGCATGCCTATTTTGTTCGCGGCATTAATCACGAGTTTACTATTTGCATCAGGCCATCTGTTGCAGGGTAGCGGTGGAGGGCTGTTATACATCGCAGGTATTGATACCTTTATACTTAGTTTGATTCTGATCGGCCTGCGCGAAGCCAGCGGCGGGCTTTGGGCTTCGATTGGTTTGCATGCCATAAAAAACGGCATTGCCTTCGTCAGTCTCTTTATCCTCCATGCTAGGTAGGGTACAATTGCATTCATATGAGGCTGAGCCAACTATTCACAAAAACAAGTAAGTCTGTGCCTGCGGATGAGACATCCAAAAATGCTCAGCTGTTGATTCAAGCTGGCTATATTCACAAAGAAATGGCCGGGGTTTATGCCTACACTCCCTTAGGGCTTCGTGTTGTCAAGAATATCAAACGTATTGTTCGTGAAGAAATGAACGCCATCGGCGGACAAGAACTTATCATGACAAATCTTCAGCCTCGTGAACCATGGGAAGTGACCGGAAGGTGGGACGATGGTAGCGTCGATATTTGGTTTAAGTCAAAGCTCAAAGACGGCTCTGAGGTAGGTTTGGCATGGTCGCACGAAGAGCCCATAGTTGAGATGATGAAGCAGTATATAAGTAGCTATAAGGATCTACCGGTTAGCGTCTATCAATTCCAAACTAAACTTAGGAACGAGCTTCGAGCCAAGAGCGGCATTATGCGTGGACGGGAATTTGTTATGAAAGACATGTACTCCATGAACGTAGACGCGCAGACTCACGACAAATACTACGATTCTGTCATCGAAGCCTACAAAAAGGTATACGACAGACTTGGAATTGGCGAAGACACCTACGTAACGTTCGCTAGTGGGGGCGCCTTCACGAAGTTTAGCCACGAATTCCAAACAGTCTGCCAAGCCGGCGAGGACACAATATATCTGCACAAAGGCAAGAATATTGCCATTAATCAAGAAGTTATGGATGACGAAAGCCTCCAAAAGCTGGGCGTCAAGCGTGACGAGCTAGAAGAGGTAAAAAGTAGCGAAGTCGGTAATATCTTTAACTTCGGCACTGAGAAGAGTGAAAAGATGGACTTTAGCTTTACAAACGAGCAAGGAGAGAAGCAGTTTGTTCACCTGGGATCGTACGGAATTGGGGTTACTAGAGTGATGGGAGTCATCGCAGAAAAAATGGCCGATGATAAGGGTTTGGTGTGGCCGGAAAGCGTTGCCCCTGCAAAAATATACATCGCTCGACTTGGCGATAATGAGCCTGTAGTTCAACAGGCTGATGTGTTATATGATCGCTTGACAGCAGCTGGTGTTCAGGTAATATATGATGACCGTGATCTTCGAGCTGGTGAAAAGTTCGCAGACGCTGATCTACTGGGCATACCATATAGGGTAGTGATCAGCGACAAAACTGCCTCCAGCGGTCACATTGAACTGAAAGCACGCACCAAAGATAATGCCGAGTCGCTTGACGGCGAAGAACTCTTAAGGAGGGTTGCTTAGAATGAAGAAGCTATTTCGATTGACCCAAGCTGGCGTTGATGAATTACAAGTTGAATTAGACACCCTAACTGCAAAACGTCCGGCGATTGCCGACGCGATAAAAACAGCGCGCGAACTGGGTGACCTCGCTGAAAACGCCGAATACCAATCCGCCAGAGCCGAGCAAGACCGCAACGAAACTCGTATATCTGAGGTTGAAAACATTCTACTGAACGCGGAAATTATCAAGAAGCCTCGTGGAGACAGCAAGGTTCAGCTAGGTTCAGTCGTTAAATTGAAGGGCAGTGGCAAGACTAAGGAATTCCAGGTTGTAGGCACGGTTGAGGCCGATCCATTGAGTGGCAAAATCAGCGACGAATCACCAATTGGTCAGGCGCTAATTGGCAAAAAAGTTGGCGAAACAGTTGAAATCAAGACTCCAGCCGACACGACCACTTACAAGATCACCGATATAGGCTAGGCTGGCTAACAGATAGAAACTCCGCTATACTTTAGCTAATGCAGTGGTTAAATAAGATTGTCGATGACATTATTGAGCGTCATCCTGATGGGGAGATGTTAATTGAATCTGGTAGTTCGCCTTCCGGTAGCTATCATATGGGGCATATGCGTGAGCTGGTGACAGCCGATGCGATTATGCTTGAGCTACAGCGGCGTGGGCGCCAAGCCAAGCATATCCAATTTGTTGACGACCTGGATGCACTGCGTAAACTGCCGATTAACGTACCAGCCGGATACGATAAATATTTGGGTTTCCCGATTTGTGATATCCCGGCTCCAGATAAGAGCGATACATCGTACGCTGAATTTTTCCTAAAAGGGCTGATCGATACTTGCGAGGTTTTAGGGGTCGATGTTGAATTTGTTAGATCACATGAGAAATACCGGGCAGGCTTTATGGTGCCAGCAATTGAGCGAAGTTTGGAGCGAGTCCCTCAGGCTAAGCAGGCTTTAGAAAAGATTTCTGGACGCCAATTGGATGAACACTGGACGCCAATTCAGGTCATGGAGGATGGCAGGTTAAAAAATCGCAAATTCTTGAGCATAGATGAGTCAGCAAAAACCCTGCAGTATCAGGACTCAGAAGGTGAAACTCAAACAGTCGACTATTCCAAAGGGGAAGTTAAGCTCGATTGGCGCTTAGATTGGCCGGGCCGTTGGTGGCTGCTAAAAGTGCATGTTGAACCTTCCGGTCGTGACCATATGACCAAGGGTAGTTCTTATGATACAGGCGTGCAAATTATGAAAGATGTTTACGAAGATGACGCCCCATACCCGGTTTCATATGACTTTATAAACATGGCTGGCGATACTAAAAAAATGAGCGCCAGCAAAGGTACCGGACTGGATGCTCTGGAGGCTGCTAAGATAATGCCACCGGAGGTCATGCGCTTCTTTATTTTGCGTTCACCACCATTGAAAAGGCTATATTTTGATCCAGTTAACGGTGTTGTCCAGCTAATGGATGAATTTGCAGCTTTTGCGGCAAAAACCGACCGCAACGATAGCGAAGAGCAGCTCCTGCAAATATCAACTCGCGGTATTGATAAAAAAACTGTCAGTCGCGTCCCATTTTCATTACTTGTTGCTAGCTACCAGGCTGCTTTAAGGGATCCGAAGCGAACTCTCGATATAATAAGCAGGACTGAATACGCGGAACTTGCCAATCAGGACGCGGAAATTATTCAAGCAGAGCTTACTTTTATCAGTACCTGGCTTGATAAACGCGCTCCGGAAGACGTAAAGTTTCAGCTGGCCCAATCCGTTACTAAATCAGATTTTACCGACAAGCAGACAGCCTACCTAACTTTTTTGGCGGATAAAATTTCAGACGCGCCTGATGACGCGGACGGGGCTTGGTTTCACCAAGCAATCTACGAACTAAAAGATAGTAGTCAACTGGAACCAAAAGAATTATTCACCACACTCTATCAGGCATTGATTGGTAAGCAGTCCGGGCCGCGCGCCGGGTGGTTTCTCAGTATTTTGCCACGCGAGTGGCTATTAAAGCGTCTGCGCCTTGAAGCATAAATGATTGAAGTTAGCGACGACCAGTTTCAAGAATTAATTAATCAGGCCATGACTGAGTTGCCCGGGGATCACGTCAAAAATATAGAAAACGTGGCAATACTATATGAGGATTTACCTACGGAAGAGCAGAGGCAAAGTACCGGACTGCAGCCTAATCAAACTTTACTTGGATTATATGAAGGTGTACCGCTGACAAAAAGACAGGGAATGACTCGGACTTTGCCCGACAAGATCACGCTTTTTAAAGTCCCCTTGCAGTGGCGCGCAAGTACAATCGACGAACTTAAAGAGGAGATAAAGCACACCATATGGCACGAAGTCGCACACTACTACGGTTTGGACCACGATAAAATCAGGGATTTGGAATAGATATAATTAAGTTGAAAGGCAATATGATAAAAAGTATTTGGAACAAAATTTGGCGAGACGACGATGGCAAAGTTGTTATTTGGCAGCTGCCAAATAAGTGGCTGTATGGTTGGGCGATTTTCACGTTTATAGCATTGCTTTTCAGCAAGGGCACGATTTCAAATATCTTAACATGGCTAGCCGAAGCGGCCTTAATTATATGGTGTTATCTTGAGATATTCAAAGGCGTTAATTATTTCCGCCGAGCCCTAGGAATTATTGTGCTTTTTTATGCTGTCAAAACAGTATTAAGAAGTTTTTAGTTTACTGGCAAATTTCTGTCGCAGTTTTTGGATCTTTGGGTCAATTATGACCTGACAATAGCCGGCGTTTGGGTTCTTATTGTAAAAGTCCTGCATATTTTCGTCGGCTTGCCAAAATTTCGAATAAGCAACAACTTGGGTCACGATCGGATCCGGCCATAGCTTGGCCGCAAAGTTAGTTTTCATATCCTCGGCAATTCTTTGCTGGGTATCGTCATGATAAAAAATCACTGAGCGGTAATGCTCGCCAACGTCATTGCCTTGCCGATTCAAGGTAGTCGGGTCGTGCATCACAAAAAATATTTCTAGGATTTCTTTGTAGCTTGTAATTGCCGGATCGAATTTTATCTGAACGACTTCCGCATGGCCGGTTCTACCCGTATAAACCTGCTCAGAGGACGGGTTATCAACGTGGCCACCGCTGTAGCCAGATATAACTGACTCAATCCCAATGACTCGCTGATAAAAGGCCTCAAGGCACCAATAGCAGCCACCTCCGAGAGTTGTTGTTTCAAGCCTTCTCATAAGTCTATGTTACGCAGATAACCGACCTAGAGCAATGTGACGATGAGCTTAAGTCGTGTAAACTAGCGCTGTGGCTGTAATAATTTTTGATTTTGATGGCACTATTGCCGATAGCTTCGACTATGTGGCAGATTTTTTAGCAGAAGAGGCTGGTGTTGCCCCATTGGGGAAGCAGGCGAGAAGCGAGCTAAAAGGAGTTTCGATGATCGCTATGTCAAAAAAGCTAGGTTTTCATTGGTGGCAAATGCCGCGCTTATTTTTTAAAGGCCGTTCGCGCATGCGCAAAACAATCAAAAAGCTCAATACCTTTCGTGGCATGCCCGAGTTAATTCGTAAGCTTCATGCCGAGGGTCATGAATTATTCGTTCTTAGTAATAACACGGTACGTAATGTGCGCATGTTCCTGCATCGACATAAAATGTATAAACATTTTCTTCAGATTTACGGCGGGGTGGGCGTCTTTGGCAAAGGGCCAGCCCTTAAGCAGCTCTTAAATGATCAAAAACTTGAATTGGCTGATGCGGTGTATGTTGGCGATGAACTGCGTGATGTAGAGGCAGCTAAGTCCATTGGTATGCGTACAATAGCGGTGAGTTGGGGTTTTGCCAGCAGGCAAAACCTTAAGGATGCCAAACCAACGGCTCTTGCAGATACACCAGAAGAGTTAATGCGCATCCTCGAAGAAATCTAGACTGGCTTGTTACAATAGGAGCAATGGCATATTCGAGGCGCACACAGCCCTATCTACCCGGACAGGCTGATCCATTTAAAGTTAGCCGCTCAAAAATCGAGCTCTTCACACAGTGCCCGCGTTGTTTTTGGCTCGATGCACGCTTAAAGATTAAGCGTCCCAGCAGTCCGCCGTTTAATATCAACAAAGCAATCGATGAATTGTTTAAAAAAGAGTTCGATATCTATCGTGCCAAAGCCGAGCCCCATCCACTAATGACTGACAATCAGATCAATGCCGTGCCGTTTCAGCATGATGATTTAGATAAATGGCGCTACAATTTTACTGGGGTGCAAGCTCTTCACGAGCCAACCAACTTCCAGGTGTTTGGGGCCGTTGATGATATTTGGGTAAATGAAAATGGCGAATTGATCGTCGTTGACTACAAAGCTACTGCTAAAAGCTCCGAGGTTGGCATAGACTCGGACTGGCAGATCAGTTACAAGCGGCAGCTTGAAGTTTACCAGTGGTTACTGCGGCAAAATGGTTTCAAAGTTAACGACACAGGTTATTTTGTTTATACCAACGGACGCTTTGATCTTGATGGCTTTAATGATCAGCTAGAGTTTCGCACCAAGGTAATCGGCTATAGAGGGAGCGATTCTTGGGTAGAGCCTACCCTGGCCAAGATGAAAGCCTGTCTCGAAGATGACAATATGCCCTCTGTGGGAACGGCGGCAATGGGGGGTGCCTGCGAATTTTGTACATATGCTCGCGCGCGGACCGAACTGACAATTAAAGATATCCAGGCTAAGAAAAACCAGTAAAGCTAAGTTATACTAGTCATATGTTAGATATTCAGTTTATTCGGGAGAACGCCGATCTGGTTGCCAAAAAATCCAGACAAAAAGGCTATGAAGTTAACGTTCAGCGGCTCTTGGGCTTGGACAAAGAACGCATCGAATTATTGCAGCAAGTTGAAGAGTTACGTCGGCAGCGTAACGAGCAATCTGCTCAGGCAAAGGGTCAAAAGCCGTCCCCAGAACAAATCGAAGCCGGTAGGGAACTAAAAGATCGACTTGCAAAACTGGAGCAACAGCAGACTTCGGTTGACAAGAGTTACCTTGAACTACTAGAAGCCATACCAAATGTTTTCCCCGATGACACGCCAGAAGGGGGTGAAGAAAACAATCGCGAAGAAACAAAGTGGGGAGAACCTCGTCAAGATGATGTGGTTGATCACCTTAGCTGGGGTGAGGCAAATGGATCGATTGATTTTGAGCGTGGCGCCAAGGTAGCCGGTGCTAAGTTCTACTTCTTAAAAGGTGATTTGGTTCAGCTTGAGTTAGCTGTCTTTCAGTTTGGCTTACAGCTAGCCGCAAAGTATGGCTTTACGCCGATAACTGTTCCAAATTTAGTAAATTCTAAGACCATCAAAGGCACTGGCTTCATGGCTAGGGGCGACGAGGATCAGATATATAAAATTGAAGGTGAAGATTTAAATCTTATCGCGACCGCCGAAATCCCGATTACGGGCTTTCACTCCGACGAAATTCTAGAAACCGCTAAATTACCGCTACTTTATGCTGGTTTAAGCCCAGCATATCGCAAAGAGGCGGGAGCATATGGGAGGCATAGCCGCGGACTCTATCGCGTACATCAATTTAACAAGCTAGAGCTATATGTTTTTTGTAAGCCCGAGGATAGTGAACATTGGCATCAAAAACTCGTTGAGCTCGAGGAGCAGCTTTGTCAGAATCTTGGAATTCCATATCGCAAGGTCCGAATCGCCGCTGGCGACCTAGGACAATCCGCCTATAAGAAATTTGACATTGAGTATTGGAGCCCAGCCGACAAGAGCTATCGTGAATTAATGAGTTGTTCAAATGTAACTGATTATCAAGCTCGTCGTCTCAATATCCGCTACAAAAACGAGGCAGGACAGACCGAGTACGTTCACACTCTAAACGGCACAGCCGCGGCATTTAGTCGTTTATCGATCGCCTTAATCGAGAACTTCCAGACCAAACAAGGTAAGCTCAAAGTACCCGAGAGTCTGCAGCCGTTTATGGGCGGTCGTAGCGAGATTTGATTGTTCGAAGAGCGTATAATAGAAGGTGTATATAAAACAAATCCACACGTTAAAACGAGAGGGGAATTATGTTCCAGAAGTTTGAAATTAATGGTGTGCACGCGACAGTAGATGACAAGCTCAAGGCTTATGTAACCAAAAAAATCGGCGGCCTAGACAAATACATTTCAAAGCACAGCCGGCAAAGCGCCCACGCAGAAGTCCACCTTAAAGAAGGCAAGAGCAAAAACAACAATCGTTTTACCTGTGAGGTTACCCTGTTTTTGCCCCATCAGACCATTATAGTCAAAGAAAGCGCTATAAATATGTATGCCGCCGTTGACATCACCGAAGTTAAGCTCAAGCAGCAATTGCAAAAATACAAAGACAAGCACCACGGAGGCAAGATGCATCGTCATCTGTTTGGTCGTCTACGGCGCAAAGTTGGCAGAGCTAAAGGTTAATATTGGTCGCAATTAGTTCCAAAAGCGGCTATAATATAGGCTAACAACATTCAGGGTTTCATAGGTATTTTGAGGGAAAACAGCTAGACGATGCACATTGTATTTAAGAAAATTTTGGGGGACCCACAAGCTAGAACGGTCAAGCGCCTGCGCAAGCGGGTTGCTAAGGTTAATGATCTTGCCGAAAAGTACAAAAAGCTAAGCGACAAAGAGCTAAAAGCCCAGACCGATGTGCTTAAAAAACGACTTAAAAAAGAATCATTAGACTCTATCCAAGCTGATGCTTTTGCAGTGGTACGCGAGGCAGCAACCAGAGCATTAGGGCAGCGACACTTCGACGTGCAGTTGATTGGAGGCATGGTACTCCACGAAGGCAACGTAGCAGAAATGAAAACCGGCGAAGGCAAGACACTGGTAGCGACTGCTCCGGTTTATCTCAACGCATTAACAGAGAAGGGCGTGCATGTTGTCACGGTAAACGATTATCTGGCCCAGCGCGATGCTGGCTGGATGGGACAAGTTTATGATTTTCTGGGTATGACGACCGGAGTTATTGTGGGTGATCATAGCTACATATATGACCCGAAGTTCACCAACACTGACCACGAAGACGAGCGTTTTAGTCATCTAAAGCCGTCCACGCGCCAGGAAGCCTATGCTGCCGATGTCACATACGGCACCAATAACGAATACGGCTTTGACTACTTACGGGATAACATGGTTCGCGAGGAAGACCAGCTCCGACAGCGAGATCTGCACTATGCCATCGTTGACGAGGTCGACTCCATTTTGATTGACGAGGCTCGCACGCCTCTTATCATTAGCGCTCCGAGTGTGACTAGCGGCACTGCCTATGCCCAGTTCTCTAAAGTTGTTCGTCAGCTGTCTAAAGAGAAACATTTTGAAACAGACGAAAAGCGCAAAACCGTCATATTAACTGATGCCGGGGTCGAAAAAGTTCAAAAGATATTGGGCATAGACAACCTATACGGTTCCGAAAATATCCGCACAATATATCACCTGCAGCAGGCTTTGCGAGCTTACGCGCTATTCACGCGCGACAAAGACTATGTCGTGACCAAAGAAGGTGAGGTCGTTATCGTAGACGAATTCACAGGTCGTCTCTTGGCAGGCCGGCGATATAACGAGGGTTTGCACCAAGCGATTGAGGCAAAAGAAGGCGTGGAAGTTCAGCAAGAGAGCATGACACTTGCGACGATTTCTTTTCAGAATTACTTCCGACTGTATGAAAAGCTGGCAGGCATGACTGGTACGGCGCTGACCGAAGCCGAGGAATTCCATCAAATATATAAACTGGACGTAGTTGAGATTCCGTCCAATCGCGGTCTAGCTAGGATTGACAGAACAGATCGTATTTATCGGACTGAGAAGGCTAAGTTTAAGGCTATAGCTCGCGAAGTGCAGACTCTCCACACAAAGGGTCAGCCCGTCCTAATTGGCACCGTTTCGATCGAAAAGAACGAAGCACTGGGGGCTTTGCTCGACAAGGCTAAAATTCCTCACCAAGTTCTAAACGCTAAAAACAACGAACGCGAAGCCAAGATCGTTGCTCAGGCAGGCGAAAAGGGAGCGGTTACGCTTGCAACCAACATAGCCGGTAGAGGTACTGACATTGTGCTTGGCGAAGGGGTCAAAGACCTGGGCGGATTGTTTGTGCTTGGCTCTGAGCGCCATGAATCCCGCCGCATCGATAACCAGTTACGTGGACGTTCTGGCCGGCAAGGAGACCCGGGTATTACCCAGTTCTTTGTGAGTACCGAAGACGATTTGATGCGAATTTTTGGCGGTGAAAAGATCTCTGGCATCATGAACCGACTTAACGTTGACGATGAAACTCCAATTGAGAATCGCTTAATTAGTCGAAGTCTAGAAGGTGCCCAAAAGAAAGTGGAAGGCTTTCATTTTGACCAGCGTAAAAGCGTTGTCCAGTACGATGACGTGATGAACCGGCATCGTAAGGCGGTATATGCCATGCGTCGTGAGGTACTTAAGGCCAGCGACATCAGCAAGCGAATCAAAATATTGATCAATGATGAGGCGCACAACCTAGCAACATCCGAACTCGTCACATCTGACCAGTTTGAGGATTTCCTGAAAGAAACATTCCCATTTGACGATGAGTCGCTCGACCGATTGTTTGACACGGACGCAACCAAATTCGAGAAAGTCTTAAAGGCCGAAGCGGCCGAACTTTATGCCGCCCGTGAGACGGCCTTTACGCCTAATATTATGCGAAAAATCGAAAGAGACCTATATTTACAGATTCTAGATAATCTCTGGATGCAGCACCTCGAAAACATGGATCACTTGCGAGAAGGAATACATTGGATGAGTGTTGGTCAACAGGACCCATTGGTGGAATATCGCCGCCGGGGGCAAATGCTGTTTGACGACATGCAAAACACTTTGCGACACGACGTCGTTATGCACCTATTCCATGCCCAGCCGGTTTCACAGGAGGAGCTGGACCGAGTCACAGAGACAGAACTAACGCTGGCGGCACGTGGTTCCGTCGACAATGCGTCACAAATAATTACGACAGATACCGAACTAAGCGAACGCGATTTTACTGATAAAAAGACGGCCCAGGTCGAAAAGAAGAAACAGATCACAAATATCAAAAAAGCCCGCAAAAAGGAACGAAAGCGTAAGACAGCCGCTAAACGAAGGAAAAAGTAGTTTCCGTGCGGCATACCGTCAGCGAAGTTCGTTTAAGAAATGGCTCCAAAGGTCTGTTAGTTCATATACCGGACGCTTCTGTGATGACGGTAGATATAAATTTCCGAGCTGGCGAGTATTTAGTCGAACATGACAAATGGGAGGTTCCACACTTGATGGAGCACGTCTTGCTTGGTGCTAATGAACTCATCCCACGGGCAAGGGATTTCCAAGCTGAGCTAGAAAAGAACGGAGCTTACAGCAATGCTACCACGGGCGTTTATGATATTACCTACGAGGCTGAATCAGCCGACTTTGAGTGGGATAGGGTACTCGGTCTCCTTTTGATCGCGATTACGAAGCCTTTGTTTTTGGCAGATGAGTTTGAAGCTGAATTTGGAAACGTTCAAGAAGAGATGGCTGCCCGCAGCAACAACCACTTCAGACGCCTAAGCCTGGAAATGCGGCACAGCCTTGGCTTAATCGCCAAAACAGATGCCGAACGTCTTGAACTGATGAAAAACGTTAAGCTCAAAGATGTCCGTGAGCACTACAAGCGTACTCATTTCGCAAAAAATATGCGCTTTGTCGTGGCGGGTAATCTTTCAAAGAGCCGTACTACAGCTCTAATCGATATGATGGAGTCAGCCGCATTGCCGTCGGAGGGCAAAAGATTTCAGCTGCCACATGAGCGCCCCAAAAAAATTCAAAAGCCGATCTATGTAGCTAACGACACAGTTGAAAACCTCTACTTTTACATCGATACCTTTATGAATCGTCGAATGGATGAGGCCGAAACAGACGCGCTGAGTCTGGCTAATACTATGCTTACGGAAACGCTCTATTCTAAAATTTTAGGTACAGCGAGAGAGCGTGGACTGGTTTATGGAATGAGCTCAGGATTAAGCTACACACGAGATGCCAGTAACTGGTGGTTTGGCACACAAGTTTCAGATAAGAACGTTAAAGCCTTACTTGAAATCACGGTGACAGAGCTGCAGAAGATAGTAGCCGGAGATATATTGGATGCTGAAATAGAGGCAACTAAACAATATGCGCTTGGCAGGTTTCATCGTAGCGGGCAAACAGTTGGCGCGACAGCCGCTGCCTACGCCAGCCGCTATTTCTTTGACGGCACGATCGAAAATTACAAGCAAATTCCCGAGCGCATTAAAGCAGTCAATAAAAAGCGAATCGTGGAGGTCGGGGCAGCCATGTTTAAAGAGGATCTCTGGGGTTTTGGCGTTCTAGGGAATTGCGGCGAGACCTTCGCGCATGAGTTGCAACAGCAAATTTCTTCGCTATGGCCGGCTAAATCATCCAAGCAAAAATGAGCTGGTATACTGGACTTAATGGAAGACCAAAAAAGTCAAGTTGAAGAGCTTGATAAACAGATACAGCAAGCCGCCAAGCAGCTTAAGCTAGAGGATGCGGGGCAACGACTAGAGGAGCTTCAATCCAAAAGTAAGCAACCGAATTTTTGGGATGATTCAGCCGCTGCCCAAACAACCATGCAAGAGCTAGCTAAGCTTGAGGCTAAGATTAAGCCGTGGCAAGACATTATTAAAAGCATAGCTGAAGTCAAAGAGCTTATTGGCCTAAACGACGCCAGTATCAAAACGGAGCTAGAGACCCAACTTCATGGCCTAGAGTCAGAATTCAACGAGCTTAAGGACGATCTTAAGTTCAACGGACCCTATGATGACCATGACGCTATTGTGTCAATATATGCCGGTGCCGGGGGCACCGACGCGCAGGATTGGACACAAATGTTGTTCAGAATGTACAGCCGATTCTTCGAAAATAACAGATGGCGAGCTAGTATTGTAGATGAGTCTCCTGGCGAAGAGGCCGGCCTAAAAAGCATAACGATTCAAGTCGACGGATCTAACGTCTATGGCAAGTTAAAGGGCGAGCACGGCGTTCACCGACTAGTTAGACTGAGTCCATTCAACTCAGACAATTTGCGCCAGACAAGTTTTGCTAAAGTCGAGGTTATGCCTAAGATCAACAAGCCTGACGAGCTTGAGATTGATGAAAAAGATCTAAAAGTCGACGTTTATAGAAGCGGGGGGCACGGTGGTCAATCGGTCAATACGACAGATTCCGCTGTCAGGATAACGCATATTCCTACCGGCATAACTGTCGCAATCCAAAATGAAAGATCGCAGTTGCAAAATAAAGAGACCGCGATGACAATTATACGTTCAAGGCTTGCCCAACTGCAGATGGAGCAGCACACCGAAATAATCAACCAGCTTAAGGGCCCGAGCCAGTCAGCTGAGTGGGGCAACCAAATTCGCAGTTATGTACTGCATCCCTACAAGCAAGTGAAAGACCTTCGTACCAAGTACGAAACCAGCGATCCCGAATCGGTACTTGATGGTGAACTCGATAAGCTGATCGACGCGTACCTTGAATTTACACTTGATCACTAGACTGCTAATGCTTGCATAGTTAAAAAAACGAGAGGATAATATACTTCCCCCTAAGGGGAGAAGATTATTATGATCCAAACACCCGAACGTGAACCTGGCGGCTGGGTAAGTGTAGGTGCGGGTAACATCGGTCAATCGTATATTGACATGCTCGCTAAAGAGAGCGTTGCCACGAGGCACGGCCTAAAGGCACAGCCAAATTACGTGCTTCGATCTGATGGTTGGCACCGTGGCGGTAGCCACGGCGAGATTGTATCTGGCATCGAGCCAACTGAAATCCCACCAGACACAGAAGTAATCTTTATATCAACCCCAGCGACCCAAGATAACGAACCGATGGTTTCGCTGATGAGGCGTCAGCTGCAGTTAGGCAAGACAGTCGTGACAGCAGAAAAGACATCATTAGCGGATAACTTTCGCGAATTAACTACGCTGCCCGGACAGCTAGGTTACTGGGCAACTTTTGGCGGGGGGGCCAGACTAATTCCTTCATTGGAATTATTTACGCTGGACCCTGAGAACGTCAGAGAGATACACTTAGCTCCTAACGCCACCCATACATTTATTTTTGGCCAGGTCCAAAAAGGCAAGACAGTTGTTGAGGCAGTTGAAATGGCCGAGGTTGCGGGCCTGGTAGAGCCCGGTGAACCGGGCATGCGAGATGAACTGGAAATTATACGGAATGAAGCCAAGCTTGATATACCCAGAAAGATGACCATTTTATGGAATACTATATTTCCGCACCTGGCAGCTTTGCCCACGGACGCTCTCCAAACTGAGTTAGACAACGACCAGGTATTGGAGGCAATTGCGCGGGTTCGCAGCTATAGGTATTTGGTATCGTTGTATCCGGAGTCCGAAGAGCGGCTGGCAAATAAGGCCGAAAAAGGTCGCATGGGAGGCTTTAAGCTCTATCATGACGGTTGGCTGATTATCGGCGGCTTACAGAGGGTGGATCGCAAGACAGGGCTTAGATTCTTTAGAAATAGCCGGGGGCCGCAGGCGGGGTATTTCATCCGCTTAGGTGGGGCAGGTGAAGCAAAGGACGATGGTAGCTATGGCATATTAGGAGCAGGGGCTGGTGCACGGCCGACAGCAAACGCAATGTTAGATAATTTTAAATACATTCGCCGTCGTACGGCTCAGTCCGACTAAACCTAATTCGCCGAAATGAACTTCCACACTCAATCCTTGTTATAATAGTCCTAATGATTTTACTCGATCGAGTTTCCAAGAAATATCCAAAGACCGAGGGGACTGCGCTAGACCGCATAAGTTTACATGTTGATCCAAAGGAATTCGTTATTGTGGTCGGGCAAAGCGGCGCCGGCAAAACAACGCTGCTCAGGCTATTGACTCGCGAGGAGCGCCCAACCAGTGGCAAGATCATTGTCGGGGGTATAGATTATGACAAATTGGCCGACAAAGAGATCCCAATGCTTAGACGCAAAATCGGGGTTGTTTTCCAGGACTTTAAACTGTTACCCAACAAGACCGTATTTGAAAATGTGGCGTTCGCCCTCGAAATAGTAGGGATAAGTAACCGGGAGATTAAGCACACCGTACCAAAGGTACTAGACATCGTAAACCTAAAAGGCAAAGAAAACCGCATGCCGAGGGAACTTTCCGGCGGCGAACGTCAGCGCGTCGCAATTGCTCGGGCCATCGTGCGACAGCCTCGTATATTAATCGCTGATGAGCCAACTGGTAATCTCGACCCAAAGCATGCCTGGGATGTCATTAAGGTTCTCGAAAAAATTAACAGATATGGCACCACAGTTCTTTTAACAACCCACAACCAGGAGATTGTTAATAAACTAAAACGTCGTGTTGTCACAATCCAAGACGGCAAGATAACTAGCGACAGGGCTAACGCAACTTACAAGATATGAAAAGACGATTAATCACTTATTGGCGGATCATTCATACGGGCATAGTGAATTTTATGCGCAGCGTTAGTCTGGCAGTGGCCGCGATTGCGGTAATGTCGGTGACGCTAACCATCGTACTTTTTTCTGTCATTGCCAACGCCACATTCGAAAACACTATCGTCGATATAACAGCTAAAATCAGCGTCTCGGCGTATTTAAAGGATTCTACGACAGAAGGTCAGGCCAAATCACTCGTCGCGAAGCTTAAAAAGCAGCCAACCGTAAGCAAGGTCATTTACCTCAATAAGCAGCAGGCAACTCAAGCCTATATCGACCAAAATAAAAATAACAAAGAGCTAGTCACTGCGGTGATACAGGCTGACAACCCGATTCCGGCGACTATTCAAGTTTATCCATACAATCTAAATGAAGTGCCGCAAATCAAGGATTTCCTAGTTAGGCCTGAGAACAAAACACTACAGACATCAGATTCGCCGTCGTACAACGATACCCGCAAAGAAGCTATCGATAATATCGCCCATGCCACAAACATTCTGAGAAAGATTGGCGTTATCGGGGTGATTGTTTTTGCCATGACTTGCGTGCTGACGATTTTTAACACTATACAGATGGCGATATTCAATCGACGGGATGAAATCACGATAATGCGCTTACTCGGAGCAAGCACTAGTTATATACGCGGGCCATTTGTCGTAGAGAGCGCGATCTATGGATTATTGGCGGCGGTATTCTCTATCGTGATCGTAAACTCAGCCTTTTTGGCTTCAAGCGGAGCGCTCCAGGCAAGTAGTCTGGGACTGCTTGATATTAATTACGCCAATGAGTTCTTTAATGAACATTTCTTCCAGCTTTTGGGATTGCAGATTTCTATTGGTATAATAATAGGTGCCGGTTCATCAATCATAGCGACCCGCCGGTATCTCAAATTTAAAGTAAAATAAGCAAAAACCAGCAAATTATCCCCAGAGGGGCTTGAAAGGGTATGTTATAATTGTTTCTAGGTTAAAAAAATCAAAAACAATGCCTACAAAACATTTGCCAGATCAGTTTTATAGATTGCGCGCTCTATTTTGCGCTCTAGTTTTAGTTGGTCTTGTTGGCGCGGCCGCGGCAGTGCATGCCGACCAGTATGATGCGCAGATCAACGCCTTGCGACAGCAAAATGCCCAAGCCCAGGGAGTCCTCAACGGTCTGTCTTCGCAAGCTAGTAGCTATCAAGACACTATCAGCAAGCTGCAAGCCGAAATCAATGCGGTACAGACACAGATTAACGCCAATGAAGCCCAACAAGCGCTCCTGCAACAACAGATTGTTGAAGCGCAAAATAACATTAAGCTGCACAAAAAATACCTTGGCCAAGATATCAAAGCCATGTATGTTGATGGCAATTTATCGACCATCGAGCAATTAGCTACTAGCAAAAGCTTGAGCGACTATGTTGACAAAGAAGAGTACCGAATTGCCGCTCAAAACAAGATAAATAAAACGATTAAACAGATCGCCGCATTGCAAACCGAATTGCAAAAGAAAAAGAGCGAACTCGATGTGTTAGTTGATTCCCAAAAAGCCCAGCAGTCCCAACTAGCCAGTGCCCAGGCACAACAGCGCGAGCTTTTATCGTACAATCAGGGACAGCAGGCAGCTTACAACTCTCAAATTAGCAATAATACGAGCAAGATAGGTGAATTGCGTCGCGCCCAGATCGCTGCTAACAGCCGGTTCGTTGGCGGTTCGCCCGGTAGTGGACCTGCCTGTGGCGGCGGCTATCCGGCTATCTGGTGTGAGATTCCACAGGACTCCGTTATTGACGCGTGGGGAATGTATAACCGTGAATGCGTCAGCTACACAGCCTTTAAAGTTCATCAAGATTACTTGGCTGGACGCAACAACCGCGACATGCCTTACTGGGGCGGAATCGGTAATGCCAACCAATGGGATGATAATGCCTACGCTTACGGCATCCCCGTAGACAACAACCCAACCCCTGGGGCAATCGCCGTGAGTAACTCAGGATTCTATGGTCATGTCATGTATGTCGAGAGTGTTAATGGCGACGGCACTTTCAATATCAGCCAATACAACGCTTCTCTCGATGGGCGCTACTCAACCCGCAGTAATGTAAGCCGAGCCGGCCTAGTCTTCATCCACTTCTAAGCATAAGCTAAAACTGGTATAATTAGACCCAATGCGGTTGAAACCAAAAGGCTGGAGAAGCTTTTTTAAAAGCCTAGGCAATATTGTTATATTGCTAGCTATTTTTATGATCGGCGTGAATGTCGGCAATGGCAAAATCGATTTTCATAAGGGCAACAACAGTAATAAGCAACTACCAGCCAGCCTAAATTATGACAGCGTCGACCAAGTTTATCAGTCTCTCAAAGAAAATTATGATGGCAAATTAACAGAGGCACAGCTGATTGAAGGGCTAAAGCACGGGCTAGCCAACTCTACCAAGGATCCATACACCAATTATTTTACGCCTAAGGAAGCCAAGGAATTTAGTGATGAACTAAATAGTGCTTTTAGCGGAATAGGCGCCCAGCTTGGCCTTGATAAAGACGGTAACCTCGAAGTAATTGCACCGATTGATGGACTGCCGGCCGACAAAGCCGGCCTAAAAGCCAAAGACATCATCGTTTCGATCAACGGCAATACCACCACCGGCATGTCGATTGATGATGCAGTAAGCCGTATCAGAGGGCCAAGCGGAACAGACGTAAAGCTTCAAGTTGTACGTAACAAAAATACACCTCTCGACTTCAAAATCACCCGCCAAGACATTGACTTACCAAGCGTGAAGACCAAAACACTTGATGGCGGCAAGATTGGTTATATTCAAATCACTAGCTTCGCTGACGATACGGCCGCCCTAGTTCAGAAAGCAGCAACCGATTTTAAGGCGCAGGGCGTAAAGGGCATAATCCTAGACTTGCGTGATAACCCAGGCGGGTTACTTGATTCGTCAGTAAAAATATCCAGTCTATGGCTGCCCGACGGCTCAAAAATCCTCGAGCAGAGGGAAGGCAGCGAAGTTACTGATACCGAAGTATCAAGCGGTCAAAATACATTAGTGGGTATCCCGACCGTGGTGTTAATAAATGGCGGCAGCGCCTCGGCAAGCGAGATTACGGCCGGCGCCCTGCGTGACAATAAAGTTGCATATATAATCGGCGAAAAGAGTTACGGCAAGGGAGTCGTACAGCAGCTGATTAATTTTCGAGATGGCTCGCAGCTAAAAGTTACGGTTGCTAGCTGGTATCGTCCCAACGGCCAAAATATCAACCACAAAGGAATTACCCCTGACAAAGTTATAAAAATAAGCGATGCTGACGCGGCTGCAGGCACCGATACTCAACTTGAAGCGGCCCAATCTTACCTAAAAACTAAGCAATAGCAAAATTCTCTAGTCAAACTTGGTAAATTATGATATAATAGGGCAATATGCCTGATCCTGTGAACCCAGAACAAGATCGTAACCCCTACGTAGACCCTAGGTACTATGACCTAGACCCTGAAACTCAAAGACGATTTTCCGAAAACACGATGAGCGAAGCTGAGGCTCTTGAGGCGCTAGGAGTCAAGCCGGAGGACTTTGGCCTGGCTGAGGCCGTGGTCGGACTTGATCGTCCAAAGCCCGACCAACTGTCTGTTTTGGCGGTGGTTTCTATCTATAGATATTTACATGTCGACCCAGACAAAAAAGCCAGCGAGAGTGGTGATTAATATCTAGGTCGGGCAATGCTTGCCAAGGGAGGGGAAATACTGTAGCATAAGATGTTTAAGAGAGGTGTAAGAAGTGGCTGCCAAAGCGACTAAGTATGTGTTTGTGACAGGAGGCGTGCTTTCCGGATTAGGAAAGGGTATCACCGCCGCCTCGATTGGCAACCTACTAAAAGCGCGCGGTTTACGGGTCAACCTCCAAAAATGCGACCCTTATCTCAATGTTGACGCCGGTCTACTCAATCCTCGCGAACATGGCGAATGCTTTGTCACTAAAGACGGTGCCGAGACCGACTTAGATCTCGGTCACTACGAACGATTTGTAGATATAGAAATGACTTCTGCCAGTAGCCTGATGTCTGGCCGAGTTCTGCTGAAATTAATCCAGGACGAAAGAGCCGGCAAATTTGACGGCGACGACGTCCAGATAATCCCGCATCTTACAGGGGCAATTCAGGACTGGATCAAAAAGGCAGGCGAAGGCTTTGACGTGCACATCGTCGAGATAGGCGGCACTGTCGGTGATTACGAATCATTATCATTTGTAGAAGCTATCCGCGAAATGGGCGTCAAGGTCGGTCTTGAGAATTGCGCCTATGTACACGTCGTGTATCTACCGCACATCAGTGCTAGTAACGAAACCAAGACCAAACCGGCCCAAAACTCTGTCCGTGAACTGCGCGGGCTTGGCATTGCTCCTGACGTACTGGTTGCCCGTAGTGAAGACGTCGCCAACGATTCCGCGATTAACAAATTGAGTTTGTTCGCGGGCATACCAAACGATCACATCGCGTCGCTGCCCAATGCTAAAAGTATTTATGAGGTACCACTTACTCTCGAAGACACCGGTATCGCCGATGTCTTGGTCGAGCGCCTCGGTCTAAAGGCCAAAAAGCCCCATCTCAAGGAATGGCGTGAAGTGGTCAAACTTGCTACGACAGACCATAAACGCGTGCTCAAGGTGGCGTTTGTCGCTAAATATATGGATAACACCGACACCTACATGTCGGTCTTCGAGGCCTTAAAATCGGCCGCTTGGCATAATGATTCAAAGGTTAAGATTGACTGGATTGACGCTTCTAAATATGACGACCCGGGCACTGATATATCAGCCGACCTTAAAGACTATGATGGCATCGTGGTGCCTGGTGGTTTCGGCGTGCGTGGCCTAGAAGGCAAGATCAAGGCGGCGCAATATTCGCTTAAGCACAAGACTCCATATCTTGGACTATGCCTCGGCTTGCAGATGGCAGTGATCGCGGCCGCCCGTAACGCCGGCCTTGATAAGGCAACAAGCTTTGAACTCGACGAAAACAGCAACGAACTGATAATTAACACCATGGCTGATCAAAAAGGCCTGCTTCAAACTGGTGGTACGATGCGTCTTGGCGATTACGACTGCGAGCTGCAAAAGGGTAGCTTAGCCGCCAAAACCTATGGCACGACCAAGATTGTAGAGCGCCACCGCCACCGCGGCGAGTGCAATAATGACTACAGAGATCAATACGAATCATGGGGCATAAGAGCGACCGGCGTTAACCCAGCTAACAACCTAGTCGAAGTCATAGAAGGTATCGACCACCCATTTTTGCTGGCCAGCCAATTCCATCCAGAGTTCAAAAGTCGACCCAACCGACCGCACCCTATGTTTGACGGTTTTATCAAAGCCCTAGTAAGGAACTAAGTTGCCAAGCAAGCCATTGTAGGCTAACATTAGCAGTATGAATCCAACAGATACACCACAACCAACAGAACCCGTAACTCCTCCAGCCGAACCGGCCGCCGCGCCCGCACCTACACCGCCGGCAGAGCCCATGGCGCCGGCTACCGAGACGCCAGCACCAGCTGCGCCTGACGCCGCTCCCGCCCAAGAAGCTCCTAAGAACGATGGCACCAAGCGAATTCTGCTTGTTGAGGATGATGATAGTCTGGCAAGCGTATATGTTGCTCGACTCCAGGCCGAGGGTTTTGACGTTCGTCGCGTCGCCAATGGCGAGGAAGCCCTAGCGACCGCCCTTAGCTATAAGCCCGACCTAGCGCTTCTCGACGTAATGATGCCAAAAGTAAGTGGTTTTGACGTCCTCGACATTATCCGCAACACGCCCGAAACCGCCAACCTCAAGATCATAATGCTGACAGCCCTCAGCCAAGAGAGTGATCTCGAGCGCGCCAAACAACTTGGCGTCGATGAGTATCTGATCAAGTCACAAGTTGTCATCGCCGATGTTGTCGACCGCATTCGTACTCACCTAGGCTAATTTAGCTGCACACAATCTTGACTTTTTATAAAGCTTATGCTAGTATTAGCCCATGCCCGAAACACTAAAAACACAAACTCCTGATCAATCCCAAGCCCAGCCACAAGATTCTCATTTATATGAAATTCCTGGGTCACATGTTACAACCGCGCCAAGTGCAGAAATACCCATAACACAGCCAAACACAGATGGCGCCGTGCCAGCAGGTGAAACCCCGCAAATTACTGAGCAGGAGACACAGGGCCCTCGTTGGTTTGAGCGTACTAGGCAGGCTTCAGCACAAGTTGTTTCAAAAGCCGGCGAACTAGCCATCTCGGCAGGTCGCACCACTGGAAATGAAATTACTAAGTTACGTGATCCTCGTTATGCCTACCGTGTAGCGCGCTTGGGCGGCGGTGCGGTTAGCCTTTATAAGGGTGTCAAGAGCTATAATGAGGGTACGACTTACTCTAAGATTAAGGGTGGCGCCCTAGCTGCCAAAGGTACTCGAGATATCTTCCGAAACGGCCAAAAATTAGCGGCTCGTTCAAACAAAATAGACGAAAAGCGCCTAGAACAGGCCAGCGGTAAGGAATAAATTATGCCATACGAAGATTACTCAGATAAGCCCCCACAGGACGACATCCAAGTTACTATTAATGGTCAACCGGCGGCTGCTCCAACTGGTGCGCCTGGTGACATTATCCCAAACGATCCAACAGATGTCGTTTTAGCGCCTAAGTCTACCCAAACTGAATTTTGGTCAGGTATTGAAGCTAATCCAAACTTCGATGTCGCCACTGTAATACCAAAGCAATCGGTCCGACTGTCGACACGCGGCTTAACCAATATGATTTCGCAAAATCCTACAGAAGCTGTCGTGCAAACACTGGCGGGCGTAATTGAAGTAGACGGCGAAACCTACGCGGTCGTTAATCTGCACGATGCCTCGAAGGGAGACTCGCCAAGAATGCCGCACGCCATGCTGGCAAAGTTTGCCGATAATCCAAAGGGACGACCAGAAGTCGTCGGACTGGCGACGCCCGAGCAGCCATTCGAAAAAGATAATGATAAGGCAGATCCACGCCTACGACTGGAAATAGATGAACACTTCGGTATTCATCTAATTAACACCGGCGAGAATGCTATCCAAATGGTTACTCCGAGCCAGCGAACACGGGCGGCACTTACCAAGGAGTTTGGTCGCCAAAGACTAGAACAGGATTTTGGGATTAAGCCTGAAGACAATATTGTTGAGCTTGGCTCTAAAGCGGTTAGTCTTGTGCACGAAAGCCCGTTCAACAATACCAAACTTTGGGCACCTATTAGTGCCGACGTACGCAAAGCCATAGACGAACGCGAAGATATGAATGGCCAAGTTAGTCTAGTTGACGCTTCGGAAGTTAAGGCTGGTGATAAACTTAACGCCGGCGCTGTCGCTGTTTTTGGAAATCAAGTCAGTGAGCTGGTGCGGGGCATAACCCAAAAGCAGCAGCAAACGCCAGATGATAAGTTGTTTGTTGGTCAGGTGGTTGACATGACTTCACGCATTATTACCGACGTGCTTGAAACAGGACAATTAAAGCTACCGCACGATCATAGGAGTACAAATGATTTTGCCAGGATGGCGCTAAAGGTAGCCTCTAAGTCTCCAGAACCAGTATCACTCAAATCGCCGTTACCTAAAATTTTAGCCAGACTCACCGGGCGAGAGGCCATAGTCGACCGAGATGATACGCGTCTGACCCCAGCGGCGGAAGATTACGCCGTGGCAGCAGTTAAGTTTTTGGCAATGATGGTTCGAGATACTGGTCAGCTCCAGATTAGCGCTCACAACGCGGGTAACTTTAACCAAATCTTGGCATACCGAGATAAAGTTCTAGCTGCCAATGCTGAGGCAGACCAGGCCGCCTAACTAGACGACTGTTACTTCGGTGCGGGCGACTGAGCGGCCGCTAAAAGTACGAACCTTGCGCTTTTGATAATTGACGACACCGTCTTTGGCGGCGTGAATCGTGAAATTGCGGCTGAGCTTAGTGCCCGCACCGGCCCGCTTAGTCAATCCGACTTGGCGGACGATAACTTGGCCAACTTTGACCTTTTGGCCACCGCTAACTTTAACGCCGAGACGTTGGCCGGGTGAATCATGAACGTTTTTGGCTGTACCGCCAGCCTTGACATGTGACATATGTAGATTACTTCCTTGTTATTACTATGAGCTGACGGGCGACGGTCTGGTCTGGCCTATAATAGATCAGTTGATCATCTCCGGCGTGCTCAAAACTAACACGATTATAGCCCAAATCGCTTAAGGAGTCAATCAGGGGGAGATGCCTGAACTTATTTGGCTGGATTTGCCAGGCGGGGACGGCCAGCGCCAGGCGAGTGCCTGACTTAATCTTCGGGTAAATATTATCGAGGAATTTTTTTATAATTAAATTGGTGTCGCTGACGGTTTGATTGAGGATTTCTTTGTCAGGTTTGCTGGTGAAGGGACGGCCGAGATAAGTTTCGCTAGCCACAAAATCGATCTGAGGGAATTTTTGCCAGGTGGCTGATGTCGCGTCACCCAATTCCACGCCAGCGCCAGTTTCGAAGTCATACCACCCACGCAACCACTCCATTACGTTGGCGATACTGTAGTCAACCATGCGCTGGTCGAGGTCGCTACCATAGGCGCTATAACCCATTAGTAAGGCTTCTTGCAGAACAACCCCGGTGCCACAAAAGGGATCCAGCACGTTTTTATCGAGCAGGGGCTTGGGGATTGGCTGCCCAGCTGGAATTTCACAGATATTTTCGAGCTTATCTTCGGGCAGTTCACCTGCGCCGAGGTTGATCAAAATCTGGGCTAGCTTAGGCGGCAACATTCCGACTTTGGCGTCACGCTTGGGTCGCTCGCGGTCGCGTTTGGTGTATGATTCGATGTCTTGGACTTTAATTGTTTGAGCAATGACGGTTTTTTTGCCGTTTTTGATGAAGACCAGTTCCCAACCGGTCGGACCGGTCAGTTTGTTGTGGATGACCTGGGCGGCGTTAAGCTCCTTAGCCTTATTAGGGATCAGGCGGACGGGCCGACCGGTCCTCCGAACAGCCTTCTTGATAGATAAGCCGGTGGCTTCGATTTGTCTTACGCTAACCTCTAGGCCGATGACGCTTAAGCCGAGCAGCATTTTACCCTCGGGCATTTTCAAGGCGTGACCAGGGGAAACCTCAATCAAAAAATCTTCGATTTCTCGCCACTCAGTCGTGTCTAGCTCAGTTAAAACTTTACAAAATTTAGTGCTGCCGCCAAGCCGATCAAATGTCAGTAAACAGGGGTCAACGTCGACAATCACGGCCTGATCACCAACCGGGCGCAGCTTATCCGCGCCATAAATACTTTCTAACTCTGCTAGTCCCAAGGCCGGCTGCCGTCCTAAAACCAATAAACTCTGCATCTTAAAAGTGTACCACTGCCTACGGTATAATAGGGGGAATGAGTGAGCATCATTGGTTAAGGCGGCGCTGGAAATTGGTTTTGAACTTGGTGACACTGGCGGCGTTGGTCATTCTGATTTTTGCTTTGCGCGACCAAATAAGCTCGACCCTTGATGATCTGACGCATATACACGCTTGGTTTTTATTACTGATGATTCCGGTCGAAATGCTAAATTATCATGCCCAAACTCGGCTTTACCAGCGACTTTTTGGCATCGTGGGTAACAAGCTGGATTATAAATATTTGTACAAGATTTCACTGGAGCTTAATTTTGTAAATCATGTTTTCCCCAGCGGTGGCGTAACTGGTTTATCATATTTTAGTCTGCGACTGCGTGATGGTAAAAATCTGACGGCCGCAAAAGCCACGCTAGTCCACTTTATGAAATTAGCCCTGATGTTTTTGTCATTCGAACTACTGATTATTTTTGGACTATTGTCGCTGGCGGTGATGGGCAGGGCGAATAATCTTGTGATGCTGGTCGCCGGTTCACTTTCGACATTATTGTTGCTTGGCACAGTCGGATTCTTTTACTTGGTTGAAAGCCGAGATCGCATCAACAACTTCTTTACGTTCCTGACTAGAGTATTGAATAAGCTGATTCATGTGATTCGGCCGAAATATCCGGAAACGATCAACATCAGCAACGCTAGGCGGATGGTTGATGATTTTCATGAAAACTACAAGGAAATTAAGAGCAGCTACAAAGGGCTTAAAATTCCGTTTTTGTATGGATTGCTGGCGAATGTAACAGAGGTGGCTGCCATCTACGTGGTCTTTATTGCATTTGGCGAGTGGGTCAACATCGGGGCTGTAATCTTAGCCTACGCGATCGCCAATTTTGCCGGACTGATTTCGGTTCTGCCTGGCGGCATCGGCATCTACGAAGCCTTAATGGTAACAACCTTGGCGAGTTGTGGCGTGCCGGCGGCAGTCAGTTTGCCGGTGATCGTGATGTATCGCGTCGTCAACACCGTGATCCAGCTTCCACCTGGTTATTATTTGTATAATCAAACCCTTCAGCGCGGCGAGGCGCCCAAAGGGGCGGCTGGTAATAATGCCTGAGGCAGTACCGGTCGAGCTGACGGTCAGCCAGTTTGTCGGATTGCTAAACCAGACTCTCGAATATTCTTTCAGTGGGGTGGTCATAACAGGGGAATTGGCCAATTTAAGAGTAAGTAAAAATCGTTGGGTCTATTTTGATTTGAAAGACGAGAACGCAACAGTTAAATTTTTTGGAACGGTCTATCAACTGCCTGGCCCGCTAGAAGATGGCATGGTGATTAAAGTTCGGGGTTTGCCTAAACTTCATAATCTTTATGGATTCAGCGTTAATGTCGTAAGTATAGCCTTGGCTGGTGAAGGCACGATTAAACGAGCCGCTGAATTATTGAAAGCGAAGCTTGTCGCCGAGGGACTGTTTGACGAGTCACGCAAGCGATCTCTACCGTATCCACCCACGCGCATAGGCTTGGTCACATCAAAACAATCAGCTGCCTACGCCGATTTCGTAAAAATTATCAACGCACGCTGGCAGGGGATCACAATAGAATTGATTGATGTTCAGGTGCAGGGTGAGATATCGCCGGGCCAAATCACTGCCGCCATTGAGCAGTTTAATGCTGCCTCCGTGACGCCAGAAGTCATAGTTTTGATTAGGGGTGGTGGCAGCGCCGAAGATCTGGCGGCTTTTAGTACCGAACAAGTCACCAGGGCCGTGGCTGCTAGTCGTGTGCCAACGATCGTGGCTATTGGTCACGAGATTGATTTAAGCCTGGCAGAGTTAGCGGCTGATCAAAGGGCAAGTACCCCGAGTAACGCGGCAGAGTTGTTGGTGCCCGATCGTAAACAGGTGATTAGTGCTCTGGCGTCAGATCTGATTACATTACAGCAGGCTGGTCAGCGACAGATACTGGTAGCCAAGACCGCGCTCAAGATAGAGCGCACCGAGCTTGATCAAAGAATTGAACATCAATTTAGTCGCGTAAAAGACAGTTTAAATAGCTCCAATCAATTGCTCAACGCGCTGAATCCGGAGGCAGTCTTACGGCGCGGATACGCTATTGTGAGATCTGGCAAACGGGCAGTTCGCAACACGAAGCAGCTTGCCTCGGGTGCTATAGTGGAAATACAATTGGCTGACGGAAGATTTAAGGCCCAGGTCGCCAAGACGGGGGAGATACATGACTAAGACGCAAAAACCTACATATGAACAACTCAAAGCCGATTTGGACGAAGTAATGTCAGCCCTTCAGCAGGAAGATTTAGATGTCGACCGGGCCCTAGAGTACTATCAAAAGGGTCTCGAACTGGTACAGGCTATCGAGGCATATCTTAAAACAGCCGAAAACAAGGTAGTCGAGTTAAAGGCTAAATTTAGTCCAAGCAGCAAATGATCTGGCTCAGTCTATTATTTATTGCGGTTGGGCTGTGCTTTACTTTCGTATTGCTGTTCGGCGCGCCATATCTACCAACCCGACGACAGCAAATTGAGGCCGCTCTTGAACTTGCTGACCTAAAGAGGGGAGAGACCATGCTGGAACTGGGCTGCGGTGACGGTAGAGTGCTTATCTTGGCAGCCCGGCGGGGTATAAAATCTGTTGGCTACGAGCTGAACCCGCTGCTGGCGTTCACAGCCTGGTTAAGAACGCGTAAATATCGCAACGAAGTCCAAATTATATGGGGTGATTTTTGGCGTCAGGACTGGCCAGAGCACGAGGCGATTTTCACGTTTTTATTACCAAAACTGATGCCAAAATTGAACAATAAAATTATGCAATCTAAACATAAGCCTGTAAAGCTCGTTAGCTATGCTTTTGAAGTTCCCGATCGCCAGCCAGTGGCCGAAAAAGCAGGGATCTTTCTATATTTGTATAAGTAGTTTGTCAGCACATGCACGTTGAACCCCCAACGGGGATACGTTGTGTATGTGATGGCCGAGGGGCAGGTGTGAATTTTGGATCTGGCTGGTATTTTTTACAGTGGTGGGGTAAGATTGACTCATGATAAAACATAACCAAAATGGTGGGACTAGCGGTTTAGCGATCGCTTTGGTTTTATCGATTGTATTTTTGATTGGGGCGATTGGATTCGCTGGCTGGGCCTATACGCAGATGACCGAATACAGGGACGAGAGTGACGCTAAAGTCCAGGCGGCGGTTGATGTAGCTGTAGAAAAAGAAAGCATCAAAAAAGACAAAGAACATGCCGAAGCCGACAAAGACCCGCTAAAAATATATTCTGGACCTTCGGCTTACGGGAGTCTACATGTCGAGTTCCCAAAAACCTGGAGTGGCTACGTTGATGACACCGCAAACGGCAGCAGTTCAGTTGACGGTTATTTTAATCCTGGCGTAGTGCCGTCGGTTGATTCTGAAAAATCTGTTTTTGCTCTGCGAGTTCAAGTTATTTCAAGCCCGTATGCGTCGGTATTGCAATCCTTTTCGAGCCAGCAAAAAGCCGGCAAGCTCCAAGTCAGCGCCTACTCACTGCCTAAGTTACCAAAAGTCGTAGGAGTTAAAGTCACGGGTACTTTGTCAGACAACACAAACGTAACAATGGTGGTCTTGCCGCTACGTTCTGGGGCAATAAAGCTATGGACTGAAGGTAGCCAAGGCGTGGCAGATTTCAACAAGTACATTTTGCCGAACTTCAGCTTCTCGCCGTAGCTTTCAATTTGAGCTATACTCATTTATATAAGTGAAGGGTATCCAATGGGGCAGACCGAAGGGGTGGCACAGCCAATGTTATCTCAAGAGCTCCTGTTGACAGTGGCTGAAGAGCTTAAACTGCCTTTATTACAAATCGCTCGTCAGGCAGAGCTTGGCAATCCAGCCGGACTGACTAGCATCCAGACGTCGGCAAACACGGCACTTAGATTACTCGATAATTATTCTTTGGCGGTGCGGCTGGCGATGCGCGGCAACCATCTTGATCTAGAATCTGTTTCGGTGGCTTCCGTCCTCTACGATGCCGGCCAGCAACTTGACGGCTTGGCCAAAAGCTATGGCGTTGAACTCGAGCTAGGTGTGGCCGGCAAGTTTGGTCCAGTACGAGCGCATCGCCAAGGTCTGCAAGCTGCTCTTGTAAGTCTGGGCGCGACATTGATCGAAGCACTTCCGGCCCAAGATAACTGCCAGCTTAAACTATATATGGCAACCCATCGCAGTCGGTATGGAATTGTGGCTGGGCTCTACGCCGACACTAAGCAATTAACTGCCGTGGCTTTGCAAAAAGGCCGCCGCTTGCAAAATCAAAGTCGACAACCGCTATTAAATTTGACGCATACCAGCGGAGCAGGCGTTTTTGTGGCAGATACTCTACTTAAGGCGATGGACCTCAACCTGATAGCTTCTCGGCATCACCGACTATATGGACTGGGAACTATCCTGCAGCCAAATCACCAAATGCAGTTGGTATAGTATGGCGCGAATTTTGCTTATTGAGCCCGATCGAATTTTGGCTGAAACTTACCGCCAAGCTCTGAGCGCGGCAGGTCATGAAGTGTCTGTCTGCGCCTCTGCCCAAGCAGGAGTGCGGGCTGCCGATGCCTCTAAACCAAACTTAGTTATTGTTGAGATCCAGCTTGTCGAGCACTCCGGCATCGAGTTTTTATATGAATTTAGATCTTACCCAGACTGGCAAAATATACCTGTCCTAATACAGAGCCAGGTTCCACCTAGTGAATTCAGCGACAGCTTAGAGCTTCTCAAAAACGAACTTAACGTCGTAAATTATTTGTATAAGCCGCAAACAAATCTGCGGAAGCTAATCCAAACGATCAACGAATTGCCATCGGTGTCAAAATGAAAGCCGAGCAAACAAAAGGCATAGTACTTAGCCGGACTGATTATGGCGAAGCCGATCGGATTATAACAGTCATCACACCTGACCACGGCAAACGTAGACTGATGGTGAAGGGCGTTCGGCGAATGAAATCCAAAATGGCCGGCGGCATCGAGTTATTTAGCGTTAGCGAACTGTCCTACATCAAGGGCAAGGGTGATATCGACACCATGATCTCCGCCCGGCTTGAGAAATATTATTCAAGCATTGTTCAAGATATCGAGCGTGTCCAGCTCGGCTACGAATTAATTAAGCTCCTTAATCGTGCAACTGAGGATAATCCCGAACCAGAATACTTCAACCTGCTCGAATCGAGTTTCAAAGCGCTGGATCAACAATCGATTGACGCCGGTTTGATCCGCGTTTGGTTTCATTCCCAGCTACTCAGACTAGCCGGCTATACCCCAAACCTCCAGACAGATAACGAGGGGCAAAAGCTAGACGTCTCAAATAAATACAATTTTGACTATGAATCCATGTCGTTCGTTAAACATCCTGAAGGCCAGTTCAATAGCGACCAGATAAAAGCGCTCCGTCTACTATTTAGCCAACATGACGCCATGATAATAAGCAAGGTCACAGACATCCAAAAACAAATTTCAAAACTCAGCCCTCTGATTCAAACTATGCTGCAGACCCATATTCGGATATAATCTCTAGTAATTATGAGCGAAGTAAAACTTGAAGATATTGTAAGCCTATGCAAACGCCGCGGCTTTATTTACCAAGGTAGTGAAATCTATGGTGGCCTAGCCGGTACTTGGGACTACGGTCCACTCGGCGTTGCCCTCAAACGCAACATTATGAAATTCTGGTGGAAGACTTTCGTCGAAGACCGCGACGACATGTATGGCGTCGACGCTGCCATCCTCATGAACCAAAAAGTCTGGCAAGCTAGCGGCCACGCTACCGGCTTCAACGATCCAATGGTTGAATGCGAAAACTGCCACTCCAGATTACGGCAGGATCATGTCAAAGACGGCAAATGTCCGGTCTGTGGCAAAGACAAATTCAGCGAACCACGCCAATTCAACATGATGTTTAAGACAAATGTTGGCCCACTCGAAGACGAGAATTCAATCAGTTATTTACGGCCTGAAACCGCCCAGGGGATATTCACGAATTATAAAAACGTCGTTGATAGCTTCTACCCGGATTTACCATTTGGTATCGCGCAGCAGGGCAAAGCCTTCCGCAATGAGATCAGTCCACGAGACTTTGTCTTCCGTGCTCGCGAATTCGAGCAAATGGAAGTAGAATATTTCATCCATCCTGATCAATGGGAATCTATGTTTGACGGCTGGGTAAAGGGGATTGAAATGTTCCTCAACGAGCTTGGTTTACCGCAAGACAAAATACACAAGCTTGAAGTACCAGAAATCGATCGCGCACACTACAGCAAACGCACCATCGACTTCGAATTTGATTTCCCGATTGGCAAAGAAGAGCTTCTGGGCCTAGCTTATCGTACAAGCTTCGACCTGGATAACATTCAAAAAGCCACCGGCAAAAACATGGAATATCGACCCAAAGACGGCGGCGAACCATTTGTACCGCATGTCATCGAACCAAGCTTTGGTGTAGAACGAATGATCATGGCAGTGCTCAGTTCAGCCTACACAGAAGACGAAGTGAACGGCGAAAAGCGCAGCTACCTCAAACTTCCCGAGCACCTCGCGCCAGTAAAAGTAGCAGTTTCACCTCTGTTAAAAAACAAGCCAGAGCTTGTCGCCAAAGCCCAAGAAGTTTACAAGATTCTCAAAAAAGAATTCGGCAATGTCATGTGGGACGACAACGGCAACATCGGCAAACGCTACCGCCGCCAAGACGAAATCGGCACGCCATACTGCGTCGTTATTGACTTCGACAGTCTCGAGGATGACTCTGTCACCGTACGCGACCGCGATACAACCAAACAAGAGCGTGTAGCAATTGACGATCTGATAGCTAGGCTAGGCCAATAACCAAGACTAGACAAGTATGAGGTAATGTTGTAAAATACTGTAATGTCTACAGGGGAGTCGCTCCAGGATTTGTCTTTAGTCCCTAATCGTTTTGCGGTGGCTGATTTTGGTATTGCTGAAACTGAGTTAATTCTTGGTCGTGATCTGCAGAATCAAATCAGAGCGGCGAATGATTTTAACTGGATAGGGGCATATTTAGTAGAACAAGTTGGCTTGAACGAGTCCGAAATAACTGAATGGTTTCGGAGCCCTGCGAGAAGTCTTCGTCAGCGTGCGCCGATCGATGTTTGGGCTTCGCCAGATGGTTTTGAAGAAGTGTATGAATACGCCAAAGACTACA
The DNA here is from genome assembly GCA_044228525.1 of Saccharimonadales bacterium (SeqCode). Taxonomy (GTDB): domain Bacteria; phylum Patescibacteriota; class Saccharimonadia; order Saccharimonadales; family UBA4665; genus CAZXDL01. The sequence continues at coordinate 73,677 of JBGAUQ010000001.1, forward strand.
AATCAATGGTAGACGAAGCCCTGGGTGGCGAGGAGCCAACAATTGCAGACAAGGTTCTTCGTGCTCAAGAACTAGCAAAGGATGCACTCGTGAGTATCTTTGACGGCTTTACAGTTGCTGGGATAAACATCGGGCAGCCCCTGAGAAAAAACGGGAGTGCGTTAGTGACAATATCCAATCCGGATAACCCCTTAGCGCCGGTTGTACGCTGGAAACATCGCGGGGGTTTGGAGGATTTCCGGGTAATGATCAGTGAAGGTGACCGCTGGGGGATGTATTATATTGTCCGGGCCGCTTACCCTGACCAAGATCCAATGATTTTGCAGACAGGCATTGTAAATACGCTTAGGGGGCATCAGTCCGATTATAGTGCTGATTCCGATATCAACGGACGCCCGCCAAGTGCTGGAGAGATCGCGCAGTATGTCATACCACTGACTATCGAAACCCGAAACAGATCCCTAGAGCTAAATACTTTTTATGTGTAATGTCTAAGTAGATTCCGGATATGGTGATATGATTTTAGTATGAGTTATGTTTATCAGTATTTGGTTGCGGCGGGGTTATTTGTAGCCTTTGACGCCGTTTGGCTGACTACAATGGTCAAGCGGTTTTATCGTCCACAAATGGGCAAGTTGCTGGCTGCCAACACCGACTATCTCGCGGCAGGTGCATTTTATTCGCTGTATATATTTGGAATTATCGTATTTGTTGTGACGCCAGCCTTGGCCAGGGACTCCTTAAGTTTTGCTATGAGCCGAGGGGCATTACTCGGTCTATTGATGTACGCGACCTACGACCTGACTAATCAAGCGACCCTTAAGGGATGGCCGATGAGCGTGACAGTTGTCGACATGCTTTGGGGCACTTTTGTGACCGGCTTGGTCGCGACGATCACGTTTCTTATTTTTCGCTAAAATTAAAAGTTAATTAATTTATTGTAATTAGTTTTGACCCCGTTGGTTATGGCATTCATTATTGCCTCCACTAATCTAGGAGATATTTATGAAGAAGTCCAAGCGAATGCGCGGCCTAAAACGATCGATATTAATTGCTACCTTATCGGTTGGATTAGCGGGTGGGGCAGCCTACGCCGTTCTATCTAGTCAGCAAAATACCTTGACCAGCAACACTATTTCAACAGCGACAGCTAACCTTCAGATTGGACTAAATAGCACAGATTTTAATAATACTCACATAGGCTTTGACTTTAATAATATTGTTCCGGGCGGGCAGGCTGTTCCGTTGACAGGCCATCCTTTTTACCTACGCAACGCAGGAGGAACGCCGCTAAGCCTAAAGTTCATGATAAATTCGGTTCCGACCGGCTCGTCGAATGTTGACTTGAGCAAGGTAGATATATTACTTACTACAGTAGGCTCTGGAACACCAATACAAAGCTTTAACCTACAGACATTGTTAGCTAGTTCTGCTAGCGGCGGGGTTTTGATAGCAGGCAACAACCTTGATATTGGAGCGACGCAGCAATACAAGCTGCAGGTTTCAATGTCTAGTGACGCGGTGACGGGTTCAAGTGCCTCGCTTGGCAATATCGACTTCGCGTTCAGGGGCTACTCACAATAGTTGGCACGGTTTAGTCATCAACTACGCTTATATAACACATAAGTTATATAACATATATGTTATATGGGTGGCACAGATATGTTAAGGCTAAGATAATAAGTATGAGCAAGAAAGTCCACCCAGATAATTTGGAAAAAGAAGACCGGCTCTGGCTCATGGAGATCATGAGAGAATTACGAAAGGAGTTATGGTTGAGCCAGGAAGAACTTGCGGAATCGCTAGGCATTCAGCAGTCGGCGCTTTCGCGGATAGAATCTGGGCGGGGCAACCCGAGCTATATTACGTTGATGAAAATTGCTAGGATGGCTAACAAAAAAATTGATTTCGTCTAATGGTAGACTATAGGCATGAGAAGAAGGTTCAAAAAACCAAATACCTATGCCTTTATAGATAGTCAAAACCTCAATCTTGGCACACAGCGGATGGGCTGGAAGTTGGACTGGCGCAAATTTAGGCAATATTTGGCCGACAAACACGGTGTCACCAAGGCATACATGTTTATCGGATACATGAGCGAAAACGAATCGTTATACGAATACATGCACGAGCTTGGCTTCTTGGTAGTCCTTAAGCCAACTGTTGACGTGCAGGCCCAGCCAGAATCCGACAAATCTAGTGAGCATAAAAAAGGCGGTGACGACAAAGAAAAGCCTGGCATCAAAGGCAATGTCGATGCCGAGTTGGTTCTATACGCGATGAAGGAACTGCCTAATTATGACGAAGCTATTATTGTGTCGGGCGATGGCGACTTTTTTAGCTTGGCAGAATATCTTGAAGAGCAGGGAAAGCTAGCGCATATTCTAACGCCTAATTGGCAATTCTCCAGTCTGCTTAAAGTCTTTGAACCAAAGATAATCCGTATGGACCAAATGCGCAAGGAGCTAACCTATCATGACAGAAAGAAAAAGAAGTGAAAGAGGTTGCCTTAGTCCTGTCCGCGCTGATCAGCGTTCTCTGCGTCATCCCGTATTGTCTCGACATCATTAAGCACAAGACTAAGCCCAATTTGGTGTCATGGATTACCTGGACGTTGTTGACGGGGATTGTCTTGGCGACTCAAATTGCCGAGGGCGAATATCGGGCGGCCGTTTTTTCGGCTGGTTTGACGATGGCAACCGGGATGGTCGTCGTACTCGGGCTTTGGCATGGTTATGTAAAATATACCGAGTTTGACGTATTGTGTCAGATGATAGCTGTACTGGGAATTATCTTATGGCAGGTATTCGATGACCCACTAATTGCGCTTTATACGAGCATTGCGGTCGACTTCATCGGCCTGTTGCCAACCCTGCGACATTCCTGGCAAAAACCATTCGAAGAAACCTGGCAGACTTTTGCAATTGGCGCCCTGGCTCCAATCTTTGGATTTTTCGCTCTTGATAATCTGACGCAACTGAACACAGCCTACCTCTATTATGTATTTTTGGCAGACATAGCAGTCGTCTTCGCGATTCTATACAGTCGCCGTCGCCTTGCAGCATGATAGCCCATGACGTACAAGACCAGCTAGAGAAATCTGCCAGCGCTACCGACGCGATGTTTTTGCAGCGGTTCTTTAAAACAGCTCCAGGCGAGTATGGCGCCGGCGACGTTTTTATTGGAGTTAGAATGGGTCCAGTACGAGCCGCCGCCAAACACTTCAAAGATCTGCCGCTAGTTGAAATTCAAAAACTTCTCGATAGCCAGGTGCACGAATACCGCATGACGGGATTGATTATTTTAACTTTGCGCTACCCCAAGGCATCCGAACCAGACAAGCAAGAGATATATGACTTCTATCTAAAGAATGTTTACAAGGGCAGGGTCAATAACTGGGATTTGATCGATGTGACGAGTCCGCGCGTAATCGGCGCACACCTGGTTAATCGCCCCCATGACATTCTATTTGCGTTGGCCCGCAGCGATGACTTATGGCAAAAACGCGTCGCGATCATAAGTAGTTCGGCGCTAATCAACGTCGGGCAACCTGCTACGACGCTCGAACTTGCTGAGATTCTGCTAAAGGATGATCATGATTTGATTCAAAAGGCCGTTGGCTGGATGCTTCGAGAAGTCGGTAAGCGCTGCGATCGGGCAATTTTGTTGGACTTTCTAGACTCTCACTCTCATGAAATGCCACGAACCATGCTTCGATATAGCATCGAGCATTTACCGCCAGAGCAAAGAGCCCATTACATGAGACAAAAATCTTACAATTAATGCGCAATCCCGGAGTATAATGTAGCTAACACCAAGACCCAACATCTTATTACTCAAATCAATCTAGGAGGGCGCAATGTTAGGTGATAATGAAGTCGTCGCTGTCGTGGCGGTTAAGGACATGGATGAAGCAGCAAAGTTTTACGGAGAGACACTTGGCCTGTCTGTAGGGATGGAATCACCAGGTGGCATTTTGTATAAATCTGGAAAGTCCGGCATATTTGTTTATCCATCAGAATTCGCCGGCACAAACAAGGCGACCGCCGCTGCCTGGAATGTCGAGGATGTGGCTGGCGTAGTTGAGCAGCTAAAGAGCAAAGGCGTAAGCTTTGAGCACTATGATATCCCGGGCGCGAAACTCGACGGCGACGTGCACGTCATGGGCGAAATGAAAGCCGCGTGGTTCGCCGATCCAGATGGGAATTTGCTAAATATCGTTAATCAGGTCGGATAATTCGAGGAAGCGCATGGCAGACAAGAAATTCACTGGCTTAAGAGCAGTCTTTATCAACGGCTCGCTCGCTAAATCACCCGAGCCCAGCCATACCGAGAAGTTGATAAAGATAAGCCAAGCTATCATGGAAAAGCAAGGCGTCCAGACTGAGATAATTCGTTCGATAGATCAAGACATCGCAGTAGGAGTTTGGCCGGATATGCGCGAGCATGGCTTTGAAGCCGACGACTGGCCAGAGATATTTAAACGTGTGATGGAGGCGGACATACTAGTGTTGGCCGGACCGATCTGGTTAGGTGACAATTCGAGCGAAACCAAAAAAGTTATCGAACGGCTTTACGCTTGCTCGAGCATCTTAAACGATCAAGGGCAGTACGCGTTTTATGGTAAAGTAGGTGGCTGTCTGATAACTGGTAACGAAGACGGCATCAAGCATTGCGCCATGAATATTTTGTATAGTCTGCAACACCTCGGTTATACGATTCCGCCCCAAGCCGACGCTGGATGGATCGGCGAAGCTGGTCCCGGCGCAAGTTACGGTGACCCAGGTCCTGACGGCAAGCCAACCGGCTTTGACAATGACTTTACTAACCGCAACACTACTTTCATGACCTGGAACCTAATGCACATGGCCAAACTTCTTAAAGAAAAGGGAGGAATCCCCGCCGAGGGTAACCAACGCTCCGAGTGGGATGCTGGTGCTCGTTTTGATTTCGCAAATCCGGAGTATCGATAATGAAGGTAACCAAATTTGTCCATTCCTGTCTTCTAGTTGAGACGCCGCAACGGGTGGCCTTGTTTGATCCTGGGTCTTTCAGTGTCAGCGCCGTTGACGTGTCGCTGATAGACCGACTTGATGACATCCTCATAACTCACGCCCACCCTGATCACATGGACGCAAGTCTTATTAAGCAGCTAACGCTCAAGTTCCCGCAGGTTAGAATTACTGGAACTTCGGAGGTCAGGATTGCACTCGGTCAGGCAGGGATCACTTCGAGTGACCAAGCTCCAGAATATGTAAAGTTCTTTAAATCGCCACACGAATCCGTCGAGCCAATCTTCCCGCAGCCAGAAGAGAACGGCATGCACTTCCTGGATATATTTACAGATCCCGGCGATAGCCACAGCTTCAAAGAGACCAAGTCTGTTTTGGCTTTGCCGATCAGTGGCCCATGGGGCAGCACAATCAAGGCAATCAATCTCGCCCTCAAGCTAAAACCAAAATACGTGATTCCGATTCATGATTGGCATATGAAGGATGAGTCGCGACTAATGTTTTACGATATCTTTGAACGAGTACTAGGTGAACAGGGAATTCAATTCTTCAAAATGGAAACGGGCGTAGCGATAGAACTGCCTGTCGAACCTACCCAAAAGTAAATTCCTACACAAGCATAACCTTGACAAAATGCATAATATTTGCTAGAGTGTGTTTATGGCAAATAAAACAAAAAATAAAAGTCCAGCTAGTCAGATCCAAGACATCGCCGCCAACGCCGGCTTGCTTCTGATGACTGCCGCCGCTGCTACGCTGATGCTCGAAGTGCCAGATCATCCTGACAAACGAGCAGTTCTGACGCCGCAGCCAGTTTACTCTTCGCCTGGTCAGGTTGCCGAGCATGAGATGCCCGGTAGCTCGATGCGCCGCGAAAGAGAAGAGACCGGTCCGCACTACACAAGCTACAGTGTTGCTCAGCGAACCCCAGGTCGAACAGGCAAAATATAAGCTTGACCATTTTAACATAATATGATAGGATAAAAACCATGACAAAATCAGAACAACCAGCTAAACCATTTGATGCAAGCAAAAGCCCAACCGTACAGGCTTCAAGTCTAGTTGCGAGTGCCCAGCTTCGGGCCGGTCGAAGCGTTGCACGACAAATGGAACAAGACCAGAGCACAATGACCGTTCCTGAACTTCGCCGAAATGGCCGAAACATCTTGCTTGCAGCCGGCGTTGGTACTCTTCTGGCCGGTGGTATTGCGGCTGATGCTATCGTAACCACTGCTCACACTGAGGGTGCAGGTGGTAGTGACGAACCCGCAAAAGCACAGGTCCAGACTGGCAAGCCAGGTAACTATGACAAGCTTCGTTCTGACGTTGAACGTCTCAAGGCTCATAACTCTGCGGTTGCACAAGTCAGCGCGGACCGTGAAGCCGAGAAAAAGGGCGCAGTTATTGAAACTATTGCCGGAGATGAAGGTAAGTCAATTTCACCTGAGGTCGCCGCGATTGCTCGAGGCGAAAGCCCAGCTCCAGCGCTAGCACCAACTCCTCCTCCAGCTGAATCACCCTTCAAGTCTGGGCAGCCTAATCAAATAGGCGAAGTTGACTCACTGGCTCTTTCTCAGCCTAAGTAAGCAAAAACGGAATAGTGTCCCGGCCGAGGCTGTGGACACTACATGCGGTGTAGCATAGGCTACCTCTGAAAAAACTGTGGATAAGTGGTGTAAGATACACCACTTTTTTAGTGCTATTTCTATTGCAGGGGGTTATAGTGGGTAGTACACTCTTGGGAGTGGGTAGAAATGGAACGGCAAAATGAGCGCTCCAGATCGAAAAACAAAAAAACCACTAGTAGCTTAAAGGATACCAATGGCCACGGTAGACTACTTCGAACGCAAGCTCGACGATAAGAGGAGGTTAACCATACCACCTGAACTTCGTGATAAGTTTGCGAGCGGGGCAGTCGTAACCAGAGGCTTCGGTCAATACCTTCATCTTTACCCAAAAGATGTTTGGGAAAATTTGGTCGAGCCGAGATTAGCCGGCGATATCCTGGATGAGCGAATTGCAGATCTCAACATCCAATTTAGGATGGGCAAGATCGAGCAAGCGCCCGACGGTAAACAGGGAAGAATCACGATTGAGCAACACTTGCTTGATTACGCAGGAATAACCCGTGATTTGGTAGCTGTAGGTGTCGGAAACTACTGGCGCGTGATGGCTCCACCAAAAGCCTAACTCCCACGAACAGTTCTTTAACAAATATTAGCTAGAAACAAAACAAAACCCTCGAGGTTAGCTAATCGACAGTCAACAAGTGGAATTTGATAGCGGACCACTTAAAAAAAGCTAGTACATTTTTTAAAACACCTCCCAAAACTCCACCTCACACATAAGTCTCTCAAACTTGAATTCGGCGAATAGTATTTATACAATTTGCTAAATTCACAAAAAAACAAAAACACTCAAAAAAAACAAAAAGTTGACTGTCGATTAGGTGACCTTGCAAAACAAAAAGTAAGACAAGATGCACCAAAACAAAAACCAAAATAAACAGCACGTCCCGGTTTTACTAGAAGAAGTAATGCAATATCTAAAACCGTTGGATGGGGAATCATACCTCGACCTGACGGCCGGATACGGCGGACACGCTTCGGTAATACTAGAACGAACTGGAAGCCTCACAGACACGATACTCGTCGACCGCGATCCAAATGCGGTAAAAGTACTTCAGGAAAAGTATGGCGGGAAAGTTGAAGTCCGGCAGCAAGATTTTTTATCTGCTTGCCGGGAATTGCGCGCCGAGGGGCGGCAATTTGATCTTATTTTGGCCGATCTAGGTGTGTCGTCACCGCACCTTAACGAGGGAAGCCGCGGTTTCTCCATTTCGCAAAACGGTCCGTTGGACATGCGGATGGATCAGACCCAGACACTAAAAGCCGCCGATATAGTCAATAACTATAAGGAGGCTGATCTGGCTGATTTACTCCGGCGATATGGCGAAGAGCCCAAGGCCGCGCAAATCGCGAAAGCAATTGTGCGGGCAAGGCCGATCATCAGCACTTCGGAGCTGGCGGACATCGCTAAGCAGGCTTGGCCAGGGCATAGCCGGGTACATCCGGCGACTCGCACCTTCCAGGCGCTGCGGATAGCTGTCAATGACGAGCTGGGCCAGCTCGAACAAGCCCTACCGCTTTGTTTCGAACTACTGAAGCCTGGTGGTCGCATCGCGGTTATCAGCTTCCATAGCTTGGAAGATAGGCTGGTCAAACTGGCTCTCCAAGATGTTACGGGTAAGGGCTATGACGCCGAGTTAGAATTACTTACTAAGCGTCCAGTCTCAGCCCAACCCTCAGAATTAGTCACTAATCCGCGAGCTCGAAGCGCAAAGCTCAGAGCCGCAGTGAAAATAAAAAAGAAAGGGAACTAAATGCCTATACAGGTAAAATCTAGCTCCCGCGCCTACAAGATCCAAGTCAAAGTGATCTAAAGGGCGAAAGCGACCCAGCCTTCGTCAAAGGGGGCTGGGACCAAAAACCTCACCAAAAATAAAAATAAAAGGTAACATGACATACTCAAGTTCTCTATCCATGAATCGTACCCGGTTTAGTGGACGTAACCAAAACTCAGTCGCATTTCAGGCTAAGGCACGTACGCTTGGCCCTGTCAGCAACACTATCACTTTAATTGTGTTAGCGTGTTTGCTCGGCTTGCTGTATCTGACACAGGTTACCAAGACCAATGCTTTTGGCTATCAGATCAATAGCCTTCAGCAGAAGCAGTCACAGCTCAAAACTGAGCATGATGACCTAGAAGTCGCTTCGGCACGTCTACAGTCGCTAAATCGCGTCCAAAACAGCGAAGTCGCTAAGTCAATGGTTCCGGTCGCGCCTTCCGCCACTGTACAATAGAAGTCGATGACTCCATCAAACAAAAATAACGTCACCCAGGCTGTTAAGAGAGTCCGTATTTGGTACGGAGTCTTATTAGTTATATTGGCGATTTTTGCTGTTAGGATGTTTTATCTCCAAATTATTCATTACGGTTACTATCGGGCGGCAGCGCTGAGCGATCAGTTAAAACAGTATGAAATTCCCGCAACCCGTGGAGCTATCTATGCTTATGAAAACGGCAGCGAGTTACCAATTGTTCTAAATCAAGAGTTATACGTGTTGTACGCGGATCCGACGGCCGTTAAGAAGGTGGATGAGGCTGCCAATAAGCTGGCGCCGATTACCGGCGGGGATGCAAATAAGTATGCTGATCTTATGAAGACAAAAGAGACGCGCTATGTAGTTTTAGCTAAGAAGCTGTCGCCGGAGCAGTCCAAACAGATAACAAAGCTTAAGTTACCTGGAGTCGGCACCATAGCGCAGGATTACCGGACCTACCCACAAGGCAGCCTGGCTTCGCAGGTACTTGGTTTCGTTAATGATGAAGGCAAAGGCAAATACGGCATTGAGCAATTTCTCAATAAGCAACTGACTGGCCAAGCCGGCCAATTAAAGGCGATTACCGATGCCAACGGTGTGCCGCTGGCCGCTAGTAAGGATAATATTCAAATCGCGCCTAAAAACGGGCAAGACGTTAGGCTTACAATCGATCTTGCTATCCAGCAGCAGCTCGAAAATATCTTGGCACAGGGCGCCAAGAATGCCAAAGCGCCGGCGGCTAGTGCGCTTATCATGGACCCAAAAACCGGCGCGATTAAGGCGATGGCCAATGTGCCGACTTATGACCCAAGCCAGTATTTCAACGTCGAAGATCCGGCAGTTTTTCAAAACTCGGCGGTCTCGCATCCTATAGAGGTGGGCTCAACTATGAAAGCCCTGACGACTGCGGCAGCGATCGATCAAGGAGTAATCAACGAAAACACGACTTATTATGATCCGGCGTCCTGGAAAGTAAACGACTTTAAGATTACCAATATCGAAGAGGACGGCGGGGCGGGCACGCGCAGCATAAAGGATTTGTTAAACCTATCCCTAAATACTGGGGCAACCTGGGAGCTGATGCAGATGGGCGGCGGAGAAATAAATCTTAAGGCTCGTGAAGCCTGGTATAACTACTTGGTTAATCACTACATGTTCGCGCGCGAAACCGGCATTGAACAAGGCTACGAGGCAACTGGCTACGTTCCAAAACCAGAAGAAAATGGCGCGGGTATAAACTTAACCTACGCTAACACGGCTTTTGGGCAGGCTATGACGGCAACGCCAGTTCAAATGGCTGCCGCCTTGTCAGCCGTCGTGAACGGAGGCACGTATTATCAGCCACGGCTGATTGATCGAACGACTGATGGCACGGGGAAACAAACTAAGGTCGGGCCTACCGTCGTCAAAAAAAATGTTGTTAGTGCTAAGACCAGTCAGGCAATGATCCCACTGATGCAATATGTTGTCGAGAACCACAGTTTCTCTCCGGGTTTTGATTTCAGCAAGTATATCGTAGGTGGTAAAACCGGCACCGCTCAAATCGCCAAGCCGGGCGGTGGCTATTATGAAAACCAGTTTAACGGTACCTATGTTGGCTTTGTCGGTGGCGATAGCGCTCAATATGTTATCGTAGTGTTTGTTAACAAGCCGACTATCGGTGGCTACGCAGGCACCGCGGCTGCCCAGCCCATATTTGGAAGCCTGGTGAACATGTTGATTAATAATTCTTACGTTACACCTAAAAAATAGTAATAAATGGTATAATTAATAAAAAATTACATATGGAAACACTGTACATTGCCATCACAACCGATAACCTAATCCGCATCTTGACGCTGGGTTTTTTCGGCTTCGCTCTGAGTATGGCAATTACGCCCCTTTATACGACGATAGCTTACAAACAACAATGGTGGAAACGGCAGCGTACCGACGCTTGGTCTGGCGGTAAAGCAACTGTCTACGCTAAACTTCACGCCGAAAAGCATAAACGCAATATTCCGACCATGGCCGGGCTAATCTTCGTGATCGCGATTTCATTAGTCACTCTTATTGGTAATTTGAGTCGAGGCGAAACCTGGCTGCCGCTGGCTGGTTTAATTGGTGCCGCGGCGATCGGCTTAATCGACGATGTAATGAATATAAAAAGCAGCGGTGGAGGCATCGCTGGCATGAGCGCCAAAGCCAAGTTCGGGCTGTATAGTATTTTGGTTTTACTGGGTGGCTGGTGGTTTTATGCCAAACTCGGGGTAGATTCGATCTATCTGCCAGGTATAGGCGATTGGGCAATCGGCATTATGATCATCGCTTTGTTTTGGCTGGTTGTAATCGCGACTGCTATATCAGTTAATTTCAGTGATGGGCTTGACGGCTTGGCCGGTGGTTTGCTGACTTCATCGTTTATGGCCTACGCGATAATCTGCGTGGTGGAGCATAAGTTCGCATTAGCGGGCTTTTGTCTGACGGTTGTTGGAGCATTGCTTAGCTACACCTGGTTTAATATTTACCCGGCGCGTTTCTTTATGGGAGACGTTGGAGCATTTTCGCTCGGCACGGCATTGGGTATAATCGCGCTTCAAACCAACACGGTTTACGTTCTGCCAATCATAGGTGCGGTTTACGTAGTAGAGACCGGCTCGGTTATCATCAATCGAACTTCACGCAAGTTGCGAAATGGTAAAAAAGTATTTCAGTCCTCGCCGATACATCATCATTTTGAGGCGATAGGCTGGCCTGAAACTAAGGTTACCATGCGTTTCTGGATCTTAGGGCAGGTTGCTAGTGTACTTGGGCTTATAGTCTTTTTGATGGGGCGGCAGGGGTAAACCATGCGGCCGCGCAATCTGGAAGCTCGGCGGCGACCTGAGCCTAGAAGTGCTGCCTTGCAACTTGGCCGAAAGCATCGGCCTGACTACTGGCTACTGATCTGGTGCGCTGCATTATTGTCGATTGGTCTAATTGTAGTCTACGCGATTAGCCCGGCTCTAAGTTCGGCTAATCACGTCAATAGCGGGCACTACATCGCCAAACAGCTGATAGCGATCGGGCTTGGCTTGGTGGCTTTCGCAATCACCGCCCAAGTGCCGTTAAGCTGGTGGCGCCAAGCCTATAAGCCATTACTTGTTATTGCCGGTATCGCGACCTTGTTGGCCTTAATTCTGCCGATAAATCCGGCCTATCCGGCACATCGTTGGGTTCGGCTGGGAAGTTTTTCCTTTCAGTCAGTAGAGCTAGTCAAATTCGCCGTTATGATCTGGCTGGCGGCATTTCTAGCCAACCGGATTAAAGAGGGTAGCATCCAGAGTACCCAACGAACTCTGAAGCCGATCTTATATGCTCTGGCTGGCGTGGCGGTGGTTGTGACTGTAGTTCAAAGTGACCTAGGATCAACAGGAGTCATTGTCGCGATGATGTCCGTGATGGCTTTTGTAGGTGGCCTGCCTATGGGAAGGATATTGCTGATTGCAGCCGCCGTAGCCGTGGTCTTAATTTTAGCAGTCTCTGCTACACCATACCGCCGTGAGAGGCTGGATAGTTTTTTGCATCCACAGGCCCATTGTCAGAGCAGTGGCTATCAAGCCTGCCAGGCTTTAATTGCGGTTGGATCCGGTGGAATGATTGGTCTGGGGCTTGGCAGCAGCGTGCAGGCCTATGGCTATCTCCCTGAAGCCGCCAATGATTCGATCTTTGCAATTTACGCCGAGAAATTTGGCTTTGTTGGCAGTGCCATACTTCTGGCAGTATTTATAGCCTTCTTTTCGCGCCTAAAAAATATCGCCGAGCGATTACCAGATGACTTTAGTAGATTAGTCGTTGTCGGGGTATTAGCCTGGTTAAGCGTGCAGAGCCTCATAAATATCGGCGCAATGATTGGATTATTGCCGCTTAAAGGCATTACGCTGCCGTTTATCAGTTATGGCGGCACTAGCGTCGTCTTTGCGGCCGCGGCCGTTGGATTAGCCTTTCAGGCTTCACGCTACACATCAGCGACCACACCTAGAATCGTTTCTGATGGATCACGTCCAAGCTCCGGCCGGAATATCCACCAAAATACTTTACGGAGGGCGAGCTATTGAAGATTGTTTTAACCGGCGCTGGCTCGGGCGGCCATATCACACCAATTCTGGCGGTTGCTAAGGAGTTAAAGAGGCTTCAGCCCAAAGCCAAGATTATTTATATTGGTCAGACTGGAGATAAGTTAGGTGACATCCCAGCCAATGATCCAAACATAGACCAGGTATATACCGTGAGGGCAGGGAAGTTTCGGCGCTATCACGGCGAGGGACTGATCCAGCTACTTGATATTTCGACGCTATTTAAAAATATTCGCGATTTCTTTTACGTATTAATTGGATTAGTGCAGAGCAGAAGGCTGTTGAAAAAATTACAACCGAATATAATTTTTGTAAAGGGTGGCTTTGTTGGCGTGCCAGTCGGTCTCGCTGCCGCGCAGCTAAAGATTCCATATATTACACATGATTCTGACGCTTTGCCAGGTTTGGCTAACCGTATCATTGCGAAATGGGCGAAATTACACGCCGTAGCCTTGCCCGAAGAGGTTTACACTTACCCCAGTAATAAGACCGTTACAACTGGCATACCGCTACAGTCTGAATTTGAGCCCGTTAGTGACAGACTTAAACATAAATATCGTGCCGAGCTCAAACTTCCAGCCGAAGCCAGGATCTTGTTTATCATCGGCGGTGGCCTAGGTTCGCAGAATATCAACAGCGCTGTAGCAGACGCGGTGCCACATCTGTTAAGTGAATTCAGCGACCTTTGGGTAATTCATGCCACAGGGCGAGCCAACGAATCACAGGTCAAGCAGCAATACGAGTCTAAATTATCAGACGCCGAACAGACCAGATTGTTGGTTCGTGATTATATAAATGACGTCTACCGTTTCAGCGGGGCAGCCGATATTATTATCACAAGGGCTGGAGCGACCAATTTGGCTGAATTCGCCTTGCAAGGCAAGGCTTGTGTTGTGATTCCGAGTCCCTTCTTAGCGGGGGGACATCAGTTAAAAAACGCCGAATACTTAGCTGGGCGCAAGGCGGCTGTCGTGATAAGCGAAAAACAATTAACAGAGGATCCACATAGGTTAGCTAAACAAGTTAGCGATCTTTTAAAAGACTTTAGTTTGAGATCCATGCTTGGCAAAGAATTAAGTCATTTTGCCATGCCTGATGCCACTTCGCGACTTGCAGAACTAATACTTGATGAAGCCAAAAAATGAGACTTCGACGATCAAAAGCCAGTCAGTTAGGCCGACACCGACGACAGGTATCCGATGAGGAGCCAAAATCACTCGGTCAGAAATTTTCATACCGTGCAAGAAGGTCTGTAGCCGAGCTGAACACTGGTCGTTCAACTGTTAGGGAAGAGAGAGCTGCAAGTCGCAAAGCAAAGAGCTTTTTAAGAAAGACCGGACTCTTTGTACTTTTATTAGCACTGGTCGCCTCAGCCGTAAACATACTGAGTTTATCTACAAAGCCAAAGATATTGCCTTTGGAGGGTGACAAATCCAAAGCCTTTCTAAGCAGCCCAGAAATTTATGAGAATTTTGCTAGTCAAGAGCTGCAGTCATCCGTCTGGAATCGTAATAAGCTTACTGTGAATACAGGCGATGTAAGCGAAAAACTCGTGCAGCAATTCCCTGAGCTGTCCAGCGCCAGTCTAACCGTCCCTCTGCTGGCGCACCGTCCAATTATCTATGTACAGCCGGCTGAAGCGGTAATTATTGTCAAAGCGCGCAATGGCGCATTTGTTGTTGCTGATAATGGCAAAGCCCTGATACGGGCAAATAGCGCGGACGATCTAGCCAAGTACAAGCTTCCCGTGCTCGATGATCAGAGCGGGCTTAAGTTGCAGGTTGGGCGTCAAGCTCTGCAATCAAAGGATGTTGCTTTCATTCAAACTGTCCTTAAGGAGTTGAGCGCAAAACAGTACACCGTATCTGGGATGAGCCTGCCAGCTACAAGTAGTGAGCTCGACGTCCAATTAGCAGGGCAGCCATACATCGTTAAGTTCAATTTGCAAAGCGATACTGCCAGGCAGCAAGCAGGGACGTTCATCGCGATGATTAATAATCTATCAAAACAAAATCAAACTCCCTCTAAGTACGTTGACGTAAGAGTTAACGGCCGAGCCTATTATCAATAAACGCCCCATTCTTCTACCCCGCTAGTTCGGTTTTTGTTCAGGTTTTTAGAATTACTAAAACATCAAAAAACTATATTAATATACACGATAGGGCAAAAGTCAAATTTTCGTGAAATAGCGTGAAAGGAAAGGGGACGATTAATTTGAAACAAAATAGCAGAAAAGCAAGGATTTCACGACATAACTGTGGATAAGTCAAATAGTGTTGTAAATCACATTCGAGCACTAGGGACTGTTTAGGTAGATAAGTAATGTAAGGCTATGCATGCGATGCTACACAACTGCAGAGCAACGTGCACTGAATATGTAGCAATGTGCGCGGCTTTACAGAAATACTCCCCTACAGCAGGGGTACACGTAGTCATCTTTAGTATAGATATACGAGTCGCAAAATATACATTGTACGACATGAGATCTATCTTGCTTTCCTGAACTCTCGGCCTATGCTCTGCGCCCGGCTTGCCCAATTATTTTATTTTTTTATAAATAATTTTGCGTGTCCTCTGCCTCGTTCGCGCCCCGGACTATTTATTTGGACATTCACTGCACATTAATGCCGTTAATTGCTTATTTCTTTGTTCGTATTTTGTACGATTTAAAATGTGCCGCCGTCGGTTACGCCGAGCTGCTCTAACGTTCTAATGGTCGTGCGCGTGTGATTCCCCGTGTATAGGTGTAACCTATTGTTGCCAACAGCTGTGACTAATTTGTGGCCAAGTTGTGCGGTAAACTGCTCACCGACATTATTTAAGGCGGAAGCGTTCGCTAATATTCGTTCTTCTGGAGTAGACTTACGGCTCTTTTTACGGGCTCTGGCTTCTGCGTTTCTTATCATATTCTTGAGAGTATTCGTATAGAATTTTGCATTATATTGTTTTGCAAGCTCATCTGTGATGGCAGGATCTTTAAAGGCCATAATCCCAGGCGTAACTGGCGCTGTGATATTTGCCTGCCGAAGCAGCTTAACCAGGCGTGTGACAGGGCTAGTTCGGAATACCGGTTTAGTAATAATAAAGTCCGCTAGCCTTAATTCATCTTCGACTCTTTCAAATTCATCGTCCACAGAATCTTTTGATTTAGATAACGGATGGCCCTCCGCATAGACCGCTAAGCCAAGACCTAGATGCCCTGCCTCTTTAACGAGGCGCATCAGAGGGAGAGCACTCAAGGGGTCTTTGTGCCCAAAGGTTCGATAACCTTCCCGTCTCTGATTGTCAGGGGGGCTAACAATTACTTGATCAATTCCTACTGCTTTATATAGCTCTAGTCTTGTTTTTAGGTCTTCTTCGTCCTTGCCTCCCCATGTAAGGTGAGGGACAATAAGTGCAGGATCCATCCCGGCATCCATAAGCCCTTCGATAAATGCCCCGTGCCGGCGGCTTTTCATTATAGAAATATTGCCAAATGACCAATATGGCGGGCTGTATACTCGCGTTATTCCTGTGGTACAATGCTCAGATTGTTCTTGATTGTGCCGTTCGGCGGGCGCCACTACTTCACAGGCGACCCTTAGTTGTGGGTCGATTTCGATCTGTTCAGGTTCGCGTTCGCTCATCGCAATTGCGGATAGCTGACGCGCAGGTGGCAGGTCCCATCCACTCGATTCAGGAGAAGACGAAGATCCCATTAATGAAATACCAGTATTCTATTCTGCAAGGGCGTAGGTAGCTTTGGCAACTCTTTTGAATTGCGGCTTGCCTTGTAGGTTCAATAGGATAGTTGTTTCTTTGACAAAGCGGCTCTTAAGCACACGCTTGACGATTTCATCACGGTGGAGTGGTTCGCCCGCGTCTCGGAGAACGTCGGCGATAACATCAGCAACTGTCCCCTTTTCGTAGCCCCATTCCTTTAAGGCGTAGATGCCTCGACCGATCAATACGAAACGCTTGTCTTTAATAAGTTCGTTATGGATTGCCTGCGTGGTTACGTCTTTGCGCTTGAAGTCACTATCTTTGATAGCGGCGGCGATTTCGTTGAAATGCATTTGCTTGCCGTTTTCTTTGAGAATGACATAGATTTTATCGCGGATGTTCTTTGGATTGACCATCGGCCATTTGACTAGACCCCATCGGCCATTAAGCGTGGCCAGTTGCTTAGAGGTGCTGGCAAGCGCAGCTGCCTGGCTTGAGTCTGAGATGCTAGCAGTTTTGGCGATATCTTGGATAGATTTGGGTTCGCCGATTTTTTTGATTGAATCAATCAGGCTGACAACTTGAGCTTTTAGGGCTTTTTCGTCGTAAACTGATTTGATACTGACACTGTAATAAAAATTATCGTCCTCTTGGACAACGGAAAGTTCTGGAGCTAGCTGACAAAGAAAAGCAACCCTGGCCTGCTCTTCTCGAGTGGCTGTTTCGGTAAGTTTGCCAGTCAACTGGCTAACGCGGGCAACTTCACCGCTATCCTTTAGGATATCAAGTACTTGATCTTGGAAGTCAGCAATATTTGGCAAAGTCCCCTGCTCTGAGGCCGTACGTAGCTTAGTCACAACGGATTTTTCGAGTTGGCGAACGCGTTCTCGAGTAATACCCAGCATTTCGCCAATTTGCTCTAGAGTTTCCTTGCGGTCAAACAGTCCGAAGCGTCGAGCGACAATTTCTCTTTCGCGCTCTCGATCAATAGTCGAAAGTACTTCGGTGACGAGCTTCTCGGTCTGGAGTTGTGCTGTGGCGGTTGCTTGGGTCATATATTTACTTATTCCCTAATATTCTATACTACTTTACTAGTATTATAAAACTAATATTTTTAAAAGTCAACACCCTTTGTCTGTCTTTATTGTAGCACATTCCTGACAGCTGTGCGTAGTCTATGTTGTAAAAATATTACCATGCCACCTCTTTTACGGCGGTGCTATTTTTTGGCTTTACTGCTAGAGCGCCGGCGAAAGCCCTTTTTCTTGGCTGGTGCCGCCGCTAGTAGTTTTTTTGCCTCTTCGGCTGTGATTTTGTTTGGGTCGACATCTTTGGCAATGCGGGCGTTCTTTTTGCCATCGGTGATATAAGGACCATATGGACCGTTTAAGACTTTGATGCCACCAGGAAACTCATTTATATGCTTAGCCGCGTCTTTTGCGAGCTTCTCGGCGTACAGCTTGCGGGCTTCTTCCTCTGTTATCGTTTGAGGATCTAGCGGTTTGATCGAAACGTATGTCTTATCTATTTGTATGTAGGGTCCAAAACGACCAATATTTGCTTTTATCTCCTGGCCTTCTGTAGTAGTCCCTACCGTTCGCGGCAATTTAAACATCTCCAAGGCTTGCTCAAGCGTAACGGTGTCTATAGTTGTGCCGGTTGGAAGTGGCGCGAAGGCCGGTTTTTTGGACTCATCTTCGATGTCCCCCTTTAATAGCATTGGTCCATAGCGTCCGAAGCGTGAGAAGATAGGCTCGCCTGACTTGGGGTCATCGCCAAGCTTACGTGCCTGCGATACCTCACTCCGTGGTACATCTTCTGACTTCTCGACCATTGGATGGAATTCCTTATAAAAATCGGCAATCATCTTGTGCCAGGTTTGCTTGCCATCGGCGATTTCATCAAAGTCTTCTTCGACTTTTGCGGTGAAATCATAATCGACGATCGCGGGAAAATTTTTAGTTAAAAAGTCCGTCACGACTTCGGCAATGCCAGTTGGCAGAAGTTTATTACGATCTGCGCCTGTTATGGCTGTAGATTTGCTCGTCGTTACCTTGCCCTGCTCTAGCTTTACTTCGTTAACCTCACGCTCGACTCCCTCTAGGTCGGTCTTCTCGACGTAGCCTCGGGTTTGGATAGTTGAAATCGTTGGAGCATACGTGCTTGGTCGGCCGATACCGAGTTCTTCGAGTTTTTTAACCAACATGGCTTCTGAATATCTGGCAGCTGGTCGTGTGAAAGTCTCTGTAGCGGTTATAGTTTTGACGTCAAGATTTTGGCCCGCCTGTAGCACAGGCAGGATTACGTCATCTTTGCCGCCGCCATAGACTTTCATAAAGCCATCAAATTTAAGCACCTCGCCCTTGGCTATAAATACTTCTTGCTGAGTACTGACTGCGATCTTGATTTCGGTGCGCTCAATTTGGGCTGGACTCATTTGACTTGCCAGCGCACGTTGCCAGATTAGCTGATAAAGTTTCCTTTGCTGATCGTCACTGCCGGCCGCGCCGTGGTCAAAATTGGTTGGACGTATGGCTTCGTGAGCTTCTTGGGCGCTAGAATTCTTTGTCTTATATTGACGGACCTGGTGATACTTTTCGCCGTAGCTTGCTTTAATATGTCGCTCGGCAGCAGCGATCGCTTGTCCGGATAACGTTGTACTATCGGTACGCATGTAGGTAATATGACCAGATTCGTAAAGTCGTTGGGCGAGTGTCATGGTCTGG
Source organism: Saccharimonadales bacterium (SeqCode) (assembly GCA_044228525.1). GTDB lineage: Bacteria > Patescibacteriota > Saccharimonadia > Saccharimonadales > UBA4665 > CAZXDL01. The sequence continues at coordinate 93,095 of JBGAUQ010000001.1, forward strand.
CGGACTCCAAACCCAAGCTTGCGGCTCGCCTCTTGCTGTAGCGTACTGGTGGTGAATGGAGCTCCGGGACTCCGTGTGCCTGGTTTCTGCTCAATGTCTTTAACTGTGTATGTCGCGTTAATTACATCCTGGAGCCATTTCTCCGTACCCGCTAGATCTGGCAACTTAACAGAAAGTTCGGCGGGTATTTCGTCTTTTCCAGATATAAATAACGCGGTCACTTTATATGAACTCTCAGCCGCATGCTCTTTTATCTCTCGTTCTCTCTCGACAATCAGTCGCACAGCCACGGACTGGACTCGACCAGCACTAAGGCCAGTACGAACTTTCTTCCAAAGCACTGGCGATAATTCATAGCCGACAAGACGATCCAATACTCGTCGGGCTTGTTGGGCATCGACTAACTTAACGTTTATAGTCCGGGGATTTGCGACTGCTGCCTCTATCGCCGGCTTAGTGATTTCATGGAATACGATTCGCTTTGTCTTTGTAGGGTCAAGTTTGAGCGCCTGTGTCAGGTGCCAAGCAATGGCTTCACCTTCTCGGTCTTCATCGCTTGCCAGCCAGACTTCATGGCCTGTCGCGGCCTTTTTGAGCTCAGTCACTACCTTCTTCTTATCCGAGCTAACCTCGTATTTTGGCTCGAAATTCTTCTCCAGGTCTATATTTAGGCCTTTTTTTGGCAAATCACGAATATGACCAAAGCTGCTTTTTACTACGAAGTCCTTGCCTAAGAATTTCTCAATAGTTTTAGCTTTGGCCGGACTCTCTACGATAACCAGGTTTTTTGCCATAAGCCTCTATATTATGCGCATTTGCGTTTTAATTGCAATCAGACTGAAGTTCATGCGCTTAGACTATTACCCATTTTAAAGCCGACCCAGATTCCAAAAAAGGAACCAATCGCGCTAAACAGGATGCTCCAGCCACTAAACCAATTTCCGTTGCTTATGGCGGCTCCAATCCATCCGCCAAGCGTGCCAAACACGGCAATACAGATGAAAATCATAAGCTTCATAGCTTGATTATAGCAGTTTAGGAGATGGCCCAGTTATTGGCGCCAAGGGCTCGGATTTTACCACCTATTTCTAGCATGGTTAGGGCTTGATTAAACTCAGACACATTTAGCCCACTCTGGATCAACAAATCCTCGCCCTCATAAACACCTTCAAGCATTAGATCTAGCACCGCCTGTTCGTTTTTATTACGACCGCGCACTTTTTTTGCAAACGTCTTATGTAGTACTAGACCAAGTTCATTTAATACGTCATCTATCGATGTGACGATACTGGCACCGGTTAGAAGCAAATTATTTGCGCCTACGTGGCTTAGGTCGTAGATACGACCCGGTACGCACATTACCGTGATTCCCTGCTCCAAGGCGAATCTCGCAGTATGTAAGCTGCCACTCTTTTGCGCGGCGTCTGTAATAAGTACAACCTGCCCCAGTCCTGCCATGATCCTATTGCGAGCGATGAAATTTTGCTTTTGTGGATACTCGCCAGACTCGTATTCACTAACTAAAGCGCCACCCTTGTTTAGTATCTCTTGTGCTAAGGGTTGGTTGACGATGGGCGCTATGCTGTCGATCGGGCTTGGAAGCACTGCTACGCATAAGCCACCGGCTTCTAGGGCCGATTGATGAGCAATAGCGTCTACGCCCATCGCTAAACCGCTGATTATGACAATTCCCTGTTCGGCAAGTTTGCCGGCTAGTTCTTGGGTCGCTCTTTGGCCATAGATTGAGACTTTGCGACTGCCAACTATAGTAACCCGGGGTCGCAGCAGTAATTCGCTCAGGGGTGCTCCGCTATGAAACAGCTTTTGTGGAGGTTTATTGAGCCGTCGCAACGGTTCTGGATAATCTGTTGAGTAAAGCGTAAGCCTATTGATCTTCATATAAAATTATTTTATAACTTGACATAAAGCCATGTATTTGCTAAAATAGCAACTTATGATTCCCCGTATGGGGAATTCTGCACCTTTTACCCCATACTAACACCTACATATCAGTGTTAAATAACGATTTAATCTTTATTTAACAAACTGCCTGTAGTGTTCGTTAGAGTGTTTTAGAGCGCGCCATTATAAGTTGTTACCCTCCACTTATCTTTAGCACGTCAGGTCTTGCCTGACACGCTCTAAAGCATACTAACCCCTTTAACTAGATTCCTCGGTTAGCTTGCTAACCCCGGGGTCCCCAATTCAAAGTGAGCCTAAATGGTAGCTTTCGGGCTGACACGTGTCATATATTTAGACAATCGATGTTTCGCTGGGGTGGGTTGAAGGGTTCGGGGAGGACTTCGGTCATCCCCTTAAACAGGCCAACGAGCGGTGCCCACCCCCTCTCGTTGGCCTTTTTGATAAACTATTATTTATGAAAATTACACCCGCAGGTTTTGAATTAACAACAGCAGATAGACGTGCGCTCGCCCTATTGCAAGACGAGGCATCATTTGGACTGGCGGAGACAATTGATCTCTTTAGGATTGCCTATAGGTCGATTAAAGAGATGACAGCTCGTGGTGTTGCCCCTGAAGATCCAGATTTCCAGAGAGCTTATAGTATCGGAAAATGCGCCGCTAGCATAATGGACGTTCAAACGGCTGCTTAGATTAGGAAGTTTCGGGTATCGTGCGGTAGCTCATCGCCATAAATCGATTCGCTAATAATTGCGTTCACTTCTTTGAGCATGTTAGGAAGCTGTATCAGTTCGTCATGGCTAAATTTCTGGAGCACAAAGTCCTCACTAGATATCTGGTCAGGCATTTTTGGGCCGATACCAATGCGGATGCGACCATAATTTTCGCCGATGTATTTAGAAACAGATTTTACTCCGTTGTGTCCGGCGCTGCTGCCGCCTTTACGCATACGGATTTGCCCAAAAACTATATCTAGTTCGTCGTGTATGACAACTATGTTGTCTGGATGGATCTTATAAAAATCAGCAACGGCTTGAACGGAATCACCACTAAGGTTCATAAACGTAGTGGGCTTAATCGCTATAACTCGCTTGTTGCCGATCCTACCCCCGCTCATCAGGCATTTCAAATCTTTCTTATTGATCCAGTTTTCCATCTCAGCAGCTTTACTTACAAACTCATCCAGTGCCATATAGCCCACGTTATGTCTAGTTAAGTCATATTTTTTGCCGGGATTGCCCAGGCCAACGATGAGAGTATTTTTGTTTTGACCAATCGTAAAATAGTTTACTGGGTCGCTACTTTGTGGTCGTCGCTGAAAAAGTGCCATTAGACCTTCTCTTTAGTCGGGCTTTTGCCGTGCTTATGGGTTGCGTGTTTCTCAATGAACCAGAGCTGAATCGGGGTGCCTTCGTATCCATATATTTTGCGTAAACGTGTTTCGAGGTAACGGCGATAACTCCAGTGAACGAAGCGGGTATGGCTTCCAAATATTTTGAAAGCTGGAATTGGGTTATCGGATTCTTGCACGATGTAGTTAAGCTTTGGTGCGCGATTTTTAAGGCCGGCTGGCGGATGATCATCAACTGCCTGGCGCAGCCACTTGTTTAATTCCGGTGTTGCAATGCGCTTGGCTCTTTGCTGATCAATTTCCATAGCAAGATCAAAAATCTTAGTGACATTTTGTCCGGTGATTGAACTTGTAAATATGAGTGGTGCCCACGGAACAAAATCATAGTTGGCGGCTATTTGGGGTGCTAAATCATCACGAGTGAATGCGTCTTTGCCTTCGACGGAATCCCATTTGCTGACGACGAGAACTAAGCCCTTGCCAGCGTCTTTAACCATGCCGGCAATCTTTTGATCGAGCTGTACATTCAGCTCATTAACGTCCATCAATAAAAGGCAGATATCGGATTGCTCAATGGCACTGACGGCGCGTATGACGCTAAATCTTTCTATGCCGACTTTGATCTTGCCGCTGCGCCTTATGCCTGCGGTGTCGAGTAGCTCGACCTCTCTGCCTTGATAGCGAATAACCGTGCGGTTGACGTCACGTGTGGTGCCGGCTTTGTCGGCGACAATCGCTTGCTGTTTTTTGGCGAGGCTATTAAAAAGCTGAGATTTGCCGACATTTGGTCGACCAACTATTGCGATCCTGAGACGGTCATCATCTTCGATCTGGGTAGCGTTCGGGATGACCTCAGCAAGCTCATCCAGTAAACGCTCTATCCCCTTGCCCTGAGTCGTACTGGTTTGGATGATAGGCTTGATGCCAAGGCGATCAAATCCAGAAAGATCGGTGCCCCTAGCCTTATCAATCTTATTAATGATTAAGAATACCGGCTTCTGGCTTTTTAGCGCCATCTTGGAGACGCGCCGGTCTTCTTCTGTAATTGGCACATCGGCCTCGACCATAACCCAGATGACGTCGGCGCTGTCCGCGGCCTGGATGATTTGCTCTTGAATGGTGAATTCGAACTCGTCTGCTGGGTCTTTAATGCCGGCTGTATCAATCAACCAAAAATTTTGACCGTTGTGCTCGGCCTTTGACATGATACTGTCGCGAGTCGTGCCTGCTTCGCGGGCAACGATGGCTTCACGTCTATCCAGGATGGCGTTAAACAGGCTTGACTTGCCGACATTGGCTCGTCCAACAATTGCGACGATCGGTAATTTTTTACTCATTAGTATAATTATAACAGAGATGGGAGGATTGACAAAGTATCGTCAAAATATTATAGATAGTGATCAATCTTGTATACAAATTTTGCCATTTGGAAGATCATCGAGACGGTAGTTTCCAAGACTTGTACGATGCAGCTTCGTTACAGAATAACCAAGGGAATCGAATGTGCGACGGATTTGTCGATTACGCCCCTCGCTCATGGTGACCTGCCACGACTTGTCCGATTCCATTTTTTGCAGTCCTAATTTGCTATTTCCGTCTTGTAGCATGACCCCATGATCATTGATCATTTGTTGGTGTAATGGTTGCAGCGGTTTATCAAGGACGACTTCATAAATTTTGGTTTTAGAATACCTAGGATGGGTTAGTTGATTAGCCAGTTCGCCGTCATTGGTTAGGATCAATAGCCCCGAAGAGTCTTTGTCGAGTCGCCCAACTGGCTTTAAGGCATGGTATTGCTGAGGCAGCAGATCGTATATTGTCTTTGCGCCCTGGCCTTCCCTAGAACAAACGTAGCCGACTGGCTTGTTAAGGATTATTGTTGTTATCGATCTTTTCCCGATTACTTTTCCGTCTAAGCTAACTGAATCGGCCTCAATAACCTCGTCTCCGAGCTGGGCTACTTGCGGGCCAATTTTAACCCGTCCGTTTTTTATTGCGGTGTCTGCGGCACGCCGGCTAATACCGGTGGCTTGGGCCACGAACTTGTTTACGCGCATAGGTTGATACTAGAGTGCGATGTTGCTGGGGTCAACTTTATCGGATGGGTTTGGGTTTGGAGCGGCAGTTGTAGTAGGTGGAGTGGCGGATGTCTCAGGGCCCTTTTGATTGTCAACTACAACAGGTATAACTGGAGCTGGTGGTTGAGCCTGTGACTCCTTGGCTTCTTCAATAGCCAATAATGCGTCTAGATCCTTTTTGGGTTCGCCGGCAATCGGCTCAATTACTCGCTCGCCACCGACTTTCTTTTGTTGGGGCTGGTTCTCGGGCGCGTCCTTGTCGTCTACAGCCACATCTCCAGCCTCTTTTGTGCTGGCTTCAAGTGTTGCAGCAGCGTCGGATACCAGCTTTTCGTCGGCTGCCTCTACTTTGGCTGGGTCGTCTGGGTTAGATATGGGAGTATCGCTGCTTGCCTCAATCGGTGGAGTTTGCTCAGAGACTGGTGTTGGTTCTGAAACAGACTCAGCGGCAGTAGTATCTACTGCGGGCGGTGGTGTGGCAGCTTCTGCTGGAGTCGATGGCTCACTGGCGCCAGCAACAAAATCCTCAATCTGGGCCTCAACGGTCGCTTCTTCGTTTGCGGTAGGTTCCGCGACTGTAGTGCTGGCTGCGGCATCATCGCTCGCGGGGGCAGCTGGCGCGTCGATGACTGGAATCGGGCTAGCAGCTGGTGGTTCGGCTAGGGTTGGCTCTGCGACGGGTGCTGCACCTGCCATGGCGGTTGGCTCCGAAGCTGTGCTTGGTTCTGCTGCAGGTGCAGGCGCTGGTACTGGAGCTGTGCTTGGTTCTGGCGACAGTGCCGGTTCTGGCGATGGTGCCGATGTCACAGCGGCTGGCTCGGTAGTGGTGGTTGGTGCAGGTGGCGTGCCGCTTGCAGGTGCACCTGCAGCATCTGTAGCTGGTGCAGCGCCGGCGTCACCTAACAAATCATGAGCAACTTTAACGATATCTTCGAGGGTAACTTGTGACTTGACCAAATAACGATCAGCGCCAAGCTTATCGGCTCTCTGTTGGTCGTCGCTCTGACCCAATGCCGTCAACATAATTACCTTTACGTCTTGCAGGCCATCGGTATTCCTAAGAATATCAAGCATCTCAAATCCGCTGATTTTTGGCATCATTACGTCAGAGATAATGAGGTCGGGTCGCTCTGCCTTGGCAACTACTAAGGCTTCTTCTCCGTCATGGGCAGACACAATTGTGTAGCCTTCGGCCTGTAAGCGAGCCTCATAGATCTCGCGTAGGTTATTATCGTCTTCTACAAGCAATAGTTTCGTCATGGTTTGTCCCTGTTAATAGATATGCTTATGTTTAGTTTACCTTATTGTATCATGGCGCAACATCAGAACTAATGGGATTCATATCGGGAGTAATTGCCTTGCCTGCCTTTATCTCCGTTGCTCTCTGGGTGGAAATGCGAGGTAAGTTTATGTAGAAGCTGCTGCCTTCACCGACTTTGCTCTCGACCCATATACGACCCTCATATAATTCGATAATCTTGCGGCAAATAAAGAGGCCCAGGCCGGTGCCGCCGATAGTGCGTGTGGCGGAACTGTCGACGCGATAAAACTTCTGAAATAAGTGAGGTAAATCGTCCGCGGGAATGCCGGGACCGGTATCCCTCACGTAGCACTGAACTAACTGGTCATTTCCCGTCACGCCCAGAGATATCTTGCCTTCTTCGGTGTATTTAACGGCGTTATCAAATAGGTTTGTAATTACTTCGCGCAATCTATCTGGGTCGACATACACATAATAAAGTGGTCGGATTACTCTTTCGCCGCCCCTATCTTTAGTTGCATTTATGGTATCGCCGCTATTGCCAGAAATGAATTCGACAAAAAGCTTCTTTTTTTCTGCTACAAGCCGAAGATCGCCGGCCAGTTGTTCCAAAAATTCGCCTAGATCAATGATTGTGGGATGACTGGTCAGGCGTCCGTCTTCTGCTTTGGCGCTGGTGAGAAGATCCTGGAAGAGTTTGCCTAAATGTTGTGTAGAGGCGTGAGCCTTCTCTAAATAACCCTGCGCTCTTTCGTCAATTGTCGCTACTTTATCGTTTAGCGCAAGCGCCAGGTATCCTTCAATAGCCGCAACTGGCGTACGCATTTCGTGGCTGGCTGTACTTATGAAGTCCGCTCGTTGTTGCTCCTCAGCTCTTTGCTTCGAGACATTGCTGATGACCGCAACGGCTGCAGTGACATTTTTTTGGCTGTCCAGCAGAGGAGATATGTGCAGGCTAACCGGCATTTGTTTCTTGTCGTGCGTTAGTAGGAATAAGTTATCGCTGAGTTGGCTCTCGCCACTCGCAAAGACTGCTTTAAGAGGGTTTGTACTATCATCAATCAGCTCGCCTTTCTGGTTAACCAGCTGTAAGACGTTCGTAACGTTAATCCCGGTCGCGTCTTCGGCCGTCCAGCCGCAAATTTTTGCCGCACCGGGGTTAATTAGCTGAATCGTAAGCTGATTGTCTATCAGTACAACGCCTTCTTCGATATTATCGATAATTATTTTAAAGCGCGATGAATCGTCCTGAAGATCAGCTGGCAACTGGGTATGGGCCTTGCCCTCCCCCTTATCTTTTGAAAAATTAAACAGACCCATAGTGCTTATCTTTTAGTTTAGCAAAATTCTCTCGAACTGTTTATTGATCGAGTTATTTTTTGTCGTCTGTCGCCAGAGGTAACCGAATAGTGAATATACTGCCTGAGCCAAGGTTGCTTTCAACGCTGACCGTGCCGCCGTGTTTTTCGACAACCAGCTTCGTGGCATACAAACCTATCCCAGTGCCCTCATATTGGCTATTTAAAGCGTCAGTGGCACGATGGAACTTAGTAAAGAGCTTAGGGAGTTCCTCTTCGGATATTCCGATACCACTATCCCTTACTTCTACAACCGCCTTGCCGTCTTTGAGCTCTACGTTTAAGTCGATCGTTCCGCCTTTGGGGGTGAATTTCAGGGCATTGTCGAGTAAGTTCCAGATCGCGCTTCTAAAGTGTGCCGGGCTAATTTTAGCCTGAATATCTTGATCCTTTATCAAGGAATCGTACTTCAACTCCGCTTGCTCGGCCAGAGGTTCAAATTCGTCTGAAATCGCCTGCATGAATTCAGATAAGTTCGCCTTCACAAGCCCCGGCAAGTCTCGCCCTGCTTCAATGCTCGAAATCGTTAAAATATCTTCTGCGAACACTCCGAGCTGCTTCGATCTCCCCGCGATGATACCGATAGCTCCTCTCAGCTCGTCCACGGTCTTAAGGTCTTCAGACTGCTCCAGGTAGCCATTTATTACACTAAGCGGCGTGCGCAGGTTGTGGGAGGCAATAATCATGAACTCTGTCTTTAGCCGGTCTGTTTCCCGTAACTTTGCAATATCGTCTTTGAGGGATTGAGCCATTTTGTTGACGGATTTAGCAAGATCAGAAATCTCGTCATTACGGTCTAGTTTGATCTGCTGGTCAAGCTGTCCGGCACTAATTGCCATAGCCTGGCTACTCAGCTGTCTGATCGGCTGTATAAATAGTCGATTGATCAACATATAAGCCAAGCCGACAAATACAACCAGTGCTAGGACTACAAAGAGTAATATCGAAACAACAAACTGCCGTATACTAGCTTGAACTTCAGCGCTACTGATCTCATATACCATGCTGTAGCGATGAGATCCAAAGTCTTCAAAGAAGGGCTGGATGATCTGTTTTAAATCCTTGCTGCTGTTGTAGACGTAGACTGGCTCAAAACTGGAGGCTTGGCTTTCAGGTATGGCCTGGATAGCAGTATTATTTTGCGAAAATAAGATTTTGCCTGAGGTATCTACGATCGAAACATTTGTTACATTCGGATCAAGGTCGGTAAATCGCCGAATATTATCACTTATACGGATCCGGCCTGAGTCTTTATAGGTTAGGAAGGTTTTGCCGATTGGTTCGGTCGCGAGCGAAGCAAAAGATTTTGAATTATCTAAAAGGTTTTGTCGTTGAGTAGTTGTATTTAGGCGCACCACCAAGAATGTAATCAGTGCGAATATGACTAGAAGCAGCCCGACAATTAAAAATATGAACTTTGCTCTTAGGCCGAACCGCTTCATGCTAATCAGTCCTTTTTGTAGGTTTGCCAGAAGTAGGTGGTGTAGTATGTGTCGCGAGTAATGTTAAGGTCTTGGCTATATGTGACGTTGTAGTCGAGGCTATAAACTGGCACTTCGCCAACATCGTCAATCACTAGCTTAGATGCGTTCTTTAAGTCAGTTAAGCGTTTTACCGGATCTATCGTGATTGCGGCCTTGTCTAAAAGGTCATTTAGCTCAGTCTTATCGTAATTTGGATTCTGAAACAGGGTCGCCAGTGCGTCACTACTGTCAAAAAGATCCGTGGTATAGCTTAAGAAGTAAGTATCTGCATTACCGCTAAATACTTTATCAACCATCGCGTCAAAGTCTGTAAAGGGATCTTGCTTAACTGTAACATTGATTTGCTTAAGCTGCTTGGTGATACTGTCAGCTTGGTCTTGGGCACTGCCCTTATCGTAGGTTAAATAAAAGGTTGCGCCGTTGGGGTAGCCTGATTCTGCTAGAAGCTTCTTGGCGGTGTTGACATCTGGCTTAGGCATTTTGATGGCTTCGTTATAGCCAGGTACGTCTTTTGTGACCACCTGCTCGGCTGGTTCGGCTTTGAGATTTGCGTCTGTAATTATCGCCTGGCGATCCAAGGCTATGGCGACAGCCTGTCTAAACTTGAGATTTTTCAATGGTGAGTTGGTCTTGTTGGTGTTAATCCCAAGACTGCTAACACCCAGGCCGGTATCACTCGCGGTTTTAAGCTTTGTTTGCTCGCCTACTTGATCGATGTTCTTTTGAGTATCTATCCCTGTCGTGTAGTCAATCTTGCCTGCCAAGGTATCTTTGACAAGGTCGTCTTCGGAGGCATAGTACTTCCAAGTTACTTCTTTGGTTAGGGGCGTGCCACCATGGTATTGATTAAAGGCAACAAGATCTAAGTCGCTTTCGGTTGGGGTTGTGCCTTTTTTGACCGTGTACGGGCCCGTACCTGATTCAGGATCGGCTTCTTTGTCGCTTCTGGAGTCGACCACCGCTAGGTAGGCCAGTTTATTTAAAAGCAGAGGATCCGGGTCTGTCGTTACTACTTTGATCTTGTTGTCACTTACGACAGTTATCTCTTTTGCATCAATTGCAAAAATGCCGCCATAGGCATCAGCATTAAACTTTTCTAGGCTATATTTAACATCCGCGGCAGTCATGCGATTGCCATTGTGGAATTTAACGCCTGGCTTTAGATTAAATACCCAGGTGCTGTCGTCAGGATTCGTCCAACTAGTAGCCAATAGTGGGGTGATCTTGGAAACATCTTGGTACTTAACTAGTCCTTCAAAGATCTGATTATTAACCCTGTAGCTGGTCGAGTTAACACCGTCAATACTCGGATAAAATGTGTTGACCGAGCCTTCTATTTCACCTACCCTAATCAGCGTCACCGGTTGCTTTACGGCCTGAGTCTTCGTAACCGTGGCTGGCTCTTGGGTCGTGAGTTTCCAGCTCGCGTAGCCGAGCCCCGCGATTAACAGTAGGATCAGTAGACCAAGTAGGATCTTTTTCTTTTTACGGCTTCCCCCTCCAGATACGACTGATTGTTGGAAAGCAGTATCGCTCGGAGTTGGTTCGCTGTCAGTTTCTGGATTAACTGTAGTATCAGGCGTCGGGTTTGACGCTTCTACTGCTTCGGATTCGGTTGTAGTTGGTTGAGCTGAATTTTGGCTTTGTTGATCATTATCTTCATTCATTCGATAGATTACCGTTTAAAGTTGTTATGCTTAGAATCTCATCTTGACGCCCCTCTTGTCAACAGATATGTTAAGATGTCCTATAAGTGACTAGCAAGGCCTCATCGTCTAACGGCTAGGACATCAGGTTCTCATCCTGACAATCGGGGTTCGATTCCCCGTGAGGTCACCAAAACAGCCTCTGTTATAACTGGGTATAAATGGTTGACATCAGCTGAATCCAAGCACATAATTCTTATCAAGACAAACGAGGGTCGAGAGACAGAAAAAACTAGAGCAACAACCTAAAAATCATGTTCAAAAAAATGCGCGTTAAGGTTGGCAGAAACAACCCAACGGAGAGTGTAAACATAGTTGTATTTGCTGTTATATTTTCAGCAATAGGGGCTTACTTAATTGTGAATAGTTTTGCGGCAACTAGTCCAAGCCCGACCTTGGCTGGGGGTAATGTAGGCACAAATTCGTCGCTTGCTTCCAGCTTTGGGGATTGGAAATGGGATGCAAAATCCGCAAGCATCGATCCAAATTCGACAAGCTTAGTTAGCACCTGGCTTACATACGCCATAGTGAATCCAAATTTAGCGACAAATAACTGGGCTGTAGCTACAGCCGATGCCCAAGCATCAGACCCTACTTACTCAATTCCGCTAACTGATCAAGGCGGCAGCATTACTGCACGAATCCCGTTAGGCACTAAACCTGATCCGTCCGGAGATGGTCATTTAACCGTTAGGGATGTAACAGCTGGCACCGAAACAGACTTTTGGCAAGCTGTTTACAATACCAGTTCACAGCGGATTAGCTCAGCATCCGCAGCAGTAACTTTCCCGATAGATTCCGTGAATGAGCAAACATCGGGTTGGGGCGGTAACGCGGCGAATACTCCCCTTAGGAGAGGATTAGTAACCCCAGAAATGATTGCTGGTACAGGCGAAGTCAATGCAACATTACAATTCGGAAATCCTAAAATTGGCGGAACAACCTCAACCTACCGCTACCCGGCACTTCACAACGCCCCTACTTCTGATATACGGCCTGATAATACTCATCTTGTGGAGGGTACGTGGCTTCGGCTCGACCCGAGCCTAAATGTAGATAGCCTTGGTCTGCCTGCTTGGCAGGTAAAAATCGCTAAGGGTCTCCAGAACTATGGCATGATTTTAAGGGATAACTCTGGATCGCTTTCGATCTATGGCGAAAACCCAATCAATCGTGGCGGCTCATCGCTTTGGGCCAATGCTGGGCTTAGCACAGCTGGAGGCGCTGGGTTTTCTAGTAATTTCCCATGGAACAAGATGCAGGTCCTTAGTCCGCCAAACACTGCGCCCACCCCCTCCGGGCCAACAGCAAACCTTTGGATTGATCCGAGCGGGGGAAGCTGCCAAAGGAGCAATATCCCTAATTCGTATTCTGATCTTAGCGCGTGCTCTACCTTCCAAGACGCATATAATGCAGCGAGTCCTGGAGATATTATCTATGTAGTAAATGGTGCATATCCGCAACAAAATATGACTGGCGCGCCAAAGTCACCCGGTGCTAATGTAGTATTTCAGCCAGCCCCTGGCTCTGTTGTGTCAATGGGGACAATTGTTGTCGAGGGTCCGAGCTACGCCACATTTAAGGATTTTACTTTTTCTAATCGGAGTTCCTCCATACGGGTTACGAATAGCGAGACTACCTTGGGGAGTACGAATATTATTTTTGAGAATTTGAGCAATCTCGGAAAAATCTATGCCGAAGGCTATGTTAAAGACATAACATTCAGAAACATCGAAGCTGGCGACGTTGTAGATAACCAGTCTCAAATCAAAAAGTATGACCAGTCTTACCCCGACCAAGCGTCTCCAACAGGAGTAATTATCGAAAACTCAACATTTCATGATTACAGGGTGTCCTCCCCAAGCATTCACAGTGAATGTCTGCAGATAATCAATAGCGTGGACGTGACGTTAAGAAAGAGCAAGCTCTACAACTGCTCAGGTACCGCTGCGCTAGGCGTGACGAATGGTCCACACATTCGGCTTACAATTGAGAATAACTGGCTGGCGATCGGTACCGGGCAAGCATTTTATTCCGCACAAATTACAAAAAATGACACCGACCTTAAATTTAGATATAACTCATCACCCAATGCTGTCATATTCTCAGATACGGATACTGGGGGCCCCTATTTGATAACCGGTAATTACATGGGCTATAACAGTAGCCTTTGCGGTCCAGGTATAACCACCGACTATAACGTATTTTCTGGAGGTGGCTGCGGCACAAATGACGTAAGTGTTGGTGCGCTTAAGTTTGCAAGCCCAAGTACAAATAACTATCATCTCGCTTCCAACTCAGAGGCCAAAGGTAGAGGTAATCCAACAAATTATCCAGCTCAAGATATTGACGGTGATCTTCGACCAGACGGAACGTTACCTGACGCGGGCGCGGACGAATTGACCGGCACCACCACCCCCAAACCAGGTGACACTAATGGAGATAACCTAGTAAACATAGTAGATCTATCTACAGTACTGTCTAAATGGAATACTAACTTCACATCAGCAGACTTCAACAAAGACGGTACAGTAAACGTATTTGATCTATCTATACTTTTGAGTAATTATGGTAAATGAGTCATGAAATTGAATTCACGCATTCAAAAGAAACACACAGCAATATTCGCTTTCATTGTAATCTTTGCGGGTATAGGAACTTACCTCCTCATAAATAGTTTCGCCGCAACTACTACAGACACAATTTGCCCAAATCTCGCAGCTGGTGATTGCCGCCCATATGACAATCAGTCTCCTTTTAACCAGCCAATTCCTGCCTATGACAGTGTTACTGGAAAGGCGGTGAGCGATGGTACAACTCAAGTTTGGGACAAAGCTAAATCAACCAGCTATGCCAGCCAGTTGGGGACTATCGGGAAACCGCTAACCTCAAATTTTGATGCAAGTACTGGAGGCTGTACGCCGGGTATATACGAAATCAATGATCAAAGTAGTGTTAGTCCCAATGACGTATATGACCAGCAAAAGCTTCCTATATTAACTAGTAATGTACACCAAACCGACTATAAGTTTAGAACATATAATACCGCCTTTGCACCAAACGATGGAGGAGGTGTGGTGTCTTCATCAACCAACGGGAACTATTTGTCGACTGCTGTGGGTGTACCTGTGACATCAAACGTACAAGCCGACGACTGTGATGGACAAACGGTTTTTTGGAATCCAATCACGGGGGATGAATGGGGCTTTTGGTTTTTTGACCCGGCGAGTAAATCGGGAAGCAACCCCACAACATTTGTTTCAGCAAATGGACACAAGACAAAGACAAGCGCAGGTTTTATGGGTAGGTTTGGTGATGGTGGTGGTCGAGGAGCAGGTACGACTTACTTTTCTGGGTTGGTTCGCAAATGGGAGATTAAACAACAAAAAATAGAGCATGCACTTTCATTTGCTTTTGATAGTCCAGCACCATCATTCGTATATCCTGCAGGTAAGTCAGATGGTGATGGTGGCACGACCATCCCAGAAGGTACCCGCTTCCAGCTTGATCCTACGCTGACAGACAGTGATCTCGCTGGGCTGGGTTGCACAAAGGCATGCCTAACAATTGCGCACGCTCTCCAGCAATACGGCATGTACGCCATAGATAATTCAGGTAGCTCTAAAATTTACTTAGAGGCGGAGAGCTCTGCACACTGGTCTGACTCAGACAACGATGGGGCAAACGATACAAAAAATGCCGATGTTGCCCAAGTTGCATCATTAGCCACAAATTTACCAAAATCATTAACTCCCAGTAATAATTGGGACAAATTCAGAGTTGTGGCGCCACCCTGTGCTGCTACCAGTACAAGCAACTGTCCAACTACACAATCAAACACCACAGCTTCAGAGACTGCCAATTTATGGGTAAATACAACTTCCGGTGGTTCTCCGTCTCGGTGTGCAACACCCTGTGCTTATGACGCTACAAAAGCCTACGGTAGTTTAAATGCGGCTTATCAGGCTGCGCGTGGCGGTGACACGATCCGCATTATCGCTGGAACTTATGGTTCGCAAACTATAACCAACAGCACTACCGTTAACAGTGATGCTCAGCCGGTGTCGGTGCTAAAAAGTGGCAATGGTCAAGTGTCGTTCACAGGAGAGGTAAAAATTCTCGCTAATTACTTGACCCTGGACGGTCTTTCGTCAACAGCTCCATATGATTTCAAAAATGATAACTATGTTTTACAAATCGGAGAATCGGGCAATGAAGGCATTCACGACGTAACAATAAATAATTTTGACGGCCGAAACTTCTGGATAAAAGCCGCCCATCACATATCAATAAATGGAGGTGATTGGGGCCCATCGATCGCCTGTCGTGCAGGTACTTACCCTGGCGCACAGCTTGAAAACCAGATTACTGGTACTTCTGGCATGGCCAGTACCCCCCACGATATTAAGCTAGATGGGCTATTGATACATGATCAAAATACTGACAACGCCACCAGTTGCCATACTGGGGGGCTAATTTTCCAAGGTGGCTACAATATTGTCATAAAAAATAGTAAATTTCGCCAAAACGCTATCTATGACATACTTTTTGATGATTTTACAGGCACCTTCCGCACAGATGGAATTACCATCGAAAATAACTGGTTTGGTCCTCCAGTTGAGCCGTATTCGACCGACCCGTCAGGTTCGACGGTTTCACCAGCCCAAGCTGATATACAGGTAAAATGGAACGGGGTCCCCGCTAAAGACTGGTTGGTAAGATATAACAGTTTCGGTTCAGGATTGGCATTAGCGTGGGGTGGTTCCCCTCCCTCGTGGACAAATGTGAGGATTATTGGAAACACCGGAGGTAGCATTTGGCGAGGCACTTCCTGGGACACATGCGCAGGCTTTAATTCGGGAGTATTAGTAAAATATAATGCATTCGTCGGTATAGATAATTTGGGGTCTTCTGGTGCTTCAACGCCAACCTGCGGAGACAATTCGAATATTTCGCTTGGCAAGGTCAGCAATTATGGCCTTTCGAGTACTTTTCCATATACAAGCACCTCAAATACAAATATCGACTTCCATTTAAAAACCACTACTGCCGCCAAAGATTTAGTCACACCAAATACGGGTGACTATGCAATCTCAACGGATATTGATGGAGACACACGACCTAAAGGCTCTAGCAATGACTCAGGTGCGGATGAAGCAATTTCAAGTTCTTCAACAAAACCAGGCGACACCAATGGAGATAACCTAGTCAACATAGTAGATCTATCTACTGTACTATCTAAATGGAATACTAACTTCACTAGTGCAGACTTCAACAAAGACAATACTGTTAATGTATTTGATCTATCTATATTGCTCACGAACTACGGGAAGTAGCCAAATTTATTATTAGTAACCTACGAGGTGGCCCCCCGAGGGCCACTGAGGGGGTCACCTGACAATAGTTATTAGGCTTGGCCGAGTAGGAGTTCGAAGTATTTGGTGCCGCCGAATGGTATCTTTTGTTTGACCAGCTTGGTGCCCACAAGGGCGTTGGCATGGTAGATCTTGAAGGTGCCGTAACGGTCATTGATCTCATCGACAGCAGTGGTTAGCCAGTCTTCTTTATTGACCTGCTCTATTAGGCTCAGCTGACTGCGCGCAGAAGGCGTGAGCTGGTAGCAAGTGATGCCCATTGTTTGGACTATGAGGTGTTTTGGGCGTTGATTTAATAGGTAAAGCGCTTTGGCGTATATATCGCTGTCAGTGTAGAACGTACTCTTAAACATCTTGCGTTGGTACCAGCCGCCCCCTTGCTGGAAACGCAGCCAGACAAGTACGCCTCTGGCGTCTGCCCCTTGGTAACGTAATTTCTTGCCCGTGGTTTCGCAGAGATATTGAAAGCAAGGCAATAGGTATTCGTTGTCATTTGAAGGCTTGCCAAGTACCCACTGTCGCCCAACCATGCCTAGTTTGGTCGTAACGTCGTCGACCTCGTGGCCTCTTAGCCTCTTATACCAATCTTCACCAACCACGCTGTGAAAGACGAAGCGTCGCAAATAGTCGCTATCGGCATTTAGAAACTGGAGTGGGGTAAAAATTCCGGCGGCGTTGAGGCGGGCTTGGTAATGCGAAGCGATACCAGTCAGATCTGTTAATTTGAGCTGACTGAAGACATCTCTGAGGTTTCGGTGGTCAATAACGTCTAAGCCGTCGGGCTTATGTAGGCCGGCCGCGGTCTTGGCCAAGAAGCGGTTGGGCGCGATGCCGACATTAATCTTCATCCAGGAGCCTGCACGATCTTTTAGACGCTGTTTTATTTCGTAGCCGATATCTGTTAAAGATTGCTTGTGGACGGTCCCTAGAGTGCCGTGAAAGTCGATAATGCCCTCATCTATGCTCTTCATCATGACGTGCGGGCTGTAGTCTCTCATGATATTGATGAGCTGCTGGTATATGTAGTGATACTTTGGCGGGTCGGTTTCAAGCATCGTTAGATCAGGCACTAGCTGCAAGGCCTCATCAAGACGCATGCCCGTTTTTACTCCTCGGGCTTTAGCTTCGTATGAGGCTGCAATGACACAACAGTGCTTTGATAGCCTGTTGGTTACTCCCAGCGGTCGTCCACGCAGGCTAGGATGAGCCTGTTGCTCGGTGGTGGCAAAGGCGCTATTGAGGTCGATAAACATGATCTGCGGCTCTTCCCTGTTGATGTCGAGCTGTAGGCGATTCATGAGTTGTCTATTTGCGAGATCAGCGTCCAGGTCAGCGCCTCGGCATCAAGCTCGAGACGGTAGTCGTTTAATCCATCGCTCATGTCAAAGACGTGAATCATGCGTCGGCCAGCCGTCGTCGGATGACGTAGCCCAAGCTCCGTAAAAGTAATTTCTTTGCCTTTGTATTTCATCTTGATTGGTAGGCATAGCTCGGTTGGTTGACCTTTGTCTTTGAAAAGCGTGACGACACTGACGCGTTGGTTAATTTTAATTGTCGGGTCCATTTTGTTAGCCGGCTAGGACGTACTCGCGGCCGCCGTAGACAATGCGTCTTGGGTAGCTTTCGAAGCGTAGTTTTGGTGAATTTTTGCTGAATTCAACAGCTGTTATTTGGATTTCTTTGGTGTCAAAAGTTGCGATTGCCATGATAGTTCTCCTGGTTGAAAAGTAATAAAAAGATGAAACTGACAGAGGCCAGTAAACGGGTTTAAGAGGTTGAGAGCTTCTAGCTAAGGGCTTCGATACCGTTCGAAACGAGCCTAATACTTAGAAACTGATATTGAATGAAAGAAAGTAGGGACCGAAGTGTACCTTCTTGTAAATAAGTCTGCGAGGTAAATGACGAGCAAGTCCCCACATGGCTGACATTTATTGTACTCCCGCCGGCCAAACATGCAAGTGATTTTGCTTACTTAATCGTGTTTAAAAAGTTGACTAGCTCGTGGGGTGTTAATTCGGCTTTAACTATATAACCGTCGGCTTGTTTTTCGATGTCTGCACGGACATCTTCTCGCTGTTCGAGATTGGTGGCCACGATGATTCTGGCTTTTAGTGGCGGAACCCTGGCCGGATCTCTTAAGGCGCGTAATATTTCAATGCCGGTCAGGTTGGGCAGCATTAGGTCGAGCAGGATTATGTCATATTGGTTCTCCTGAGCTGCCTTAAGCCCTTCGTTGCCATCGACCACCACAGTTACCTCATATCCCGACTTTCGAAGTGCACGGGCGTAGAGTTCACTTATAAAGGGCTCGTCCTCGATGCACAATATCTTTCTGGAGGTCGTGGGGTTTTGGGTGATTTCGTCGGGCATTTGATTACTCTAACATGTTTGGTTTAGCGCCGGTATAGCGAGTGGTTTTTTATCCAGCCGTGGGCACTGCGGGTAACATCCTCTTTGCCCTGCTTCTGCTCCTGGGCTAGTTTCTCGTAAGGCAAAACAGTGAACCCAAAGGTGCTCCCTTCGCCTTCCTTGCTGCGTAGCCAGATTGCTCCTCCGTGGGCAGTCACAATCGCTTTACTCAGGTAGAGACCTAAACCTGTGCCGCCAATTTGGGCACGATTACGATGGTCTCGGTAGAATTTCGTAAATAAATTAGGCACTACACCACTTGGGACACCAACCCCAAAATCTTGCACAGTTGTCTCAACTAGCCCTTCCTTATTCAGGTAAGATTTAATCTCGATCACTTTGCTATCGCCACTATATTTAATGGCATTGTCGATAAGATTGTTTATGACCTCTCTAATGCTTAGTCGGTCAATGCCGACGGGGGGAAGATTTGTGCTGATCTGGCACTTCAATGTGATATCACGGACCTTGGCTCGCAAAGAAATCATCTCGATGGAGCTCTTTAGTACCGAGCTCCAGTCTTCGGACTGCAATCTAAGTTCAAGTTGATCATCGTCGACTCGAGCTACGTTCAGGATGTTGTTCACGAAGGCGGTTAGCTGCTCAGACATGGCGCGCATTTTTAGCATAAAACCGTGTAGTTCTGGGCTAACGCTGTCGCCCAACTCTTCTTGAAAAACCTCGATATAGCCGCGCAAAAGCGTCAAAGGAGTCCGTAGCTCATGAACGCTCAGCGCGATGAAACTCACAGCCTGATCGTCCTGGCTGTATTGCTTAGTATGATCAAATAGGATCAGCATTGTTTCATGTTTATCGGGGTTATCGCGGTTGTAATAGGCTGCGAGATCAAACAGTAGCTCAGGGTGCCCATCCCGTACATTTAGTCGCACCCTTTCCCAGCTGGCTGTTGCTGTTACGTTTTTGTAGGCTACTCGCTTCAGCCATGAGTCGAAAGTATCTTCGCTTGGGAATGACATATCCATAACCATATATACATTTTTGCCGAGCATATCCTCGCTATGCATGCCGATGTAACCGGCAGCGGCTTCGTTTACAAATGTTATGGTTTGGCTGGGATCAAGAATTATAAGAGGTAGTGGAAGGTTTTGGGCTATGAAGTTGCGGTGAAGGTCGTGGCTTAATTTTTGGCTTTCAGCCGCGGTTTTTTCTGCAACAGTCG
Source organism: Saccharimonadales bacterium (SeqCode) (assembly GCA_044228525.1). Lineage (GTDB taxonomy): Bacteria > Patescibacteriota > Saccharimonadia > Saccharimonadales > UBA4665 > CAZXDL01. The sequence goes on from JBGAUQ010000001.1 coordinate 113,219, forward strand.
CAAGTTGATAGACCTGGGCCGTTAGATTTGTCACCAATTCCCTGCCTAGCTTGAGGCTTTCTGGTTTAGGCGGCGGTGTGCCATGCTGCTCAGGGCTTAGATAGATAATGGCCTGCCACAGGGCCTTGAGCGGTTCGGTTACAAAACGGCTGAGTAGAGTCAGCGTTATAAAGCTAAAAACAATCGCCATGGTTAGGCTAATCAGAAAATTTAAGCCCGAAGAAAAGGCGCCAAACGTCTCAAGTGCCCAGAACGAACCAAGGATAACAATATTTTCTGCGACAACGGCTGCTACTAGATATCCCCGTAACCTGTCCTGATATCTTTCGAGGTCGTTCATAGCCTTGGCTTAGGGAGCGTAAGTAACTTTGGTGGGCGCGTTAACTGCGGTTAGCCAAGTTTGTCCTGGGTTTAGCAATAAAGGTTTGCCTGCGGCATCGCTAAAGGTGACCTGTGTCTTTTCGCTGGTCTTTGCCCAGGTTCCAATCGTCACATTGCCGTCCTGAAATACATATGCCTGTCCACTGCCGATGGTTTGATACTCGGAGTGGTGGCCATCGCTGGCAATACCGAATGGTACTACCATTGCGACTACTGCAGTTGGGCTAATTTGCTTATTGCCATTGGCGTCCATGTGAGGCGCGCCACCCTCGCTGCGGTTATAAGAATTTGTAGCCGCAACGTAATCATAATGGACATTGTATAGTGGCCCAGACAGATTAAGGTCAATTGTTTTTGCGGTCGGCACTTTAGCCGGTTGGGCTTTTTTTGCTCGGGCAAAGCCGGTATAGGTACTCGTCGTATAGCCTTTGGCTGCTTCAAGCGCATTTAGATTGCTCATGCCCGTGTATACGTTATGTGGCGCAGCTCGGCTACTAATACGGTGATATGAGCCGGAGTTGGCGAACTGATCTAGATCTTTAACGCCAAGTGCTCGGATATCAGCCAGCGCTTGAGGGCTGCCGCCAACGTGGGCATAACCAGCGTCAAAGCCGAGAGCCCACTTAACATAATAAGGACGCGCGCTACGGATTGGTCCTATATCTGTGGGCTGAGTGTCTTGATAAAGAGCCAGGAATCTAGTTATGCCGCCTTCGGCGATTGCTTCAAAAACTACGCCGGCTTCTGACAGGCCTGACTGAGGTCTTGAGTCAAGGCTGTTCTCAATCATAACTCCTGTGACCGGACGTTGATTTACCTCCGGAGCGACCGGTAATCCGCTCAGATTTGAAGGAACCGTGGTTGGTTTTGGCGGTGCTTTTTTGACGGCTTTTTTGACCTGCACGGCCGAAGCCGCCGGTTTTTTATCGATATGCGTGATCGCAAAACCTGCTACAGCCCCGCAGACCACGATTACAAGCGCGCTAATTAGCCATTCGCGTCGATGAAATGGCCAGTGCAGCTTGAATCGTCCGCCGGGCTGCTTTGCTTCCCCGCTAGGTACGGTTTCAACAAGTGAAGCCGGTTTGATGACGTCATCAATGGCCGCTACTTCTTCGGGCGTTTTAAATGATTTGTCTGGTGTTTGTGTTTCTGCGGAACGCTCATCAAGCGCTGACCGCAAAGACTTAGCTGGCCTGGTGGCCGGCTTAAAGTCGCCGTCCATAGGGGTATTATAGCAATGCGTCTATCTGTTGGTCAAGACGCTTAAGGCTGCGGTCTTTACCGAGTACGGATAGGCTCTCGGCTAGTCCCGGGCTAGCTGCAGCCTGAGTAGTCGCTATCCTAATTAAGCTGAAAAGAATGGCTGGTTTTTGCCCAGTTTGAGCAAGCAAATCATTCAATTGAGCTGTTAGCTCATCTGTCTGGAACGTACTATTGGCAAGTGTTTGCCTTGCCTGCACAAGTAGCTGTTTTAGGGCTGATTTTTCTATTTTTTTAAGCTGTTTATGCTCACTTATTAATTTAGGGTCAATCGGTAGGTCAGTAAAGAAAAACTCAGTTAATTCGGACAATTCTCCAAAATATTTTAGACGCTCCTGTACGATCGCTAAAACCTGCTGCTTGTAGTCGTCGTTATAATCCTTGGCTGAATCAGGCCAGAATCCGGCGGCAAACTGATAAAGCTGATCGAGGGGCAGCTCTCGAATATAATGACCGTTCATCCAGGTTAGCCGTCGTTCGTCAAACTGGGCCCCAGCCTTTTGAACGCGCTCAAGACTAAACTTATTAATTAGTTCATCTGGTGAAAATATCTCTTGCGTGCTGCCATCATTCCAGCCCAGACTAGCAATAAAATTCACCAATGCTTCTGGCAGGAAGCCTTCTCTAACGTAGTCTAGGACGTCCTTTGCTCCGTCGCGTTTGCTAAGTTTTTTGTTGCCTTCAATGCCGAGAATGTGGGGTACTGTAGCCATGACCGGCGCAGTTATGTCTAGTGCTTCGTAGAGATTTAGGTAGTTTGGAACGCTAGACAGAAACTCTTGGCCGCGGATAATATGACTAATCTTCATTTCATGGTCATCAATAATGTGGGCAAAATTATAGGTTGGATAGCCGTCGGACTTAATTAATACAAAATCATCAATGGCTTCGGGCCCACTTGAACGGTCGCCCATCACAATGTCTTGCCATTTATATGGCTTAGGATCGGATTTAAATCTTAGCGGTTGACTGCCGTCCCACTTTGGCGGTGTTTCTGGGCGGTGATTTCGATAGAGAAATGGTTTTTTGTTTGCTTGTGCGTCCTCGCGGAACTGTTGCACTTCTTGTGAACTGAATGGGTCTGCATAGGCCCGGCCGCTATCAATAAGTTTTTGAGCCCACTCTTTGTAAGAACTTAGTCTCTCGCTCTGCGTATATGGAGCGTATGGGCCACCGATATCGGGACCTTCATCATAATCTAGCCCAAGAACTCGAAGACTTTCGATTAGGTGATCACGAGCGCCCTCAACCTCCCGTTTTTTGTCAGTGTCTTCAAAGCGCAGGATGAACTGTCCGTTTTTTTGTTTCGCGAGTAGCCAACCAAACAAGGCAGTTCGTATACCGCCAACGTGAAGATAGCCGGTAGGGCTGGGTGCAAAACGGGTTCTAACTGAGCTCATTACTGTTTATTATAAGAGAAAAGAGCCCCAAGGGGAATTAAATGGATTTGGCGATCTCAACAAGCTGTCTGTTAGTAAGGGTGTCGTTGCCTTGCACAATATACCAGACGCCTCCATTGACCCAGGTAGCATTATGGCTGCCGTATAGGTAAATGGTTTGTCCTCCGGTTTCGACGACTTGATAGTCTGAGGAGGTCTTTACCACAAAGTTTTCTTTGAGGGCTTGGCTGTTCCAGTTGGATGTTTTTTGGGTTAAGGTGTAGCTTCGGTCATCACTGTTGCTGGTAAATTTAGTAGCAATTACGCCTGAGCTGTAACTTAGTTTATTTAAGCTGTAGCCCGCTGGTTTGTAGCTAGGCATGGTAGCGCCGAAGCCGGCTTTTGCGGATGCCATGTTGAACTTGAGGGTCGGTAATTCCTGATAGCCAACAAAAGCAAATAGAGCGATTGCGACTGCTGAAGCGATAGCCGCTCTGGTGCGACGTTTGCCGCGTCGGTGTAGTTTTGGGGCTGGCTCTTCGTGGCTTTTTGCGTTGTTAACGGCGTGCTCGAGGAGCTCTGACGTTGTTTGCGGCTTGTGCTTGGCTGATTTTGCAGAGTGGCTTATTGGAATAGGCGGGCTCATCTCTGTCTTTGTGCTTGTAGGCGATGGCTCGGGACTATTCACGTCGCTAGTTGTCGCTGAAAAATGCGTAATTAGATGGCTTTTTGGTATTGTGGACGCCTTAGCAAGCTTCTTTTTGTCCAGGCTCTTAGCTGATTTATTAACTACGACTTCGGCCAAACTTGCATGCGTGCTAAGATCGCTTGGCCCCTGGGCCTTAAGCTTTTGCTTTGGGGCTGGTGAAGGCTTCTTTACGGCTTGCCTCATTAGGGTTTTGGAAGGTGTTGGCTGGTGGGCGGCAGCTGGTTTAGCCGGATGCCTTATAACGTCATGCATCGATGGTTTTTTGGTAGCTGGGGGCTTTTTGTTTGCGGTCGCTTTAGGTTCAAGATGAGTCGGTTTTGAGTGTGTAGCAAGTAAGGCGCCTGTTTTGGCGTCATAACGTTTACCGTTGATTTCAATGATGTTATTATTTTTGGCCACGTATACTGCCTGACGGTTGGCTTAAGCGATGTATAAACATCTTAAACCCTCTTGTGATTACAGGCAAGTGTAGTCCATACTAAATGTTACATACAATGGATTATTTAGATAATAATAAGGAATATCGACAACGCATATTACTATTTGTCGGCTATGTTCTTGTCGGCTTGGCTATTGTCATCGCTGCCCTCGTACTTAAATACCAAGCAGACGGCTATGGAGTTAATAAAAAAGGTGATGTTATTCAAAACGGCCTTACCTTTTTTAGCAGTCATCCTACACCAGCCGATATATATGTAAATGGTCGGCTTAGTGACGTAAAAACCAATACCAGACTGGCCTTGCCTTCAGGTGTCTACGATATAAAGCTTACCCGTTCAGGCTATTACGACTGGCAGCGAAACATAGAGGTTAACGGTGGTGACGTTCAGCATTTCGACTACCCTTTCCTCTTTCCGAAGACCCTAACAACCAAAAAGGTCGAGGGTTTTAGTCCAGCGCCTGCTCTGTTGACACAAAGTCCGGATAAGCGTTGGGTTTTGATCCAGTCAGCAGCGATCCCGACTAACTTTACGATGTATGACATAAAGAACCCGGACACACCTGTTTCAAGCTTTTCACTGCCAGCCGGGTTAATTACAAAAGCTGCGAGTAGCGAATCCTGGCTTTTGAGCGAATGGGCGGACGACAATCAGCACGTGTTAATCCAGCACAAATATGATACAAAAAATGAATTTATTTTGATCGATCGTGAGGCGCCAGAACAATCGGTTAATCTAAACGCCACCCTTAAAGTTAATCCGACAGCAGTTACGCTAAATGATAAAAAATACGATCAGTATTATTTATTTGATGCAGCTGCTGGGACTCTGCAGCGCTCGTCTCTTAAAAATTCTACCCCAGCATCAGCCTTAAATCACGTATTAGCCTATAAGACCTATTCCGACGACTCAATTCTTTATGTAAGCAACCAAGGTGCCCCGGCTGGTAAAGTTCTTGTGCGCTTATTGGTGGGCAACAAAACTTACAATATCCGTACTCTTTCTGCGAATTCCGTATACAGCGTTGATTTAACTAAATATGACGGTGTAATGTACGTTGTGGTCGCTGCCGCAAGCGACAATCGTGCTTACATCTATCGAGACCCGGTCGGCCAGCTGTCCGCGCTGCCTAATCAACCACCTGCGACGGCCCAAGTCTTGCGGATTCAGCAGGTTAATTTCGTTGGGTTTTCGCCAACCGCGCAGTACATTGTAGCCGAAAATATAAATAATTTTGGTGTATATGATCTCGAAAATAAGCTTGCCTATAGCTATGTAACGCGAGAGCCATTAGATGCTCCGCAGACTCATGCCAGCTGGATGGACGGAGATAGGTTGTTATATACGAGTAACGGGAAGTTGATCGTATTTGACTACGACTACATAAACCTGCATCAGCTAATGTCTAATGCGGCCGCTTATTTGCCAGCGTTTTCACCCGACTACAAATATGTCTACGCTTTGGCACAAACCACAGCTTCTAGCCAACTGGATTTTAACCAGACATATTTGCGGACTCAAGCCGATCGCTAGCGTCGCCGAGCTGGTTTGTTAATCCAGCGGATCGCAAAAATAAATATTCCCAACAAGATTCCGATAACTGCGACCTTGCCAGGAGTGGTTTTAATGGCCCTGCCAAAGAGGGTTGGACCGTTACCAGGTAGCTCTTGCTGACTTGAAGTAACGTTGGTGCTAGTTGACGCGCTGTTGCCAGCCGGATCGGGGCTGATTTGCTGCCCGACTACGACTAGTCTGCGCAGGCTGGTGCCTGGGGGATCGCATGTAATAAGAGTTGCGGTTGCTGTTTGTCCGGGTATAGGATTGAGTACTCCCACGTTGCTTGGCTCGACGACGGTTGTACTAATGACTTTGTAGACGTAAACCTTATTGTTGTACGTCAAATAAAAGGTATCACCGATTACTAGATTGTGTAAGAGTACGAAAGCAAACTTGTATTTACCCTTGTTAAAGATGTTATTACTGCTGTGACCAAAGAATGCCGCATTACCGGTCTCGCCCGGTTTACTGGTTGACGGATAGTGCACGACACCGTTCTCAAGTGCGTTTTCGATGGTGGCTTCGTCGGTTGTGGTCAAACTATAGTCCACGGGTATTTCAACATTTATTTTTGGAATGATGACTTCTGGCGTAGCTGTCGGGGCGACCCCGTCATTACTTATTATCAGAGGTGTCGATGCCGTAGTCCTGCCTGGCTGAATGAACGGGGCGATAATTATTTCATTAAAAAATCCGAACAGAAGGACAACCAACGCGATAAAACCCATGCTAAGACCAAATAGGAGTGACTGTAAGTGGTGCTTGGCTTTTAATTTACCGCCAGCGCTTACTTTATTTTTAATGGAATCCTGAAGTTGTTTTTTGCTTTTTTCACGTTGCTTTGGTCGCGTAGCGGCTTGGTGCTTATGCTCGGCTAGCGTCTGCGCCGGGTCTACTGGTTTTGATGGCCCTGCAGCTACCTGCGACTGGCTAGAGTAGAATTCACGCCAGACCTGATGCTTCTCATCATCGGGTAAGGACTGGTAGTATGTATGCCATTCGGTTTGCACAGTCGCCAAATTTTTACCTGATGTGCTAAGTTCATACATGAACTGCTGGTGCTTGCTACGGTGCGAGGCATTTTTTGATTCACTAATTTCGGATAAAGCATTTGGCTCACCCTCATATATCCGTTCTAATTTATCGCGGATAAGTTTGGCGGCTTGGTCTTCGCCTTTTGCTGGATTTGGTGTATTTGTTGCCATATGAAACAAAGAGCTTAATCTGGCTCTGTGTCTCCAAGTATAGTACAATTACCCCTTGAAGCATATGCTTGGGCGAGTGGCGGAACTGGTATACGCGCACGACTCAAAATCGTGTTCCTAACGGATTGAGGGTTCGATTCCCTCCTCGCCCACCAAACTTGTTGTTATAGCTTCGAATGTTTTGGATGGGTTTTGCAGCCACCACACAGCCGCCGAACTGGCTGTTTTTACTCTCCAGATTTTTTGTTCTTCGTTCAGCTGTGTTGAGCTGACGAGTCCTTTTACGGCAACGAAGATCTTATCATCCCTTTTGACGATAATTGAGGCCTCGTGCAGTGCCGTGAAGTTGTGCAATGCCTCAATCAGATGAAGGAAGTCCATTTCATAGGTGAACGCGGTCGTGCAGTGGCTTATCTTGGCAATTTTTTGAAGCTGAGCGAAGCCCATGACTAGCAGAGTGTTAGCGCGGTCAAGTATGGAATCCCACTTAGTGAAATAATCCAAGGCATCATGCGTTAGGGTGAGCTGGCCGGAGTATTTGTCGGCAAACTTCTCTAGCAGAATGGCTGTTTCGGAGTTGCGCCCAAAATCACCTGCCAGCAACGTCGCATCTGCCCATTCCGACAGAGCTAACATCTCTGCAAGCGCTTTTTGCCCAAAACTGCCGCTGGCTGAGCTGGGAGCGTATTCTCCAGCCGCAAAAACCTTGCCGACTGTTTTTTGCAAGCCATCTGGAAGCAGAACTCGAGCACTGCCTATCCCTGCTCTAACAGCAGCGGTATAGGCTTCGCCAACAGCTGCGAAACTATGCACATTGCCTCCGATGATCAATAGTTTGCCGGCCTGGTTCTTATTCTCTGGGCGACTCCATAGTAGGTCCGCAAATAGCGGCTTATGGGCGGTCTGTTTTTGCCAGTAATTCTGCATACTTTTTTATTATATCGACATAGTAGGCGGGATGTTGCCAGATATTGTTGTGTGAGCCCGGGAAACTGATAAAAGACCACTTATGTTGCTTATCGATGTAGCCCTGTAGTCGAGATGAGCGTGGCCATGGGTCATGCTGATTAGCGATAAAGATCGTATTAGCGCTGCCAAACACGGTCGGTACCGCGGTACTTACTCCTTTGACGATGGCGACCGATCTGCGGAAGTGTTTTAGCGAATAGTAAGAGTTCAAAATAAAGCCCCTTAGCATATTAATAATGTTACCTTTCGCGAGCACCGATCTGAGGCTCAGCCAGTTGGATTTCAGCCATATTTTTTGCGCGTTAGTTAGCGGTAGCGGCATCCCGACGTAGAGTACGATAGTCGGCTTGGCGCCCTCTTGCATCAACCAGCATCCGGCTGAATGCGCGATGATTATGTCCGCGTCGCTAAGTTGAGCAGCTGGAACAAAACCGGCTTCTTTGAGCAGCCGGCTAATTTTACGGCCATGGGCTGAGCCTTCCGCGAAGCCGTAGCTTAAAGCAAATGATAATGGTTTATTTGATTTTGTATTTGCCATGGTCTAGTTCTAGATTATAGACCATATTTTTACGCTCAACGACGATTTGCCAGCCTGCTTGCTTAGCGTGCTCGAATAGTTCTTTTGTTGGGTTAAAGGCTATTGGCTGCTCTACTGCGGACAGCATGGGTATGTCGCTTTCACTATCACCAACGGCAATACTACCCTCCCATTTAGCGCTGTGCTTCGCCACTAAGCTCCTGAGGATTTGTGGCTTAAGATCACTTTTAAGTATTTTGCCGCTTCCTGTATAGGCGCCATCCTTGATTTCATAAACCGAACCTGCCGAATCATCAAAGCCGTAGTATCCAGCCAACATCTTTACTATATCGTCCTGTGATGCTGATATGGCGAATAATAGGTAGTTTTTGGCCTTTAGCTCGACAATTAAATCCCTTGTATAGGCATAAACCTGATCCTTGTAGACTGCCACAACATTCTTACTGGCTTGGTGGAGCTCTGTAGGATCAATGCCCTGGATCGCAGTTTCAAAAAACTTAATGAGTTCGGTCTCATATTCTGCATAGGATGCTTGATGAGGACGCTTCTTCCACTGGAGACGGGCTTGTCGGACTTTATTATAGGCAACTTGATCGAGCTTATTTTGCTTGGCTAATTCATCTGCTACGGCGTGATAGAGCTGCCAGCGCAGTATAGTGCCGTCGATGTCAAATGCCGCAAAAGGCCGCCTCGTCACTAGCCTATCCCAGCTGCTTTATCAATAAGAAGTCGCTGAATATTTGTTGCTTCGTGTTGTCGTAGGTGACCATTGATAGTCCAAATCAGCTTCGAATTAGGCAGTGTCTGGTCAAGCTCAAATGCTGTTTGCGGAGGACAGACCAAGTCATACCTACCCTGCACCATGTAGACTGGCATGTTTAAAGTGTCGGCATTTTTATGGATGAAGCCCTCGGGCATAAAGCAGCCGTTTGATATGTAATGCAATTCAATTATGGTTGGTGCTGGATCGTACTTTTCGTACGCGTCCGGCGTGTATTGGTCATCCAGTTTTAGTAATCCTAGCTCCATTCGCGAAAACTCATATGCGGCTTTTTTGGATTCAGCCGGGTTGCTACAAAGAGCTTTTTGGTAAAGATATTGTGTAGGCTCATCGCGATTTGCTTCTGGTACTGCATTTTGAAATTCCTGCCATAAGTCTGGGAAAAATGCTCGCCAGCCTCCTTGGTCTATCCAATCATTCTCTGCTTTTGTCGCTGTATAAATTCCGTCTAGCACCATAGCCTCCACCTTGTCGGGCTCAGCAATGCCGAATGCCAGTGCCAGGGTGGACCCCCAGGACCCACCCACCATTACGAAACGATTAAGATCGAGGTGGTCGGCAATTTTATTTATGTCAGCGATTAAGTCCGTGGTCGTGTTGTGCTCGATGGAGCCTTTGGGGGTACTATTGCCTGACCCGCGTTGGTCGAAAAATATTACATGGTGTTGGCTAGGATCAAATTTCTTTTTGTCTCTGTTGTCGCAGCCATTACCGGGTCCTCCGTGCAGGTATATAATTGGCGTTTTGGCATGCTTGTTACCCCATTCATGTAAATATAGCTTATGCCCGTTGCCTACCACCAGTTGCAATTCTTGGATGGTGTATTTGTCAGGTGTCATAAGTCTAGTGTAACAGATACAGGACAGTGGTCAGAGCCGAGGATGTCTGGATGGATATCGGCGGCCTTCACTTTGTTTTTTAAGCTGGATGAAACCATAAAATAATCTATGCGCCATCCAACGTTTCGTTCACGTGATTTGGCGAAATGCGACCACCAAGTGTAGTATCCCTTCCCTTGTTTAAACATTCGGAAGGTGTCAACGAAGCCGGCGTCTACAAAAGCTTGGAAGCCAGCCCTCTCTTCGTCGGTGAAGCCCTTTTTGCCGACATTAGTTTTGTCGTTAGCTAAGTCGTCAGGAGTATGGGCGACGTTTAAGTCGCCGGTAAATACTACCGGCTTAGATTTCTCCAGTTGCTGCATGTAGGCCAAAAAAGCTGGATCCCAATGATTATGTCTTAGAGGGACTCTGCTCAGGTCATCCTTTGCGTTTGGGGTATAAACGCCGACAAACCAAAAATTTTCGAATTCGCCGGCGATGACTCTGCCCTCTTGATTTGGATTACCATAGACATCACCATGTAGCTTGAACTTTTTAATGATGTCTTCCGGGAAGCCATTTACGACTTGCAGGGGTTCAACTTTTGATAGTAGCGCTGTACCTGAGTAACCTGGCTTGTCGGCCGAATACCAAAATGCACTATAACCCTCAGTGTTTATTTCGATCTGCTCAGGCTTGGCTTTGATTTCCTGCAGTACTAAAATGTCAGGTTGCTCGGATTTAAGGAAAGGCTCCCATAGCCCCTTGTTTTGGACGGCACGGATTCCGTTAACATTCCAAGAGTAGAGCTTTATCATTTCCATAAGTATAGCTTTGCCCCAGTGAATTTGCTAGACTATGAACCTAGATGGGTACACCTCCATACAGGCGCGTATTATTAAAACTTTCTGGCGAGCAGCTAGCTGGCAGGTATGAATTTGGCGTCGATCCCGAAATCGCTTCATTTTTGGCGCAAGAAGTAAAAAAGGTTGTTGATAGCGGAACTCAAGTTGTGATGATCGTCGGTGGGGGCAACATGGTCCGTGGCGCCGAAATAGCCGGTCAAGGTATCCGACGAGTAACGGCTGATCAGATGGGCATGCTCAGTGGCTTAATTAATAGTATGGCTATGACCGATATATTTGAATCCAATGATCTAAAAACACGCTGTCTCAGCAATATATTTGCTACCCAAGTTGCCGAATCTTATTCTTATCGTCTTGCCGAGAAGCACTTGCAGAAAAAACGAGTTGTGATTATTGCCGGAGGTACGGCTAGGCCGTATGTGACCCACGACACCGCAGCAGTTAGCTTTGCGCTTGAGTTGGATTGCGACCTTGTGCTGAAGGCCACAAAATTTGACGGCGTTTATGATAAAGACCCTGCCAAATTCGAAGATGCTGTTAAGCTCAACGAGGTTACATTCCAGGAAGCCGTAGAAGACAATGCTATCAAAGTCATGGACAAAGCGGCCCTTGGCCTAGCTATGGAACAGCATCAAACTCTAGTTGTTTTCGACATTATGCAAGCCGACAACTTCCTAAAAATCGTCAACGGCGAAACCGTCGGCACTATGATCAAATAAATGGCGGAGGGAGAGGGATTCGAACCCTCGATGGGATTGCTCCCAAACCGCCTTTCCAAGACGGCGCCATAGGCCACTAGGCGACCCCTCCGTGAAGTACTGAGCCAGTATATCAAACCTCCTTTGCATTTATTACTACAAAACACCTTGCCAATAATGCAAATTAAAGAGTAAACTGTGTTAACGAATGGCTCTAATCGAACTACAAGACGTCAGTAAACTGTACGGCTTCGGCGATGCTACCACCCTAGCACTCGACGAGGTCAATTTAAAAATTGAAAAAGGCGAATTCGTTGCCGTGATGGGCCCAAGTGGGTGCGGCAAAAGCACATTAATGAATCTGATCGGCCTATTAGATCGGCCAAGTCATGGCCAGTACTGGCTAGACGGCAAATCCGTCTCACGCTTAAAGCCCAACCAAGCGGCCAAGATCCGTCGAGACAAAATCGGTTTTATATTTCAATTCTTCAATTTATTGCCGCGGATGACCGCCCTAGAAAACGTTGCTCTTCCGCTGGCCTACAAAGGAATATCAAATACCCGTAGGCTGAAATTAGCCAGCCAAATGCTGGACCGTGTTGGCGTCCAGAGTCGCGAATATTTTTTGCCGAGCCAGTTAAGCGGTGGCCAAGCCCAATGCGTTGCCATCGCCCGCGCCCTCGTCAACGACCCAAAACTGATTATTGCGGATGAGCCAACCGGGAACCTAGATAGCTCGAGTTCGCTGCTAGTAATGGAGCTGCTGGCTGACATACATAAAATGGGGAACACGATAATCTTTGTGACGCACAACCCTGAGTTAACACGCTACGCGACGCGGGTAGTCTACATGCACGATGGAGGCATAATTCATGACGAGCAGATCGAGATAGGCAAAGTTGCTGCTCGAGCGCGTAAGGTACTCTACACTCTGCCCACGACAAAAGAAGAAAGCGACCTAGCCGGTGTCTCCGCTCTGATGAAAGCCCTCCCAGGTAAGCCTACTAAGCGTCCTAAGCGCAAGAAAGCCGTTGCCAAGTCAAAATCAACCAAGCGCAAAAAGGCACCTGCAAAAACCGCCGCTAGGAAGAAGACATGAAATCGATTACACGAGGACATTTTAAGGCAGGCTATGACTCTGTACGCAGCGCCAAGCTTCGCAGCTTTTGGACTATGCTGGGCGTAATTATTGGGGTTAGCTCGGTAATCACTATCGTAGCCATTGGCGAAGGCATCAAGCAGCAAGTCGGTGGACAGATTCACAGCTTTGGAAAGGACCTAATTACTGTTAGGCCTGCTCTACTGCGAACCGGAGCCGACAGCGGTAGCAACGGTATAAATCTGATCGCTGGTCTCAACGTCAGTGCTCCTATCACTGCCAGTGATTATGTTCTGGTTACAAAAACCAAAGGGGTCGCAGCCAGCGCCCCGCTGACTATAGCCACCGGCACAGTAACTTCAGATTACGGCAAGTACACAAAAGGATTTGTTATTGGTACGACCGAAGACCTGCCTCGCCTAGTTAATCAATCTTTAGCCTATGGATCGTTTATCTCAGATAGTGATGAAGGCGTAAGGATTGCCGTCATTGGCCAGGGTGCTGTCAAAGCGATGTTTGACGAGAACGTGCCACTCGGGCGAAGCTTTAACTTCCATGGAGAACGATTTATTGTCAGGGGCATTTTCAACCAATTCCCCAGCACGACCCTTAGCCAGCAAGCAGATTACAATAATGCCATATTTATTCCTAACGACGTTGCTGAGGAGCTAACAAATAATACCGCACCCACCTACACTATTTTGGTTAGACCAGAAGATTCTAGTAAAACGAAAGTCGTAGCCGAGAGGATAAAACGCAATCTGGATAAGTCCCATGGAGGCGATAGCGGCTTTGAAGTTTTAATCGGGAGTCAAAACCTATCCACTAGCGACACCATTCTTAGCTTACTGACTCGCTCGATCGCCGGTATTGCAGCAATTTCCCTTCTCGTTGGCGGTATCGGCATCATGAACGTGATGTTGGTTTCGGTGGCTGAGCGCATGCATGAAATTGGTATCCGTAAAGCCGTCGGTGCAACCAATCGCCAGATCTGGAGCCAGTTTATGATCGAATCTAGCCTGCTTACACTCTGCGGCGGCATACTTGGCATAGGGCTAGCCTATATATTTAGCCTTGGCCTGAGGCTAGCCACAACCCTGCAGCCGGTCATTACCTGGCAGGCGGTCCTGATCGCCACGACCGTATCACTGTTGGTAGGAGTTGTTTTCGGAACGGTGCCGGCTTTCAAGGCTGCCCGCAAAGATCCGATCGAAGCTCTGCGCGGCAATTAAAATAGCGCAAAAATACCGACGACTCCAACCACAGTCATCAATAGAGTAACGCCCCAGCCTACTACGGTGGTTGAGCGCTTATTCGTCCACCGTCCCATAACCTTTTTATTACTGCTGATAATTACGATGGTGGCTAAAATGATCGGCGCGACCAAGCCGTTCAAGAAGGCGGAGTATATTAAAGCCTTAATCGGGTCAATTCCTAAGAAATTTATAGCTAGGCCCACTAGCATCGAAATAATTATTACTCCATAGAACGCATGGGCTTGTTTGAGCGGTCGATATAGGCCCTCCTTCCAGCGGAAGCTTTCGCTTAGTGTGTAGCTGGTAGATCCAGCTAGAATAGGTATCGCTAACATGCCTGTGCCGATGATGCCTGCCGCGAATAAAAAGAAGGTTGCGTCGCCGGCAAATGGACGCAATGCCTCTGCAGCTTGGGCGGCTGACTCAATGTTCGTGATGCCGTTTGGGTACAAAATACCGCCACATGCGGCGATGATGAAAAACATCACCAGGTTACTCAAAAACATGCCTGTCCAGACATCAATCCTCATCCCTTTTATGTCGGTATTTGATGTGGCGGTTCGGCGTTCGTGCAAGGTTGTCTTGCCTTGCTGGATCTGCTCTTCTACTTCCTGAGACGTTTGCCAAAAAAATAAATATGGCGAAATTGTGGTGCCAAGTACAGCACACAAGATAATGAACGATTCTTTACTGAAGTTAATTTGCGGTAAAAAGCCATGCGCTAAGACCTCAGACCAATTTAGCTTGGCCAGTATTGCGGAAAGAATATATGCAAGCAAAACAAGCGCCAGCCACTTCAAGTACTTGGCATATCGAACATACGGGGTAAAAATTTGCAGGCCAAGGCTTAAGACGCTGAAGCCAACCACAATCCAGCCAAAATTAAAATTTGGGAATATAAGCTGTAAGGCTTTTGCCATTGCTCCGAGATCTGCCCCAATGTTTACGGTGTTAGCAATAAATAGGAGCATGGCGCATATATAGAGCACTCTTTTGCTGAAATAGATACGGATATTGCCCGCTAAACCACGCCCCGTAACTAGACCGATCCTCGCACACATTTCCTGAACGATGGCCGCTAAAGGGAATGTCCAAGCTGCCAACCACAAGTAACTAAAGCCGAACTGAGCGCCGGTTTGTGAATAGGTCGCTATACCAGACGGATCGTCGTCCGACGCGCCGGTAGTAAGCCCTGGACCCAGCCCGCGCCAGTAATTGTTGGTCTTTTTGACGATTTGATTGGCATTAGGAAGACCCGAAGTAATTTTTTGAGTACCTTCTACGGTTCGGTCAAGCAGTTGGGCTGGTGCTTCGGCGCTTTTTCGGAGAATTTTTTGGTGTTTGTTTTCGGGCATGTCAGTTTCTAAAAGTTACGACCGTAGTAGTACCAGAAGTGTTTCA
This sequence comes from Saccharimonadales bacterium (SeqCode), assembly GCA_044228525.1. Classification (GTDB taxonomy): domain Bacteria; phylum Patescibacteriota; class Saccharimonadia; order Saccharimonadales; family UBA4665; genus CAZXDL01. The sequence continues at coordinate 128,579 of JBGAUQ010000001.1, forward strand.
GAATTAAAGCGGCGATTATCAGGAACCAGAGAATTAATATGTCTAAATGGTGTCGGCGAACCCAACTATATATCTTCTGTGATCTGCCGCTCGGCAGTTTTATGTGTTTTTGGTCAATGTTGTAAAGGGTTAGATACCAGAAGCTGGTTATTGTTATGGTCCACACCGCCATACAGTAAAGGCACAGCGCACCAATGTTGTAGACACTTTGGATGAACAGCCAGTGGACAAAGCCTAAGGCAAAAACTAGACCTGCTTCCATTGATAGCCAGAACCAGCGTGCGAATTTGCCGCCCGCCAAAATTGCTACGCCAATTGTAACTATGGCAGCAAATCCAGCTAAGCCAAGGAAGGGATTGGGGAAACCGAAGGCATGGCCTTGATTTGAGCTGATTACATTTCCGCAACTGATAATCGGGTCTAAGCTGCAGTTTAACCGTGTGCTAGGGTTTTCGAGCAGACGGATTTTATCTTGTGACAATATGAATGAACAATAGACGCCTATAAGACCGCAAATGATCAAAATATATGGCAAGGCTTTTTTTACGGACCAGTTTTTGAATGTCATTACTTTGATATTATAACTTATGCTTTAAGAATGGTCATTGGTTGGGTCTGATGATCCGGGTTCATAAAATAACAGGTCTTCTGCGCTCTTGGCCCAAGAGTCAAGTACGGGCTGAACTATGCGCCAGCTTGCAAGTATCTCGTCACCTGTCGCAAATAAGGTGTGGTCACCGCGAACGGCATCGACCAGCACTCTTTCGTAGGCGTTTGGGTGGCCGTTGTTGTTAAAGCTATTTTTATATGAGAATTCCATTGCTGTTGTCTGAACTTCGTCGGCGTAGCCGGGTTTTTTGGTCAATAAATCTAATTCAAAGCCTTCGTTTGGTTGAATGCGAAAAACAAGCTCGTTGTTTGCGATTTTCTCTGAGCCACGAAAAACGACTCTAACTTCCGTCTTATGCTCATCAAGGGATTTGCCGGTGAGTAGTTTGATTGGCACGCCTTGCCAGCGTTCAGCATGGCTGACGACATTTATTTCAGCAAATGTTTCGGTCACGGACTCTGGGTTGCTGACCTCCTCACGGTACCCTTTGTACTGTCCGCGTTTGGTGAGTTGTACGACTTGTTCGGCTGGGACTGGAGCAACCTGGTCCAGAGCGGCCTTCTTTGCGGCATGAATATTTTGGCTGTCTAGCATCTCAGGCTTGTCCATTGTGATAATGCCGAGCATTTGGATAAGGTGGCTTTGGATAAAATCGCGCAGCGCTCCCAAAGGTTCATAAAAAACTGCCCTGCCCTCTATGCCGATCTTTTGCTTGGCGGTAATTTCTATGGCAGAGACGTGCTTGTGATTCCAGACAGCCTCAAAAATCGGGTTCTTAAACCGAAACGTTAAAATGTTCTGCACGGTTTCCTTGGCCATATAATGGTCGATTCTAAAGGTTTGTTCTTCTGAAAAGTATCGGCCGGTCTCGTTGATTAGGGCTTCGGCCGACTGCAGATCATAGCCAAAAGGCTTCTCAATTAAAATACGAGTTGAGGCTTTGCCGTGCTGGCAGCTAGTGTTCAGCTCGGCACCACCCAGTAAGCCAACAACTGGCATGTAGGCTTTCGGAGGAATCGATAAGTAATAAAGCCTGTTCATACAAACGCCATTGGCGTCCTCAATGCTATTTAACCTATTTAGAAGCGACTTGTATGCCTCTGGGTCATCCAAATTCATCTTCATCATACTGGTGCGGTTTTTGATGTTCTCAACAGTAGCCGCATCTGGAGGGCCGTCACTATCTGGGCCAGCGAGGTTGACCTTGCTAAAAAGCTCTTCGGTACTCATGTCACTACGTGTTATGCCTAATATTTGAGTCTTTTCGTTTAACAACCCATCTTTAATGAGGTAATAAAGCGACGGCAACAGGTAGCGCTTTGATAAATCACCTGTAATCCCAAAGATGACAATTACGGCCGGTTCGAGCTGGGTGCTGTTTTGTTCGGTCATTTCGTGTCTCCGATTTGATCACTATAAACAAAGGCTGATGGAATTTGTTTGAGTATCTGAGCCGGCTGCTTGATAGGCGAAATTTTTTTAGACTGCAGGTCGACCAAAGCGGGTTGTTTATTGCTACCAAACGCAAAAGCATAGACTATGTCCATGCTTTTGAGAGCTGGAAAGGTTGTTGTCAAACGCAAAAATGGCTGGCTTTGGTATCCACAAATTAGGTCGGTTCTCTCAAGTGCAGCCGGCGAATCGGGCAATATTCCGGCGACATGACCATCGTCGCCTATGCCTAGTTGAGCAATAATAATCTGATTATTTTTACGACCGTCACGGATTATCTTTTCGTATCTATCGACTGTCTGGTCAAAGGTTAAATCTGCCTGGAGCGGAGGTAGCAGCTGACCCTTTTTGATATCAAATCCTGCCGCTAAGAGCTTGGTCCAGTTTGAGTCAGGGTGGCCCTCTTTGCCAAAACGTTCATCAATCAAGCTGACTGATAGATTTTGACTTAAGTCAGCCGAAATTTTATCCATTACCTCAACGCTAGCTGGAATGTTGGAACCACCACTCAGTAGCCACAGAACTTTTTTGCCGGCGGACAGCTCGCGAGCGAGACACTGAGTTAAGTCAGCAATCCCGTCTTCCCAGCCTGCCGTGAGGATACATCGCATGGTTTAACTATATCAAACTCTGGGGTATGAGGGGGCGCTTACTTAAAGATAACCTGTTCGCGGTTTGGACCAACGCCGATGCGGGTTACTGGAACGCCGAGCTCTGATTCAAATAGATCCACAAACGCTTTAGCCTCTGGAGGCAATTCATCGTAATTGCGGACGCCACTTATTTCTGCCTTCCAGGTTGGAAGATTTGTGTAATTCGGCTGACATAGGTTTAGCGCGAGAGCCGAAGTCGGTGCAGTTTTACGGTCTTTACCCAGGTAGGTATAGCTAGTCGCGACCGGTACGGTGGCGCCATAGCGTGAGACATGATCAAGTTTTGAAATTGCCAATTCATCTACACCGTTTACTCGGATTGCGTTGCGCAGCTCGACAAGATCTGGGAACCCAATTCTACGTGGTCGTTTGGTAGTAACCCCGTATTCACTATCCGTCTTGCCAAGTGGTCCCCGGACCGTGTTTGCCAGGTCTTCATCTTTTACTTCAGTAACCAATGGGCCACCACCAACGTGTGATTTTACTGCCTTGGTAACTCCTGTGACTTTGCCTATATATTTGGCTGAAACACCCAGGCCATCCAGCAAACCGCTTACTGTAGTTGATGATGAAGTAACCGCCGGGTACATGCCATGGTTTATATCTAGCCAGTAGGCCTGGGCTCCTTCGGCCAAAACTCTCTTGCCATCTTTAAGGTGATCATTAATTATTTCCGTGGTGTCTGCTAAATATTTCTCCAAAGATTGAGCAGATTTTATCCAAGTGCTTGCCTCGTCCTGCATCTGTTTTTTGGTGCGCCGTTCTTTAGTTGGCAATAAGTCATTAACCTTTGATAAGCCGTCATAAACCCGTTCATACAGAAACTTTGGCTCATAGATGGATTCCAGCCTAACGCCCTCACGGAGATACTTATCTGCCGCGACGTAGGCAATGCCACTTTTGGTACTGCCTTGGGCGTCCTTGCTTGATTCGCGTAGTGTGTCCATCGCGATATGGTGCGGTAAAACAAGATGGGCGCCAGAGCTAATCAGCAGATTCTTAGGAGAAACCTCCAAGCCGCCGCCTCTGACATGCTCCATCTCATCTAACAAGCCAACTGGGTCCAAATAAACGCCATTGCCGATGATGTTTAACTTGCCAGGATACGCGACGCCAGAAGGAATTTGATGAAGTGCTAGCGGAGCGTCACCAATTTTGGGTATGACCGTATGTCCGGCATTAGCGCCGCCATTTGCGCGCGCAATAATGTCGTAATTCCCCGCTAAAAGGTCAACGAAACGGCCCTTGCCCTCGTCTCCCCTCTGCAATCCTACTATCACATCTAAAGACATACCTGATAGAGAATACTCGGACAGGGCTAAATTAGCAAGACTTATCTAGATTTGGTTGTCGCCTTCAAACAGAGCGGATACCGATTCATCGGCGTATATTGCTGCGATTGCGTCGGCGATAAGCGGCGCAATGGTCAGGACTTCAATTTTGCCGTCGGCGTCATTGACGGGCGCGGGCAAAGTGTCAGTTACTACAACCTTGGTAAAAGCTGAATCTTTAAGACGCTGTAGGGCGGGATCAGAGAAAACGCCATGGGTCGAAAAACCATGAACTTCTTTTGCGCCCTGTTTCAAAAGCAGGTCTGCCGCCGTACAAATTGTGCCAGCAGTATCAATCATGTCGTCAACTGTCAGACATATCTTGCCTTTTACGTCTCCAATTAGGTAGCGTGCTTCGGCAACATTCTTCTCTGTTTTAGAACGGTGCTTGTGTATGATGGCCAATTCGCTACCAAGGGATGTGCTATAACGCTGGGCCATTTTAACTCGCCCGGCATCAGGCGCCACCATTACAACTTCATTCATATCGAAATTATCTCGGATGTAGTTTTTAAACACGGGCATGGCGATTAAGTGATCAAACGGTCCGTCAAAAAAGCCCTGGATTTGGCCTGAGTGTAGGTCGACGCTCATAATTCGATCTGCGCCAGCAGCTGTCAGCATATCAATTACTAATCGGGCGCCAATTGGTTCGCGTCCACTAGACTTACGATCTTGACGAGCATATCCAAGGAACGGGCAGACTGCCGTAATGCTTCTGGCTGATGCCCGCTTGGCAGCATCAATCATCATCAACTGTTCCATTATCGCTTCGTTGATGTCGCCGTAGTGCGACTGAAGGATAAAAACATCATTCCCTCTTAGGGACTCGTTGACTCGCAAACGGATCTCACCATTTGCGAAATTTTCAACCACGATATCACTTAGAGGTATGCCAAGTCGTTCCGATACGTCTTTGGCGAGTTTAGGGTGTGTACGGCCAGCAAGTAGCTGAATACTACGGCCTTTGCCTACTCTGTTAGCAACCCGATTCATGCCTATAGTGTACCATGATCCGCTAAGGTGAAAAGAACCCTTGACTTTAAGTAAGCAAATCTTTACACTTTTATGTAATAAAGTCGATTATTTGCATAAAATTAACGATTTTTTGACTAAAATAACTTAAATTTGAGGTAAATATGGCAATAAAGGGCAAAAATCAGTATTTAAAGGTAGCCTCTCATGAAGGCATCAAAGGTGAAGTCAAGAAAGTCGTTTTGCTTTACTCTGGCGGCCTCGACACCTCAACGATGGTCAAATGGATTCAAGAAGAGTATAAGGCAGAGGTCATTGCCCTTACCATAGATATTGGCCAACAGACCGACGATTTAGAAGAAATCCGTCAAAAAGCGCTTAATTTAGGGGCTGTCAAAGCTGTCGTAGTTGATGCCCGGGAGGAATTTGCCGAAGAATATATTGCCCGTGGCATCAAGGCTAACGCCATGTACCAGGGTCGTTATTATTTATCGACACCACTTGGGAGGCCATTATTGGCAAAATGGGCGGTTAAAGTAGCTGCTCAAGAAGGCGCTGACGCGATTGCTCACGGCGCTACTGGTAAAGGTAATGATCAGATAAGAATGGAAGGCTCGGCCCTAGCGCTCAACCCGGATATCAAAATTATCGCTCCGGTTCGAGAGTGGGGTATGGGCCGCGATGAACAGATCGAATACTGTAAAAAGCATGGCATACCCGTAAAACAAACCAAAGAAAAGCCATATTCTTATGACGACAACATGTGGGGTGTCACAGGCGAAGGCGGAGAGATTGAAAATCCTGGGCTGATTCCTCCTCTAGAAAAAATCCTACAGATATGTAAAACACCAGAAAACGCAAAAAATACTCCCGAATATATCACTATCGAATTTGAAAAAGGTCTTCCGATAGCAGTTGATAGCGAACAAATGTCACTGGTAAAAATAATCGAAACGCTAAATAAGCGAGCCGCCGAACACGCCATTGGTATTACCCACCTGCTTGAGGACCGTATTATCGGGCTAAAGGTACGCGGGTTGTATGAAGCGCCGGCCGCCGAGACAATCGTGACAGCGCACAAGGCTCTGGAGAGGTATACCTCGACAAGGCTCGAAAATGAATTCAAATCTATCGTTGACGAAAAGTGGGCATATCTGTGCTACGGCGCGCTTTGGTACGAGCCGCTTATGGATGACTTAAATGCCTACGAAGACAAGGTCAACGAAAAAATTACCGGCACTGTGACGGTAAAATTATTTAAAGGTCACATCGAAGCGGTTGCGGTAGAAACACCAAACTCTGTATTTGATGAAAAACTGGCGACCTTCATGGAAGACACTAGCTTTAACCAAAATGCATCCGCTGGTTTTATCGAGCACTACACCTTCCAGATGAAACTTGCCCAACGACGTCAGCGTACTGCCCTTCTCGCTGTCGGTGGCCGCGCGCAAAAACTTAAAATGTTACCTCAGATGAAGGCACTCGATAAGTTGGGATACCGCATGTATGCGACATATAAGACATACAAATTCCTAAAAGCCAACGGGATTGAAGCCATTCTGGTCAACAAGATAAGTAGTCCTGAGCTGAAGCCCAACTTATCGGACTTGCTTGATGCCAGGCGCTTTGACGTGATCATAAACATACCAACTACGAAAGACTCATCTACTACTAAGCCAAAAGAGAAGACTGACGGGCAAATAATTAGAGAAAAAGCCGTTAAGTCTAATACGCCACTCATAACCTCTGTTTCTGTCGCACAAGATATGGTTGCGAAACTTACCAAAGCAAAGGTTTAGCCTATGGTTTCGGCGCCGGTCAAACAAGTTTTGCTCTGCCGTCCAACCCACTTTACTGTTGAATATGTAATCAACCCGCATATGCAGCCATATACAGTCCAGGCAGATGTTGCTCTGCGGCAGTGGCATGAATTGGTTAGGATCCTAGAATCGCTCAACATTAGGGTCGAGGTAATAGATCAGCAGCCGGACGTACCGGACATGGTTTTTGCGACGGATCAAGGCATTGTGCGCGACGGTGCAATACTACTTGCAAACTTTCGTTTTGAGCAAAGAAAAAAGGAGCGACTCTACTACCGTGAGTGGTTTCAGCGTAACGGCTACAAAACCAGGTCACTCTCAAACATCTTCCCTTTTGAGGGTGGCGATACGCTGTTTTGTGGCGACATGCTATTCGTTGGTACTGGTTTTAGAGCAAGTGTCTCTAGCTGCGAGGAAATTGCCCGCAAGCTAAAAGTCGACGTCATTCCTTTAAGGCTGATGGACCCTTATTATTATCATCTCGATATGGCCTTCCTACCCATAAACAGCGAGACGGCGTTTTATTATCCGGCAGCTTTCTCAAAAAATTCACAACACCTGCTTCAGAGGCTAATTCCAAATCTTTATATGTTATCTGAAGAAGCCGTACGGGCCTATGCGGCCAATTCATTTGTAAGTGGCGAAGATATAATCATCTCAAAAGGTATCCCAAAATCCTTCCATAAAGATTTAAAGAAACTTGACATGAGAATCCATGAAGTCGATGTAAGCGAGTTTAAAAAAGCCGGCGGCGGCATTCATTGCTTAATTAACGTGTTAGAGTAGAAATAATGGCAAAGACGGATTTTAACCCCAAGCAACTAGTCACCCAAAAAATTAAAGATAAGGGTGGCTGGGTAAACACGCACGCACATATCGACCGAGCATTTATTCTTAATGCTGATAATTTCAAACTCGTAAATGGCAGCCTTCAACAAAAATGGGATTTCCCAGATCAATATAAGAAAAACGCCTCAATAGATGAAATTTACGCTAATATGTCGGCTGTTATAGAAGACATGATTGGCCAGGGCGTACAAGCCATTGGGTCCTTTATAGACGTTGACCCGGTAATCGAGGACAAGGCGATTGTAGCAGCCAAAAAATTACGCCAAAATTATGGTGATCAAATTCAAATCAAGTTTATCAATCAGGTTGTAAAAGGCGTTATTGACCCAGAAGCAAGGAAGTGGTTTGAAGTAGGAGCCGAATTCTGTGATTTTATCGGTGGCTTGCCAGAAAAAGACGCAGGGCGTGAAGCAGAACATTTGGACATCTTGTTTGAGACTGCCAAAAAGAATGGCGGCAAACCATTACATGTACACGTCGATCAATATAATTCGCCCGACCAAAGAGATACCGAGCTGCTTGTAGATAAAACTATCGAACATGGTTATGAGAGCAAGGTTGTAGCCATCCACTGCATATCGGTTGGCGCCCAACCTAAGGCATATAGGCAGGCCTTGTATAAAAAGATGCAGCAGGCTGGCATCATCGTTGTGGCCTGCCCGACTGGCTGGATCGATAACAGTTGGGTTGCGGGCAAAACAGAAGACGTTATCGGTCCGATCCACAACGCGCTAACTCCAGTTAAAGAAATGCTGGCCAGCGGCATAACAGTCGCGCTTGGCACAGATAATATTCAAGATATCTATAAGCCTTTTAGCGATGGTGACATGTGGACCGAGTTACGTTTCTTGCTCGAATCGGAACGTTTTTATGACCTAGACGCCCTGGCTGAAATCGCAACCAAAAACGGCCTTAAAGCACTATACATCTAGGCAGTTGCGTGAGTACATTGCCGGTCAGCCCGATAACAAAAGCTCGTCTCGATGATTTCGAAGAGCTTAAAACGCTACTACAGAAGGCAAATAATTATTCGCTAGAGATTTCCGGTATACCTCAGTGGACAAAGTGGGACGTGGTATTTGAACAACTGCGGTTCCATTTGAAAAACGAAAGCATGTTTGTCGTTAGGGATCCCACTGGAGCGATCATTTTAGCCATAGCACTAGATGATGCCGATGAGCAGTGGGGCGAGGCTAGCGCCGACGGATTAGCGGTATACCTCCACCAGTTGATGAAAGACCCAGCAAAGGCTCCTCACGGCTCTGGTATTAGACTGATCGAATTCGCTGCAACCTATGCTATAAAGCGGCAAAAAACTTTCCTAAGAGCTGACACTACTCCTGAGCTCATACACTTGATCGCTTACTACAATCAGCTCGGTTTTGAGGAGTGTGGCACATTTATCTATGAGTCTTCGGGAAGGCCCGGCGTTCTTCTTGAAGCAAGGGCACACATAGTACTTGAGAGGACCGCCGGCGATGACTGAAGCCCTGATAATCATGCTGTTCACGCTCATGGGTGTCATCACCCAAAGGATTGTTGGCTTTGGCATTGCTCCATTTCTATCTCCGGTTGCTTTAATATTTTTTTCACCCCCAACGGCGATTGTGACAACCATCTTGGTAGGAACTCTTTCTTGCGTCATTATTCTCTACCAGGCTCGTAGCAATAGTCTGATTAAGCCAAAAGTAGTTGCGCGTATTCTGCTCGGTGCGGTTCCCGGTCTTCTAATTGGCGCCTACATAGTGACGCGCATCGACAAGGCTCCATTACAGATAATAATCGGCGCAGTGGTCATAATTGGCGTATTGATACAAGAGTTCGCTCTACCAAAGCCGACTCGGGCTTTCGGGGTTACGAAAGGCATAACTCTTAGTGGATTTTTGTCGGGACTGCTAAATGCGACCGCCGCTAATGGGGCACCACCAATGGCGATGTGGCTAAGAACACATAAGATAACTCCAGATCAGATCAGGCAAAATATCGCGGCCATGTTTATATGCGTAAACCTTTGCAGTCTGACGGCGATACATTATCTAAAGCCAGCAACATATAGCCGTGAAGTTGCCCTTACCTTTGGCCTGCTTCTGCCAGTCGTATTTGCCGGAAACTATATTGGCAATCGACTGATTAAGCGGGTAAAAATCAAACTCTATGAACAGTTGATTGTTGGTGTGATTATCTTGACCGGATTAACAAGTATGACGATCGGCTTCATTAATCTAGCTACCTAGGCAGCTGAAACAAGCCGTTCAGCCTCTGATCCCTTAAATGCAATCCACATATGACCGTCGTTGTTGGCTTCTAAGGCTATCTTTTCTGCCAGGGCGCCATGGACAGGCTTTGGCGGCGCAACTTCGCCAACTTTTCTTACTACAAAACCAGCAGCTTCAAGCGCTTGCTGCAGTTCCAGGTTGCCGCAATTTAGAGGACCGTTATTACCGAAATTAAAATGTCGGCGGTTGATTTCGGAGCCATTGGCCATCAGATCGGCAATGAGACAGATGACATTTTGTGCTGATTCGCCGAGAGTTTTTGCTAGTTTTGCCGTATCTTGGCTGGTCAGACGATGCAAAGAATAGTTAGCGGTTATTACTGCGATATCGTCTTTGCCCTGTGGCAAAACATTATTGGAAAGATCAACCTTGGAGATCGGTTTTCTGACTATTTGTAACTCAGGCTTTGCGATAACAAGATCGCTATTGCTGGAAATTGAAATTCCAAATTCTGGATTTGCCTTGACGGCTTGTTTGCCAGCTTTGATGGCAAAATCTTGCAAGGTTCGTGCAAAGTCTCGGCTCGGCTCAACCGCCACCACATTGGTACGTTCAAAGGAGTGAGTCCCATTTAACTCGCCAAATATACTGGCTAGTGTTGCGCCAGTTCCTGATCCAATGTCGATAACTGTGAAGTTGCCTTTAGCGTCTCGAGCAAGCTGACCAACAATCTGGCCAATGGCTAAGTTGGTCCGCACTAGGTGTGGCATTTTTTCGACACCATCCGCCTCAATTACTTCTTCGATACTTGTATTTGGTATATCAGCCGCTGTAGCCATGACTTTAGGGGTGAAATACAATCCGTAATTAGCATCTGATAGAACCACTCCTACGTCTGTCCCGGCTTCGGTAAGAAATACGTCTGCTCTTATGGCCTGAGCTGTTCCCTCGTTTTTAGACATGGCGAATTTTGCGGGGAGAAGGTATGGTGCTTCGCCCTCTGCCATTCTGCCCTGCATTGTTGCTAGCTCGGAAGCGAATTCAAATGCGTGGAGGCCAGACTCTGACATATTGGGGCGTAGACCGTATTCATCCTGCCGGTAATGCATGGCGGAGGCACGAGTCAGCCCGCTGAGTGTCAAGGCTGCTGCTAAAGCGGTTGCCGGCTCAGTTTCCTGCTGTCGCATGAATTCGAGATTGCTGGCAACGACCGGCCCATAAATTTCGTTCTGTGTCTGCGTCGAAAGCTGCATATATTCGTAGCCAGAAGGACGCACTCCGGAGTCGCTGAGGTATGCCTCGAATTCGACTACTGCGCAAACTCGGTTTCCTCGCTCTAGCATGTCAACTGTTATCAAGTGCTCACTCCAACATCTTTAATAATAGTATTATACACTAAAATAACGCTAATGTCTATACTAAGATAATGTTGCTTTTACTTCTTGGGCCAGGTTATCGTTCCACATTGCGGCGGTTACGGATTGAACAACGGTGGCGCCGGCATCGATGTAGTCATGGAAGTCTTTCGGAGTCATGACCCCGCCAACGCCGATAATTTCGTATTTTAGGCCATGTTTTTGTCTCAGCGCCACCAGACGTTCTACCATATCGAGTCCGGCCCATTTTATGCCGGCGCCACACAGGCCGGCTGTTAAGCGTCCTTCGCCTTTTAGTAGTTGGTTGCCGTCTTCGTCCACAACTGCCGCAGGAATAGTATTGATAGCTGAAAAAGCCGCGAGGTATGGAGCCGTATCGACTACAATCTTCTCTAATAAATCCTGTTGCTGCGTTGAGAAATAGCCAACTTTTGCAATTAATGGTACATCTCCAATAGCAGCTTTCACCTTGCTTGACACACTTATGACGTCCTCGTATGTGTAGCAAAGGATACCTTCGTTGGCGACATTTGGGCAAGACAGGTTTATCTCGATGGCTTTGGCGCCAGCAGAAACCGCCAGCCTGGCCGCTTCGGCGAAGTCGTTGTGATAATCTTCGGTGCTAAATCCATCTTGAATGGTGCCAACTACGCTGCCGATTAATAGTTGGCCTTTGCCCTGCCCGGCCACTGCCTTTTTCATGTCTTCCACCCAAAAGCCTGGGCCGCGCGAAGGGTTGCCAAACGAGTTGGTTATAGTTAGCTCTTCGACTGGCTTATCTGTTGTTGCATGGCCGACCAGCGGATTGCTGGCCATTTCTAGGGTTAAGTCACCTTCGACATCAACGTAGACGACATTGGGGAATTCATTTACTTTGAACTCAACGCTGCGTTGTGTTTTGTAGCAAATTACGTCAAAACCCCTGTTAAAAGCTCCAATTACATGTTTACTGGTTGGCAGTGAACCTGCGGCAATCCCAAATGGCGAATAAAGTTTATAGCCCAAAAAACTGTACTGAGGCTCACCGCTATTTGTGTATTTCTCGTTTGTGGAAAGAAATGGGCCGTAGTCGACATTGTCGTCAAAGGTCTTTGCTGGGTCAAACAATGTGGCCGGTCGATCAGGCATCGTGGCTCCTTAAAGTAACTACATGTATAATAGTTGAAAACAGGGATAATGTACATGGATTTTTTCGCAAAATTAGACGCAGCCGTAACCACCAACAACTCCCTGCTCTGCATAGGCTTGGACCCAAACATTGAGATGTTGCCTGAGCACCTCCGAGCTGATGACTCGGCATACCTAAAGTTCAACAAAGGAATTATTGATGCGACGGCTGATTTAGTCTCTGCCTACAAGCCGAACTCAGCTTTTTACGAGGCTCGTGGCGCTGCTGGTATCGAAGAATTAAAACAGACCTGCGAATATATTCACCAAAAGTATCCGGCTATCCCTATTATTTTAGATTGCAAACGGGGTGATATCGGCAGCACCAATGATCAATACGCAACTTTTGCCTTTGATTACATCGGCGCCGATGCCATAACTATCCAGCCGTATATGGGTCGAGAGGCTGTCCAGCCTTTTCTTGACCGAAGCGACAAAGGGATAATCATATTGCTTAGAACTTCAAATGCTGGCTCGGGCGAGCTGCAAGACCTTGATGTTGGCGGTAAAAAACTATTTCTAAGACTCCTTGATAATATTCAGTCTAGCTGGAACAAAAACGACAACTGCGCAGTGGTTGTTGGGGCAACCATGCCGGATGAGTTGGCTGAGGTAAGGGCTGTAGCCGGCGATGATTTGACTTTTCTGGTGCCAGGAGTTGGCGCCCAAGGCGGCGATGTTGAAGCAACTGTAAAGGGAGGCATAAATTCAGCCGGAAGAGGCATTATTATCAATTCGGCGAGAGATATAATCTATGCTTCAAGTGGGCAGGATTTTGCTGAGGCTGCCAGAACCAGGGCAGCTCAAGTACGTGATGAAATTAATATATATAGGAGTAAATGAATGGATGAACAGAAGCGTCAGCTAGCGTTGGATTTACACGAAATTGGGGCACTAAAGTTCGGTGAGTTTACCTACAAAAGCGGCGCGACTGGTCCAATGTATCTCGATCTGCGGCTATTTATCAGCCACCCAAAGATAATGAAGAAAATTATCAAGCTGTACGCACAATTGCTTGAGGGAATTCAATACGATCGCTTAGCCGGGGTTGCTTATGCCGCCTTGCCTATTGCTGGTGCGATTAGTCTTGAGCTGGAGAGGCCTTGGATCTTTTTGCGTAAAGAAGGTCTTGCCAAAGCCCACGGCCTGGGTAAAAGCCTTGAGGGCGAGTATAAACAGGGTGAAACGGTGGTAATGATTGAGGACTTGGTAAATCGAGCCACATCACTGCTTGAGGCTAGCGCGGCCATAGAAAAGCACGGTCTGGTGGTAAAAGACACAGTAGTTCTGCTTGACTACGAGAAGGGCGGACGCAAGCTCTTGGAGGACGCCGGCTATAAACTTCACGCCTTTATGACAGTTATTGAATTAGTTGAAATCATGCACGCTGAAGGCAAAATTGATAATGCGCACTATGATAAATGTATTGCGTTTTTGAGCAGCTAGTTATTTGACCCATTGACGGGCATTTTGGAAGATCTTTAGCCATGGAGAGTCGGCCTGCCAGTCGTCAGGGTGCCATGATAGCTGTCGAGTCTGAAATACGCGCTCGGGATGTGGCATTAGAATGGTAGCGCGTCCGTCGGGTGTTGTGAGTGCGGTGATTCCGTTGGGGGAGCCATTGGGGTTGGCCGGGTAGGCTTCGGTTGGCTTGCCATGATTGTCTACATACCGCATAGCGACCAAGGCGGAGCTTGCTTGCCTGTCATTCATAAACTGAGCTTTACCTTCGCCGTGCGCAACTGGGATTGGCAGTACTGATCCAGACATACCTTTAAAGAAAATCGATGGCGTATCGTTTATTTCTGTCAGGACGACCCGGGCTTCGAATTGCTCCGAATCGTTTCGCAGAAATGTAGGCCAATTCTCGGCTCCGGGAATCAGTTCTTTGAGCGCGGCCAAAGCTTGGCAGCCGTTGCATACTCCAAGACTAAATGTATCTGTTCGCTCAAAGAAGTGCTTAAACTTATCTCGCAACTCGTTATTAAATAATATTGTCTTGGCCCAGCCTTCACCGGCGCCAAGCACATCTCCATAACTGAAACCGCCACATGCCGCCAAGCCCACAAAATCGTTCAGGTTAGTTCGATTAGTAATAATATCGCTGAGATGAACGTCTACGCTCGTAAAACCGGCTTTATCGAAGGCAGCAGCCATCTCGACGTGACCATTTACGCCCTGCTCGCGCAGGATGGCTACCTTTGGCCGATTTTTGTAGGTTTTATTTTCGAGATCGAAGTTTACTTCTGGCGATAGACCAGGGTCGTTGTCATCCGATATGCTCGCAAATTCTTGTTCGGCGGTGCTGGGGTTATCGCGAAGTTTTTGAATTTGGTAGCTAGTATCTGCCCACATTTTTTCAAGCTCGGCCCGGCTTTTGCTAAATTTAGTCTGACCGTCAACTATGTCAATATGTTGATATGGTTTGGGGCTGCCAATCTGATAAGCGTAGCCGTCGAATTGCCGCAAAACTTCACCTAAATCTGATTTTTTGACCTGGACTACACCCCCTAGCTCTTCGTTAAATAGCTTCTCGAGCGTTGATCCTTCAAGACGGGTAATATCGAGGTCTAGCCCGCAACGACTGGCAAAAGCCATTTCTAATACAGTTGTGAGTAAGCCACCGTCGGAGCGATCGTGGTAGGCCAGAATCTTTCCGGTGCTTTTAAGTTCGGTTAGGTTTTCAAAAAACCTTTTTAGAGTCACTGCATTAGCGTCGGGCGTCTCGTTCCCGAGCTGATTGTAAACCTGGGCCAGAGCCGAGCCACCCATTCGGGGGCTGCCCTCGCTTAGATCAAGTAATACTAGCTCGGTATCCCCAGTCAGGTTAAGTTGTGGGGTCAACGTTTTAGCTACGTCGCCCGATGGTGAAAAGCCAGAAATAATTAGCGTTACTGGAGAAGTCACACTTTTGTCATCCCAAGTTGTGCGCATACTTAATGAATCTTTGCCGACGGGTATCGTCAGCCCAAGTTCGGGGGCGAACTCTTCGCCGATCGCCTTCACGCTGTCATACAGATTTTGGTCTTCAGCCTTGTAGCCGGCCGCAGCCATCCAGTTTGCTGAGAGTTTGATGTCGGATAATTTTTTGACGTCCGCGGCCAAAATATTAGTAATAGTTTCCCCGACCGCCATGCGGGCTGCCGCCGCTGGATTAATTATTGCTAAAGGCGAACGCTCGCCCATTGCGACTGCTTCCCCGGCGTTGCTGTCGAATGCTACGGCCGTTACCGCGACGTCACTTACGGGTACTTGCCATGGGCCAACCATCTGATCGCGGGTTACAAGCCCTCCAACCGTACGATCGCCAATTGTAATTAGGAATTTTTTACTCCCAACGGCCGGTAGTTTAAGCACGCGCTCAACCGCATCATCGAGATCTATTGAATCTAGGTCCAGAGCTGAAGATTTTAATTCGCGACGCTTGAACTTCCTGGTCATTTTTGGCGGCTTACCAAACAGCACGTTCATCGGTAGGTCAATTGGCTGGTTGTCGAAGAGGCTGTCATTTAAGACCAATTGTTCATCTTTGGTAACTGTACCCACGACAGCGAAAGGGCATCTTTCGCGCTGGCAGATTTTTTTAAATCGCTGCAGATCCGCCGGGCTGACGCCAAGCACGTATCGTTCCTGGGCTTCGTTACACCAGATTTCTAGTGGCGAAAGTCCGGGTTCGGCACTTGGGATATCGCGTAATTCAAACCGCGCCCCTCTTTTTGAATCATGCACTAATTCAGGCAAGGCATTAGAAAGACCGCCTGCTCCGACATCGTGGATAGTAACGATTGGATTATCGTCGCCTAGGCTCCAACAGCTATCAATTACTTCTTGGGCGCGTCTTTCGATCTCGCCGTTGCCTCTCTGAACTGAAGCAAAATCAAGGTCTTCGTGACTGGTGCCGATGTTCACGCTTGACGCTGCTCCGCCGCCAAGCCCAATTAACATTGCTGGGCCGCCGAGAACGACAATAGATGACCCCACTGGTAGACGATTTTTTTCGATATGCTGATCCCGGATATTTCCCAGTCCACCGGCTATCATGATTGGCTTGTGGTAGCCCCAGACACTACCCTGGCATTCCTGCTGATATGTCCTGAAATATCCCATCAGATTCGGCCGTCCAAATTCATTGGCAAAGCTAGCGCCACCGATAGGCCCTTCAAGCATAATATCGAGTGGCGATACGATTCGGTCCGGTTTGCCGTATGGCTTTTCCCATGGACGCATAGCCCCGGGGATTTCAAGATTAGAAACCGTGAATCCGGTCAGGCCCATTTTTGATTTCGCTCCCCGCCCTGTGGCGGCCTCGTCGCGGATTTCACCGCCAACGCCGGTGGCTGCTCCGGGGATAGGCGCTATGGCAGTGGGATGGTTATGAGTCTCGACTTTAATTACAGTATGCACGGGCTCCTGATGATAGGCATAGCTACCATCATTTGAGGCGAAAAAGCGGCCGGCTTTAGGCCCTCTCAGCACAGCAGCGTTATCGTGATAAGCCGAAAGTACATCCTCGCCACCTTTTTCGTAGGTGTTTTTGATCATTTTAAACAGGCTTTTTGGCTGTGGCTTCCCATCTATTTTCCAATCAGCGTTGAATATCTTGTGCCGGCAATGTTCGCTATTTACCTGGGCAAACATCATCAGCTCCACGTCCGTTGGGTTTCGACCCAACTCACTGTATGCCTTAAAAAGATAATCTATCTCATCCTCTGCCAGCGCCAGCCCGAGCTCGTGATTAGCTTCGATTAGTGAGTGTTTGCCTGTCAAAATATCCACGCGGGAAAATTCTTTTGGCCTATGCTCGTCAAAGAGCTCACTAGCAGATTCGAAGTCAACCAAGACGGTTTCAGTCATGCGGTCATGTAGAATGTCATCTATTGCCGAACTTGTTTCATTAACGCCATCCACGAAATACGCCACGCCACGCTCTATCCTTCTGACCTTATCGAGTCCGGCGTTGTGAACAATGTCGCTGGCCTTGCTCGACCAAGGCGAGATTGTACCTGGACGCGGCACTACCAAGTAGAGGGTTCCTTTTGGCGATCCATCCAATGGGGTGCCGTAGGTGGTCAGATCAGCTAGTATTTGTTCGTCGGCGGGAGCTAACTTGCCAGAAACATCAGCTATGTGGATGTATTCGGCGGTTACATTACTAATTGAACCGTTTATTTGTTGCAGTTGCGCGAGAAGTTTAGCTTTTCGAAAATCGGATAGTGCTGCGATTCCTCTATAGAACTGCACTAGCGAACCTCCAAAGATTTACCTGCGAAGATGATATCCAGAGGTTCAATAACTACTTGCTTCGGACCAGTCTTTACCTCGCCGGCAACCCACGCCTTTAAGTTCTGTTTTGCCGCGATTTCGACAACCTGCTTAGCCTGATCGGCCGGTACATATATGGCGTACCCAGCACCCATGTTGTAGTTACCGTACATTTCGGTAATATCATTGCCGGCATGTTCAGAAATAAAATTGAAGATTTCGTGTACTGGCGGTATTTTTTTGATGATGTAGCTGAATTCGGCCTCGGCCCTCATAAGTTTGCGCCAGCCATGGCCGGTTATGTTAGACAAGTAGTGAATATCCACATTGCTAGACTGGAGACTTTTAACCAACTTCGCGTAAAGATGGGTTGGCGCCAAAGCCGCCATGCCAAACTCAACTCCATCTGACATTTTTGTCTGATAGCCTTCAGGAAGTTGCTCGGCAATTTCACGAATCAGGCTAATGCCATTGGCATGCGGGCCGGTTGACTCAACAAGTACTATGGCGTCGCCGTCTTGAAGGTTTTTACCCTGGACTAAATGCT
The DNA here is from genome assembly GCA_044228525.1 of Saccharimonadales bacterium (SeqCode). Classification (GTDB taxonomy): domain Bacteria; phylum Patescibacteriota; class Saccharimonadia; order Saccharimonadales; family UBA4665; genus CAZXDL01. The sequence continues at coordinate 146,837 of JBGAUQ010000001.1, forward strand.
TGGCGTCATTGATGATGCCAAAGGCTGAGCCGGCAAGTTCTAGCGCGTCTGGCGAAACGACTCCTGAAAGCGACTGAGTCTCTCCGCCACCCCAGGCAACTTCTGCTAGGTCGCAGGCTTCACGCCAGCCCGTGATGAGATCGGTGGCTAATCTTTTATCGGTAAGCCATTCATATGAACTTGCTGACCAGTAGGCATTCAAAACAACAGGAGTTGCTCCGACACTGACCAGATCATTTATTACGCAGGCGACAGTGTCTTGGGCAACTTTCTTGAAGTGGGATTCACCAGTATCGTTGTAAACGGACTGGGCAATTAAGCTTTTTGTACCTAGTCCTTCCTGGACAAATGCTCCCCACGTCCCGTTTCCAAAACTAAATATATATGCCGATTCTCCCCTTGTGCCCTCAACCTCTTCAAACCCTTTTGGCAAATTCTTTATTGTGGCTAGGCCCTCTTTTTGGGCAAGAATTTTCATGGGGTCAGCTTGGGAATAGTTAACAGACTGGTGGTAATCTAATTTGTTTGCCACGCTGGCTCCTCTTATTTACTTATTATAACAGAAGCACTAAGGGCTTGCCAGAGGTGTCTATATGGTTTATGATAAGGATAAGTAAGTTGCAAGCGCATGCAGGCCTTTTTGCTAATCTAATCAGCGAAATAATCAATCTCATGCGTTTTTCTTACTCTTAAGGGATTATAAAAGAGGAGTCAAGATGCCGCTCGCAGCTAGTATGACTGATCAACTCACCGAGAAGTGCGCGGTGTTTGGCATCTTCGAATCAAAAAAACAGCATACGGGCCTCGAAGCGGCCCGTTTAGCTTTTTATGGGCTATGGTCATTACAGCATCGTGGACAAGAAAGCTCGGGTATTGCAAGTAGTGACGGCAAAGATATATATACGCACTCGGCGGCTGGTTTAGTCGCCACCGTATATCGCGAAGAGGATTTAGAGCAATTACCCGGCCACATAGCGATCGGACACAACCGTTACTCGACCTCTGGCGGTAGCGAAGACCTTTATAACCAGCCATTTATAAATCACCAGCATAAATTTGCTTTTGCGCATAACGGTAATCTGCCAGACACGACTAAGTTAGAAGAATTTTTGTCAAAACGCAAAATCGACCTAAAAGATAAAAATGATTCTGCTCTGATGGTAGCAGCCATCGCGGCCTATATGGATGACGGCCTTAATATTATCGAATCAATCAAACAGGCCTGGCCTCTTTTTACGGGAGTCTATTCAATTGTAATGATGGATACCGAGCGACTAATTGCCTTCCGTGATGAGTGCGGTGTCCGACCTCTGTCGATTGGCAAAATTGGTGACGGTTATAGTATCGCTTCCGAAACGGCCGCTTTCGATACGATCGGGGCCGAGCATATTCGTGACGTTGAGCCAGGCGAACTGGTCGTGGTCGACATTGACGGCTTAACATCGCATCAAATCGTTGCAAGCAACCAAAAGCTTGATATCTTTGAAATGGTATATTTCGCCCGCCCAGATAGTCTGCTGCTCGGTAAACGGATTGACCTGGTGCGCCAGGAATTTGGCAGGGAGATGTTTAAAGAATTCCCGATTGATGCCGACGTAATCGTACCCGTGCCTGATTCCGGCACTCCAGCCGCATTGGGATACGCTCAAGCTAGCAAGATCCCATTCGAGATGGCTCTGATAAAGAATCGTTATATCCACCGCACCTTTATACGACCAACCGCACAACTTCGTGAACGAGACCTAAAAATGAAACTCAACCCGGTGATCGAACTTCTTAAGGATCAACGGGTTGTTTTAGTTGATGACTCGATCGTGCGCGGTACAACCATGCGGCATCTTGTATCAATGATTTTTGAAATCGGCGCCAAAGAAGTTCACCTGCTAATCACTTCGCCGCCAGTTCGATACCCAGACTTTTACGGTATTAATACCCCTAAACAAACGGAGCTACTAGCTGCATACATGACCGAAGCAGAAATGCGTGATCATGTGGGATCCACTTCACTGCACTTTTTATCATTTGACGGCATGATTGGTGCCACCGGTCTTCCAGCTTCAAATTTTTCGACCTCTCACTTTAACGGTGTCTATCCTGTGTCAATTGGCAAGCGTGCTCAAGAGATTTCGATCTTAAAGGATGGTGAGACTTTGCCAAAATCGGACCGTCATAATATTGAATTGGCGACAGCCCGCTCAACATGAAGTCACGTATCGCCATCCTAGCGTCGGGCGGTGGCACTACTACTGAGGCTTTCATCCGGGCCAATCAGGCTGGAGAAATTGCGGTAGATGTCGGGCTGGTAATTGTTAGCCGCAGAGACGCGGGCATCTTTGAGCGAATAGAGAATCTTAACCGTGAATTTAAAATCGGTATCCAGACCACGCTTATTAATAGCCAGACCCATCCCGCCGCATTAACGGAAAACGTGCCGGCTGGCAGTCAAACTGCAGCTGAGGAAGCGGCTATTTTAGCAATTTTGCTAGGAGGTAATTACGATTTAATTGCTTCACTAGGCTATATGAAAAAAATTGGTCCTCACCTTGTTGAAGCTTTCGGATGGCTGCCCGATTACAAAAGCGCATTTCAGGCAAAGATGGTTAATACACATCCTGGCCTACTGCCTGACACAAAGGCGTTTTATGGTGAAAAAATCCAACAATACGTGCTTGATCATAAGCTGCCGTATGCTGGCCAGACTCTGCACCTAGTCAGTGAGGACTATGATGAAGGCCCAATAATCGCGGAGCACAAAGTTCCAGTACGCCCTGATGATACATCGGAGACATTATTTGCCAGGGTGCAGGCTACTGAGAAACGATTTTTGCCTCGGGATATCGAGAACTTCATCAATGCTAGATTAGCGTACAACCATGGAAACGGAGGTGACAATGTCAAGCGTCTTAGTGATCGGTAGCGGTGGTCGCGAACAAGCACTCGCCTGGAAGTTAGCTCAATCTGCTTCAGTTGATAAAGTTTATGTCGCGCCTGGTAATGGTGGAAGCAAGGGAAAGATTTCAAACGTTGCCATAGATTTTTTAGATGCTGAAGGTCTTCTGCGCTTCGCCCAAGAGAATAAAATTGAACTGAGTGTTATAGGTCAGGAGGCTTCGTCTGAAGCCGGCGTTGTTGACGCATTTAAGGCCGCCGGGCTTGCAATCTTTGGCCCTTCCAAAGAGGCCGTACGAATAGAATCTTCCAAAGCTTTTTCAAAGGATTTGATGGCCGCCCAAAACATACCTACGGCCGAATACCGAAATTTCACTGATCCAATGGCGGCAGCAGAATACGCAAAAAGTCGACCACTCCCGGTCGTGATCAAGGCGGATGGTCTGGCTGCCGGCAAAGGCGTCTTGATATGCCAGACGGCGGAAGAAATTGATTCTGCGGTTCACGAAATAATGGTGAAGAAGGAATTTGGCAAAGCGGGAAACCAGTTGGTAGTTGAAGACTTCTTAAAAGGCCAAGAAGTTTCTCTGCACGCCCTATCGGACGGCAAAAAGTCAGCAATCTTTCCTGCCTCGCAGGATCATAAGCAGATTTTTGATGGTGATCAGGGCCCGAACACTGGAGGCATGGGAGTTATCGCCCCAATCGATTGGGTAACACAAGATCAACTAGACTTTGTAAATTCGCAAGTCGTCAAGCCTGCTCTTGAGGGGCTGGCCAAACAAGGCGCTACATTTAGCGGCTGCCTGTACCCTGGCTTAATGATCGACGGTCAGGATATACAGGTGCTCGAATTCAATGCTCGGTTTGGTGACCCTGAAGCCGAGGTATATATGCGCTTACTCGACAGTGATCTCTTTGAAATTCTTAAATCCTGCGCCGATGGTACTTTGGATCCATCAGCAGTCAGCTGGAAGGCTGGCTACGCTGCCACCGTTGTACTTGCCTCTGGAGGCTACCCCGGGAATTATAAAAAAGGTATTCCAATAAGCGGCATCGAACAAGCCGAAAGGCTCGATGATGTTGTTGTCTTTCATGCAGGGACGGCAATCGAGGATGGTCAAGTCGTCACCAATGGCGGACGGGTATTAAACGTAACAGCGACCGGTTCGAATTTGGATGAGGCGCTCGATAAAGCATATGCTGCGATCAAATTGATTCATTTTGAGGGCATGCAATACCGCACGGACATCGGCCGCCGCCCTAGCTAACAACCAATAACGCCCCAATAATACATACGCCTGCAGCTGCGATTTTTGATTTCAAGTTCTTTCGCTCGTTGAGGAAGATTATCGCCAGTATCACGGTAAGAAGTACCTGTGTCTGTAGAAGTGGCGATACTACTGATGCGCTGTGCTTACTAAAAGCTGCCAATAAGCAAGCTGAACCAATGCTAACGAGGATGCAGAGCAAGATTAGCCTGGAGAAGACGCCAGCCTTTAAAAAAGGCTTCATTTGTCTGGCTGATTTTGGGGAATACAGAAGTATCAGGATGGCTGGGATAAAAAAGGTCAATGCGTTCCAGGTAAGTGGTTCCGAGTGTTTGGATATGTAGACCCAGCCGGTAACTGCAAGACCGTACACGAGTCCGCATAGTAAACCAAGTAATATTCCCCTATCGAACTGAAATTTACCCGACCGGTCGGTTAATATGATAACGCTCATCAGAATCATTAAGGTACCTATTACCTGGGCAAAGCCAACTCTTTCATTGTAAAGAAGTACTCCGCCCAGCATTACCCAGATTGTGTTGGTTGCAAAAAGCACAGAAAAAATTGAGGCATCAGTAATTTTAAGTGTTTTGGCATAGAGAATGCCGCCGAGCGCATACAAGAAAAAAGTCGCGGCGATTGGTATCGCGTAAGCTGAAAAGTCCGGCAGGCTAAAGCCATGGATCAACGCCGTTATTAATAGAAGTGAGCCTGCGGTACCTTCAAACAAAATCGCGTAAGCGATCGGGTCAGTTTTATCCTTGTGCAATAATATGCGTTGCAACAGCACAGAGACAGATAAAGAAAAGATACTTATCGAAAGTAGAATCTGCCAACTCAAAGCGGGCTCACTAACCCTCGGTTTGAAGCTTGGCGTCTTTGGCTAAGACGTCATCGTGCTGTTTCTTCACGAAGTCAGCATAGCCCTTCGAAAGCTTAGGGTCACTCAGGGCAAGTATTCGTACTGCCAAAAGTGCAGCGTTTTTGGAGCCATTGGCAGGCATGGTTGCCAATGGAATACCTGGAGGCATGGCGACATTTGAAAGCAAGGCTTCATCACCGTGGCCTTCGCGTTTGATCGGGATAGAAATAACGGGCAGATTGGTCTGAGCAGCTGTTACGCCCGCTAGATGGGCAGAGCCACCGGCGCCGGCAACTATGATTTTGAGGCCACGATCAGCCGCGCCTTTCACATAAGCACTGGTTTCTTCGGGGGTACGGTGAGCTGATAAAACGCGAAGCTCATTCGCTATACCAAAACCGTCGAGTACTTTAGCTACTCCGTGCATAACGTCTAAGTCTGAATCGGACCCCATAATAATGCCAACGACTGGGTTACCCATCATTTCCTCCTAATTAATTTCATTTATACAATAATCATACCGTATAATAGAGGTAATGGGTATACAGGCCATCTCTACTACAGATTTTAAATTTCCCGGCCAGACCGGTGTTTATCATGGCAAGGTTCGTGATGTCTACAGCATAAACAATGATAAGCTAGTCATCGTTGTAACCGATAGAATTTCTGCCTTTGACGTGGTCCTCCCCCGCCCAATCCCCTATAAAGGCCAAGTCTTAAATCAGTTGGCAGCACACTTTTTAGAGCAAACATCAGATATCGTGCCAAATTGGCTTGAAGCGACTCCAGACCCAAGCGTTAGCGTGGGTAAAAAAGCCGAGCCGGTTATGGTCGAATTAATTATGCGAGGTTATCTTGTTGGTCACGCCTGGCGCGAATACAAAGCTGGCAAGCGCGAGCTGTGCGGTCAGCCAATGCCTGAAGGAATGTCCGAAAATGAGGCCTTCCCAGAGCCTTTGATCACGCCGACAAGCAAGGCAGATACTGGGCATGATGAGGATTTAACTGAAGCCGAAATATTGGAGCAAGGATTAGCTACCCCAGAGGAGTGGAAACAGCTGACGGATTACGCGCGAAAGTTATTCGCCCGTGGCCAGGAATTAGCAAAAGCGCAAGGCCTTGTTCTGGTAGATACAAAATATGAATTCGGCAGGCTTGATGGCAAAATTATTTTGATCGATGAGGTGCATACTCCCGATTCGTCGCGCTATTTTTACTCTGATGGTTACGAGAAGTACATAGCCGGCGATAAATCTCAGCCTCCAAAGCAGCTTTCAAAGGAGTTTGTCCGAGAATGGCTGATGGCCAAAGGTTTCAAAGGTGACCCAGGCGAGGAAATCCCAGAGCTGACAGATGAATTTATCGAATCTGTCTCTGATCGCTACATCGAGCTTTACGAAAATATGTCAGGCGAAAAATTTAACAAAACTGAGAGCGCTGATGTTGAGAAGCGAATCGAGGACAACGTGATTGCCTATTTAAAGAAGGGCGCCTAGATGAAGCCGATTAGCTTGCCAGCAGTAGATGACAAGCCCAACTTCAGCTCAATTGATCCACTGGACGGTCGCTACTTCGACTCCGAAACGGCTAAATACTTATCAGAGCGCAGCCGAATAGCTTATCAAGCATATGTTGAAGCTGCGCTAGCTCATGCGCTAGCAGAAACTGGTATCTGTTCGCAAGAGATTGCCGATGAAATTGAAGAATCGGCTGCCAAAGTCACCGCCGAAGCAGTTTCCGAAGCCGAAAAAACAACCAAACACGATGTCAAGGCGCTGGTAAACACGATCAAGGCTGGAATATCAGATGAAGCCAAGCCATATGTGCACTTCGGGGCAACTTCTTATGATATTGTCGCAACCGCGCTTTCCTTGCAGCTTCGTGACGCAACTGCCGAACTGGTCATTCCTCGGCTGATTGAACTAGAAAAAACACTGCTCAAGCTAACAAAGAGATATGCTGAAACCGTACAAATCGGCCGCACGCATGGTCAGCACGCCGTACCAATCACCTTCGGCTTCGCTATTGCAGAATATGTCAGCCGCATTGGCGCCAGCATTAGCTCACTAAAGGTCTTGAGCTCCAAGCTACCAGGTAAATTCTCGGGAGCGGTTGGTGCTTACAACGCGCTAAGTGTCTTTGTAGACGATCCGCAGGCATTCGAGAAATCTGTCCTAGATAAACTGAATATCGAAGCAGCTCCCTATTCAACCCAGATAATCCCCAGCGAATATTACGTACGCCTAATTGCTGAGCTCTCTGTAGCTGCCAATGTAATGGCCAACCTCGGCAATGACATGCGTCATTTACAGCGCACCGAAATCGCTGAGATTCGTGAATCATTCGATCCAAACCAAACCGGTTCATCAACCATGGCGCACAAGCGTAACCCGATCAGCTTTGAGAACGTAGTTAGCCTCTCCAAGCAAGTTACTTCCCAGCTTGTAAATGCTAATCTCAATATTTCCAGTGAACATCAACGTGACTTAACCGACTCAGCCTCGGCCCGTTTCTATGCTGTAGCGCTTGCTACAGTCGCTTCAATGGCAGACCGTCTCAACAAAGCAATGTCAAAAATTGAGGTCGACGAAGACAACATGCAAAAGAATCTTCACATGAGCCAGGGTGCAATTGCCGCCGAACCGCTCTATCTATTACTCGAAAAGTATGGCCACACTACCGCTCACGAGGTCTCTAAAGCCCTTTCCCACCAAGCGTTAGAGAAAAATGTGTCGCTTTACGAAGTTGTTAGCCAAGATCAAGGCATCGCCGAATATTTCAACAAATTTACAGATTCTGAGCGGCAAATTCTGCAAACGCCCGAGACTGCCTACACTGGCTTGGCGTCCAAAAAAGCCATCCAAGTACATGATTTTTGGAGTGAACGTTTTAGTAGCTAACACTATTTAGATGTTTGATATACCAAAAACGCTTCAACAGTACTTGCTAGAAAAACTTAATAGTCATCCAGAACGACTAGATCTAGTAATGATGATGTCGGATTTGGCAACGATTGGCAAACTCATCTCGGCACAGACAAATCGCGCTGGCTTGGCGGGCATACGCGGTTTAGCGGGAAGCAGTAATGTCCAGGACGAAAGCCAAGCAAATCTCGATATTTACGCCAATGAACTATGTAAGAGCTACCTTAAAAAAACTGGTTTGTTTTCAGCGATGGCCAGTGAAGAAGAGGAAACCGTTGTTGATCTAAATAATCCGAAGGCTAAATATGTAATAGCGTTTGATCCTCTCGATGGTAGCAGCAATATTGATGTTAATGTCAGTGTCGGCACAATATTTTCGGTCCACGCAAAGCTAAAGGATGTTGCGGCTGGCGATGAAAAGCAGTTCTTTCAACCTGGCAAGGACCAGGTTTTAGCCGGGTATTTGTTGTATGGCACTAGCACCTTACTGGTGTTTAGCTGGGGCGATGGGGTTCATGAATTTACTCTTGATAATGACCTTGGCGAGTTTCTGCTCAGTGGCGAAAATGTGAGACTTCCAGAGGATGCTCCGTACTACAGCGTAAATGAAGGTTATTCTCCACTCATGAGGGAGCGTGATCAAAATTACCTAAGTATTGTCAAAAAAGAGATACCTAAATTGCGTTGGATTGGTTCATTTGTAGCAGACTTTCAGCGTAATTTAGTCAAAGGTGGCCTTTTCTTCTTCCCTGCCATCGACGGCAAGAAGGACGGTAATTATAAGCCCAAACTTCGTCTAAACTACGAAGCAAAACCAATGGCATTTTTGATGGAGCAAGCTGGTGGCGCGGCTACAACTGGCGAAATAGATATTTCGGATGTGGTCCCGACCGAATTGCACCAGCGCGTACCGGTTATTATTGGCAATAAAAGCATCGTCTCTAAATATAAGGAGGTAAAATGAAATACGATCAACAGCTAAAGGATACAGCCCAGGCAATGGTCGCAAGCGGAAAAGGTTTGTTGGCAGCCGACGAAAGTAGCGGCACTGCCGATAAGCGTTTCGCATCAGTAGGCATAGAAAGCTCCGAGGAAAACAGACGGACATATCGTCAGGTCTTGCTGACCACCGAAGGCGTAGAAAAATACTTGAGCGGAGTGATCCTTTATGACGAAACTATCCGCCAGGTTGATGATTCAGGCACGCCATTTGCGGATGTTCTGAAAACCAAAGGCATTATCCCCGGCATCAAGGTAGATATGGGGGCCAAAGATCTGGCGTTGCATGAGGGCGAAAAAATGACCGAGGGTCTGGACGGGTTGCGCGAGCGTTTCGCCGAATACGCGAAAATGGGCGCAGGCTTTGCTAAGTGGCGGGCAGTTATCACGATTAGCGGTAATGAGCTGCCTTCAAAAGCCTGTATAGAAGCCAACGCTCAGAGTTTAGCTATGTATTCTGCGCTGGCTCAGGAAGCCGGGATTGTACCGATTGTAGAGCCGGAAGTTCTATTAGACGGAGATCATTCGATTGAACGCTGCTACGAGGCAAGCGCCCAAACTCTACAGGTTTTGTTTAAAGCTCTAAAAAATCAAGACGTGCTACTTGAGGGTGTTATTTTGAAAGCAAGCATGGTGTTATCAGGTAAAGACGCCTCAAATCGGGCCGATGTTAAAGCAGTGGCCGAACAAACGGTTAAACTCCTCAAAGAAAACGTTCCTACCGAACTTGGGGGGGTTGTCTTCCTGTCTGGCGGTCAGACCGATGAAGAAGCGACTGCGCATTTAGACGCAATGAATAAGATTGGTGGCACGCCATGGCCACTGTCGTTCTCCTATAGCCGAGCAATTCAAAGTGAAGTGCTAAAATTGTGGGCAGCTGGCGATAAAGCAAAAGCAGCTGCCGCATATCTGCATCGTTGCGAGGCAAACAGCCTAGCCTCTCAGGGTGAATGGTCAGAAGAATTCGAGAAAAAACGCCCGTACTAGTGTAGGTAGAAGCCGCGGCCAACTTTATCGGGCAGCATTACTATACTGGCTCCAGCATCAGACAAGACTTTAATGACAGCCTCGTCGCCAACTGAGCCGCTGGTTGTTAGGAACGCTTTAATGCCTGCCTTGGCCAGCAGCTCAGGCCCGTCCGGGAACGGAAAGAAACTGTCGCTGTAAACAGAGGCACCAGCGAGCTTAGTTTTATCGAGTTTAACTTTTAGGATAATATTGTCGCCCTGCTCTTCCAGCTCAGGTATAACGTTAGTCGTTCGCGTTAGAGCCAATTGTCCGGCGCCCACGCGGTCTTGCTGACCAACGCCGTTACCAATCAACTGTCCGTTTTTTACGATTGAGATAGTATTGCTATTGCTGGTGCTACCGATTGCCCAGCCAAGCACCATATCCATTTTTTGCGTGTCTGTAACTTCTCCATAAGCCTGTATGTAGTCCGCTTCAAGGTCCAAGACAAAATCATAGTTTGGTTGCTCCAGCGTACCGCCGCGAACTGGACGTGAACGACGAGTCGAGTCCAGTGACTTCTCACCCAGATTATCCAGTGCTGGGTTAATGATTACGCGTAGCTTATTTCTGCTTAATAGTTCGAGAGCCTCCTTTGAAACACTCGCCCCGATTACACCGTCAAGCAGTCGGGGCTTATCGCCTTGCATTGCGTGGTGCATGAGCGTTTCGGCGACTTTTTCATCTATTGGTCCGTTGATCATAATAACGCCGCCAAAGATGGCCCTGGTGTCGCCAGTTAACATTTTTTGGACGGCTTCGACAGCACTCTGACCAATTCCAGCGCCACAGGCATTGCCATGCTTCACGCCAACAGCGATTGATGGAACATGATTAAAATTACGCTCAAAGCCTGCCGCAACATGAGTGACAGTCTGAAGCAGCCTATCAATGTCTGTGATATTTATAAAACTGCGCTCCATGCCTTGAACATGTTCAAAGCGATCGACCCCCAACGGGTCGATAGCAACGCGATTGTCAGCGTATAGTCCGGCGTCGGCTTGCTGTGGATTTTCGCCATATTTCGTTGGATTTTGTTTGCGAGCCACAAAACCACTGATTTCAGTGCCGTTTAGATACTTGGCTGAAGCGGTTACGTACCTGGCGACTTCATATTCGGCACGGGCGGCTAGTTTATCTAGAAGCGCATTTTCGTCTGGCTTACCGTTTTTGAGCCAATTCAACACAGGCTTACGCTGTTCAGCGTGCGAAAGGACTATGCGACGTCCTTTGGCCGCCGAGCGTAACATAGTCGGGCCCCCAATATCGGTTTGTTCAATAACTTTGGCCCGATCACCCGAGCTGGAAATGGCTTCTTCGATTGGATACATATCAACACAAACCAGATCAATGACTGGCAAGTTCAGCTTAGAAAGCTCGTCCATATCTTGCTTACTCGATTTGTCAGCTAGCAACCCGGCAGAAATTTCTCTAGATAAGGTAACGACGCGGTGGCCTAAAATTGCGGACCCACCAACAAGTTCGGATACGTCCTTGACTGCAATTCCTGCATCGATGATGGCTTTGGCTGTGCCTCCAGAGGCGTACAGGGTCCAGCCAAGATCAGCCAGGCCTTGCGCGAACTCGACGATGCCCGTCTTGTCATAAACTGACAATAACGCGATACCGGCTTTTTCGCTCATATTTCCTCCTAAATGTCGTTAACTTCATTATCGTACAATTACTTTAATCGAACAAGCCTAGCGCTATTTAATTCACTGAGGTCAGGATGCTGGCATCAAGGGTATTGGTCTCATTGACGCTTTTACCGGCATTTGGGTTTGGGCCCGGAACGGTATCTTCTGTTTTTGGTGTGCCGCCATCTTCGTCGTTGTAGGTACACATATCTCTTATCCAAACCCAGCCCATTTTTTCGGTGCGCACCATCCTCCATGATCGACCGTTTTCGGCTTTAGCGGTCCGCGTCCACCGTGAATAAACGTATTCCTCGACCTTACCCGCGTAACGGATTGGACCGCTGCCGTGCTCAGGGAAGTCTACGTTGTCGAAACCTCTTTTAGCAGGCGCGAATTTATAGTAGGCGTTTTTATTGGTGCAGGTGCCACGAATCGGGGTTTTTACTCCATCAACACACCTCAGCCCAATACCATCCTTACACTGGTTAATATCCTTCGCGAATGTGTCAGGATCATCCTTTATCTTTAAATATGGAATACAGGGATTTTCTGAATCTAGAGGGTCAGACTTCAGCCCGTCGATATATTCATTCTCGACCCAGGCACATTGACCTATGCCAGTTACCCTGTCTGTGAGCAGCCCCCACGAGTGTTCTTCGCCATCACTCTGTAAAGCCCTATCAAACGCGTCTCTTTTAATTGCTCGAGTAAACACCAAGCCGCTGACGGCGGTCGTACCCCATGCTCCACGGCCTTTGTATGGTTTTTCGGAGGTATCGCCAATGATGGATCCAGCTAAAGCTGTCGGAGCGAGCACAAGGGTGGCAGCCAAGGCCGCTGCGGAGCCAAAAGCTAGGTTGCCGACTTTTTGCAGTAAACTGACATCATCAGGTATAGATCGCGGCTCGAGCTCGTGTGAGGCCAAATGCATCGCTTAGCATTGTATGCCTATGAAATTATGGAGTAAAGCAGGAGCTATTGTACTAAATACACTTCTAAGTTCGAGCTTTTCGGAAGCCAATTTTGACCAACTTGATCAATATAAATGCCAATATCGGTGCTAATAGAGCAGCCTTGCCCAGAGCGACCCCGAGCGCGATCGTTAGAATCAGCCAGCTAATACCGGTACGCCGGTTTACGTGCATGCGTAAGTATTCGGCGCCGAGGTAGTAGTACGGGAATACGGTGATTACTAAGAACGTGCTTGAAAGTAAACCGAAGATCAGCACAACGCCTAAGCCTTCCCAGAATGGGCTGGAAAGTGTCAGCGGAATCAGCGACACAACCGCCGTTAGGCTTGTAGCTATCAATGGACGGAACCGCTCTGCTAAGGCCTCGTGAGCTGCGTCCACGGCGCCCATACCGGCTTTTCGGGACTGGTTCGCGAAGTCTGTCAGCAAGATCGTATTCTTTAGGCTGAGACCTATAAGAGCAAAGAATCCAAGCATGGCAAAGAAGCTAAAGGCATTATCGGTTAGGTACAGGCCGAGCGTAATGCCGAAGAAGCTGAATGGTATTGCCATGAAGATGAGTGCCGGCTGCAGCATGCTGCGGAACTGGAAGGCCAATACGATGTAAATCACCAAGAGCAATACCGGGAATGCAATTGCTAAGGTTTTGAAGCTATCTTGGTTTTCATCTTCTTGCCCAGCGTTGAAAGTTACTGCGTCTCGCGGTAAGCCAAACGTTTCGACTCGGCTTGGTGAGTAGCGTTCCTTAACAGCTTCCTTGGTGACATTTACGAGCGTAGTCGTGTCAGTATCTACGTACTTTACCTGGACAGCGACATATTGCTGTCCTTTGTCTCTTGTGTAGATGCTAGTGTTGGCGACGCTCACATTATCCAACTTTATGGTAGTTCCGTCAGCACGCTCAAGAACGGCATCGGTCTTTAGGTAGTTGGCGATATCCTGAGCTAATTTAGTTGCCCCTTCGCGGTTGGTGCTTGATTTGATCTGGATCGCAAAGTCAGCTGCTGGCGGCCCGGCATCATTTTGACCAGCCTTTACGCGGGCGTTCTTAATATCGGTTTTGAATTTGGCATTTAGAACTTTGACATACTGAGGGGCTGTTTGTTTACGCTCATTGTAATCAACTATATCGATTGTTTGGGCAGCACTCTCAACATTAGCCTGCCCATAGTATGTGGATTGTACAAAATTTGGACCAGTTGTTTGGCTGACGATCTTGTTAACTTCCCCAGCAATATTCTGGGCTTCGTCGATAGTAGTATTTGGCTGATATGTGATCGTGGTTGTCAGTTGGTTACCGTCTTTGCCATTGGGGAATATGTTGAATGTAACTTTTTGAAAAATCATTCCGCCTGCAAAAATAAAGCCAAATCCTATGAGTATCGCGATGAGTCCGACTCCAAATAGCTTCTTTGTTGAACCCTTTGCCCATAGCATTGGTCCCGAAATAAACCGAGCGATAGCGGCTTCAAACCCAGCACTGATTTCATGCACGTTCTTTTCGCCCATTTGCTTCTTGCTTAGCAGTAGGTATCTGGCAAAGAAGGGTATGAATACAAGTGCGACTACCAGACTCGTTAGGAGGGCGCTAATTATTGTGATTGGGATGGCTTTTATAAAGCTCCCAAGGATCCCCCCGACAAATATCAATGGGGCGAAGCTCAGTACTGAAGTGGTAGTAGCCGAGATCATCGCTTTGCTTACTCGGCGAGTTGCCTCGCTTACTGCTTCGCCCGGGTTGGTCTTTTTGCGTCTCTGAACATCTATGGCTTCAACCATGATGATCGTGTCATCGACAATCAAGGACAGACTTAAAATCAATCCAAATAGTGTGATCGTATTGAGGCTATAGCCAAGCAAATACAAGATTCCATTTACTGCGGCGATCACTGTAAACATCGACAGGACAGTAACAACCGACGCGCGGATCGCAATTACTAATGAGCCGACAACAAGAATAGCTAGCAAGCCCTCAAGTAAGGTTTTTTGTAGCTCGTTAATCTGTTGTTTGATTTGCGGCGCGAAACTACCGCTTATTACAGCGTTGTAACCCTTGAAATCTGGCTGCTGGTTTAGGCTTTCTACGGCTTTACTGACTTGAGTGTCTAGCTTCAGGTTGTCAGCGCCCTCAGTAGCTTTTACTCCAACTATAACCGAGGTATGGAATAGATTGACGTTGTTTTTCCGTTGGCCAAATATGTCGAAGGTACGCTGCGAGGTTATGCTCTCTCCCGTGGCAGGATTTGTGGCTGTTTCGTACGGGTTAATGATAGAAACGTCTTTTACTAGTGACAAGTTTTGCTCGTTGAGATAATTTGCCGCGATTTTGGCCTTGTTGGTAATCTCTAGAGTACTCGCACTTGGGTTTTTGCTAAATACAGATATTACCAAGTTGTCGCCTCTTGTAGTAAAGCCAAATTCGTAAGGGGCTAGCTTTAGTGTCGCATCTTGGGGCAGCACATTACTTGTTTCGATAGATTTGCTTAGTTCTTTACTGCGGGTAGTCGAATCGACGTTATCTTTGTAGTTGATAATCGCAGTATAAAAATTAGCAAAACTTTGGGTTTGAACAGATTTTACGCCTTCTTGGTCCTCGAGATAATTGCTGAGTGGTTTCGCGACGTCGTTATCTACTTTTGCCGGGTCATTAACGAAATAGCTACCAGTTCCAAGTGCAAATGGAGTATTTATGGCCGGGAAGCCTTCGCGCTTGAGCAAGGTCGTATAGCAGACAGCACCAAACAAAACCACGACTAGCCAGATAAGAGCGGTCTTGCGAGGGTTTTTATAGGACCATAAACTTAATTTTTGCAAACGCTTCAGTTTCGCATGTTTATTACCAGCCTTATTAGCCATAGATTTCTCTCTTTTTATCATATTAACCTGCCGGCTTTAAACTGCCAAGCCGTTGGGGGTTATTTTTTTTGTGCCAGGACTTGGGTCCAAGGTAGCGGCGTACACTTATATATAACTGGGCCAAAGTGTTTATTTACAAAACGTTTTAGCGCAAAGCTTGGCCAGTGGTTAAGGTGGCCGGGTGTGTTACCAAGACGGGTCAGGTATTTCCCCCGTGCCATATTTAGAGTGCACCACAGTGGCTCACGCGGTACGCCGAGAACAAGATAGCCATCGGGCTTAATAATGCGAGCTAATTCCTGCAAGGCTTTATCTGGATAATCCAGGTGTTCCAAAACCTCCAATAAAAATACCAGATCGAAAGTATTATCCTTATAGGTGGTTTCATAGATACTTTCTTCGATAATTGGAACCTCGGGATTGCGTTTTTGGGCTTTTGGTACTAAGTCGGCTACGAATTCTGAGGCCTGCAATTTTACATTGTTTGGTAAAATCTTGCGCAATCTCTGAGTTGAAAAACCTTCACCACAACCAATCTCGACGGCTATTGCATTCTTACGGTTGATAACCCCGCTTTGACGGACTAGTTTTTCGACGGAGCTAAAATAACCATCTAGTAACTTAGCACCAATTTTACCCTGACCCTCCTCAGTGTATTTATGGGCAAAGTCTTCGGTTTCAGGCTTAGCTTTAAGCTTTAAGGTATCATTTTTTGGCATTGCAATAGATTATACCCCGTCGAAGGCGATTTTATTAACCTTGAGTTCCTTCATAATACTCAATCCGTCTTTTTTCGATGTAGTGCACAAACCGCTCAGCGCATTTGGGATTTACCATTCTAACGAAT
Source organism: Saccharimonadales bacterium (SeqCode) (assembly GCA_044228525.1). Classification (GTDB taxonomy): domain Bacteria; phylum Patescibacteriota; class Saccharimonadia; order Saccharimonadales; family UBA4665; genus CAZXDL01. The sequence goes on from JBGAUQ010000001.1 coordinate 163,101, forward strand.
AGGACATCGATCTTTGTATTTATCCGAACCGCAGTATAAAAGGCTGCTCGAAGCGACTCAACACCGTCTATAACATCGTAAGTAAATTCATCCACATCTGTATAGCCTGGCTTATGATTTAATGAAATTACTCGTCGATCTGTCGCAACTACCATTCGATCCGTCCAGCTAAGCACACCAGGGCCTTCTGGATAGCGACCGTATATTACAGCCATAATATGTTCCGCGTCGTGGATTATCTTTGGGAGGTAACGAGTATTGAACTTCGTGAAGCCCCATCTCGTCATCCCCGCCATTTTTAATTCTAAACGGCAACGTTCGGTTTTTTCTTGGCGCGTCTCTGCCCCCTCGCCAAGTGGTGGTGTGGTGTCGAGAATTGAATTCGTTCGGAAGATCGCCATAACTGTATTATCCCCTTTTTATTGAACTTTTGCAGTGACTAAAGTCATAGGCCACCTTTATTATAAATATGACACAATGAACTGGACAGAATGCACTGGTTATGTTAAAATTTATATGAATAACACTGTTGTGAGACAGTAAACGAAATTAGGACTATATGGCCGACTTTGAAAAAATCGAGGTACTAACTGATGAGCAGAAAGATAAAACTGTATTCATTAGTGGCGACGTGCATCCTGACTTAGCAGCTGAAATCGCTGCAAAGCTAGACGTAGAACACATTCCTGTCGAAACGAGCCAGCACCCTAACACCGAAGAGTATGTAAATATTGTAAGAAGTGTACGAGGTAAGGATGTTGTTGTCATGCAGACGCATGCGCCTACGAAAGAACGATCTGCAGGTGATGCCTTTCTCCAGCATTTGCTATTACTGTCGGCGGCAAGGGAGGCTTCAGCCAAACAAATAACGGCCTTTGCGCCCAATGTCTATGGTGCCCGTCAAGACAAAAAGTCTAATGGTAAAAGAGAGCCAATTACTATAAAGCTGGCGATGCAGATGCTATCTCTAGCTGGGGCTGACCGCAGTCTATTTGTTGATATACACAGCGAACAGTCACTGGTAGCGTTCCCTGGCGTAGCAGAAAATATCCGCGCACTAGAGATTGTGCTAAAAGGCGTGCGCGGTGAGCTATCGCCAGACGAGCTTAAAAACCTAGACGTGATTGCGCCTGACGAAGGCCGAGGAAAAACTGCCAAAAGGGCTGCAAAAATTCTTGGGGCACGTGCAATTATTTTAGATAAAGAGCGTGGTACAGATAACAGTCAGGATGTTAGTCACGTCGACATGGCTTTACCCGATTTAAGCGGCAGGACCGCAGTAATTATTGATGATATGATCGACACTGCAGGAACAATAATTTCGGCCAAAAACAGCGTTGAAGCAGCAGGAAGCGATAATATTTTTGCAGCCGCAACCCACCCATGGTTATCAGGTCCTGCCGTTGAACGCTTAAAGTCATCGGGCCTCAAGGGCATCATAGTAGCTGATACGAACCCCGCGGCAGATGCTGTAAAGCCACGTTTTGATAAGGACAAAGAAGCACCGAATTTTACAATCATTAGATCAGGTGATTTTTTGACCGATGCACTTACGCAAGTAATCGGCAACGGCAGCCTCGAATCAATCTATGAGTTCGAGGAATCACTCAAAAACTAAGCGGAACACGGCTCTGCAACGCCGCAGGCAGTCATTATTTTTTCGGCAGCCAGCTGAAGATGATCAGGTTTAAACTCCACTAGGGGCTCGAGGCGGTATGGGTCAACATCGGGAACTCCATCGCCATTCTTATCAACCGCAAACAGGGCCCGGTCAAGCTCCTCCTCATGAAACCACGGGCTGAGACGTGAAGGTGTAATCTCGGGTGTCTCAGGAAGTACAAACGTACGCGCCAAGAACTTATACCATCCCTCCTGTTCAATCACAGCGTGCCCTGTCATTGACTCGGTCTGGGTTTTGGGTGGGCGGACGATAGTTGCTGGAGCAACCGGAACGCCGTTGATTTCGAGCCAGTCTAGCGTCAAGGCAGTACTGGCAGGTCTGGTTTTACGAAGTAACAACGGCTTGCCTGATTGTGTGTGATAAACGCTAACGAATTTTTGGTCCTCGCAAGTACCTCCAATAACCTGTTGGATTGTGTCCCGAAAGGTGTGCTCTGCCTCGCTACAGGCGTCAACATGCAGCGCTCGAGTTTTGCCTGATACTGCATTTCTTGACAGGTCTTTGACTCCAAGCAATCTTCCAAAAGTCAGTCCTACCAATGCTGCAATGTCGTTGGTTGGCTCGTCTCGATCTACTCGGTTGATCAATTCGCTATATGCGCATTCAATGATGCCATGGGCAAAGGTCGGGATTGTCGTACCGGTATAAAAGCGTGCGGGATAGTACGGCAATTCCGTTATGTTTTCATTAATTACTGGTAATAAATCTGTAAAACCCAGTAGTGTGTCTCGGTCGGCTTGGATAGCTTCTACCTGGCCTTTTAGAGTCTCTCGATGGTGGTCTAAAACTAGGTCAGGGCTCAACTTCATTAACATACAATACCATAAAAGAGCTACAAAGTAAATACTATTTCAGTTTCTGCCTGTGTCCCGCCCGCTCGAGCCAATCAATAAATATTTTGTGTATGGTTGTGCTGTCATAGATTTCGCCATTGCTTTGGTACTTCTTTGCAACGGACAGTTTTTTTGGATGGAAGAGTATAGCCTCGGTTTGCCAGCCACCAATGCCGCCATGATTACCTACTAGCTCTTCGAAGGCATGTACTTCTTGCGAGCCCGGTCGCATACTTGAAATAATCTGAATGTCGGGGGCGTGTGAATTTTGAGAGGCGTTTAATAGCTCCTGCAACCGTATATTTATATATTTTTCTAATGGATTGACGCCTGTAACCTGCCCTGTTTTTAAGTTGATTTCACCACGTTCTCCTATGCATACTGGTCCAGCCTTACCATCCAAAACGATAACCAAACCGATTCCCGACATTTTTAATAACTTATTAATTAGCTCGGGATAGCGATCTTCAATTTCCTGCTTTGTCGGTCGTTTGTTGAAGTGCTTGATCCAAATGTTACCTAAATTACCTGAGCCTGTTACGACGATATCAGCCTCAGTACCAGACTTGGCTTTATCGTCAATGGCATCACCTGTCTTTCGACGGTAGGCTTTTGCTAGGCGACCAGCCGATGATCCGATAAAACCCTTACGCGAAGACTCTTGGGCGAGTAATGACCGGGCGATGCTTTCTTGTTCAACTGGAGAGGTTGAAGACTGGACAGCCGATGTGTCTAATAAATCTCCGACAATGGCCTCCAGACTCTTGCCGTCGTTTAGCTGCTTAAAAGTCTGACCCTGACTCTGGCCGTGATCAGAAACAAAGACCACGTGGTAGGGCCTTGGGGTGAGCGAAGAAGCCTTTGTCAGTACGCCGACGACATTGTCCAAGCCAACCAGCGCTGCCAATGACTCGGGTCTGGCAATGCCGGCGTGATGCGCTATTTCGTCATAATCAAGGTAGTCAACATATATTGAATTGGTGCCGCGCATCATCTGGTCAATGACAATTGTGGTTTGGAGGTCTCTCAGTAGTACGTTTGTACCAGCCCTCAGCAAGATATAACTACCTTTTCGAGATACTCTAGGCTGAATATTGCGAAGCCTTTGTCTCTGCGCTTGATAAATTTCTTTTACCATTTCTCCAACTGATAGGATCAGAACCCTCATGAAACCGTAAAGACTTGAAAAGTAGGCTGTGTATTCACCCATTGCCTGAAGCGATTGCCTGTCGCCATCCAGCTTGCTCATGACCATAATATTATTTGGCGCGTCGCCCGAAAAAAGGTTTCCGATGCTTATGCCGCCATCGGCCAGTAGGCCTCGGCCGCTACTAAGACGCTTTTCAATCAGAGCGGCTCCTTTGGTTTGGTTAGCGACTACTAACTCGTTTGTCGCGCGTTCGTACCAGCGAAATGCCGGAATACCATCATGTGAACCAAGCAGGATTCCAGCTTGTGATGCAGGAGTGGTCGATGGAATTTGAGTATGCCAACGCGTAAACGTGTATTTATCTGTATCAATAAGCTGCTTTATATTAGGTAGGTTACCGGCATTGAGCTGCCATTCAAAAACTGGGGCAGATACGCCGTCGAGCTGAACAAATACGAAGCCAGGTGTATTGGTTTTTATCTGCTTTTTGTTCTTAGCACTCCGGATGGCCTCTCTCAAAAAATAATCGTCTGACTGAGCTAGCATTACCCATTGCAGTACTGTGACGATTAGCGCATAAATCCATGCCGCGATCAGGCTGCCCCTGAAGCTAACATTTTGTATACCGGGCACAATTTCTAGGGCAACCCAAACTACAAATGAAAAACCAAAAAGACTTACAAGCAAGATTCCCAAAATGCCGAGGATCCTTGCGACAAATGAGAAGAATGGCTGAAGTAATGCTTGGAATAGCTGGATGAGGAGGATGCCCAGTAGCGCGCTTCCCCAGCTATCGACTTTAATGCTAGTAAATAGCTGTAGCACCAAAGCAAGTACAGCCGCGCTAATTAGAGAATAGGCGGCATATTGCAATGGGCTGACCCTAAACGAATGTCTCATCCTCAGTAGGATACACTGGTTTAATTCTCAAATAAACTGATAATATATGGATATGGATGAACGAATCGACGAATACAATAAGTCGCAGCAGGATTTGAGTCGTGAAATCTGCCAACTACTCTCTCAAGAGATCCAACAAGCCTTACCAGAAGCAGAAAGCAAGATTTGGCATGATTCGCCGGTCTGGTTCTTAGACGGCAACCCGATCGCAGGCTATGACGTACTCAAGAATTCAACCCGGCTTTTATTTTGGAGCGGGCAATCTTTTGACGAGCCTGGCTTGCAAAAGGAGGGCAGTTTTAAGGCAGCCGAAGCGCGCTACACCAACGCAAATGAAATCAATATCGAAGATTTACGTAGGTGGCTTGAGAAATCAAAGTCGATTCAGTGGGATTATAAAAATATAGTGAAACGCCGTGGCAAACTTGAACGAATTGTTGCGCCCGAGGCTGGATAAACAATGCCCGTAAAAACCATTGCTTCTGGTGTTGTGCACGATGTTCCTGACGATTTATATAGAGCCCTGTTACATGATGAATCGGCTTTGGAGCGGTGGGAGGACATTACCCCACTTGCTCGCAACGAATGGATCTGTTGGATAATAACCTGCAAAAAACCAGAGACCAGAGCCAACCATATTGAGCGCACCATATCAGAACTTATGACTGGTAAACGACGTCCTTGTTGCTGGCAAGGCTGCGACCACCGCCAAAACACCTGACCGCTTTGATCTATGCTGCTTTGAGTGCCTCGCCTGTATCGCCGAGAACTCCACAGGCTTTCATAATGGCTTCTGCGGCGCGCAAAATCTTGCGTGGTCCAAATTCCGTTACCGTTTTCAGTCTTTCGCGAAGCAAGCCTACGCCGTCATAATAATCTAAATCTACTCCAAAAAGTGCGCGATCAATTTTTGCCGGATGCGCCCACGGGCTTAAACGTCCAAGATTAATTTCTACTTGAGTCGGTAACTCGAAGGTCTGAGCTTCAAACTCACCGCCATCTTTTAGACCGACATAAGCACGTCCAGTTCGCTCCCTACTCATTTTTGGGGTGGGCTTGACAACAGTAAAGGGCGGAACATCCACGCCATTGATATTTAACCAGGTCAGGTTTAAGGCAGTGCTAGTCTGACGCTTTTTGCGGAGAAGTATGGGTGTTCCATCGCTCGAGTGATATACGCTTATAGCGGGCTGGCCCTGGCCTAGACGATTATTTGCTTGGCTTACGGTTTGGGCAAAACATGTCTCGGCATAAGAACAGGCATCTACATCATTATTTATGGTTTCACCAACAATCGGGGCTTCGGGAACTTCCGGTGAAACTAGCTGCCTAATAAGCTTGCCTGTAATATCGGCAACCGCTTTTGGTTTGTTTGGTCCGCCACTAAATTGGTATCCCAGATCAAAGTAGGCCGCTTCGAGAAGTACGTGCAAGGGCGTAGGCATCTTTTCGCTTACGCTCTCACTAACTGGCTCCTCGAGTAAGCGGTTTACCCGCTTCAAAAATACCGGCATATCTCCGTCGGCAATATCTGCCATCTCGTCAACATTGGCATGAAAAAATTCAATTTGCTGCGCGACAGTGTCATTGTAGTGTTCAGCTATGCCTTCAGGGCTCAAACTCATCACAGTACGATACAATAATTACGAACAAAAGTAAATACTATAGTCCGCCCGATCCGTTCGCAGCAACTTAAATTTAAACTAAGGTGGCGGCGAATATTTGCCAAGCTAGCAAAGATTTGGCCACGAAGCTCAATACGATGTATGCTTTTTCGCCCCTTAAATAATTTGCCCACTTACCTTTTGCACGATACTGCTTGTACTGGACTAGTGCAAAGCAGTTAAAGCACACAAACAGAGAAATAACGATGCCATAGACGAAGCCCGGCGCCGTCGTGCCTGCTGGTCCACCTGGTGTTAGTAGCTGGATTAGTATGATTAACCAAGGAATTACGCCAGCTATACAACCGAATATAAATGGCAGCCACTGCCCATCGCCAGGTTGATTATACTTTTCTTGCAGCCAGCCAAATAAAATCATTGAAAGGTTGACGCCAAAGATAGCCAACAAAGCCGCATAGTCGCTAATGCCATTAAGCTGGGCGATCAGGAATATCATGATCGATGAGCTTAAGGAATACTCAACCCAGCGGAAGGTATTCCGGCTTTGCTTTAATCCCGCAGCGTATTTAGGGAAAAACGTTCTTGAAGACACTAAGAAATGAAAGAATGCCGACAGCCCTAAGAAAAGTGCGATCGTATAGCTAACATTATTACTAAAAAGCAATATTGGGTTAGTAAAGGAAGACCCGGGTGGACCGGTCATATATGTAGCCGTGACCGGTAAAGAAAAATTATTCGACAGCGCCACCACTGCAACAAGTGAGGCGAGGTGTAAAAAGCCAGCAGAAATATTCCATTTCTTTAGAGGCTTTATCTGGGAGTCAGTAAGCTTATTCATGATTGAATAATAGCACGCCCTGAAGCTTAACTACTCGTCTGATATCTCAGAGCTAAAGATGGCTTGGCGTGGAGCTTCATCCAGCGCGCCTAGATTAAACCAGCCTCCTCCAAGTTTCATAATCCAATTGCCACCATATTTCGTGTCAGTTATCACCTCTGGCATGCCTTCGCAAAGCGAGGGATCCTCAGGATCTGGATAAGGAGTGGTCAGCCATAATGCGCAACCGTATACACCCGGAAGTTGTTGGTTGCCTTTGAGAGTAAAATTTGCCCCGCATTTTTCACAATCAAAGATTAGTCTGCCGGAGTTTTCTGCTATAACTCCCTGATTAATTCGGGCATGCATGCCTTCAATAGCGTCAGGCTCACCTTCTCTCGCCCTATAGAAATCTTCTAGTACGCAACCCAAACGCTCAGTCATTGAGCAAAAAATACCATATAAACATCTACTTGTATACTCTTAGCGTAATGGGTCGAGTGCTTTGAGTACACTGCTAACCACAGGCACCCGATGTATCCTCAAGTCGGCAGCAAGCTCACTGAACGCGTTACTTTCGCCCTGCGGTAAATTCGGCACTACATTAAATTCTCCAATACCACGTTGGTCTGCCCAGGCGTGAACAGTAAATTCGCCGTAGTTTTTAATTTTTTCGAAGGGTCTCTTATTCGGTACTTTAAACTTATAGGTTTCGCCACCAACCTCAAATTTAACAACATCTTTTTTTGCCATATAATTAAAAATACCACATTAAGTGGTATTTGTAAATACTTGGCTCAGCATCCCGGTCTAGAACCATTTTATCTACTCAGGGTTACCGGATCAAAACCTGACTCGGCTAACTTGCGAGCGACTTCCTCGAGGAGGGGATTTATCCTATCCCATGCGTAAAGCACGGACCCGGTCATCCCAATTGGGTGACCAGTGGCTTCATGAAGCTGATTGGCGGCTGCTTTGTATTCCTCGAATCTACCCGAAAGCTGCCCTTCGTTAAGTAAATCTACATAACCTCGATCAAGTTTACTTACTGGTTTGTAATCTACTAGCGCAGATTTTAATTCTTCAAGTAATTTGGCATTTTGCTCTGAAAAAACTGGCCATTCACTCCACTCAAGTAACGGGGCCAGCTCTGCGCGATCATGTGGGTCATCGGGGTCGAATGGACTAACACCTAATACTTTATTCCAAATCATCCAGAAGTTATTTAGGAAGCGATCATGAGTAACACTCTCTCCTCTCAAACTTTTTTCAACACGTGGGTCATCTGGCGGTATTTTAGGCAAGGTTTGTGCTAGCTCTAATAGCTCTGGGTCTACAAAGATTTGTCCGGGCTCACTCATAAATATAAAATACCACATAAAGTGGTATTTGTAAAGCTATGGCTCCGGGGACTGGATTCGAACCAGCGACCTAGGCGTTAACAGCGCCCCGCTCTACCGCTGAGCTACCCCGGAATACGGGTAATGAACCTGCAAATTATAACTGATGTGCCTGGCCCTAGCAAGGTGTTAGCGGCTGTTTTTCATCTCAGACTGTGCTCGGCGCTTATCATCGCGGGCTTTGAGAGTCTGGCGTTTGTCATAGAGTTTTTTACCTTTGCCGACTGAGATTTTGAGCTTAATAAATCTGCCGCCGGTCAGAATTTCGAGAGGAACGATCGTACGGCCTTGGTGCTTAGCGGCAACTAGCGCATCGATCTCTCTTCTCTTAGCCAGGAGTTTACGAGCTCGAGTTTGATCGGATTCTTCGATCGGTACTCCACTGGTTCCAGATATGGTGGCGTTAATCAGAAATATCTCATCTTGCTTGACTGTCACATAGGCGCCCCGCAATTGGCCATGCCCAAGGCGTAGCGCTTTGGTCTCCGCTCCAGTCAGTTCAATACCCACCACTAAAGAGTCGCCTAGCTCGTAATCGTGTCGGGCTCGGCGGTTAGTAATCTTTTTGGGCTGGTTGGATTTAGGCTTTGCCATAGGAGTTAGTATAGCGCTAGAAGTGCTTTTGAGCGACCTTCCAAAGGCTGGGATCGTTCATGACGTGCAATCTGTAATACCAGTATTCTGCTCCCCATAGATAGATCTGGCGCATGCCAGTCGCTTCACCATACTTAATTCGGTCATCGAATCTTTTGGCATTCATGGATTTGTTTTGCTCTTCGAGACTTATTTCTTGAAGCTGTTTGCCGTTGGGGGCCCAGGCTTCGGCTTGGAGTTCGCCGATCATCATGTCGCGGTGATTAAATATTTTTTGCACCCCAGCTATATATCCATAAAACCAAGCAGGAAATGGGTACTCTAGGTATCGGTGAGTCACCCCTGCGTCCCATACGCGCTTATATATAGATATACTGAATTTATCGGGCTGTGGATCACCAACCGGGAACCCAATGGCATTGTTGCTGCGACCGATTATGACAGTTTTGTTTGGATCAAGCTTTTTCACAAGATTGTATTCGTCGATTAATCGCTGTCGGTCAAAGTCGGTGCAGATACCAAAACCTTTGAGAAAGTATTCGTTTTCTAGCTGGTAATCCTGTAAGGCTGGTGAGTCTTTGTAGCGTTCAACTACGGCCTGTATATATTTTTGGAGTTCAGGATTCCACTCCTCCTTAGGTAGTTTACTTGCCCAGTCCGGCATGTGGCATTCCGGCCAGCGCGGCTGTCGAAGCCCCAAGGTCAACGTAATCTTAGCGTTTGCTTTTTCGGCTTTTTCAAACTGCCAATCTAGTTGACTAAAGTCATAGTTACCTCTGGTTTGTTCAGCATCGCTCCAGTAGCTGACTAGCCTAAAATGCTTAACGCCAATCCCGAGCAGCGCATCCATGTTCTCTTGCGGATCAACGCCTAGGCTTTGGGCATAGTCAGGGATGAAACTTACCCCAAGCTGTAGAGGCTGATTTGAGGTTGAATGAATATACCAACGAGAAATTCCGTATATCAGCATCAAGTGCAGGATAAAAATGGTGACAATAATAACAAGCAGCTTATGCCATCTGTTTTTGCGCCAATATTGTGCCAGCGGTTTTGTGAGCTTACTAACATGCAATCGAAAGGAGTTTGCCATATAATAGGTTCAGGTATTTATGAACGTTAGCATTGTCATTCCAGTATACAACGAGGCAGACCACCTGGCTGCCTGTCTTGAAGCTATCGCTGCTCAATCTGTTAAGCCTCTTGAAGTAATCGTAGTTGACAATAATTCGACCGACTCGTCAGTAGTAATTGCCTCTAGCTTCCCTTTTGTAAAAGTAATTACTGAAAAAAAACAAGGCGTTGTGCATGCCCGAAATCTAGGCTTTAATAGCGCAAAAGGCGAAATAATCGGTCGAATCGATGCGGATACATTATTGCCAAATGACTGGGTAGCGCGTGTAAAGACCGTATTTAAGGAAACTAATATTTCGGCTGTTTCTGGTTCGGCGCACTATTATGATTTTGGATTGGCAGGCATAGCCGATCGAATAGACTTTAAATTAAGAGGTCGACTGGCCAAAAAATTAGGAAATGATAACTTTCTTTGGGGAGCCAATATGGCTGTGAGGCGGGTTGCATGGCAAAAAGTTCGCCACGTACTGTGTAGTACTTCGGGCATGCATGAAGATTTTGACCTTGGGATTCATTTGGAGAGTTATGGCTTGAAGGTCGCGTATGAGGAGAAACTCAATGCTGGAGTTTCCTCTCGGCGCGTCGATACCAGTTTTTGGTCTTTTATAAGGTACTCGTTAGTTAGCCCAAAGACCTACGCGATGCACGGAGTTAAAAGCGGTCGACACATGTACCCCGTCTTATTTGTTTGCTGGATAGCTTACCTTCCTGCCAGGATTGTATATCGAAGCTATGATCAAGTATCAGGAACCTTCTCGATAGCCCAGCTTTTTAGATTTTCTAGCTCAAGAGTAGATCCGACGACCAACGTCGCTTAAGCAGGGTTGGAAGTGAAGCCGCCGCTGCTGTTTGGTATGGGCTTGCAATTGCCCCAGAGTCCACGATTTGCTTCTTTGGCCAAAATCTGTGATGCGGCAAAATCATCTGATTTGGTGAATGGAAAGTAGGGGTAGTAAAAACCATAGCCTTGTTCGATCAGTCTTTGATTAAAATTTGTGCCGTCGCTAAGAATTACATAGCGTAGAAGCCGATTATAACGATCCCGATCTGTGCTCAGAGAATCAGAAACAAGACGAAACTTTTTGCCCGACAGGCTGTTTTTGGTAAACGCCGCGGCGGCTGGCCCATAACACTGCACCGGAGTATTTGGTTTGTGGGTTTCGGGTGTATCAACCCCGATCATACGGATCTTTTCTGTCTTGCCGTTCATGCTTACCGCTATAGTGTCGCCATCGATAAATCGACTGACCTGGTAGAGTCCAGGCTGGTTATTTACAATTACCTCGTTAGCCCCAACCCATCCCTGCTGCTGAGAGAATGAAAAAAGCGCAAGGATCGCGACAACGACCAAACCTACCCATCCATGCGATTTCTTATATCGATATTGCGCCATTAAATACCAAGTAACCGCAGTAGTGAGTCGGCGTCAAGTTTCGATCGATCAATTTTAATAACTTCTTCATCTTTTGCGGGCGGCTCGAGCTTACTAACGATGGAATCGAATTCTTCCTCTGTCATACCGATCATATATCCATTTCGCATTTTTGGCGGATGAACCGCCTTTTCTCTGGCAACCTCTACAGGGGTTGTTAACCAGATGACTTTAGTTTCTGCCTGGCATTGCTCGGCGATATCACGCAGCTTTTCGCGGTCGCTGGCAAAGTTAAAATTGGTATCAAAAACTACGCTTTGGCCATTGGCGAGAAGCTCAGCGGCACGATGATTTAGGTGCTCGTATAGCTGTACGCTCTCCTGTTGAGAGTGTGTAGGCGCGCCAAACATTTTGTGTCTTTCGGCGTCTGCCCAAAGATGCACGGCTCCGGTACGTTTAGATATCAGCGTCGAAATCGTAGTTTTGCCGGCACCCGGGTAACCGACCATCAGGTAAAGAACTGGTTTATTCATTATATTTAAGTTTAGCAGGCGGCTAAAAGTCTATTCCCTTGTTGGCTAAGAACTTATCATCAAAATGATGCTTTATCTTCGTCATTTCTGTAGCTATATCTACTTGCTCAAGTAGTTCTTCAGGAAAGTTTCTGCCGGTCATGCACAGACTTGTCTTTGGTGATTTTTTGTTGATTAAATCGGCTAGCTGCATATCTGAAATAAGCCCATCGTGAGCGGCATTGTTGATTTCGTCGCAAATTACTAAATCAAAACTACCGCTTGTGACGGCCTTTAAAGCCTCCTGGTATGTCTCCTCGGCAGCTTTTTTGTGCACTTCGTCTGATATGTGCTGTTCGCTCAGCTCGCCAGCTTGGTAAAAGCCCTTACCGCCTTTATAAAAGTAAAGCTGATCTTTAAATAGTGGCTGGATGTCTCTGATAAAGACATGTTCGCTAACCCCCCAGTATTTGATGAACTGGATGAAGGCTACTTTCCAGCGGTTTCCTAGCGCGCGTGTCATCAGCCCTAATGAAGCCGTCGTTTTGCCCTTACTATCACCAGTGTAGACTATTACAACTGATTCTTTGGTCTTGAAGTCCTCAAATGCCATATGGACTAGTATAGACTAGGCCAGACCGTGTTCTTTAAGGGCGTTGTCTATGCGAGGACGGTCAAAGCCGACAATGATTTCGCCTGCTATATCGATGACTGGAATGCCTCGCTGACCTGACTTCGTGACGGCCTCTAACCCAGCACCAGGCTCTTTCTCGACGTCTTTCTCAGTGTATTTAACACCCTTTTTATCGAAATATTCCTTGGCAGCATGACAAAAGGCACACCAGTTTGCGCTATATACTGTAATATTTGTATCACTCATCGTAAGACCATTTTAACACTATACTTTGTAAAGTGAAAGTGATCTTGCGTGATATAGATCACATCTGTTATAATATCGCCAATGGGTAAAACCTCTCCACGGGTGGAGAAAACTACTAGTCAAACTTCAATCTTTATTAGCATGGCGCTCGATATGACTTGGCGTCTTGCAATTGTGGTATTGGTGCCAATTATCGGTGGATTTTACATAGATCAATGGCTAGAAATGAGCCCTGTCTTTACGATCGTCGGATTCTTTTTGGCGATGACTGGAATGGGTCTTGTGATGTGGCAGACAATGCAGGCTGCTAATCAGATCGAGATTCCCAAGAAAGGTGTTAAATAATGTTCGGCCTTTTCGCAGAAAGTGGACCAACGGTTCACGTTGCTCCTGGCGAAGTGTTTACTATCGGCGGCTGGACGATTACCAACTCGATCTTATATGGATGGATCTGCTCGATAGTAATTGTTTTTTTTCTGATTTGGGTATCACGCCGAGTCGCAATTAAGCCAAAGGGCGGCATTACGCAGTTTGTAGAAATCGGCGTCGAGTTCATTACCAACTTGGTAGAAAACAGCTTCGACGACAAAAAGAAAGGCCGCAAATACGTGCCGTTTTTTGTAACCTTATTCTTCTTTATTTTGCTGCATAACTGGCTTGGACTATTGCCAATTGTAGGCGAAGGTTTTCAGTCAAATGGTAATCCAATCTTTAGGCCCTTCACCGGTGACTTAAACGCGACGTTTGGAATTGGAATAATCACGATGGCGGTTGTTTATACTGCCTCGATTAAAGAAGCCGGTGGCTTTCGTAAATATTTTAGACACTTTTTTATCGGCAGTCCGCTTAACCCGCTTTACCTCGGGATTGGATTAATCGAACTATTTACAGATTTAACTCGTGTACTTAGTCTAAGTCTTCGACTATTTTTAAATATAACCATCGGTGAAATTGTTATTGCCGTTTTTGCTTACTTAGGCAGCATCGCTGCACCAATAACTGCTTTACCATTTACTCTGCTTGAGCTGGGTGTCGGCGCCTTACAAGCCTATATCTTTACGATTCTAGCGACAATGTACCTGGCTATTTCTGTTAACTCCACGGCTGCCCACCATAATGAAGACTTGACCGAAGATAGTCTTCCTGAAACAATGGACTTAAAGCCCAGTGGGAGTGTTAGTGGGTAGTTTTTTAATGTCAATATCAATTAAGTAATAAAGGAGTAGCATATGGCAATATTCGCAGAAGCGGTAAATACAGCAATTCTTGCCAAGGGCATCATGATCGGTGGTGGTTTTATCGGACCAGCAATCGGTATCGGTATCGTTGGCGGTAGTTACCTTCAGGCGGTTGGTCGCAACCCCGAGGCGGCTAAGTTCCTTGGTCAGGCGCTGATCTTTGTCGGTCTAATCGAGGTGTTTGGTCTTTTGGCCTTCGCTTCAACTTTCATCGTAAAATAAATCATTTAATAGGAATAAATGCTTACATCTTCACTACAAACATTCGCATCTGAAAGTTCTGCTTCGGGCTTGAGCGCTCTTGGTGTTGACGGCCACGCTTTCATAATCCAGCTGATCACCTTTGTATTGGCGCTTTTGGTCTTAAAGCGCTATGCGTTTAAGCCAATAGTTAAAATGTTGGGCGATCGCCGGGAACTTATCGAAAGTGGTGTAAAGCTTGGCGAACAAATGCAAAAAGAAGAGACGCAGCTAGCTGCCAAGATCGATAAGGCCATGCATGAGGCACGCCTGGAAGCCGACACTGTAATCGCCGGCGCGCAAGATACAGCTCGTCAGACTATCAGGGAGGCGGAAGACAAGGCGCGCGAAAAAGCCGCTGGCATACTCGAGACCGCAGATTCCCGAATCGCGCAAGATACAGCACGAGCACGTAAGCAGCTCGAAAGCGAGCTCGTCGGTCTTATTTCTGATGCAACAGAGGCAATAATCGAAGAAAAGGTCGACGCCAAAAAAGACGCTGCCTTAATTGAGCGCGCATTGAAGGGTCGTGCTTAGCATCATGAAAACTCCACGTACTGACATCTCGAAGACTATCGCTGACCGTACGTTAAAGGGCGAAGACACAGCTAAGCTAAGCCACGAAGTAGCTGCCTACTTGCTTAAGCAGCGACGTGTGAACGAGCTAGATTCAGTAATGAGGGATGTTCAGGCTGAACGCGCCGAAGCCGGTTACGTAGAAGTGATTGCTAGTAGCGCACATGACCTAGACGCTGCGACAAAGGCTGATATTGCCAAGCAGATCAAGGCGTTATACCCAACTGCCTCCCAGATTATTGTTACGGAAGCGCACGATCCAGACATCATCGGCGGAGTTCGCTTATCGCTGGCTAATCAACAGCTAGACCTGAGTGTAGAGGCCAAATTAAACAAGTTTAAACAGTTAACAGCTACCGGAAAGGATTAAAGTGGCCCAATTATCAATCACAGAATTATCAGATGACATCAGAGCAGCCATAGCCGAATTAAAGGCTCGCCCTGAGATAGAAAATGTTGGAGTGGTCACGCGGGTCGGTGACGGTATTGCTTGGATCTATGGTCTAAGCGGCGCTGGTTATAACGAAATGCTTGAGGTTGAAGGCGCGGACGGTCAAAAGGTCACAGCATTTGCGTTTAACCTTGGCGAGGATGAAATTGGCGCGGTGCTACTTGGTCAAGATACCGCTGTTAAGGCTGGGGCGAAGGTACGATTGAGTGGTAGCGTACTAGAAGTTCCAGTCGGCCCTGAGCTAGTGGGACGGGTGGTAGATCCGCTTGGAAATCCTCTAGATGGACTCGGACCAATTAAGGCTAAACAAAAAAGCCGAGTTGAACGCCCTGCCCCAGGAGTACTTGACCGAAAGTCTGTACATGAACCGTTGATGACCGGAATAATGGCTATCGATGCCACAGTTCCAATTGGGCGGGGACAACGTGAGTTAATCATCGGCGATCGTCAAACCGGTAAGACTGCTATTGCAGTTGATACCATGGTCAACCAAGCCCGCCAAAAAACAGGTGTAATTAATGTATACGTGGCGGTTGGTCAGAAATTATCTAAAGTTGCTGCCTTGCAGGAGCGCCTAAAGCGCGAAGGCGTTATGAAGCAAACAATTATTGTTGCCACTAGCCCATCCGACCCTGCTGCCTTGCTGTACCTGGCCCCATATTCTGGAGCGACAATGGGTGAATACTTCCGCGACAATAAACAGCACGCTTTAATTATCTATGATGATCTTACGAAACACGCCGCTGCCTACCGACAAATGTCGCTGTTGCTCCGACGCCCACCGGGACGCGAAGCATATCCGGGTGACGTATTCTATCTTCACTCACGTTTGCTTGAGCGCGCTGCTAAGCTGTCGGACAAACTTGGCGCCGGTTCCCTGACTGCTCTACCAATTATTGAAACCCAAGCGGGCGATATTTCTGCCTATATCCCTACCAATGTTATTTCTATTACCGACGGCCAGATTTTCTTAGAAACAAACTTGTTCTTCCAGGGTATTCGGCCCGCGATTTCAGTCGGTCTGTCGGTTTCGCGTGTCGGTGGATCTGCCCAGACTAAGGGTATAAAGGCGGCCGGCGGAGGTTTGAAGCTAGACCTTGCGCAGTTCCGAGAACTTGCGGCATTTAGCCAATTCTCGACCGACCTTGATCCAGAAACACGGCAAATAATTGAACGCGGGCAGCGCTTAACTGAGCTATTAAAGCAGCCGCAGTACACTCCCTACGCTTTGTGGGAGATGTATAGCAGTCTTTACGCGGCGACCCAGGGTGCATTTGATGACGTGCCACTTGATAAGATTGAGGCCGCTGAGCTGTCGCTACATCGCGAACTAAAGACTAAGCAGACCAAACTAACCGAAGCATTAAACACCGGCGATAAACCAACCGATGCACAAAACGAAACTATTTTGAAGATCGCCAAGTCGGTTGCTTCGAGCTACAAAGCTGCCCCAGCCAAGAAGGCCGGTAAGGAGTAATGATTCGTGGCTAGCACAATTGCATTAAAGCGACGCATAACTTCTATACGTGGCACCCGCCAGATTACCAAAGCTATGCAGTTGGTCTCGGCCAGTAAATTGCGCCGTGCCCAAGAATACGCCCAACGAAGTCGTGACTATCGTGATCTGGCATATGATCTATTACGCAAACTTAATGCAATGGGTGAAGTCTCTCGTCAGCCGCTATTTCGCAAACGACCGGTTACCAGCCGGCTTTACGTTGTGGTTACTAGTAACACAGGGCTGGCGGGTGCCTATAACGCCAATACACTGAAGCACCTCACCGTCGCCTTAAAACGAGATAGACAAGACAAGGTTAAGAGCCATGTGGTTACAATCGGCAGCAAAGGTGCTCAGTTTGTACGCCGTTTAAACGACGCTGAGCTCGTCGCGTCTTACCCGCCCTTTAGCGATCAGCCATCCGCAAATGAAGTAAGGCCAATCCTCAATAACGTCATTGATCTATACAAGTCTGAGGAAGTCGACGAAGTAACCATTTTGTATACGCAGTTTAAATCGACGGTTGTACAGGAGTCAGTCAGTCAGCAGCTTCTACCTGCACCTTTAATCGAAAACGATTCAGCTGAGTCGATGATTAGCAATTTTGAACCTGACGCCGAAACCGTGGTTGATCAGACGGCCACGCGCCTGATCGAGGCCCAGATCTGGCAAGCCGTTTTGGAGAGCCTGGCTAGCGAGCACGCTATGCGTATGCTGGCCACCAAAAACGCAACCGATAATGCCAATGATCTTATCGACGATTACACGCTAGAGTTAAACACCGCGCGCCAAGCCGCTATAACCCAAGAATTGGCTGAAATATCAGGCGGCGCTGAAGCATTAAATGGATAAATTACAGGAGGAGAACTAAATGGCCACAGCAACTAAAGAAAAAACGAAGAACGGTAAGATAACCCAAATAGTCGGCGTTGTGGTCGACGTAGAGTTCTCTACTGGTAGTATCCCGGCTATCTATAACGCGCTGAAGCTGCAGCATGATGGCAACGAGATTACGCTGGAAGTTGCGCAACACTTGAGTGAATCAAGTGTTAGAGCGATTGCATTAAGCTCGACAGATGGCTTAGAGCGTGGCACAACCGTCATCGACACTGGCTCACCAATTAGTGTCCCAGTTGGTGAAGGTACTCTCGGCCGGATGTTTAACGTTACTGGTGATCCAATAGATGGTCAAAAATCCGAGTTTAAACAGAAGGCTCCAATTCACCGTGCCCCGCCAGCCTTCATAGACCAATCAGGCAGTATTGAAATTCTGGAAACAGGTATTAAAGTTATCGACCTAATATGTCCTATCGTCAAGGGTGGTAAAGTTGGCTTGTTTGGTGGCGCTGGCGTAGGTAAAACAGTCCTTATCCAGGAGTTGATCAACAATATCGCGAAATTCCACTCTGGGTATTCAGTTTTTGCAGGGGTTGGTGAACGTACTCGCGAAGGTAATGATCTCTTTCATGAAATGACCGATTCGGGCGTTATAAAAAATACGGCCTTAGTATTTGGCCAGATGAATGAACCACCAGGCGCCCGACTGCGGGTTGCATTGAGCGGACTAACCATCGCCGAAAGTTTCCGAGATGCGGGTAAAGACGTTCTACTCTTCGTAGATAACATCTTCCGTTACACTCAGGCCGGCGCTGAGGTGTCTGCGCTGCTTGGACGCTTACCTTCGGCCGTTGGTTATCAACCTAACCTAGCCCAAGAAATGGGCCAACTTCAGGAGCGAATTACTTCAACCCGCGAAGGCTCGATCACATCCATGCAGGCAGTCTATGTCCCTGCCGATGACCCAACTGACCCGGCACCGGCTACGACCTTTGCGCACCTAGACTCGACGGTATATTTGAGTCGTGCATTGACTGAGATTGGAATTTATCCAGCAGTTGACCCACTTGAATCAAGCTCGACAATTCTTGATCCTGAAATAGTTGGTGAGGACCACTACAATGTCGCGCGCGAAGTCCAAAGAGTATTGCAGCGCTACAAAGACCTACAAGACATCATTGCTATTCTTGGTATGGAAGAACTTTCCGAAGAAGACAAGCTCTTGGTTGCGCGTGCGCGACGCATCCAACGCTTCCTCAGTCAGCCATTCTATGTTGCTGAACAATTCACTAACAATCCAGGGCAATACGTTAAATTGTCTGACACCATCCAAGGCTTTAAAGAAATTCTTGACGGCAAACATGACAACAAGCCAGAAAGCGCTTTCTACCTAAAGGGCGCTATCAAGGACGTAAAAGCCGGGGGCAAATAGTGTTCCACTTTCAGCTGGTCAGTATTAGTGGCAAGAAATTTGACGAGGACGTCTATGAAGTCGTGCTGCCTACCTTAGATGGCGAGATTGGGGTTTTGCAAGATCATATGCCATTGGTGAGCGTTGCGACGATCGGCGCGATTATGGTGCGACGTAACCCTAAAGACACTGACGCCCAGCGCGAGTATTTTGCGACGAATGGTGGGGTGATTGAAGTATCAGATAATATTTTGCGGGTTTTAGTCGACGAAGCCGACCGCGCAGACGATATTAACGAAGCCGAAGTCCAAAAAGCATTGGAGCGAGCTCAAAAAATGAAATCCGAAGCCAAGGACCAGATTAGTCTTGAGCATGCCCAAGGCCTAGTCGACCGACAGGCTGTACGCCTGCAAGTTGCAGGCTTGCGCCGAAGACATCAAAAACGCTGATTATTGTGTGCGACGCACAGCGATATCTGTGACGCCGAGCGCTCGCATTGTGCCGATAGTATCAATCAGCTCAGCTATTTGCTGCAAACGCCTATCGTAAGGGTAGATATGCCGAATTCGATCGTATGCCTGATTCAACGAGCCAGAGTCTTGGTTGTATACTGGCATGCCGGCTTTAAATGCTTGGTCGGACATAATCGTGGTGTCAGGGTCGGTGTTGATAATTCCGGTGTCACCGATGTGTTCGCCACGTACAACCATGGGTTTTGCCCCGAGTTCTACGGCTGACAAAACTACCTTTCTGCCGGTAGTAAAAAAGCTTTCTCTTTCAGAAAGCCTTTTATGCGCGTCGACTACCTCATTGGCATAGGTCATGTCTTGGGAGCTTTGGAAAAGTTCTGGCTGGAGAGACATTGCGTCGGCGATAACCGCAGTTCGACGTGCAACAATTAACCCGCTAATATCTTGTCTTTTTAGTGCATAACCGCATCCGACGTCCCCATCGACACGAGCTGTATCCATTTTTGCATCACCCTCACAAGCTTCGTCGGTATGTACGCCTGCACTTATGCCGGCAACATCACGGAGAACTGGTACAGTTGAGCGAACTCTTTGCTCGAAAGTATCTTGTACACTACCGGGCTCAGTGACCTCTTTTATTACGGCGAGATTGTAGACAGGTTTTAGAACTCCACCGAACCAGTGAATATATACGTATGGCTCCTCGACGCCTACTGGCTCGCGTTCATCACTGCAATTTACGTCATTGCTTTCGAGTGATGCCGGCACATAAAACTGCTCACGGCCTTTTACGATTTCGTCTTGATCCACAGGGGTAGCAACAGTATCCATTATCCTTCTTTCTTGGTCACCAGCATAAAGGGCTTCGTGTGCTTCTTGCGACATAACCTTCCAGGCTAATTTTAATTATAAATATTTAGTGATATTACTCACATTTGATTATACGCCTATCTGTCAATACATGAAAGTTTTTGATATAATGAAACAGTTATGCTACTTTCGTCAAATGAAGCCGGCAGAGGTAATGGCCCAGAAACAATCACTGGGATGATTGATAGGGCCGCAATCGAAGCGCATCTTAAGGATTTCGCTTCGCTTGATGGTAGGGCTCTTCTTGAAACACTTGCTCCGCACCAGGAATTGCCTCAGTTCGACCCAGCATCATATGTTATTCGATACCACCGCGGTTTAGCAGACCCTGAGCAGTCCGGGCAAGATCAGCCACGTCCGACCGTTGATTCCACTTACGCACTAGGGGTGGTGTTTGGCCGAAGCCTTATGATGAGGGCTGCCCCTGAGGCTTTACTGCCGGTTATTAGTCCAGCTATAAATCCCGCAAAAAAAGCCTTGGTAGATAGGTATCTAGCGGATTCAGCCTTCGTACCCGTTCGCAAATTAACTAGCAATGACCGACAGATCGACGAAAAACTACAGACCTCCGTTACTCTCTTCACAGATAAATGCAGGATATTGGTTAGTCACCTCATGCTTGATGGCAATGAAGAGTTAGAAAGAGGCTTCCATGACTATCTCGCAGTTATTTCCTTACTTGATGCCGCACATGATGCCGAACCCCGTACGCTACGGCGCGTTTTAGGTAAGTTCAGCATTTGGAATGTTTTGCAGCGCAGTCGCTAGCTTCTCCAGCCTTTACAAAAGTTCGTTGTCAGGTTACGATTATGTCATCATTTAAGTGGAGGTTCCAAAAATGTTTGGAAGACAAAAGGTAGCTGCCCTTACAGCTGAGTTACTTGGTGCCGGCGTTTTGACACTGCTGGTATTAACCGTTCAAAGATCTAGTATTGGAGTCCCGTTCTTCGTGGCTGCGGCCGCGGGTTTATCGGTTGTTCTGATGTCATTTGTGCTGGGAACTGCTTCCAAGGCACATTTTAACCCTGCAATCACACTCGGCTGGTGGACCGCTCGGAAGATCGACACTATTACTGCGGTTCTATATATCGCCTTCCAGTTCCTTGGAGCTTGGCTGGCAGCGCAGCTATACATCTATCTAGTTGGAAATGACTTACAGCCGGTTGGCGGCAAGTTCGGCTGGCAAATTTTCACGGCAGAGCTCGTTGGTACGGCTATATTTGCGTTCTGTTTCGCCTCGGCAGTCTATCAAGGTTTCAGCCGAGCTGTTAGTGCCTCGTTCATCGGCCTGGCATTAATGGTTGGCATCATTGCCGCATCGTCCGCTTCGCTCGGCCTACTAAACCCTGCAGTTGCCCTCGGTGTAGACGCATGGGTTCCAAAGACGTATGTTGTTGGACCTCTAGTCGGTGCAATCCTAGGAATTAATCTCTATGCCCTATTGTTCGCAGGCGACGTTCCAAAATTGGCAACAGCTAAATCCGCTCCAGCTCCGGCTGTCAAAGCAAAGAAAACTACTGCCAAGAAGAAAAAGAAATAACAAGTTAAAGATCACTTATAAAACCGCTCGGTTATACCGGGCGGTTTTATATTTTTCCAGATATAAGATCATTTTCGAACTTGCTAATTCCCTCTATATCTTTAGCGTATTTGGAAGTATCAGGAAAATTTAGGTCAATCACATGCTGCCAGACTACCGATATGAGCGTCTCAAGCCTCGCCAGACTGGCCTTGTCTGGTTCGATGGCAAGTATTAGGCCTTTAGGCTGTTCTGCCTCAAGATAAATCATCTGGGCCTGTGTATGTTTATATTTGTTAAAACGTCCACTATTGCGCGCGAGCAAAGCATAAAACAATAGCTGATAGCGATGCCGCCATGCTTTCACTTGCTTCGTTTTATCTTTAGTGTCGAACGAAGGTAGGGGCTTACCTGTTTTATAATCAGAGATAATTAAGGACTGCTCTTTATAATCGATCCGGTCAAGCTTGCCGTTGATGCGCGCATTACCGATAAGTACGTCACTGATTCGTTGTTCACTCAAACCATCCTTGTATATCGGTAAATAATCATCTGTAAATAGTCGAGTAATTAGCGTCGCTCCGCGAATTTTGTATCGCTCGTAATCCACTGGGTCAAGGTTTTCGGCCTGAAGTGTTGCTTCAAAGCGATCAATTATGGTTCCTAAATTTATTTTTGACGAGTTCACTAATCGCTGCGCGGTTTCTAGTGCAGCATGTACGGCGGTGCCATAGCTCCCCTGCGCTGAGTGCGGCTTGGGTATGTGAAGCAGGTGCCTCTCCATATAACTACTTGGTCCTGCTTCGGCTACATTCAAAAAATCAATTAAGGCTGTTTGGCTGAGAGAATACTCGCTTAGTCTTTTATTAAGCAGCACTCTTTCGTCTTGGCTGTTTAGGCGAGGCCAGCGCAGGTCGTCCTCTAAAACCTCGATTACATCACTAGGGGGGTTATCAATTATTTTTGTAGGCAAAACACTTAGTAGGGGGGTTGGCAGAACCTCGACGCCATTAGAGTCAGTAGAATAGCTGGATGCGGTGAATCCTCGTTTGGCGCGAGTAATTGACACATATAGTAGCCTGACGTAGTCGTCATATTTCTCCCCATAGGACTTAAGCAAGAGGTTAGCAGGCGATGCCCTGCCGCCACGTCGTGGTTGCCACATCGATTCAATCGCGTCGACAACAAACACATGGTCGAACTCAAGGCCTTTTGCTTTATAAACGGTTAGTAGTTTGACGGACTTTTCGCCACTGACAAACCAGGATTCGTCTGCAATAACGCCGCCAGTACTCCGATTCAGTTCAACGAACTTCACGAAATCTTTCAGTATTGGGTTATCAGTTGCGAACTCCTGAGTTAATCCTCTCAACAAAGTGACCGCAGACAGACTTTCTAGATACTGACTATTGATTGGCTGGAGTTCAAGGTAGTATTGCCGAAACGGGCTTGTCATATATTGACCATCCTGTAAGCCAACAATGTAATTCATCATTACTGATAATTGTTGCTGGGGGCTAATTCGACTTAACCAAGACAGCCAGTTACCCAAGTTGATAAGTTGGGGATCTTCATGCGTCAGCAGACTATCCAGCCAGTCTGGAGAGCTGTAGTTGGAAAGGGCAAGCTTCCATAGGGTGCGCGGCTTGATCTGCCACATAGGATGTTTAATAAGATCAGCGATACCCGCGTTTACCCGGGCCATGTCCCCTTCTGCGATCGCGACCGCAACGGTCGCAATCTTGCATGCTTCCCTAACTGCTTCGTTATCTAAAACATTACTACGTCTTTCGTAGCTAATCGGCACTCCAAGATTCAATAGAATGCCTGCCAGCTGCTCCAAGCTCTCATGCTTCCTAGCCAAGACAGCAATATCGGTTTCGCCTTTCTGCCAAAGGTTTTTGATGTTTTTTGCAATCTCACTCTGCTGATGCTGACGGGTGGGATAAGAAATATGCAGCATCGCAGTGGCTTTTACAGAGCCGTTTTTGGCGATTAATTTTTTTGTTATGGTTGGCTCGCGAAGTATCAATCGATCGTCGGCCTGCTGAATTATCTCGGCTGCAGCGTCTAGGACTGACTGGGCAGAACGATAATTATCCTCAAGAACAATTAGACGTGTATCAGGGTAGCTGCGCTTAAAACCAAGCATGTTGTTTAGCTCGGCGCCGTTAAATGCGAAGATTGATTGATCATCATCCCCCACCGCCATTAAGTTTGGCCTATTATTGGCGCTATAATGATCAGCCACTAGATGAGCCAATCTTAGCTGGGCGGCATTAGTGTCCTGGAATTCATCTATTAGTACATAAGGGTACCGCTCTTGGATGTCTGCGCGCATATCGGGTTCCTTTTGCATTTGCTCAAGTACTTCGATTAGCATGTCCGAATAGTCATAATAGCCGCGCTGATGGAGTTCCAACCTGTATCCTTGGTAAACCTTAGCCAGTGCAAGCCACCATTGATTGCGTTTGCGTTCCTTTTGCATGCCTTTTTTGTCATCGACGGTTTGCAGCCAGCGCTGTTTCCATTTGCCAGTATTTTTAGTTTTACCGCTACCCTCATCTGAGCGCAGCGCAAGACCCAGGCTCTCTTTAATGACCGCATCTAGTGGCAGGAGCAAATAGTCGGGCGGTAATTGTTGCTGGGGTAAATCTAGGATCTTCACCTCTAGATCGGGCAGATTTTTGGGGCTAAGATTTCCCTCTAAGATTTTGACCAGATCTGGTTCTATTTTATCGATGTAGGCTAGGTTTGACGTAATTGCCGAATGAAGCTCTTCGGGACTTAAGCCGGCTTCTTTGGCAAGTCTAAGCCCCTGCTTGACGTCGTTCATCGCGGTAAACGAACCAGCGAATGTGCTCGCCAAGGGATTGTCTAAAGGTAGCTGGGCAAGAATTGATTGGATAATTTCAGATTGAATCGCATCTGGCGCTACACTCAACCTTGCGCCTTCCCAGAAATAATCTGGGTACTGATTCATTATTTCAGCCGCGAAACTGTGAAAGGTACGCACGACAACGTTCCGTGATTCGGACCCGATCAGCTGGTATAGACGTTCACGCATATTTATTGCAGCTTTATTCGTGAAAGTTAGGCACAGAATACCGCCGGCATCGACGTCAGATTTAAGTAGAATATTCGCGACCCTGAGGCTTAAAAGCTGTGTTTTGCCTGTACCTGGACCGGCAATTACCAAGACGGGCCCATCGATGCTGTCGACGGCTTTTTTTTGCTCCGAATTTAACTGCTTATAGGCGGCTTCAAAACCCTTGTTCATAACTATATTGTATATCTTGGAATGATAGCGAGCTAATTACCAGAAGCCTTGGAGCAGACCGCGCAATTGTCTTCGATTTCAAACTGAGTTAGAAACTGCCGAGCAGCCTTAGGCCATGGCTGCAGATCATGGAAGCCTACAATCTCGCTAGCCTGCCTTAACAGCCAGCCTGGTCGGCCGTGAAGCCTAAGTTTACCCCATATGACGGCAGCCCAATATGGTCCGGCGGGAATTACAGTAACGGGTTCCTTCGCGACATAGCTTTTGTATGATTTACCGCGCGCCTTTCTATCGAGGTTTTTTGCAACAAATTCACCATCGTGTAAGGCTGTCTGAGCAAGGCCACTGTAAGGTGTGTTTGCGTTATCGCCTATGACAAATATATTTTCTTCGGCTTGCAGGTAGGCGTCTACCGAGACCTTACCTCGTTTTGTAATGACAAAATCATTTTCCTTAAAGAATTGGTGGTTGGTCACCCCGGCCGTCCATACCACGGTATGGCTGCGTATTGGCTTGCCGTTTACGGTTAGCTCGTCGGCAGTCTGGCCCTGCACTGCCTTACCTAGATATAAGCGGATCCCCAGTTTGCGTAGTCGCTTGCCAACAACCTTTGATGTGTGTTTTGGCAAACGGGGCAACAGTCGTGGTAGTGCTTCGACTAGGTCGATGTGGATTTTCTGATCGCTTACGCCGTGATTTTTCATAATGTACTTTAAGTATGCTGGTAGGGCGCCAGCCAATTCTATGCCAGTTGGACCAGCGCCCACGATCACGTAATGCAAATCCGGCTTTTTATCGTCAAGTAACTGCTTGTGTAGGTGTGCTTTGAACCGAGCAACCTCGGCTTGGGACTTTATGCTATAGGAGTATTCGGGTAGACCAGGTATCCCGAAGTAATTTGTTACTACCCCGAGTCCGATTATTAAAAAATCATAGTCTAGTTGTTTGCCATTTTTTGTCGAGAGAATCCGAAGCTGACGATCGATGGATTTAGCTGTAGCATTTATTAATGTGACGCGTTTGCCTTCAAAGATTTTTTGGAGTGGGATACTTGAATTTGCTCTTCTCCCCCCTGTCGCGGTGTGAAACAGTGTTGGGTAGTAGCGGAGGTCCGTTCCATCACTTAACAAAGTAACTATATAGCTGTCATTCTCGGCTAACTCAAGAGCGGTTTTTACCCCGCCAAAACCTCCTCCAACGATTAATACTTTGTGTTTTGCCATTAAGCCATATTCTATGCTAAAGGATAAGCATCTTGCAAGAAGTGTAGGCGCCAGTTAAGCTTAATCCTAATGGATCAATTCAAAAAGAAACTTAATCTGGCTGGTTTTTCTGGTGAGGTAATGGACGATCCGGCTAGCCTTGATCTGTACAGCCACGATGCTTCAATGTTTGAACTGCGGCCAAAACTAGTAGTCGCTCCCAAAAATGCCAAGGATGTAGAAAGTCTCGTCAAGCTAGTCAGCCAAGAAAGAAGCAAAGATTCTAGCCTAAGTCTAACCGCCCGTTCGGCTGGTACTTGCATGTCGGGTGGCGCCATCAATGATTCAATAATCATCGATTTTCAAAAGCATTTCACTGCTATCGAAAAAATCACGGCAACGACAGCACAGGCGCAACCGGGAGTGTTTTATCGTGACTTTGAACCCGAAACACTCAAACACGGCGCCATAATGCCGACGTATCCTGCTTCTCGAGATTTAGCCAGTATTGGCGGAATGGTAAATAACAACTCAGGTGGCGAAAAATCTCTTGAATTTGGCAAAACAGAAGACTTTGTGACCGAGCTGGATTTTGTTTTTGCGGACGGTGTTAAACGGACCGTCAAAACTATTAAAGAAGCTGATCTGGTCAAAAAAATGAAACAGAAGAATTTTGAGGGTGAAGTCTACCGTAAGCTTTATAAGTTAATTGAAGCAAACTATTCAAAGATTAAAGCCGCAAAGCCAAAGGTAAGTAAAAATTCAACTGGATATAATTTGTGGGACGTCTGGGACCGAGAAACTGGGATTTTTGACCTAACTAAGTTAATTGTTGGCGCACAAGGTACCCTGGGATTTGTAACCGATATTCATTTTCGACTTGTTCCAAAAAAAGAACATTCTGGTCTTTTAGTTCTGTTTATGAAGGATATTGATGATCTTGGCGAAGTAATCACAAAGGTATTAGAGTCGAAGCCGGCAACCTTCGAATCTTTTGATGACGCAACGCTCAAACTTTCGATCCGGTTTATGCCGAGCTTCTTAAAACTTCTAGGTATCAGACGTTTTATCCACCTGCTCATCACTTTGATACCCGACGGTGTTCAGTTATTGCGGGGCGTACCCAAACTGGTACTAATGGTTGAATTTAACGGGGATAGCGAAGATGAAGTCAGACAAAAAGTACGCAGACTCCATCTTGAGCTTAAAAAGCACAGGGCTCGATACGAGATAAATGGCTTCGAAGAAACGCCAACAGAGGCGAAATCAGAAAAATTCTGGATTATGCGTCGCTATAGCTTCCAATTGCTACGAAGCAAAGTTAAAGACAAGCACACGGCACCGTTTATTGATGACTTTGTTGTCCCGCCCGAACATTTGACTGAGTTTTTACCGAAACTCAGGGCAATTATTAAAAAGTATAAATTATTTGCCACGATTGCAGGACATATGGGAGACGGGAATTTCCATGTTATACCTCTTATGAAGCTGGAGGATCCAAAAGATCGCAAAAAGATACTGCCTGCCATGAAAGCAGTTAATAATTTGGTCTTGAAGTATGGCGGCTCGTTATCAGGTGAACATAATGATGGTCTGGTTCGTGGACCGTGGCTAGAAAAAATGTATGGCCAAGATGTTTACGGGCTATTTAAAG
This sequence comes from Saccharimonadales bacterium (SeqCode), assembly GCA_044228525.1. Lineage (GTDB taxonomy): Bacteria > Patescibacteriota > Saccharimonadia > Saccharimonadales > UBA4665 > CAZXDL01. The sequence continues at coordinate 191,242 of JBGAUQ010000001.1, forward strand.
AGACCAAGCACATAATGGATCCAAAAGGCATCTTTAACCCGCATAAGAAGGCAGATGCCGACTGGGAATATTCATTCGGCCACATTCGTGAGCATTTTTAATTATTAAAAATATATTAAATACGCGAAATATATTTAGTGTCTTTGGAGTATTAGACATATACTTTTGAACATGTCGTTCGTAGTCAACCCAAGCAGTGACAGCCTCGAAATTTTGCCTACCCTCTTAAGGGCGACTCAAGAGCTAAGCCAAGAACTGTCTGAATTACGTCAGTATATAGGTGCAGACTTTGAGGTACTTAACCTGCGATTTGATCGCCTAGAAGACCGATTAGATCGGCTCGAGTCATCACAGATATACGAGCATTAATTTTTGTCCAAATATACAATCTGAAAGTCACATAACTGCTATAGTGTAGACAAGATGGTTGTGATTATCGCGGGAGAGATATGAGCAAGAAATACAAGGCGCTAATTGCGTTTGGGTTGATTGTTTGCTGCGGTTTGGTTGCTTTGTTTTTGGTAAACTCTGGTTCGTTTGCGATTTTGGATCCGAAAGGAGAAATTGCCGACAAGCAGAGGAACCTGATAATCGTAACTTCGTTAATGAGCCTTTTCATAGTTGTGCCTGTTTTTATAATGACTTTTTACTTTGCGTGGAAGTATCGGGAGGGCAACAAGCAGGCAACATATCGGCCGGATTGGGATCACAGCGTTGTTGCCGAAACCATTTGGTGGACCGTCCCACTTATTATGATCCTAATACTCGCTGCACTAACATGGCAAAGCTCACATGATCTAGACCCCTTCAAGTCGATAGAATCAAAAAAGAAGCCGCTAACTATACAGGTTGTAGCGCTTGAGTGGAAGTGGCTGTTTATATATCCAGAGCAGCAAATAGCCAGCCTAAATTATGTGCAGTTCCCACAGCAGACACCAATCAAATTTGAAATAACCGCTGATGCACCTATGAACTCTTTTTGGATCCCGCAGCTCGGAGGACAGATTTACGCTATGACGGGTATGTCGACTCATTTGAATTTAATGGCTGATAGTACGGGAACCTATCGTGGGTCATCCGCGAATATAAGTGGGCGTGGTTTTGCTGGAATGCATTTTGAGGCAAGATCTACTACCCAGGCAGCATTTGATAGGTGGATCAGTAGAGCTAAGGGATCAAATAATGATCTAAGCTTAGCCCAATATGAGACACTTGCCTTGCCGAGCGAAAATAATGCGCCAGTTGTTTTTTCGTCCGTTGACCAACGCCTTTATGATACGATCGTTATGAAATATATGACTCCCGTTTCAAGTCAAACCCAGTATAAAACGACCGGAGAAGAATGAATTATCTCATAGGAAATCTTTTAGGCAGACTGAACCTTGAGGCTTTTCAGCACGACAAAATCGTCATGGGAGGGGTGATTGGAATGACTCTTGGCGGGCTCGCGGCGGTCGCTCTTCTGACATACACCAAGCGATGGAAGTGGCTTTGGCGTGAGTGGCTGACAACCGTTGATCCAAAAAAGATCGGGGTCATGTATATTGTAGTTGCAGTGTTGATGCTCTTGAGAGGGTTATCGGATGCTGCGATGATGAGAGCTCAACAGGCTACATCTGTCGGCGACGCGCAGGGGTTTTTAACTTCAGAGCATTTTCAGCAAATCTTTTCTGCTCACGGAACGATAATGATTTTCTTTGTAGCCATGGGCCTGATGTTTGGTCTTATAAACTTGATTGTTCCACTACAAATTGGAGCTCGAGATGTCGCCTTCCCGTTCTTGAACGCTACAAGTTTCTGGTTATTCGCTGCCGGTATGGCGCTAGTCAATCTCTCATTGGGAATCGGTGAGTTTTCGGCGGCCGGCTGGCTGGCTTACCCGCCACTATCTGAGCTGAGATATAGCCCAGGCGTTGGGGTGGATTATTGGATATGGAGTCTGCAAATTGCCGGAGTCGGCAGCCTTCTTTCAGGAGTGAATTTCCTGGTTACAATATTAAAAATGCGCCGTCCCGGTATGACTTTAATGAAAATGCCGATGTTTTGCTGGAGCGTGTTGTGTAGTATGGTTTTGGTTATATTTGCCTTTCCCGTGCTTACCGCAACGCTGGCAATGCTGTCGCTAGACCGTTTGCTAGGCATGCATTTCTTTACAGCTGAGGCCGGTGGTAATCCGATGATGTATGTGAACTTGATCTGGGCTTGGGGGCACCCTGAAGTTTACATTTTAATTTTGCCGGCCTTTGGAGCGTTCTCAGAAATCGTCTCTACTTTTTCGCGAAAACGCCTGTTTGGCTACAAATCAATGGTCTGGGCGCTTGTCTCGATAACGGTACTCTCCTATCTGGTATGGCTGCATCACTTCTTTACAATGGGCGCCGGAGCTAACGTCAACGCATTCTTTGGGATTATGACCATGGTTATCGCTGTACCGACTGGCGTTAAAATATTCAACTGGCTGTTTACCATGTATAGGGGTCGCATAAAATTCGCCACGCCTATGTTGTGGTTCCTAGGCTTCGTAGTCACCTTTACGATCGGCGGGGTTACAGGAGTGCTTATGGCGGTACCGGCAATTGATTTTCAGGTACACAATAGCCTCTTCTTGGTTGCGCACTTCCATAATATGGTTATCGGGGGCGTTGTATTTGGCTATATGGCGGCCATAACCTATTGGTTCCCTAAAGTGTTTGGATTTAAGCTAAATGAAAGACTTGGTCGGTATGCATTTTGGTGTTGGTTTGTCGGATTTCTAGTTGCCTTTATTCCGCTGTATATTTTAGGAATGATGGGGGCTACCAGGCGTTTAGACCATTATGACGCGTCATTGGGTTGGCAAGGACTGTTTATAGTATCTGCGATCGGTGTTTCGATTATCTTGCTAGGAGTTGCCTTTCAAGTCCTCCAGTTCGTTGTGAGCATCAAAGATCGACGCCATAACGTTGACACGGATGGAGACCCCTGGGGAGGTCGTACGCTCGAATGGGCCGTAAGCTCACCGGCACCGGTTTATAATTTTGCTACCCTGCCCGCAGTTAGTGAACGAGACGCGTGGTGGGCTCAAAAACAGTCCAAACAGTCAGTTAGCCAGCATATTAAGCCCATCACCCTCCCAAAAAACACGCCATACAGTCTTTTAATCGCCGGCGGAGCATTTATTTCAGGTTTCGCCATCGTTTGGCACATAGCCTGGCTAGCAATACTGGGCGTATTTGCCATCGTCGCATTCATAATCGTACGTACTCTAGACGATGACAGTGAATACGTGCTTTCGGTCGCTGAGATCGAAAATATAGAGGGGCTTAGTCGGTCAAAAGCATGACTAACAACGACGAAAAAACAATTTTTGGTTTCTGGGTCTACATAATGACGGACTGCGTTTTGTTCGCAACCCTTTTTGCGGCGTTCGCGGTGCTTCGTAACAATACCTTTGGAGGGCAGCCAGGTAGCGAGCTATTTAGCCTGCCGTTCGTGCTCATTGAAACACTAATTTTATTGACCAGTAGTTTTGTTTGTGGTTTGGCAATCCTATCTGCGAGACAAAACCAGCGGCAAATGACTCTTATCTGGCTGGGGGTAACCTTTCTGCTAGGAATTGCTTTCCTTTCCCTTGAAATAACTGAGTTTAGACACTTGGCTGAGGAAGGCAATAGCTGGCGCAGGAGTGGGTTCTTGTCGGCATTTTTCACTTTGGTCGGGACTCATGGACTTCACATTACCGCGGGCTTAATTTGGATGGCGGTCATGATGCTGAGGATCTTTCAATATGGTCTAACTTCAGCCAACAACCGTCGCTTAACGCTGCTTAGCCTGTTCTGGCATTTCTTAGATGTAGTTTGGATATTTATTTTTAGCGTCGTTTATCTTATGGGGGCATCATGAGCAACCAAGACCACGGATACAGCCTCAGAGCCTACGCCTCTGGATTTCTCCTCTGCGCTTCCCTGACCCTGATTGCATACCTATCGGTTGTTAATGAAACTTTTAAAGGAAATGCTTTATTAGTTTGGATTGGCTGGCTTGCGCTAATCCAATTTTTCGTGCAGATGGTGTTCTTCTTGCATTTAGGGCGCGAATCCAAGCCACGATGGAAGCAGGTTGTATTTTGGTTTATGACTATGGTTGTCAGCATCCTTGTATTTGGCTCGATATGGATAATGAATAATCTCAACTACCATCACGCCGATAAGGTAGAATCATCTGACAAATTCATAATTCAGGACGAAGGGTATAAGCAATAAACAGGCTTAACATCTATTACCAGCTGACTAAGCCGGGGATTATTTATGGTAACCTGATCAACACGGCTGCGGGGTTTCTGCTTGCTTCAAAGGGTGAAGTTGATTTGTGGTTGATGGTTTCGACGCTGTCAGGGACGGCCTTAATCATCGCCTCGGCTTGTGTATTCAACAATTATCTCGACCGACGCATCGACGCAAAGATGTCACGTACAAAATACAGAGCCCTGGCACAGGGATTAATATCTGTGAGGAGTGCAATGATATATGCTTCGATACTTGGAATATCAGGGTTTTTGCTTCTTATTCTTAATACAAATTGGCTGACAGTCGGTCTCGGTTTGCTGGCCTATATCACCTATATCCTAATCTATGGTTACACGAAACGTCGTTCAAGATACGGCACACTAGTAGGCAGCATCGCCGGCGCGCTACCGCCGGTAGCCGGCTACACTGCGGTAACTGGAGTACTAGATTTAGGTGCTGGGTTGATATTTATCATACTAGTTACTTGGCAAATGGCCCATTTTTACTCTATTGCTATCTATAGACAGATAGACTACAAGTCAGCAGAACTACCGGTATGGCCAATTACCCGTGGAGTTAAAAGTACCAAGAGACAGATCGTGGGGTATATATTTTGTTTTTTGGTCGCTGCCAGTTTGTTATCGGTTTTTGGTTACACTGGGGTCATCTATCTCATTGTTATGCTTATAGCGGGGTTGCTCTGGTTACGACATGCAATAAAGGGCTACTCTACCGACAATGATGTTCTTTGGGCACGCCAAAATTTCAAATTTTCCCTGATCATTATTCTTGTTTTATCAGTAGCGATGTCCTTTGGGGGATTAACTGCCTAGTTTTTTGTAGTCTGAACTTTTAGTTTTTTACCGGTATGAGTGATGATAATTAATCCGGAGAGTATTAGGAGCATTAAGACATATATTGCTCGGTCAATGGTGTTGGCGGCAACGATAGTTGCGCCGTTTATGTGATGGAGGTTTTGGGTGAAAACCAAAAAAGCCTCCCTGAATCCAATTGCTCCAGGCGTTAATGACACAAATAATGCAAGATTTGCAGCGCCTGTATAGATAGCCACTTGGCTAAATTGAATACCGGGGGATACCGAAGTAAGCTCAACCCAGAATATTAGGAGTAGAAGAGAAATTTGTACAAGGGTTGCGATAGCCATGTAATACCAGTTCCCAATCGCTAAACTGCTCAGTTGATTGAGCCCAAACTTTTTTGTCAAACGTAGGTAAAAAACAGCTAATAGTAAAATGATTGATAAAGGCAAAATCCACCATTTTAGAACCCCGGAAAACAATAAGATTACGCTAAAAAGCGCGTAAAAGAAATAATATACAAAACTTGCGAGTGTGTAGTCTTTGATTTTGATATTGTGCTTCTGATTGACGTAGACCGCACGAAAGGCGGGTCCGCTTTGGAGCGGACCAAAGAAATTTATAACGGACGAATACATTGTTAAAAGTAGACTTTCACCGGCTTTCATTTTGAAACGGCACAGCCTGAGGGTTGCGCTGTTGACCATTGCTAGACTACCGACAAAAACAAAGTAAAGTCCGAGAACCACAATAAGTGTTGACCGTGGGATCTGACCTAGCTCATCCCATACCTGAGGATTATTGATGAAGTAGGTAATAAAAACAGCAATTGTAACTACTAAGACCGTAAATGCTGCTAATGACCGCCAATTGAAGCGCTTAATCATGCTTTCCATTATACTGTTCTTATATCAAGCTATGAAAAATAAGCCTAAGCTATCCCAGAAGATTGTCGCATTTGTAGGTTCAAATAAGTTCTTTTGGTTGGTTGTTGGGTTACTTGTGATTCAGGCTGCTTGGATTGCCCTAAGCGGTCGTTACCCAATGGCGTTTGACGAGGACTTCCATCTTGGTCTAATAAAAATCTACTCGGATCATCTGAGCCCATTTTGGAATGGGCAGGTGGTCGGTGGCGACGCCTTCGGTGCCGTGGCTCGCGACCCCTCCTATATGTACCACTATTTGATGAGCTTTCCGTATCGTTTAATCGAGGTATTAACCGCAAACTTAACGACCCAAGTTTTAATACTCCGCGCGCTAAATATCGGATTTTTTGTTGGTGGCTTAGTTATCTACCGACGCCTACTCGCCAAAACTAAAGCATCGAACGCGGTCGTAAACGTTTGTTTACTGGTTTTTGTGCTGATCCCTGTAACTCCCCTCTTAGCAGCTCAAATAAACTACGACAATGTAATTTTGCCACTTGTTGGCATAGCATTACTTGCGGCGCTTAGCTTTAACGAAAGGACAACAAATAGATACTTTGACCTAAAAGGGATCCTTCTTGTGCTAGGGAGTTGTCTGCTTGCCTCGACTATTAAGTATGCCTTTCTTCCAATCTTTATCGCCATAGCAGGCTTCTGCCTGGTAGTGGTTTTAAAACGCTTCTCTTCTTTTAAGAAGCTCCTGTTTGCTATTCGGGCATCGTGGGCTAAAACGAAAACGGCTACCTTAATTGTTCTTATTGTTTTAAACGCTGCACTTGGCGTCCTATTTGTTGAGCGATATGGTCTGAACATCGTTCGTTATCACAAGCCTGTTCCGGATTGTGCCGAAGTGCTCGATTATCAGCATTGTCAGTATTATGGACCCTGGATAAGGGATTACAATTTCCAGCAACAAAAAGGCGACGCAGAAACCAGCATAAATAATTACAGTTATGATTGGCTTAAGGGAATGTGGATGCGCAGCTTTTTTGCGGTTGATGGACCGACGACAGGATTTCAAACACGAGGTCCATTGACCATACCTGGTTGGAGTGGAATCGTGTTTGGCATAGTTGGTCTGTTTTGTTTTGTTATAAGGGCCAAGTCGCTTTGGCGCACGTACCATCGACCGGCATTATGGCTGCTTTCCTCGGCTATTGTCATTTACTCACTGGTGTTGTTTTTGACAAATTACAGCATGTATCTTGAGACTGCACGGCCAGTGGCAATAAATGGCCGATACCTACTGCCAATAATGCCCTTTATGATCCTCTTTAGCGCACTAGCCGTCAGAGATCTAACCATGACTAGGCAACGGCTCCAAATTGCAATAGCCTCAATTGTAATTTTGTGTTTCGCATGGGGGGGAGGTGCTATGACCTATGTATTAAGGAGCAATGATGCGTGGTATTGGCAAGGTAATCAGACAATCAAAACCGTAAACCATGGTATTAAGCGTACGATCGGTCCACTTACCCCAGGCTATAACTATCCTACGCAGTTTTTAAACTAGCTTAGGCGATCAGCATGGAAGTGGTGGCGCTTGCTTTGCTCTAGGTCATCTTCGATCAGAACTCGGTTTATCCTGATAAGCTCGGCGATGATTGCTAAAACTAGGCACAAAAAAGCTCCAATGAGCAGCAGTGATCCCGCCAATAGTGACTGTATATGGCCTTTTGTCGTGCCCTCTTCGATACTTAATATTACAAAACGAATGAACGGCAGAGTACCTAATAGTAATAATAATCCACCAAGCCAGCCAAAAATTACGTACGGCTTGTACATAATGTAGGCCCTGACTATAATCATCGCGCTCTTGCGGACGTGCTCAAAAGTTGATTTAAACAAGCGCGATTCGCGGAGCTTAGGATTTGTAGTAACGGGGATGCTGCCGATTGCTAAGCCTTTGTTGCCCGCCTGAATAATGGTTTCGGTACAGTAGCTAAATCGGGTAATCGTATTAAGCCGCATTAGCGAGTCGCGGCTATATGCTCTAAAGCCGCTCACCGCATCAGGTACATTTGTCCCGGCGACTTTATTTACCACCCTGCTACCAAACTTTTGCAGGAGTTTTTTAAACCACGAGAAGTGCGCGATCGTGCTTGTTTGGCGGTCGGCGATGACAATGTCAGCCTCTCCGTTTAGAATTGGCTGGACGAGGTCGCCGATTTTAGACTGTGGGTATTGGTTGTCCCCGTCTGTGTTTACGAGAATGTCCGCGCCCAATTCTAAAGCCTCTAAAACGCCGTCATGAAATGAACGGCTTAGACCTTGGTTACCTACGTGTCGAACAATATGTTTCACGCCGTGTTTTTTTGCTACGTCTATAGTGTTGTCCGTAGAGCCATCGTCGATAATTAGTATTTCTATTTCATCTATGCCAGGGACCTTCTTGGGTATAGACTTCAAGACAAGAGGCAGGGTCGCCTCTTCATTCAAGCATGGGATCTGGACAATTAGCTTCATAAGTGTTGTATGAATGTATTATACCGGATAATCCCTTACAGAGGTAGCCCTCGGTAACTTTCGGCTAAAAAGCTTCGCTTAATTGTCCAAAAAAATGTATAATAGAACACAATATAAATGGCACAAACACCCCGACGTACTCCGCCCAAACGGGTCGCTAAAACAGAGCGACCGGGGCACGACGTAGTAATTGCCCAGCAAGCAGATAAGTTTCCAAGTGTAGGTATGACATTGCCCAGTTATCAGTACGACCCTAGAGACAAGCGAACCCGCTTAAGTAGCCAGACTGTGGTAAAACGCGGTCGCTGGCAGCGATTTAAGCAAAAAATCACCCTAAAGCGCTCTGTCATTGTAATGGCTCTGCTTGTTTTGTTAATTGGCGGTTTCGTCGCCGGAAAGTTTGCTTGGAACGCGCACAAGATTTTTGGTGGAAATATTTTTGGAGTTTTCTCCAGCACCAAACTAAAAGGTGAAGACAGTGGCAGAGTTAATATTCTCCTTGCCGGAAATTCTGCCGATGATGCTGGTCACAGCGGTGGTCAATTAACCGACTCCATTATGCTAATTAGTATTGACACCAAAACAAACAAGGCATTCATGCTCAGCATTCCAAGAGATTTGTGGGTAAAGATTCCTGGTGATGGTCATTCCAAAATAAATAGTGTGTACGTAACGGGTGAGGCTAATGATTTCAATGAGTACGGTTACCCAGAAGGGGGCATGGGGCAGTTAGAGCAAGTTGTTGGCGAAGCCCTGGATATTCCGATCCACTACTACGCCCTAGTAAATTACACTGCTTTACGACAGTCAGTTGATGCCGTCGGCGGCGTAGATGTTACGATCAAAAGCGATGATCCAAGAGGGCTATATGACCCCAACATTGACTGGACAACAAAAGGCCCACTGGTTAAGTTAACCAATGGTCAGCACCATCTAAATGGCCGACAAGCACTTAACCTGGCCCGCGCTCGGGGTGACGCATATAATTCGTATGGATTTGCTGGAAGCGATTTCGACCGAACTGAGCACCAGCGCCAAATCCTCCTCGCCCTAAAAGATAAATCTATCTCGGCTGGCGTATTATCTAACCCGCAAAAGCTTACAAGTCTATCGGACGCAATCGGAAATAACGTAAAAACCGATATAAAAATCAACGAAGTGCGACGTCTCTATGATCTTCTTAAAAATATTAATGGCGGTAGCATAAAATCACTCAGCCTTAACGACGATAATGGCGAAAGCCTGCTCGCCAGCTATGCATCGCCAAATGGTCAATCTGCGCTGATACCAGCTGCCGGTATTGATGATTACAGTGATATTCAGGCTTTCTTGAAGAAGCAGACCTCGTCTAATCCGGTTGTACAGGAATCGGCTAAGATCGTCGTTCTCAATGGCACAACAACATACGGACTTGCAGGTAAAATTGAGAAACAGCTCAAAAATAAGAACATGTCTGTTACAGAGGTTGGTGATGCCGGTAATACTGCGCAAGTTACTACCACGATCATCGACTTGTCAAAAAGCCGAAAGCCGGGCACAAAAACAGCTTTAGTGAAATACTTTGGTAATCACGTGACGACTCAAAACCCATATGGGACGCTGTATGACGCGGATTTCATTATCGTTGTCGGTTCAGACCAAGCTGCTGCCAACAAAGACACATCCCCAAGCTAGTAGCCAGATATTTCCACAGGTGCTATTCTCAGTACTATGACTGACAGAGTGGCGATCAACTATCTACATGCGTTTTTGCAGCGACATCCTGTAAAAAGATATAAAAAAGGTGAGATTGTCGTTTTTCAAGGCGAAGCGCCAAGGAGCGCGTATATCGTCAAATCCGGCACAATTAAAGCCTACAACCTGAGCGTAAACGGAGATGAAAAGCCAGTTGCCTTCTACTCAGAAGATAACGCTTTTCCTGCAACTTGGATATACGGTAAGGTTGCAAGCGCTACGTACTACTATGAAGCTTTTAGTAGCGAAGTGGAGCTTTATGTCGTTGACAGAACACAATATGCGACTTTTATAAAGAGAAGCCCCGAGCTCCTTTATCAAGAGTTTGAGCGGTTGTTAAGCGATCAGCTAGGCGGTTCCCTGCGTTTAAATGCGCTGCAGCACTCTCGGGCTAGCGACAAACTTATCTATACGCTACACTACCTCGCCTTAACTCACGGCAAGACAATCGGTAGTGACGGGCAGATCGAGATTCTACTCGATCTGACGCACCAGGATTTTGCGAATCTAACCGGACTTACTCGTGAAACAGCAGCGACAGAGTTAAATAAGCTTAAGCGGCAACAGATAATCGACTACGGCAAACATATACCTTACAAGCTAAACATAAAAAAACTTCTACAAACCCAAAACGACCAATTTATCGGCGATTTACAGCCACCTAAGCCCGAGTCTTAACATTGTCGGATGATTTTAGAGTGTCGCTCACGACTTTAGCTAAGTTATGAGGAGCCGTCCAGGATTTTATTATGCAACGATTAGCACCTAGCTTGTAGGCTTCATTTACCTCTGGCGAATTTTCCATATTGGTAAAGATGAGGATCTTCACCTCGTCACCTTTGTTGGGTTGGTCCCAAGATTGTAGAAATTCGAGCCCGCCCATAATGGGCATTAGCAAATCGAGTAGTACAAGCTCAGGCGTAAAATCCTTGAGTTTAGATAGGGCTTCCTTGCCGTCGAAAGTTGATACGACTTTGTGGCCCTCATGCTTAAGAATAATGCTGTAGGCATTATTAAGATCCTTGTCGTCTTCTACTACTAAAATTCGCGCCAAAATGGCCTCCTTATAGGCTTATAAGTACCTTTATACCATATGCCTGGCTTAGCGAGGTGTTGAATATCTAACATAATCACTTGGCCCGAGATCTGCCTTTCTTCCTGGGGAGCGTGAAGTAGAAGTTTGTTCCTCCGCCTTCCTCGCTGTCGAACCAGATCTTGCCTCCAAGTTCATCGAGTAAGCCTTTTACTAAGTACAAACCCAAGCCAGTGCCAGTTGTTTCGCGCTTTACAATATTTTGAGCTCTAAAGAACTTACTAAAAACCTGGTCTTGTGAGCTTTTTGGTATACCCCAGCCACTATCACTAACACTGAGTAACACTTCATTCTTACAGCCTGTTACTGTCAGCTTAACCTTGCCCTGGTCGGGGGTGTATTTTATGGCATTTGAGATTAAATTCGTCATTATTTCTTTGACAATCAGCGTATCAGTGCGGATCTTCGTAGTGTATTCCCTCTTAAATTCTGAAGTAAGCGAAATTCCCTTTCGGGTCGCCATGAGTTCAAGTTCAGGCAAAAGCTCATCAGCCAGCACTTCGAGCTCAATCTCTTTTGGCGTAACTGCAATAGTGCCGCTCTCAATGCGGGTAATATTGAGCAAGGTGCTAATCAGCTCATTCATACGATTTGTCGCGGTAACGATTGTGCCCAGGGCTTTCTTTTGATCGACGTTAAGCTTACCCATGTAACCGTCTGTCAGCATGTGGCTGTATGTTTTTATCGCTGAAAGTGGAGTGCGTAACTGATGGGAAGCTAAGGATATAAATTCACTTTTCATGCGATCTATTTGCTCTTCTAGCGTAATATCACGAAATACTTCGATGGCTCCTAAAGGCTTTCCGTTAAAGATAATTGGCGAAGCGTTGACTGAAACAGGTATGCGCTTACCGTTCTTTCGACGGTAATATACCTTTTCGGCAACCGGTTTTCCGGTTAAAAACGCTTTGGTGATTGCTCGGTCAATAAGGTTAACAGTCGAATCATCCGGGTTCACGGCAACTACTTTTTTTGGAAACCAATAACCAATTAATTCTTTTTCACTGAACCCAAGCAATTCCTGCGCAACCGGGTTTACTCGTGTTATCCGACCAAATTCATCCGTCGCGATAGCACCATCACCTATACTATTAAAAAGCGCCTCCGCCTCGGCTTTCTGCTCAGGCTTAGTAAGTTTTACACGGTTTGGTTCTGGCGGCATTGGTTAATTTAATTGAAATTATATAGTGCGATTTCGTGCAATGATTGCGTGTAACTTTGAACTTCCTTTTCATCTTCGATCATCAAGGAAGCTGCCACGCTCATCCAGTCAATCAAGGCTTCAAGATCGGTGCACGAAAGCGTTTCGGGCGACTTATGTAAATGATTTTCGACCTGCCTTGCAATAAAGCGTTCTGCCGACGGGCCCAGATACTCTGATGTTACCTGAACAACCTGCATATATACCGTCTGTGGCTTTACGCTAATATCTAACTCCTCAATTATGTGTCATATATAATCACAGATTTCGTTTAATGTACGTAAGATTTTCTACACGAGACCAATAGTATTCGCTATGAGATAATGATACTAATGTCATCAGAGCCAGAATTTCATATCAATAAACGCTATCTGTTTGTGGCGCTGATACTGATGCTTACCTTGTACATAATTGTTCCGCAATTCGGCGATTTTAAATCCAGCCTCCAGCTCTTAAGCCACCCGCAAGTTGGCTGGACATTTTTGGCCGTTGCATTTACATTATTTACCTATTTCGCAGGGGCAGCAACCTACTGCCTGCTGGCATTTAAAAAGCTAAATTACGCTAGAACACTACTCGTGCAGTTTGCTGCTATGTTTATTAATCGTCTGCTGCCGGGCGGTATTGGTGCTCTAGGTGCTAACTTTGTATATTTAAAACGCCAGAAGCACACCTCTGCCCAGGCCGCGAGTGTCGTTGCTGTGAATAATCTACTAGGTGCGATTGGTCACTATCTATTGCTGGGAGGAATATTGCTATTTAGTGGATATTCAACTATACGTGTAAGCCAAACCAACAGCACCCTTAATAATAATATTCGATATTTTTGGGCTGGACTATTGATAGTACTTATCATGGCTTTAATATTTGCACGCAAGCGGTTAAAAAAGGGTCTAATCGACCTAAAAGACCAGCTACTTGAATACCGTCATCGACCAAAGAGCGTCCTAGCCGCGTTGCTTACTTCGATTTGTCTTACTGCTTTCAACGTACTGTCCTTGTATGCATGCTCGGCGGCTCTTGGTGTTGAGCTCAACTTCGCCATTATCATGTTAATTTTTACCCTTGGTATAGGTGCTGGGACTGCTACACCTACGCCAGGTGGATTGGGCGGATTTGAAGCCGGCCTGGTCGCCGGTTTTGTCGCATTTAAAGTAGATAGCTCAACGGCTCTCGCTATTGCCCTGCTCTATCGTCTAATCAGTTACTGGCTCACTTTGCTCGTTGGTGCTATAGCTTTCCTTATTTCGCAAAAGAAACAACTGCTTTAAGCGATTACATCTGAACGCGGTTGAATCTGTTAACCGCAAAAACCACAGCCACAATTGTGGTGATGGTTATCACTACAAGGTCTGTTTTAAAGCCAAATTCGGTAGTATTTGATAGCAGGAATCGTAATGAATCCACCATATAGCTAACCGGGTTATAGGTGCTGATTGTTTTTAAAAATACCGGCACGTTCGTTAGCGGATATAGGGCGGTAGACAAAAAGAACAGAGGCATAACGATCAAATTATTGATACCTTGGAAGCCCTGGAAATCATCAACCATTGAAGCGATGCCTGCGCCAAAACAGGCCAGCGCCAAACACATTACGCACAGAATAAATAACGCCGGTACTACCAACAGCCAGTCATAAGGCTGAAACCCCAGCAGCAACGATACGCAGAAAATTAATATACCTTGCATCACCGAGATAGTCGCACCGCCCAAGGCGCTCCCAATTAATATTTTTGTTCTAGAAACTGGGGTTACCAATAGCTCAGACAAAAAACCAAATCTCTTATCCATCAATACAATTACACCCCAAAATATACCTGACAGTAGGACTGTTTGCGTAATGATCCCAGGCACCAAGAACTGTAGGTAGTCGCCTTGTCCTGCCTGTTTGTAGATGGCCCCTATACCGTAACCTAGAGCCAACAAAAACAAAATTGGTTGCCCTAGAGTGCCTAATATGCGAGATCCACTCCTTATATAGCGACGAATCTGCCTGAGCCACAAAGCGTACAGTACTTCCATTACCTGAGCCTCGTATTTCTTAGGGAAAGTTTGAAGTTCAAGCCGTTATTATCTCCAGAGTCATCATCGTCGCGGGCCCCTGAGCCAGTTAGCTTAAGGTAAGCTTGTTCTAGTGTTTTAGTTTTAGTTTGCTTACATAATTCCTGTGTAGTTCCGCTTGCGACAATTTTTCCGTGGTCGATTATTGCGATTCTTTCAGCAACCGCTTCAGCCTCATCCAGGTAATGAGTGGTAAAAAATATAGTCATACCTTTTTCGTCGCTCAGCCTTTTTACATAATTCCACATAAGATTGCGTGTTTGGGTGTCTAAGCCGAGCGTGGGTTCGTCAAGGAAAAGGATTTTTGGCTCATGCAATAATCCGCGGGCGATTTCGAGCCTTCTTCGCATGCCACCGGAGAAAGTCTTGATCATGGAGTCTTTGCGGTTCCATAATTCAACTAATTCGAGTAGTTCTTGGATCTGCTGTTGGCGACCAGCCTTTGGAACTCCGTATAAGACAGCATGAAGTTCCATATTTTCGTAAGCTGATAACTCTTCATCCAAACTTGGGTCTTGAAAAACAATTCCAAAAGCTTTGCGAGCAGAGGCCTGATCTTTAGTAACATCATGTCCTGCCAGTCTCAATTCGCCTTCAGAGGGCCGCAGCATGGTCGTCAGCATTTTAATCGTGGTACTCTTGCCGGCACCGTTTGGACCCAAAAATGCAAAAATCTCTCCCTTTTGAACTTCAAAAGAGATGCTGTCTACAGCTGTGATGTCGCCAAATCGTTTAGTAACATCCTTTGCCACAATCATTTGTTTTGCCATATTCAAACCACATTATACACCGTATTACTATACTTTGTATATTTATGCGTAAAATATCCAATGTTAGGTTATAATTTAGTAAAGAATGACAGGAGTAGAACTTGCGTCGCGTCTAGCGACTATGAATGAAAGTGCCACGCTGGCACTAAACGCCAGGGCTAAGCAGTTAGCTGCCGAGGGCAGGACTATATATAACTTGACTGCAGGTGAACTGGCCACTGATACGCCTGAATATATACAGGATGCCGTCGCAGATACATTAGCAAATAATAAATACACTGCTGTCGCCGGTATGCCCAAACTTAGAGATAAAATTGCTGCCCACGCTAGGGAGTTTTATGGATTAGATTGGATTCAGCCTTCAAATGTTGTAGTAACTGGCGGTGCAAAACCAGCACTCTACGCTGCCTTCTTGTCGTTAATTAACCCCGATGATGAAGTAATTATCCCAACGCCTGCTTGGGTGAGCTACATAGATTTAGTCAAGCTGGTAGGCGGCACAGTCGTCGAAGTTCCTTTAACTGAGCAGTATGATCTAGACCCTGACGCTATTATCGCTAAAATCTCTGCAAACACTAAGGCGATTTTATTAAATTCTCCGCATAATCCAACGGGCTCAATCTTCTCAAAAGAAGCGGTCAGCCAATTAGCCGCTGGCCTCAAAGGCAAAAACATAACGCTTATCTCCGATGATATCTATTCCACGCTGGTATATGATGATAGCTTCACGTTAGTGCCTGTCGCAGGTTTTGATAATTTACTAATTATCAATGGGTTTTCAAAGAGTCAGGCTATCACGGGTTGGCGGATCGGCTATTTAATTGCGAAGAATCCCATAGCCGAAGCAGCAACAACTCTCCTCAGCCACATTACCGGCAATGCTGCACTGCCGAGCCAATATGCTGCTTTAGCGGCGATGGATAAGGGCGATAAGCCACCACAGAGCACCCTTGATGACCTAAAGTTTAACCGACAGATTGTTATAGACGGGCTTTCAAATATACCAGGGCTACGGCACAACGTTCCAGGGGGTGCATTTTACGTATTTTTGGACCTTCGCAAGCTAACAAATAATAGTGCACAGTGGTGCGAGGAACTTTTGGCTGAAACAGGTGTGGTGTTGGTGCCAGGCGAGGCTTTTGCGGCACCGGGCTTCGCTCGACTAACCTTTTCTGGCGACAGAGTCAATCTGCAACAAGCGGTCTCGGAAATAAAGCGATTCATAGTCGGGAGTGCCAGAGAATGAGAAAAATTCCTGCAACTATGGCCACGCAGCATCCCGACAATGCCCAGGCACCGTACTGGGATAAAGACAATAAGCCCTTTATCAGCGCCTACCAAGAGATTGCCGAGGCAGTTGTTTGCTTCGAAGATCTCGACGTCAGCGAGTACATGTGGGATTGGGAGGGTAAACATGCTGACGCGGCAGTTATAGACCGACTCTTTAGCGACCATCACGACTATTTTGCAAAACATCAGCTAGGACACGATAAGTTTTTAACCTTTCGTATACCCAATATTTGGCAGGAAAAAGGCTATAACCTGCAACAGGCGATGACGGCAATTCTGTCTAGCGAAGACTTTGCACGGGATCTAGGCTTTAAAGGTCGCCCTCTATTTGAAGTCATATTACCGATGACCGAAGAGGCCGAACAGCTAATTCACATGCAAAAATTATTTCAGAAGCTGGCTAAGTTTAAGTCTACTGAATTTACAACCGAAAACAGCCACAATACGGATTATTTGGAATTAATTCCACTCGTTGAAAGCGTTGAAAGCCAAATTGCTGTTGCCGATCTACTGACTGAATATGTCAAGCTTCATAAAAAGCACTTTGATACCAGTCCTGACTATATCCGTCCATTTTTGGCACGATCTGATCCGGCAATTGTATCAGGCTCGCTTGCAACAGTCCTTGCTAATAAGCTCGCTCTGTCCCGCGTATATGAATTCTCAAAAAATACAAGGATACCAGTTTACCCAATATCTGGTGTTGGCAGCCTGCCCTTTAGAGGTGGACTAAAGCCCTCTACTGTCGACGAATACCTAAATGAATATCCTGGCATGCGTACCGTAAGCATCCAATCGTCTTTTCGCTATGATCACCCACTCGCCGAAGTTAAAGCGGCAGTCAAGGAAATCGAAAAAAAGCTGCCTAAAACGAACCCCAAAATAATTGATGTGTCGAAACAGAAAGTGATCGAAGACATAATAAATCGATCAGCTAAGCTATACCAAGCAACCCTCAGTGAAATAATATCTGACGTATCGCCGATATTTGAGGCAGTTCCAAAGCGACGTGACAGACGTCAACATATTGGTTTGCTCGCATATGGTAGATCTCTCGGTGAACAAAAAATGCCACGTGCCATCACATTTACCGCAGGCTTCTACTCTCTAGGTATTCCTCCGGAATTCATTGCAATAGGACGGAGCTTAAAGGCGCTCACACCGGTCGAACTTGAACTGGTTAAAGAAAGTTACGTAAATCTTACAAATCACATGGTAGCCGCGGGTAAATATTTAAATCGCCAGAACTTAGCAAGACTCACCGCCGATAACCCGGCCTGGGGTCACATCGCGGATGATATTGAAGCCATCGAACAGTTATTAAAGATTAAAGTTGGGCCCGTTACAGCAGACGAGCTAACTCACAAGGAATTGAGTTCAAAATTGCTTGACACAACTGATAAGCAAGACCGTACTGAGTTAATCACCGAGATGGCGGTACTACGTAAAAGCCTAGGCTAGGCATTGTATGTGCTTGAGCTGGTGCTGCCGCCGTGACCGGTCCAGTTAGTGTGGAAGAATTCACCCCTAGGCCTATCAATTCGCTCGTAAGTGTGAGCGCCAAAATAGTCGCGCTGGGCTTGCAGCAGATTTGCAGGCAGCCTTTCCGTCCTGAAAGCGTCGTAGAACGAAAGCGCAGAGCTCATTGCTGGCACTGGTATACCTGCTTGCACTGCCGCTGAAATTACGTTGCGCCAAGAGTTTTGAGCTGCTTGAACTGCATTGTTAAAAAATGGATCTAGCAACAGATTATTAAGTTCGGGGTTTGTTTCAAATGCCTTTTTTATATCACCTAAGAACCGGCTCCGTATAATGCAGCCACCTCGCCACATTAGTGCAATTCCACCATAATTAAGATTCCATCCGTTTTCTTGTGCGGCTGATCGCATCAACATATATCCCTGAGTGTAGCTTATGATCTTGGAGGCGTAGAGAGCCTGTTCTAACTCATCAATAAATGCTTGCTTATTCCCATCATACTTCGCGCTCGGACCACTCAATGCTTTTGCAGCTTCAACACGGGCATCTTTCAGCGCTGATATGCAGCGTGCATAAACTGCCTCGGTAATTAGGCTGACCGGCTGTCCCAGCTCGGCAGAACTGATAACAGTCCATTTGCCAGTACCTTTTTGGCCGGCTGTGTCCTGTATTTTGTCAATAATCGCTTCCCCGTTTTCATCTTTGTAAGCGAGAATTTCAGAAGTTATTTGGATCAAATAGCTATCGAGATCACCTTTATTCCAGTTCGCAAAAACCTCAGACATTTCATCATTATTTAAGCCTACGTATGTTGATAACAGGTTGTATGCCTCTGCGATCAGCTGCATGTCGCCGTATTCTATGCCGTTGTGCACCATTTTTACGTAGTGACCTGCGCCACCCTCTCCAACCCAATCGCAGCACGGCGAGCTATCGTTAACCTTGGCTGCGATAGCCTGAAAGATATCTTTCACGTGCGGCCAAGCAGCTGGCGAGCCACCGGGCATGATAGATGGACCATGCCGTGCGCCTTCTTCGCCACCCGAGACTCCCGTTCCAACATAAAGCAAGCCGTTAGCCTCTACGTCTTTCATGCGTCTTTCAGTGTCAGTAAATAGCGAATTTCCACCATCAATAATAATGTCCCCGGCTTCGAGCAATGGAATAAGAGTCTGTATAGTTTGATCTACCGGTTCCCCGGCTTTTACCATCAGCATTACCCGACGTGGTTTTTTTAGCGAAGCCACGAATTCTTCAATAGTGTGAAACCCAATTATATTTGTGTCTTTAGCTTCACTAGAAAGAAATGCGTCGACTTTTTCGACGGTTCGGTTAAAGGCCGCCACTTTAAAGCCATGGTCGTTCATATTTAAGATTAGATTTTGACCCATTACGGCCAATCCGATCACGCCAATATCCGCTACTTCGTTGGTGTTATTTTCCATACCCCTACTATAACTTATTTGCGTGTCGAACCACGTTATATGTTACCGCTACGAAATTAAGTTTAACCAGGATGTGATGCTAGTTTCGGCTTTCTAGTTTAGCGGTTCTGAAAGTTGTAAGAAGCGTGCTTCATCTCGTCCAGATACCCTGCCGGCAATCAAGCCGCCCATTGCTATGCTCAGCGATGTTGAAGCTGCTCCTAAAACAATCGGCTGCCAACGTTCCGGCACTATGTCAACAAATCGGTCTACGGCCGCAATAACAGCGACGGCTGCTGTTGTACTGCCGCCTCCTATTAATGCGCGCCTTGACATGGAATAAAGATTTCTGGATTGTGCACGCCTGAGTTCAAAATATTCAGGAGAAGAACTATACATACGTATAAAGTATAACAAAATCGTCGTGATGTCAATACTTGGCTGGGGCGGAGGGATTCGAACCCCCGAATGCCAGTACCAAAAACTGGTGCCTTACCACTTGGCGACGCCCCAATAGCCAGATTGATTTTAACAGCTGACTGGTGTTATGTACACAGCTTTAAGAAGTAATAGTCTCGACTAAATAGTGTATTTCTGCTAATATTAGTCTAAATTTCTAAGGTAAATATGCCTCACAGTATGTCCAAAAACCCAGCTGATTATATAGTGCCTTTAAATATTAATAGGCTTGAAGGTCGAATGCTGCGTGCACCAGCAACAAACAAGAAGAAGAATAAAGAAATACTTTTGATATATGGGCATCACGCGATGATTGAGCGGTGGTGGGGATTGGTTGAAAACCTACAGCAATACGGAAACGTGACTATGCCAGATATACCGGGCTTTGGTGGCATGGACAGCTTCAACAAGATTGGGATATACCCAAATGTAGACGCATTTGCTGACTATCTCGCAGCGTTTGTAAAACTTAGATATAAGAGGAAGAGGCTTACCATTGTCGCCATTTCATTTGGCTTTGTCGTTGCCACACGCATGCTACAAAAGTACCCTGAACTTACAAAAAAAGTTGACCTGCTTGTTAGTCTCGTTGGGTTTATCCATCATGATGATTTTGTATATCCTCCAAAAACACAAAAGGCATATCGATATATCACTCGCTCGTTCGCCACCCGACCCATTGCATTCATGATCCGTTACGGTGCGTTAAATAAGTTTGTACTCAAAACGCTTTACGCCAAAATGCCAAATTCCAAACGACGTATGATTGAAGTTACTCCTGAAGAATTTGATATTACGATGGATTTTGAGCTGCAACTTTGGCAAGCCAATGATGTCAGAACCCACTGGCTTACTACAAGCGAGTTTTTTATAGTAGATAACTGTACGCAAAAAATCGATTTACCCGTGGTGCATGTAGTATCACAAGAAGAACACTACTTTAATAACGATGTTGTTGAGCAGCACATGAAAATAGTGTTTGATAATTATCGTCAATTCACTGCCAGGAGCAAGGCGCACACACCCAGCGTGCTAGCCGATAAAGCGGCAATGGCCGTCATGCTCCCACCGGGCCTAAGGCGGATTTTAAGCAAGGCTTAGATGTTATACTTGGAGCTAAGATGAAAATTGGACTAGTATGCCCATATAATATAAACAAGCATGGTGGCGTGCTCGAAGTTGTTTTAGCTCTAAAAAAGGGACTAGAAAATCGCGGTCATTCCGTAAAGATCATTACCCCCGCACCACGAGGCCATGAGTCTGAACCAGACGACAGCGTAATTTTTGTTGGTACATCTACAGATTTTAGAACTTTGTCGTTTTCTGACACAACCTCCCAGGTTTCTAGCACCGTAGATAACGACGAGATCGACGCTATGCTCGAGCGAGAAAAATTTGACATACTGCATTTTCACGAACCATGGATGCCTTTGTTGAGCCGCCAGTTACTTTCGCGCTCAAAGTCTGTAAATATTGGTACTTTCCATGCTAAAGTTACCGACGCGACCCTCAGTAGATCTATTCTGAAAATTGTTAACCCGTATTTAAAGTCCGTGCTCAAGTATCTACACGTCTTAACTGCCGTGTCTGATTCAGGAGCACAGTATGCGGCCGGGATGACCGACCAGCCAATTACGATTATTCCAAACGGAATTGACCTCGAAAAGTACAGTCATCCGCCTATCAAAAAGAAGTCAACCGACAAAACTATTCTGTTCGTTGGCCGCTTAGAACGACGTAAAGGCGTAAAGTTTCTACTCAAAGCCTTCCAGGTGTTGCAGCAAACTAATCCTGAGGCAAAGCTAATTATTGCCGGTGACGGTCCAGATCGCGAAAAATTGGAGCTACTTAGCGAAGATCTTGGGCTAAAGCACGTAACCTTCTTAGGATTTATAAGCGAAGAGCTTAAGCTCAAACTATTAGCTGAAAGCGATATATTTTGTTCGCCAGCAATTTTTGGTGAAAGTTTTGGAATCGTACTGCTTGAAGCGATGGCAACCGGCACGGTAACAGTTGCTGGTAATAACTCCGGATACTCTGACCTTATGCAAGATATCGGAGCGCTATCGATAGTTAATCCAGAAGATACCGTCGAATTCGCGCGCCGTTTAGACCTAATGCTAAATCAGCATGAATTGCGTGAGCTGTGGCACAAATGGGCCCGAGACTACGTTAAGCAATTTAGTTATCCCAAAGTTGTCGCGCAATACGAAGAACTTTATAAAGACGCACTCAAGCACAATGGCTAAAAAACTTAAGATCGGGCTAGTCCTCGATACATCACTAGACCCTTCAGATGGCGTTCAGCAGTACGTACTCGCAATAGGGGGCTGGTTATCCTCCCGGGGGCATGATGTGCACTATTTGGTAGGTCAAACCAAGAATCGCAAACTGCCGAATCTACACAGTCTTACAAGAAATATTTCAGTAAAATTTAACGGCAATCGGACAACCATTCCTTTGCCAACAAGCAGTAAAAAATTAAAAAACTTTATCAAAGAGAACAAGTTTGATGTTTTACATGTCCAAGTACCACATAGCCCATTTATGGCTCAAAAACTCATCATTGCAGCTGATAAACACACGGCCGTAATCGGCACTTTTCATATATTGCCTTATGGCAAAATTCCGGCCGCCGCAAACCATCTACTCGGCATATGGTTAAAGCCCTCCCTGAGAAGGTTTGACAAAATGCTAGCCGTATCTCCAGCTGCTGCTGAATTTGCAAAACAGAGTTTTAAAATCTCTGCGGATGTTTTGCCTAATGTCGTTGATTACGAACTCTACGCACGAGCAAAACCATTAAATAAATACCAAGATTCAAAGATTAATATATTGTTTTTAGGACGTTTAGTACGGCGCAAAGGCTGCCTAGTTTTATTGAAAGCCATAAACCAGCTTGTATCAAGTACTCATAACGTCCCTGAATTTAGAGTAATTATCTGTGGCTCAGGGCACCTACGGCCTAGTTTAGAAAAATTCGTAAAAGATAATAGCCTACAAGACATTGTGGAATTTGTTGGGTTTGTGAATGAGACGGATAAGCCAAAATACTACGCATCAGCAGACATTGCCGTGTTCCCAAGCAATGGTGGTGAAAGTTTTGGAATTGTACTACTTGAAGCCATGGCTAGTTCGCGCGGGGCGGTTTTGGCAGGAGATAATCCAGGGTACCGCTCAGTTATGGAGCCGCAACCAGGACTTCTATTCGACGCTGAGGACACACATGGTTTGGCAAAGCTGCTCGAAGTTTATCTTAATGACGATCCACTACGGGATAAAATGGCTGCCTGGGGTTCAAATTACACCAGACAGTTCGATATCAACACTGTTGGCACAAAACTGCTTTCGGTTTATCAAGAGGCATTGCGTAAACGCAATAGTTTATAGATAATAGCTACATGATGGGATTTGGTAAAGAAGACAAAAAACAAGAAGTAGCTGTAACAGTTTCCACAGGAACATTCATAAGGCTGGCTCTACTTACGGTCAGCACTATAGTACTATTGCTAGCCATACAAAAAGCATCGCACGCGATTTTATTAATTTTTATAGCCTTTTTCTTAGCCTTGGCATTAAACGCTCCTGTACATTGGCTGAGCGAACGCTTGCCCGGCAAAAGACGTGGTAGCCGCACTTTAGCAACATCAATTTCTTTTGTAATCGTTGTACTACTACTAGTGGGCTTTATTGCCAGTATTGCCCCTCCGTTAGTACGACAGACTCAGAGCTTCATAAAGATTGCACCTAACCTTGTGCAGGATTTTAAAGATCAAGATAGCCAATACGGACAGTTTATTCAGCGGTATCATCTTGAAAAACAGGTTAACAATATCTCTGGCCAGCTGTCAGATCGCTTAAAAAATGCCGGTGGTACGGCATTTTCGACAGTTCAAAAGGTTGGCAGCAGCTTCTTCTCACTAGTTACTATCCTGGTGCTTACATTTATGATGCTAATTGAGGGTCCGCGATGGCTGCGGTTCTTTGAGCAATTTGTGCCTCTTCAAGACAGGCCAAAAGCCAGAAGTCTAGTTGATGAGATGAACAGGGTTGTTAAGGGCTACGTTAACGGGCAGGTTTTGCTAGCGGCACTAGCGGCAGTACTAATTACGCCGGTGATAATGATATTAGGGATAAGTTATCCGATCGCACTGATGGTAATTGTATTTATATGTGGCTTAATCCCAATGGTAGGGCACACCTTAGGGGCAATAATTGTTACGACAGTTGCTCTGTTTCATTCCCTGCCTGCAGCTATTATTATCCTGGCCTACTATATTCTTTACCAGCAACTCGAAAACGTATTTATTCAGCCAAAAGTTCAGGCAAATTCAACCAATATGTCACCACTTTTAGTATTTATGTCAGTTTTAGTCGGAGTTAGTTTTGGCGGCATCATAGGTGGTCTAGTTGCAATCCCAATCGCTGGTTGTTTCAGGATAATTTTGCTCGAGTATTTGCGGGTTAAAAAAATTATCACCGAAACCGAGTTTAAGGCTGCGACTACAAAGGAAACCAAATAGGACCCAGTGGGGTATCTCTGAGACCAATTCCCTTTTCGCTCAGCTGCTTACGGATCTCATCTGATAGTTGCCAGTCTTGATTGTTCCTTGCATCTTCGCGACTAGCGATCATAGATTTTTGCTCATCACTAATATCTTTAACGGACGTCAAATTCAATCCTAGCTGGCTATCTATGCTCTGTAGAAGGCTTAATAGTTCGTCTACTTGGTCTTTTGCAAGCAAGGTAGATTGCAGGCCCGAACTAACATCGCTTAGTAGGGCCACTATCATGGGCGTATTTAAGTCATCAGAAAGATGAGCAATTATTTGGGCTGGTATTGTTGAGATATCATATCTGGAGTCAGCTGGGATTTCTTGGGGCTGCCAGCGCAGGGCCGCAAATGCCCTAAGGTCGTTTAGGCGGTTTTGTGCTGCCTCTAAACTATCCATGCTAAATTTAGATTGACTACGGTAATGTGACTCTAAAACGTGAAGCCTAAAAGCCTCCGGAGTTATCCCGTCACCAATTATTTGTTGGATCCGCCTGCCATTATTTAAGCTTTTAGAGATTTTTTGACCGTCTACCAAGACATGGTTTGTGTGGAGCCAGTGTTTAGAAAACGGCTTGCCAGTTACTACCTCACTCTGGGCAATTTCATTGGCGTGGTGCACTGGAATATGATCAATTCCACCGGTATGAATGTCTAGAGTTGGTCCCAGATATTTCATACTCATTGCAGAGCACTCAATGTGCCAACCAGGGAAACCTTTGCCCCAAGGACTGTCCCACTCCATATCCCGCTTTCTTTCAGCTGGGCTAAGTTTCCATAAAGCAAAATCTGAAGTGTTTCGTTTTTGTGGGTTATAGTTCACGCGCGCGCCTGCCTGTTGCTCGTCGAGATCAAGCCGCGCGAAATCGGCGTATTTGGGAAATTTCGCAGTATCATAATATATGCCATCATCAATTTGATATGTAAAGCCTCTTTGCTCAAGTTGCTTAATTAAATCTATCTGCTCATTTATATGATCGGTTGCCTTTGGCATTTCATCGGGCTTGGTGATATTTAGTATCTGCATACATTCAATAAAGTCTGCCGTATAATGTTCTGCAATTTCCCAAGCTGTTTTGCCCTCTCTTTTAGCGCCTTTTTCAAGCTTGTCTTCTCCGTCGTCGGCATCGCTAACTAGGTGGCCCACATCAGTTATGTTCATTATCCATTTAGGTCTGAGCTCATTCGCCTTAAGGGCTCTAATTAAAAGGTCAGTGCGAATATAAGTAAACCAATGCCCAACGTGGGCGTAGTCATATACAGTAGGCCCGCATGTATATATGCCAATTAGCGGCGAACTTAACGGGGTTACTTTTTCAATCTGTCTAGTTAGCGTGTTGTAAAGTTTCATCTGTTTCCTTGGTATCTATTTTAGCAAGTAAGTCTGTAGCGAAGTTTGTGAGGTCGGCTTTAATCTCGGAATAGCTTCGTCCGGTAGTTATTTTGAACCCTGCTGCAAAGGCGTGACCACCTCCACCTAAATGTTCAGCAATCTGACCGGCAATAGGTGCTCCTTGGTTACTTCTAATCGCACCAGTAACTTTTCCATCGCCATACTGCTTGAAAACCACTCCTACTTTTACGCCTTTGGTTTGGAGCATGTCATTTTGCACTAGGGGCGCCGGGTTGTAGAGTGGACTGAACTCGTTTATTTCGGCTTGGGGGATTGACACCACGGCGATCGTGTTGTTATTTAAGAATTCCGTACGCCGTAACAACTCAGACTTATACCTATATATTTCTAGCGGCATTTTGCCATATTCGCGTCGCAAGTCTTCAAGTGATGGTCGATCCACCCCCGAATCTATGAATTCCGCTAGAATCCGATATGTTTCCGACGAAGCGAGATTATTTGTTAGGCCTTGTGTGTCGCCCAAAATTGAGCCGGTTAGGAATTCCATGGCATCAAGCGGGACATTCCACTTTAATTGTTTAGCAACTATATATATTAATTCGCCAGCCGAAGCCCTTGTGGGGTCATTAATCATAACTGTGCTAAACGGTACTAGATTTTCGACCGTCTGGTGATGATCTAGTACTATACAAGGCTTCTTTGACAGCCAGCCAAGTTCACCGCTCTGACTTAGCTTCTCGAATAAGGTCATTGTCGAGGCGTCAACTATAATACTTACGTCAAACTTCTTGGGCAGTTGATTTTGTATCCTGTCCCAGCCTGACATATATCTCAAGTAGCTAGGCATGTCGACGGCACAATACAAATAGGGCTGCTTACCCATGGCACCAATGATTGACTCAAGAGCTAAGGCACTACCCAGACTGTCTGCGTCTGGATTATCTGCTTGAATTACTACTATATCGTTGGCGTTATTTATAAGTTGCGCGATTTGGTCGGCTTCATCATACATATTTATCAATTGTAAGGGGTTTCAGCGTGTTACCCAAATTAGAGTGTCTGACGGCTTTCTAAGGCACGCCCAAGGGTAATTTGATCTGCATATTCCAAATCTACACCAACAGGTAATCCACGCGCCAAACGGCTAAGCTTAACCTTGCGGTCACCTAGTTGCTGCTTGATGTATAATGCCGTCGATTCTCCTTCGACGCTAGCATTTGTTGCGAGAATTATTTCTGTCACACCATCTTCATCAACGCGTTTAATTAATTCTTTGATATGAAGTTGCTCCGGACCAATATTATCAATTGGAGATACTAGGCCACCCAAAACATGATAAGTACCGTTAAAATGCCCGGTCTTCTCTAGTGCGACTAGGTCAAATGGTTCAGCAACAACGGCTACGGTCTTTTTGTCTCGGCGCGGGTCAGTGTATAAGTCAGACAGATTCTGACCGCTAGGGACCAGGGCAAAAGTTTTATTGCAGTAGCCAATACCTCCAGCAATGGCTTTTAGTGCTGCTCCAAGCCTTTGTGGAGAATCGTTTTGTTGACGTACCAAATAGTAAGCATACCTTTCGGCAGTCCTCGGCCCCACCCCAGGCAGTAGGCCAAAGGCATCAATCAGATCCGATAAGACCGGCGGTAGTATTTGCATCCTATAGAACTAAAGCCCGAGATTACCAAGGGCGCCCATCATTGGCTGCATTTTTTCGGCTGCTACTCGCTGACTCTCAGAGATGGCTTCTTTAACGGCATCCTCAACCCAGCGCTCAAGTTGACCTATATCATCCAGGTCGACATATTCAGGATCTATACTAATTCTTTTTATCTTTTGTTCGCCTGTAATTTCGACTTTTACTGCACCATCGCCCTTTTCAACAGTAATTACCATTTTTTGTAATTCGCCCTGTATTTTTTTAACTTTTAGTAGCATTTTAGCTTGATCAAATCTACTCATAATTTCTCCCTATTTACTCTATTATATCAGCGCTACCGATGATAACGAAAAGTAACTCTTGTGGCCTCATTATGCGGCCAGGCGATGAAGTAAGACCGTAAGTTGTAAGCACAGCTTAGTAAAACAGCAACAGAAACTAGGGCTATTCCCAGCCCACGCGCCAGTGGATTTAGCGGAAACACTTTTAGCCAGTCTGTTAACAGATATGCTATCCCGGCCGCTACAAAAATATAGGCTAGAGCCACTAGAGTGCTTATACTGACAGCACCAGATAATCCTACCAATAAAATACCCACTCCAGACATTGCCAAAAGTGTTTGGCTACGAGTTGCTTTCCAGTTCCTTGCATAGAAGTAAATACCTACAGCACAAGTTACAAGGGTAAATATATCAAGTATCGGTAGCTTATCTAGCCATAGATCTGGGTACTGAGGTCCTCTAACAAACAAATGAACGGGTACTGCCACAATTTGTTTAATAACATGCCCTATGCCGCCGTCGAAGTTCACGGGAAGGCCAAGCCAAATGATTAGCTGCCCATTTCTTAGTAGGTCAATGATCAAAAGAGGCAGCCATACAAAGACGGCAACTACTGATAGTAAGCGGTGTGTTAGCGAGGTGTAGTGTCGCAAAGTCTTTACTAGCAAGCCGCGTTGACAGATAATCTGAGCCACCATTAACCAGATCATGCCTGGGATATATAGAAGTAAGCCCCAAATAAGCAAGCAGCCATACCAAACTATTGGCTTGTCGCCATAGCGGTGCAGAAATACCTGTATAAGTAGAATAGTCGGTATTGCCCAAAGATAAAGCACATCCGAACTTGCATAGCGGCTAACATGTAGTGTCCAAGCGCTTGAAGCAAACATCGCCGTCGCAAAAAACGCGGTGCGTCCGCCATGCCACAGCCAAACTAACGTAGCAAAACTAAATATGGCGAGCAGTCCAAAAAACGCGTTTGGTAGTCTGCTAAGTGTCTGTCCATGATCAGGTATTCCAAAAAAAACGATTGAACGAACTAGTTTAATTGGCAAGTCCAGAGGGTGGTTAAATATGCCGCTTAAACCCACAGGGGTTGATGAAGCAATAATTTCTTGCGCACTCATGCCGCCAACTAAGCTACCGAGCTTGTATAGAAGCAAGTATCCAACTACAAGCAAGGATAGCAATCCTAAAACAAATAGTTTAGCGTTATGACGCCAGAGTCCCGTGATTCTTTTCATGCTTATTTTAATTATATCTAACTTCGGCCCAGTTCCCTAGTTGCTGAATGGGTCTTGGTGCCGTTTATCTACCGAGCGGAAACGCTGTTTTTCGGAGTCGAAATACAATTCAACTCCCCCTGTTGGCCCGTTACGATGCTTTTTGATGAGCACATCTGTTATTTTTTTACGATCTGTCTCAGGGTTGTACCATTCTTCGCGATATATGAAGGCGACAACATCAGCATCCTGCTCGATTGAGCCAGATTCACGTAGGTCGGCTAGCTGAGGTATTTGGGGGCTCCGGCTTTCTACCGAACGGCTTAACTGGCTTAAGGCGAGAATTGGCACATTGAGCTCACGGGCAACACCCTTGAGCCCCCTAGAGATCTCAGAAATTTCTTGTACTCTATTGCCCTCGTTACCAAAACGATTACCGCCACTCATCAGCTGTAGGTAATCAACAATAATTAAGCCGAGTGGTCGTTTGTGGGCTTCGCGACGGGCTTTTGTCCTGAAATCACTAACAGTTATTCCGGGGCTATCGTCAATAAATATTTGAGCTTCACTCAAAGTTCCCATGGCTTGGCCAATTTTTTCAAAGTCAGCATCTGTTAGATTGCCTGTACGTAGAGCCCATGCATCCACGCCAGACTCCATGGACAAAAGTCGATCAACTAGCTGCTCTTTACTCATTTCAAGACTAAAAACTAGCACTGATTCGTTGGACTGGACGGCGATGTTGTGCGCAAAATTTAGCGCCAGAGCGGTTTTACCCATTGAAGGTCTGGCGGCAAGAATCACCAAATCAGATTTCTGAAATCCGGCCAGCATGCTATCAAGATCTTTGTATCCGGTCGGCACACCACGAATTTTGTCTTTGTCCTTATGAAGATCATCAAGTCGATCAAAACTTTCGGCTAAAATCGCCTCTAGGCTAATTACATCCTGCTTAATATGCTGTTGACTAACTTCAAAAAGGCGGGTTTCTGCTTCTTCGATCAATTCTCTTAGTTGCTTAGACTCATCATATCCAAGACCGACAATTTCCCTTGAAGCACTAATCAACCGCCGTCTCAGAGCCTTTTGGGCGACGATGTCAGCATATTGCTCGACATGAGCGGCTGTGGGGACAAAATTTGTTAACTCTGTAAGATATGAAGCTCCGCCTACATTTTCTAGTTGGCCGTTGTTTTTCAGTTTGTCGGCTAGTGTAAGGACGTCAATAGACTGGTGCTGCTCATAAAGCTGCAAGATTGCTTCATAAATGCGCTCATTACGTTTGTCAAAAAAGTCTCGGGGTCCAACTGTATCGGCAATTTTTACAATAGCATCACTATCAATAAGCAAAGCACCAAGTAAGCTTGCTTCAGCTTCGGCATTTTGGGGCGGTGATCCGCCGGCTCCGGTTATTGGTTCCATATTCCCTTCAATGGCTATCTTATGATTCTAGCAGTTCAGCTTCACCAAAAATATTGCTTATGGTTGACAGGCTTTCATTATTTCGGGGGGCACTACTTGAAACTGTTATTTTTGGTGGCTGGGCAGCATCATCTACAACACATTCTATTGCAACTGATTGACCGGTTATGCTTAGCACAATATCTGCAATCTTTTGTCGATTTGCGCTTTCGTTACTTCGTTTTTGGTGGAACGGGAAAGCAAATGCCAGCCTTAGATTCTCGCCTTCAAAGGTCGGCTCAGCCATACGCACTACTCCATATAAGGTATTGTGTTTTTGTTTTAGTTCGGTTAGTACGTCGGGCCATATGTCTGGGCCAACGCTTTTCGAGGGTGATGAGCTCGTTGTTTTTGTTTCGGGCTTCAATTTGGTCTCTTTTTGTGGAGTTTCTTGTACCTTTTTAGGCTCCGGCCTGCCTGAACTTCTTAAATCTGACATATCTGCTATATCAAGCAAGCACAGCTCAAGGAATCTTTCCGGATCAGGAGATGAAGGCACCTTAATTAGGCTGCTTAGTAGCGATATGGACGTAGTTGGACTAATTGACAGTGATTTGTTAGTTATTTGCGCACGAATTGAACGAGAAAGCTGTTTTGCAATTGACGATGCCTGAAATCCTTGCCCATAAAGCGAGTCTAAACTTCGCATTAGTTCTGCAGCGTTATTTGATTGCGTTATTAATCTAAGTAATTGATTTATTGCTTCATCTGACGGTATGCCAAGGAGATTCTGAACATCACTTAGCTCAAGCTTGCCCGCTTGACTGCTGGCTTGATCCAAAAGGCTAATGCTGTCACGAAAACTCCCCTCACCATGTTCCGCTAACAAGTCTAAGGCATCATCACTAGCTTTAAGGCCTTCCGCTTTGCAAATTGTAGACAGATGCTCTTTTACTTTGGACTTTTCGACAGGCTTAAAGCTGAATCGCTGAGTTCGGCTGACAATCGTGTCTGGTAGCTTGTGAGCATCGGTTGTGGCCAATATGAACACTACATGGGCAGGTGGTTCTTCAAGTGTCTTTAAGAGGGCATTAAATGCCTCCTTAGTGAGCATATGTACCTCATCAATGATGTAAACCTTGTATTTAGCTGAGGTTGGCGCGATATTTACTTTGTCGCGTAACTCACGAATTTCATCAATTCTTCTGTTACTGGCTGCATCTATTTCAATAATATCTATGTGTACACTGTCGTCTTTATACGGCAATTGGTTAATTTCATGCGCTAAAATACGGGCGATTGACGTCTTGCCTACGCCACGTGGCCCTGTAAATAAGTAAGCATGGCTAATTCGCCCCTGCTCAATCGCTGACTTTAAGGTCTTGGTTACATGCTCTTGGCCGATGATTTCATCAAGTGACCTTGAACGGTACTTTCTATATAATGCCTGCCCCATAGTCTATCTATTATACGCTGAAAAGACTCTACGGATGTTGTGATATCTTACCTACAGAACGTAGAGGTAATAGTCTCGTTTGGTAAAGTTGGCCGACGGACTACAGCCTGGACTCGCACAAGCAGCAACCTGTCCTGGCTCTTTACAGTCAGACGGTTTTTGTTGGCTTTGCACATCATGATAAAACTTCTTCCTTTGTCCCAGTACAATCCTATACGTAAAAGTCCCACTTTTATTAGTGCAGAAGTAAGTATTTGAGCCGGTTTCTATAGGGACAAAGTGAGCAAGTGCGATCAAAACTAATACCCCTAGAAGGATATACCGTGAGTATTTTTTCATAAGTCTTTATCTAAAGGGCGGCTTCGAGGGCTGCCCACTCGGCATTGGCGTCGTCCTCTGGGACGTTGACGCTGACCTGGTCACCTGGTTTGGCTTTGAAATAAGTCACACTTGCTAGTAGTACGCGAAGTTTTTTGCCGCCAACCTCAACAAAATAGTGACCACCTTCGAGGTTAAGTGTGCCGACGACTTGTTTACGAGGAATAGGGCCAATTTGTTTATAAAGAAAGGCACCGTCTTCGGCGATAGTTAACTTAAGAATGTCGCCTTGGACTAGTTTTGACTTAGAGGCGTAGTTAGCTGGCACGGGATATGTTTTGCCATCAGAGCCAACCATGTTCTGACCATCAAAAACGCCTTCAATGACTTTGCCAAGAGTATCTTCACGGGCTACTGCTGGCACCTTATCATCATCGCCAACCAAACTGATTAACAGTTCGGTAGCAGCTGCTAAACTAGTCTCAGCCTCCTGTATCAGGGCTCGCAATCTCTTTACTTGTTTATCCGGTAAATCGGGCATATCTGTCTCTGTCTCTCGATAGTGTTTATTAGTACACTTTCCCCCTCAAAATACCACGAAGTGATTGTCATGTCAAAAAATCATCATCAGCTGTGGATAAATCAGTCGGCCAGATTGGTAACAGCAGTATAGCCGACGAATCTTTTATTACGTATAGCGCCCTGTTGATAGTGCCCAAGTTCGGGCCCAAGAAACTTTCTTAAGTTGGCTATTTGCATTAATAATGCTGGAGTACTTGAGCAGGCAATATTTGCTTCGCTTTGCACAACTTGTCGAATTACTTCTCCTGCAACATACTGGTCATGCTTTAGGGCTAAGTATACTAATATCGCTAGCTTTGGACCGGCAATGTTCTTAACCGCTTCACCGTCTATCTTAACTTTCTTTTCATCCGCTTTTACTTCAATGCGACTATCCGCAAGCTTGATTACTGACGGATCTTCGCTGTTGAAGTCATGGATATTAAAATCTAAACTGCTAACGGCAAAATAACCTGCCCTTGGTGCTACGCGAAAAGCCCCTGTTCTCGGATTCCCAAGCTCGGGTCCAAGCATCGCCCTACTAGTTGAAAGATGCACCCTCATAGACTGAATCGAAGGCATATCAGAGTAACCGTATAATCTGTGAGTTAGCTCTTCTGGTGTAATTAATGTATCGGGCGTTGAAGCAAGAGCCGTTAGAACTTCTCGTTGTTTCGGTCTCACGCCTAATAACGGAACTCCATCGCAATGAATATAACCCTCGCTAGGAGATATTTGTATACGGCCATCAGCTACCGAAAAAATATCGGGGGTCGATTGTGTGCGTTCTTGCTGTGCAGTCATTAATTATGTGTGGATTAAAAATGCCACCCATAGATTTAGGTGGCATTTTAGAGTTTTTGGCCTCTTTAGGCAAGTTCGACGGTTGCGCCAGCGTCTTCCAAGGACTTCTTGGCTGCTTCAGCATCTTCTTTTTTAGCTTTTTCGAGGACAGGCTTTGGTGCACCATCAACGATTGCTTTTGCTTCACCAAGTCCAAGACCGGTAATGTCTTTGACGGCCTTGATTACGGCGACCTTTTGAGCGCCAGCATCCTTTAGAATGACGTCGTATTCACTCTTCTCTTCGGCAGCTGGTGCTGCGTCTGCAGCTGGTCCGGCAGCAACTGCAACTGCAGCAGCGGCTGGCTCAATGCCATATTCGTCTTTTAGGATTGTGCCAAGTTCGTTAACTTCCAAAACGGTAAGTCCAACAAGTTGTTCGGCGATTTTCTTTAAGTCTGTTGCCATGATTTCTCCTTAATTAATTTGCAGCTTTAGCTTCTAGACCCTGTAATAAGCCGTGAAGATTGCCACTTAGACTGCCTACAACACCTTTAACGGGTGAATTCAACAGGTTGATTATGCCAGCCAAAAGCTGGTTTTTGCCGGGCAGTCCGGCAAGTGCTTTGACGCTTGCTGCATCTATGAACTCACCTTCGGCACTGATAGCACCAATGAATTCAAGACTGGGGTTAGCTTTTGCGAAGGTGTTTAATACCTGAGCTGCGGCTACCTCATCCTCACCGTTAAACGCGTATAAAAGCATGCCTTCCAAAGCGCTAGTGTCAATATCTTTAAACGTATCTGAGGCTTTAAGTGCCTGTATAACCAATCGGTTTTTAACAACTTTTACTTTGGTGCCATTTGCTTTTGCGTCGCGGCGCAGTGTCTGCAAAGCCTTAACTGTTGTGCCTTCGTACTTTGCGACAACTGTCATCTTTGAAGCACTTAGAAGATTCGCTACATCAGCGACTACTTCTTGTTTCTTATTTTTGGTTAATGCCATGTAATTTCTCCAATTACTTGCTTTAGACAGCTTTATCGACCAATTTGCTGTAACGTTGCCAAACAAAAACGCCTATGGGCTTATCCAGAGGCGTTCAAACTATCAAAATAGATGTTTGTACCTCGGCGACATAATTAAGGTTTTAACCCGTCGCTGTCTCTGGCAACTTAGCCAATATTATAGCAGCACTACCCAGTTAGATCAAGTTAGCACGGTTTATGATCGTTGTAGTCGCTGTGCGATAGCTTTTGAATATGAATTAACTACTGGTCCAGGATTGGCCCCTGTAGCAATAGCAACTATCTCAGCGCCACGATTATCTGTTTGCTCTGCCAGGAACCTTGCGCCCGCTGGTGAGCAAACTCCAGCTTCTTCAAGGACCTTTCCAAGTTCGTCTCTCGGTTTAAGGTTATGCAGGGTTTCATAAATATATCTGGCAGGAAGTTTTAGAACTCTATCAACTGCTTGACTGCCCAGCCCCAGCGTGAGAGGGTGGGTTGATTTTACAGCTATTCCGCCAAATCTTGTGTCCAAGTCGTTTGAAGTTTGCGGTACTCCTGTTAACACCGAGTCAACGAAGGCAGTGTTTTTTGCTACCTGGGCAACAACTACTTCGACGTCAGGGCGCAATTGTTTTATGACCGTACCCACACCTGCAGCGATGCTTCCTCCGCCAAACGGCAATACCACGTGGGTCATATTTGGTGCATCTTCAAGCAGCTCCCAAGCTATTGTGCTGGCACCAGCGATAGAGTATATATTCGCAAAAGGATGTACAAACCTGGCTGAGGTTTGTTTTGCTCGTTCGACGGCATGAGACAAGGCTTCATCAACCGTTTCACCGTGGACTACTACGTCTGCGCCAAGCGATTCTATTGCATGAGTTTTTGCTTGGTTTGTACAGGCGGGTACTACAACTTCCAAGTCATGGCCCCAGTGCGATAAAGCTTCCGCCAGCCCAATCCCAAAACTCCCAGCGCTGGCTGTTATAAATTGATGATCACCCTGTCGAACATAGTGCACTGCCCCATTTATTGCATTACGCGTCTTAAAACTACTACCCCTATGCACTGTTTCATCTTTTATGCGTACTTGCCCTTCATTAGAGAGGGCTGCACTATTTACCAAGCCCGTCCGTCTTACTAAAGTGCCTACCATCAGATCGGCGGCGGCCTGACTTTGTCCCATAAAATCCACTGTTAACGCATGTTCAGGGACAGGAAACCGGTTTATATCCGTTGACTCAAAAACTTCAAGCCCATTATTTGTTCTTTTTAGCATATATTTTCTCCAAAAATAAAAAACTCCCACTTCTGCGGGAGCTGTCTTGCTGTTTATAAATACAAAATAGCGCCCGTTAGGCGGTAATAATCTCCAATGCCATAATTATGTGTTTGCTCATACGTTTATGATGCCACAAGCGATGCCGAACGTCAACGTAAAATCGCGACTTTTCGAACATACTCCTTTAGGACGTCGTAAAAGGTGTAGAAGCCATTCTTATCAAGCCATTCGTTTTCGCTGTGCGCACCACCTCCGTCCGGACGAATCAATATCGTAGGAATGCCTGCTTTTGTGAAATAATGCGCGTCACTCGCACCGTATGACCTGCCGCAGCTGATTGGCTTCCCAGTACATTCTTCGGCAATCTCCATAAATTTTGAAATTGCTGGGTCGTCTTTATCAACAGTTACACTATCGACTCTTGCGATTGTTTCAAGCGTTAGGCCAGCGTTTTGAATGCACTGTTCAACTGCTATGCGCTTACTTATATATGATTTATCATCCACAAACCGCATATCTAACGTTACTTTAGCTTCGGAGGGTACTTGGTTTATTGCCGCGCCGCCAGAAATTTTACTGACAGTTAAAGTATTTTTATCATCGCCATCCATTGGAAACACATGTTGAATTTCTAAAATACAGTTTAGAAGTTTGTTAATAGCGTTTTCACCTTCCCAGGGCCTTGAACCATGTGCGGACTTACCGCTCGCAACAATATCTACCAACCATACGCCGTTGCACTCTGACTCAAGTTGCCAGTTATCACCACCGTCAGGCAAGATGCAGACACCTGCTCCGTAGCCCTCACCTAGTAGGTATCCAACACCGTTCTCGCCTCCGATCTCTTCGTCCGTCGTAAGCATTATGCCGAAATCATAATCAAGTGCAGTTTCAGCAAGCTCTGAAACCAACTGTAGGTAACAAGCTGCGGCAAATTTCATATCATATACGCCTCGACCCAAATATTTACCACCCTCATCTCGCAGCAAAAATGCCTCACCAGTCGCTGGCACAACATCAAGATGGGCTTGTAGTAGTACCTTTGGATTCATGTTGCCTTGAGTCGTGGCCACAACCCAAGGTAAACCATTGCTTGATCCCGTACGAATAGTGAGTTTGCTGCTTGCAAGATGATTTGCTGCATACTCAATACACTCAAACTTCTTCTGTATACTATCTTCAACAGAGTGAATAGCTACTAAATCTCGTAAAATCTCAGTTAATTCGTGCTGAGAGGTTGTTTTCATACTAGCTACATCATAAATCAATCGCTCTATGGTTTGAACATTGACTAATCTAAGGAGTTAAGATATAATATACATTATGAAAAGCCATGGCTCGACTGCTAGACAACTTCGTAATAACCCCGATTACGTCAGTAATTTTTTTAATTTTGAGATGAACCCCCGTGATTTCGCCGAAAATCGTAAGTTATTTGAGGACATTAAGAAACGTCAACGTGAAGGGTTATTTGACTCAGAAGCCGTAAAAGCTCGAAAATCGGGCGCCAAAATTTTAGAAACCTTGGTTTACGGCTCAAATGCTTGGGTAACTTGTCGCTCAATCCGGTATGAGGCAGTTGTTGGGTCTGCAATTCGCGGCATGAAGCGTGAATGGACTCTGCGCCATGATGGCGATCCGGAGCGATCGATATATGACACAGGCATTGCAACCGTGGACAAAAACGCATCGCGGGACCCAAACTTTTTAAGGGTTATGAGGATGCTGCCGGCAAGCCGCCGAGGGGAAAGGCTTGTCGCAGTAACTTCATCAGAGCTTTTAGAAGGCAGTGATCAGGCTACCGAAAATTTACGGGGCCTTTTGGCAACTCTCGCTACTGATGCGGACACCACAGTTGTTACATTTAGCCCGAAGGCTTTGAGGATTTTGCCACAAGCGCCCAGCTTAACTGCATTTAAGGAGCAGATAGACGTCGGATTTACTATTGATGGCGAAAAACCAGATTTAGTTGAAGCTCTGACTACTGCATCGCCAGCAATCGACTACAGGCAAGGATATTAGCCTAATTATTTATTTAGTTTTTGTAATTTGAATTGAGTATAGCGTTCTGCTGCTAAACGGGTGAGTTCAGGGTCTTCATCTTTATTTACAAATATCATTGCTTCTGCTAACAGTGGATGTACTTCTGATAAGCGTTCATGCATTTCTAAAACTAGTTTGCGGTAGCCCGGGTGGCCTTGAGGAGTTGTTCTTAATTCATGAAGGTGAAAGGCTTCACGAGCGTTATATGTGACCTTCCAGCGCATTCTGTGACCCATAAGTGTCGCGTACTGGGCTTCGAGTGGGTAACCAGCTTCTTGTAGTAAAGAGTATAGCTTAAGACTGATATCAAACGCTTGATCAAATTCCTCGGAAAGCCCTGCTGCTTCAATAAGGTCGGGAGTTTCATAACCATACCTTGGCGTTAGTAGCTGCCAGTTCATGTCATCAACCATCCTATGGCGCTGAAGATCACGGAAAATGCCATAATCACAGACTAAGTCCCAGCTGTAGTGTGCTTTCTCGAGAGCCCTGCCTGGACGGTGCCGGCGGTTTAAGCGTTCACCCATATAGGCTTTAAATACGGCTGTTTTTTGGTCATAGGTCCATGAATTGACAGTCGATTGTATCTGTTCTTGCGATTGGTTGCTGTGCTCGTAAAGCATGTCTGAAACAAGTAAAAGTTCGTTTTTTGGCCAGTAATCTACAAGGTTGACTGCCTTAGTCGATGTA
Organism: Saccharimonadales bacterium (SeqCode); assembly: GCA_044228525.1. GTDB lineage: Bacteria > Patescibacteriota > Saccharimonadia > Saccharimonadales > UBA4665 > CAZXDL01. The sequence goes on from JBGAUQ010000001.1 coordinate 229,837, forward strand.
GATGCGTAATTATCAGGTAAATACGTCTTGGCAAGATCTTGCACTGCCTTGTTTGTGTTTGAGCGGTATGCAACCATAGCACCGCCACGTTCGGGCTTATCCGCCCTCTCTAGAAATACTGGCATGACCTTTCGGCCTTGCTTAAGTAGATTTTGGCCTACAGTACGCGCTTCTGGCAGTTCATCACTAAGCAGATGCATTATTAGGCTCTCAAAAGCTTGTCCTGATGCATAAATACCAACGGTAGATTTTGTTGCAACTGGCAGGATGTCTCTGACTGCATCACATGCTTGTGCCTTAGTCGCACTACGCCACGGTCCGTCACGCTCAGCTTCAGGCGTAGTTGAAGTTGTGCGCACATATTCAGTCAATTTATGCACAAGCGTGGAATATATATCAAATATATTATCCATTCCTGTCTCATACTGTTTTTTAAGCGCGGAAGTGAAGTGCTCCGGAGTATGATATCGGTATTTTCCTTGTGAATCTTTTTCGTCGAAGTATATGTATCTCGTAGACTGCTCCAGGTAGGCGGCTAATCTGCCCCACTCGAGTTTTTTGGTCAGAAGATTTGATGCGTTTTCGATGACGAAATGAACGCCTCCCAGTTGTTGTACTGAATCATCACCATAAGCCGTGATTACCCGATGCAAAAGCTGCTCATCTTTATCAATTTTGCCGGCAAATTCGTCTAGTATCGTAATACGCATATCATCACTACGTCGGCTTAATCTAGCCATAGCTGCCGCGATCGTAATTGGGCTAAGCTTGTCTGTGAAAACGTAGACATCACCCTCTACATCTGTAACTGCGCCTTGTAGATACTCTCTGCCTGATTGCGTTATTTTGTAGCGTCCATCATCGGCTTTGGTGACAAAATCCGTTTGGGTATCAAGTTGATTTGAATTTTGGACAGTTTTTTGACTAATAATCTCCTTGATTGAAGCTGGTTCCGCGGTCGCCGTTGGTTGAGAAGGGCTGCGAACTGCCAGTTGTTGACTCACTAAGCTCCAGATTTGATCTGAAACTTTGTTTGGTTCGTCAGTTGCGAACACTACAGGAAGTTTGCGCTGTTTGGCCTCCCATAAATAGCCAGATCGGACCCGTTCCAAGAAAGCATCGTCAAGATTATCGAATCTTTCGCCATGATATCGATCCTTCAGCCTATCTCGGAGCACATTAACTGGTGCGTCGAGGACTATGGTTAGATCCGGTTCTATTCCTCCAACAGCGAAGCTAATTATGGCATTAATGGTGTTGTAGTCGGGCACATCACCACGGCCGTAGTATTGAATTGCAAGCGTTGTTAGATAATTCCGATCAACTAGGCAGATAACGCCATGCTCAACGCTCTCTTTAATTATTTGTAAGCTTTGTGAACGAGCAGCGTTATAGAGTAGAACCTCGGTGCGGGTATTCATAGGGTAGCGGGGGTCTTGAGTTAATTGCCGGATTGCTCGGGCAGTTAGATCGCTTTGACTGTCTGGTTCGCGTAATGTCCTAACCGGCAGCCCAGCAGCCTGAAGCCGTCTAGCGAGCTCTTGAAGCTGAGTTGTTTTACCAACGCCTTCTGCTCCCTCAATTACGATATATTTGCCTCTAGTCATACGAAAGCCCTTCAATTTTGGGAGGCATTGCTCGCCGGTCTTTATACGCTTTTGGCAGCATCATATCTGGCGACCAGGTCTTAATAATAGTCTCGAGATCGGTGCCCTGCTGATATTTACCGCTGAACCCATCATCACGGCCCTTGCCATAATTCCCCTCGACTTCGCCAGTTTCAACGAAAACGGCCTGCGCGATTCGCTCACCAACTGGCATAAGCACTGTTTCGCGTTCGTTGAGATTATATATTTCAAGTGTTAGGCGGTTTATATAGCCTGGGTCTACCCAGCCAGCGTCAAAACACACGGCTACGCCGTTACGACCCCAACTAGAACGAGATTTCAGCTCATATGCGCCTGGTGGCTTGATGCCGAAGAATTCGTGAGTATGGGCCAAGATTCTCTCGCGAGGCTTAAGGCTAATCACGGGATGATCAAGCGGGATGTTGTTAACAGGCTTAAACCCATTCAACTTGCACCATTCTCCATGGGGCATGGCTTTGTATGGCCCATCAAAATATCGTTCGACGTCCTCTGGGTCAAAAGGATTATATATTGTCCGGTCATTCATTCGCTCGATACGATAGAAGTAATACCCAAGAGTTACATCCAAGCTGGCGTGGCTGACGTGCTTAGGATCATATGGGTGGCAAACAATGTGCCCTTCATCGATTGCGGATTTAATTTGTATATTGCTATAAACGGACACTATTCCTCCAACGGTGTTCATACCATTGTAGTGGAGGGGCAATTATTTAAGCAAGTAAAATAGTAATGTGATTTTTACGCAAATACATGCTAGTACACGCTTATGCTTGCAGTTGCGTGCCAATTAATTGCATGGTTGCTTGACGCACAAGTTCAATAGGCGCACTGGCGTCAACGCTTTTTGAGTCAAAATCTTTTGCCGCCTGCTTAAAGCCTTCGGCAACTTTTTTGTGGTAGTCCTGTGGCTTGCCTTCAAAAAAATCAAGTTCTGAGTCACCGTTACGTGAGCCTCGGCGGTGTTTAATTACGTCTGGATCAGCATAATACGTGATAACAAGATCAGGCTTAATAACGCCCAGCAGCTCTTTAACTGCTTTATTGCCAAGAGAGCTATCTAAATTATCAGCATATACTTGATAAGCGATGATCGACAGGGGGCTACGGTCGACCAGCACAATCTCGCCTTTATCACGTCGAGGCAGAATCTCATGAGCTAAAGCGTATTGGCTAGCGATCGCTACATGTAGATCGGTCTCGGGCGGTCTATCTTCATTCATCATTAATGCACGACCAAGCACATCAGTTAAAGGTAAGCCCCCGACCGCTTTGGCGGTAAATACTTGATACCCCTCGGCTTTTAGCGAATCAGCTGCAAGTTTTAGCTGAGTGGTTTTTCCAATGCCATCAGGACCATCAAAACAAATAATTAAACCATTTTTATGTGTCATACCAGTAAGTATGACTGAAAAATTAAGCTATTGCTAGTTAGTTCAAGCTAGTGAGGTCGACCGCTACGGATGGACCCATACTGGTTGTTAGGTAGATTGATTTAAAGTAGTTACCCTTTATGTTTTGTGGCTTATTGGCCTTAACACTATTAATTACAGCCTGTGTGTTTTCAAGCAATTGGGGATCACTGAAGCTTACTTTACCTATACCTAGGTGGACAATACCGGTCGAATCTACTCGATACTCAACGCGTCCACCTTTCGAGTCATTTATTGCCTTAACAACGTCTGTCGTAACGGTTCCACTCTTTGGATTTGGCATTAAACCACGAGGACCAAGCACACGAGCGTGTTTACCCAGCTTTGGCATTAACGCAGGGGTTGCGATAAGTACATCAAAATCAATGACCCCTTTGTCTAAAGCGGCAAAAATATCATCAGTACCGGCAAGATCGGCACCCGCCTTCTTTGCAGCCGCTACATCATCAGTCAGAACCGCAATACGAACTGTCTTTCCTGTCCCAGCAGGGAGCACAACGTTATCTCTAATATTCTGGTCGGCGTGTTTTGGATCTACACCTAATCGGAGGTGTATTTCAACTGTCGCATCAAATTTAACATGGCTAGTGTCTTTTGCAATCTTTACCGCGTCTTCAAGGCTGTAGGATTTACCAGCTTCAATTTTTTGCGCGTTTTTGCGGAAATGCTTGCCACGGCGTTCAACACGCGAACGGGTTGGTTTAATGACTGGTTTTGGTTTTGCTGCCGGCAATTCACTAGAAGTTTTTCGCTCTTCTTTAGCAGCTTTTTCAGCTACTTCCTCTAATGCTTTAGCGCTGCGCTTGCCAGCCTTGGCTAGTGTTACCTCATCTGGAGTACTTTCAGGCTCAGCCTTAACAATTGGCTCTTCAGCCTTCTTAGCCGTCTTTGGTGCTTTAGCTTTTTCTTTAGTGTCTGCCATATTATCTCCTTCGTGGTTCAATCGACCTTGCATGGTCTCCCACAATTTATTACAAAAAATTAATTATATAAGCTTAAGATTTGCATTTGATGCCAGTTCATTTGCGATTTGCTGTGCCGCTTCAGCTTTGCGGATTGCTGCAGGATCACGTTCTTCTGGGGCAATTCTAGGGTCATTAACTGCAACTGCCGCCTTATATGCTTTACGCCCTGCTAAACCAACTCTATCTGTAGTCGGTATACTGTCATACGGTGTCGAGTCGAGAATCGCACGCAACTTTTCGGCTTTTTCACCCGCTATTTCATCTGGATAGTCAGAATCACCAATACCTCTACTCCCGGTGGTCATAGCTATTTCTCCACCTCTACGCCCATGCTGCGAGCAGTTCCAGCGACCATCTTTTTAACGGCTTCTATATCCTCAGCGTTCATGTCTTTTGCTTTGGCTTCAGCTATCTCAGCTAGATCTTTTTGAGACAGCTTCTTGTCCAGTTTTTCACTATTCGGCTTGCCTGAACCTTTTTGAACTCCAAGTTTTGCTCGAATTAGGTCGTCTGTTGGTTCACTGACGACTCTAAAGTCCATTGAACGATCATCATAAATTGTAATGTGAGCCGTAACGATCCCTTTTAGTTCTTTGGTTGCATCATTAAAAGGCTGGATGAAGTCCATCATGTTAACTCCATACTGTCCTAGAGTACTACCCACAGGTGGCGCGGCACTGGCCTGACCAGCCCGTATTTTCATTTTTAGATTTGCTTTTACTGCTTTTGCCATAGAATTTTACGAAGCGAGCTATGCTCAAGCCTCTCCTTCCCTTTCTTTAATTAAGACAGAAGTGCGTAACTTCTTTATTATACTTGATACTACCTCTGTTGTCCAGTCGAGCCTAGCCATTTTGTTTATGGTTTACCACATCGTCAAATTCTTCATAAGCGGGAGCTAGCAATACCATCCCAGAAACAACAACACCTGAGCCAGAGATTAAACCACCTGCTACTTCGAGGCTACCGGCAACAAATCTATGAGCATGAAGCTCTGATATACCGGTTTTTAACATTAGTATAGTTCCTGCGGTACTTATGGTGCCGGCTATCATGGCAGCAACAACCATGCTACGCGAATCATCGCCGGGGTCACTTATTGTTTCTTGTGCTTCAACCATAAGATTAGACGCGCTTTACCTGGAGGCCGTCGAGTTCGACAGGTGTTTCACGGCCAAACATATTAACAAGGACCTTTAGCTTACCCTTTGCTGCATCGATGTCATTTATGCTGCCATCAAAGCCCTTGAATGGACCATCAATGATGTTAACAACCTCGCCAATTGCGAAATCAATCTTGTGCTTTGGCTGTTCTAGACCCATACGTTTTTGAATCTTTTCTATTTCATCTTGCTCAATAGGAGTTGGATCTGTGCCGCTGCCAACAAAACCCGTGACTGATGGTGTATTCCTGACGATATACCACGCATCCTCACTTAGCTTCATGTGGACAAGCACATAGCCTTGAAATATCCGCTTTTCAACAACGCGTCTCTTACCATTTTTTATTTCAATCATTTTTTCTTTGGGTACAAGTACCTCAAAAATTTTGTCTTTCATATCAAGACTATCAGCGCGCTGGCGGATACTTTCGGCAACCTTTTCTTCGTAGCCACTGTAGGTGTGAATGGCATACCATTGTTTCGTCGTGTCATAGCGTTTTGTAGTGCTCATAATAATTCTTTCGTGTCCTTACTTTAACAATATATCCCTAAACAATTTGTCCAAACCGTAATCAACTACCGCAACCGTAATTCCAAAGATGAATGCAAAGACGATAACAGCAAACGTTAATTGGCGGCTTTGTTTCCAGTTTGGCCATTGGACAAGCTTCAACTCCCGCCAACTGCTACGGAAATACTCAGGGAAGAGTATTTTGCCAAGTAGCTTAAATGGTTTAAGTCTAAATATAGGTCCAAATACAGCCCGTAACCCACGTCCAATTCCACGAAATACTTTCCCAAAGACACGTTTGGGCGCGGCCCCTTTTTTTGGCTTGTCTCCCTCTTCTGCGGCTTTAACAGCTCTCTCGCGGAAGGTTTCCGGGTTCTTAACAATTCGCTTTTTGTTGGACTTTGCCGGCTTATCAGCCATCTTTAGGTACTCCCACTCTTTCCAATTAAAAAACCTACATATTCTGTAGGTCAATGCTGTCAAGTCTATCAGTTTGTGCCTCAGAGGTCAAGGTTTAGATTTGCTATAGTAGCATCCATGTTGATAACGCTTATTTTGTCGGGCATTCTTTTTTTGTACATGCTGTTAAATATAGCTCGCATTTTTAAAGGCAGGATAAACAAAGAGTATCTTCGTCATGCATGGAAAAAGACCGCCCTGTGGTTAGTAATTTTTCAAATTATAGTAATTTTGCTTTTTCTCGTCGCATACATTTCTAACATTGGGATGAAAACGGGCCTGTATATTCTAGCTACTTCACAAGCGCTTGTTGCTTTAATTATCCTTGTATCAACTTTGCTAAATTTACGTAGAATACGTGTCAGTTCTGACAATTTATCATTTCCAGTCGGCAATCTACCGACTTTAACCGTCTGTATCCCAGCTAGAAATGAGACGAAAGACCTGCATGAGTGCCTGCAAAGTCTCGTGAAGAGTACATACCCTAAGCTTGAGATATTAGTGCTCGACGACTGCTCACAAGAGCGACAAACTCCTGAGATTATCCGTGAATTCGCCCAGGATGGTGTTAGATTTATTGCCGGCAAACAACCGCCCGAACGTTGGCTTGCCAAAAACTTTGGGTATGATCAATTAGCAGATGAAGCAAACGGTGAGTTGTTATTATTTTGTGGCGTTGATACAAGGTTTGAGCCCGAAACAATTACCAGTATTGTGACGCGCATGATACATACAAACAAAAAGATGCTGTGCATACTACCAAATAACTTATTAAAAGAAAAAAGTTCCGTTCGACAGACATTAATTCAGCCTAGTCGATATGCCTGGGAGCTTGCACTACCAAGAAATCTGTTAAATAGGCCGCCTGTACTCAGTACATGCTGGATAATTACACAGGTTGAACTTGAATCGGCTGGTGGATTCGACGCCGTGTCTCGGCAATGCGTGCCTGAAAGTTACTTTGCCAAACGATTACAGGCTAACTCCTACTCGTTTATCGCTTCCAATAAAGCAATTGGTCTAACTTGCACGAAGAATATTGAAGAGCAAAGATCCACGACCATTAGGACACGCTACCCTCAACTACACCGTAGGCCAGAGCTTGTGGCTTTACTCAGCATTGCAGAATTCGCGCAGCTAGTTTTACCATTCATTATCCTAATTACAGCCTTTGTCACCGGCAACACAGCCCTGTTTTTAATCAGCTTGATAGCATATGTTGCAAATAGTGTGACGTACAGTCTAATCATAAATTTGGCATACAGGAGATTTATTTTGCTGGGAATTGTTGCGCTTCCCATTGCGGCAATTTATGATATTTGGCTTCTGAATCTTTCCATGTGGAAATATGAATTTGGAGAAGTGATCTGGAAAGATAGAAATATCTGTCTCCCAGTTATGCAAGTTTTCCCCGAGCTACCAAAAACTTAGCTATTGTAAATTCGGCACAAATACCTCAAACGTAGAACCCTCGTTCAAGACACTATTGAGCTTTATTTCAGCATGAATTAAATGAGTAAGCTTCATCGTTACGTATAATCCTAAACCGGTGCCATTTGCCTCTCGAGTCCTAAAGTCTTCAGATCTAAAGAACTTATCAAAGACTCTTTCTTGATCGCCTTTGCTAATACCAATCCCAGTGTCTTGGACAGAGAACCTGACGCCTCTTGGGTCGGGTGCTGCCTTAATAGTTACTGACCCCTGGGCAGTATACTTGATGGAATTTGTAACAAAGTTTTGCAGTATTTCTCGCACATACAATCTAGTGGATTTTAACTCCGTAAGCTGCGGGTCGATTTCGGTTTTGATTTGGAGACCTTTTTTTTGCGCATCAGCTTGGTAGTTTTTGGCAAGCTCTTCGACCAAAGCCTTAGGGTCAATCGATTCTACTTCAACCTTAAGAGCGCCTCGTTCGGCGCGGCTCAGTGTAGATAAGTCATTAATCATATCGGCTAAAAATAATACCTGTCTATGTGCCTCCTCCAGACTTTTTTTAACAGATTCCGCATCACCTGATCTCTCCATAACAAGCTGGGCATTGCTAATATTGCCTTCTGCAATAGTTACAGGAGTTCTTAACTCATGGCTCACTACGCTAATAAACTCATCTCGTTCCTCTTCGAGCGATTTCTCTCTTGTTATGTCACGCATCAGCAGCACATATCCTTTTTGCCCCTCTTTACCATAGCCAAGGTGAACCGGAGCTATACTCAGATAAAGATTCACGTAACTTTCATCAGTATCTTTAAGGCGAAGGTCTCGCGTAGTAAATGGTTTTGTGGCGGCTCTTACCATTGAATTTATATCTGCCGGTTGGTTATTTTTGTCCAGCGGCTTAAAAACGGTGCTAAGCGGACTGCCACTAACCAGATTATTAACATCTAAAATGTTCAGCGTAGCGGCGTTGTAGAGGGCCACGTTGATTTCCTCATCAACAGCAATTACAGCATCAGCCATGCTATTTATTAAGCTATTGAGTCTCTCATGTTCCAGTGATGCTGCTTCAGGGTCCACTACAGACTTCGCAGGAAGTTGTTGACTGGGTATGGCAGCTGGTTCCAACGGCGGTGGAGGAGTCTTTACTGGGTCGAATGGCATAAGCACCATTATGCCATAAGCATTTAACCCAAGCCATCAAGCACTGGCTGATAAGTCTTGAGTTGTTTCTTGAGTATTTTTGTATTTGGCAATATCTTTTCCATCTCTCGCCAAAAGTCAGGCCCATGTCTTAAAACCTTTGTATGACACAACTCGTGAATAAGGACATAATCAATCAACTCCCATGGTAACTGCATCAGAAACAGATTTAGAACTATGCGCGAACGGCTGTCACAGCTTCCCCAGCGTCCTTTAAGTCTTTTAACACTGACCTTGCTGTAGCTAAAACCATTCGTCTCGGCAAGAAGCTTGAGACGCTGAGGTAGCAGCATCTCGGATTGTGCTCTCAATGCACGAATCGAGGCGACTTGTGCAACAGCCTGGACATTTGCCTCGCCCGCCGAGAGATTTGACGGATAACTAACAGTAACTACATTATCCCGGATACGACTCGTGGTTTTTGCTGCTTTAACTGTTGGGATTAATTCAAGTCGATGAGCCTTCCCTATGGCCTGTCCGTGTGCTAGGGCTTTTGGTAAGACTCTCTGCTGCTCAATCCATCCTAACCTTGATTTAGCAAATTCATAACCTGCCCTGTACGGAGCCCAGGCTGGGATGGTGACCCTGACAGAGCCAGTCGCTGAAATTGATAATCTTAAGCTGCGATTGGACTTTCGTTTGTACACTTTAACGCTGAGAGCATCTGTCAGCATATATTCTTTAGCCGGCATTTAATTACCTAAATTATCTAATTGAAATGTTGCGGCGACTGGAGTCGTAACGACCCTGCTTGGGAACGAGGTTGACTAGCCCTGGTTTTATAACTCGTGAGCTAGCTTCGTCACTATCAAGCACACCTTTTGCCCGCAAACTGCTAATTACAACGCTTTGCTGCATATTAAATAAGTGTTTGCCGCTGATGACAACGTAATCTTCTCCGGGTTTAGGGTTTTGCATTTTACCTATAACTTCTTCGAAGCTAGTCCGGTCTAAGCTAGCGGCATATTTATCATCTGCACGGCGGCGATCACGCTTAATATTTCGCATAAACGCAGTGTCTTGGTCCATCTGGAACCAGACGAGAACTGGCTGTGCACGATTGCGCCTAGCAAGCTCGTAAAGTTTCCTCCTTTGCGCTGTCCGTGTTGCAGCGAGGTCATATGCAACACTTAGCCCGGCTGTCAGAAATTCCTCGGCCATGTAGTCCATCAAGTGAGTTACGATACTATTCTCTTGCGCGTCATATCTGGGTGCTTCAAAGAGCTCGCCGCGGATACGGTCAGCCTGCAAGTGAGCCATCTGGACGTTCTCGGCGAACTGTCTCGCGAAGTAGGTTTTGCCAGAACCGGGGTAGCCATAAAATAACAGCAAGAAGGGCTTAGTCGGGTATATTTTAGCCATATATATCTAGGTATAGCAGATTTTACTCTGTTTGTATAGTAGAAACAGATGACATTTAACCTGTTTTGGCTTATCATGGAGCAGTAAAGCCTAGGGGCATAGTACAACGGCTAGTATAAGGGTCTCCAAAACCCTAGATCGTGGTTCGATTCCACGTGCCCCTGCCATATAGGTCGCAACGCATATTCGAGTTCATCACCACCCCTGTTATTATCGTCTATTTTAGGGGTTTGGTTAATGCTTTTTCTCCTATTTAAAAATAGCCTAGATTCTCCACTTTTTTTGGCAATTGCATGTGCCAGTTTAGTGTATTTAACAGTTACGGAATCACCGTCTACGACCATCGTTTCAAAAAGTTTGGTTAAAACCGCGCGCTTGTCTTCTTCTTGCTTGTTTTCATAGATAGATACGGCTTGTTGAGACAGCTCTATTATGCCAATACTGCTAGCAATTTGGCGCTGTTTATTAGCGGCTTTTTCAGCATTACTATCGTCTGTGAGAGCATTGATTTGTGCCTGTATTTGTTCGTGTTTCTGCGCATAGCGTTCATGCGATATTAGGGATGCTAGCTTATCATCGTATAGCATCTCATCCATCCTTTTTAAACGATCGACTTGTGCCTTACGAGCCACGGTTTCTTCCTCTTGGCTATCTACACTAGATTTGAATTCATCTTGGATGGTTCGAACCACCCAATTCATAACGCCCTGAGAAGGACAAATTAGATCAACAAGCTTCTCTTTAATGACTTCTTCGACCTTATCTTCCCTAACTAATTTCTTGTTTTTACACGCTTCTGAGTTCCGCTGGCACGCTCCATAATATCGACCTTTTTGTTTCTGCCACGTTATCGTTTTGCCACAGCTTGCGCAGGTCATCAAATTCTTTAAAACTGGATTATGTTTCTTGAAAACTATTGGACGATTGCCGGTGAGTTTTTGTTGAATTGCATCATAAATTTCCTTGCTTATTAAGGGCACTTGAGCGCCTGGATAGTCGCTGCCATCAAACCTATTAATACCAATGTAGAATGGATTCTTTAGAATTTTCTGAACATGGCTTTGAGCAAAGGGTTTGCCTTTCCGTGTTGTGAGTCCACTGGACTTCATTTCAGCAGTAATAGTCGCAATTGACTGGTCTGGCTCCAAGTATTTGATCAGCAGTCTTTGAACTATTCGAGCAGTAGCTTTGTCCGGCGCATGTATCCGTTTGCCGTTTTGTATTACGGTTGTGTAGCCAGGTGGAGGAATTGCCGGTAACCAACCTTGGGCAAGTTTTTCTGCCCAGCCTTTCATAGCTTCTTCTCGTAAATTATCAGCGTATTTTTTAGCAACAGCTAAATGAATATTCCACATAAACTTCACATCGGATTTTGATTCCTTGTGTAGCAACAGATTTTCTTTAACCGCGTGAAGTCTACGATGGCTATCATTTTCTAGCCAATCATCTATTGCCAGAGCATCCCGCATATTTCTGGTTAGCCTATCGGTCTTTTCTACAGTCAAATGATATATGCCATTTTTGGAGATATACTCCAGCATTTCATGAAAAATTACCCGGCTGTGTTGTTTGGATGCTGTTTCTGCAATTCTAAAAGTCTTTACTACTGAGAGGCCTTTGCTTTCACAATACCCATTAAGTAGTTTGATTTGTGAATCCAGTGAGTAGCCTTCGTCATCTTGTGACTTACTGGACACACGGGCAAGAATTACAGCGTCTAATTCTGAAGCCATGTTGTTACTCCTTATCCTTATTTGTTTTTAAATTACTCCTGACAATTCGTACGCCACCCGCTAGGCACTCATACAGACTGATTAGGCCTATTCCTACTTCATGAGCCTCAGTCAGAGTTACTTTGCGGTGTTGTTCCCTTTCCAGTAATGTACGGAGTTCTTCAACACGTTCTTTATCTATAGCCAATAAATCAGTCAGCTGTTTCTTGGTTTCATCTATGATTTTGGATGTATTCATGTCTACCCCCGAACAGATACGAACTATCTCTATAGGTATAGTATACTATCTCTTTATGTATAGTTGCAAGCATTTTTATGACAAAGTTATCCACAAAAAGGTTTATGTCGATATAAACCAATTAAAGTGTAATTTACAGATATAAGGACAGTTACATATTCTCCTTCTATTATATATACTATATAGAGACAAAATATTAAGGTTCTAGTGGTGGAGGAAGGCAAAGTTCAGGCTAGTGAGTATGCCAGCTAAGCGTTACACACTAAATACCAATCAGGTAAATCTATTAAAACTCTTATACAAGTTTCGGTTCATTACTGTTAGTTTTCTAGCAAGTTACAAAAGTATTAGCCATGTAGCGTCACATAAATCATTGGATGTGTTGCTAGATCAAGGCTATATCGGCAGTCATTATAATCCTAGTTATAAGCTACTTGGCAAAGGCGCACGATACTATTTGGCTCCAAAAGGCTTAAAGTACCTGAGAGACAATTTTCAGCTTAACGAACAGGTGCTTCATGCTATGTACAAAAATAAAAGTGTTACCGAGGGCTTTATCAACCATCATATCGACACTTCGGCGGCTTACTTGCACTTCACAAAAAACTACCCGGCCACGTTTCACATCTTTGCTAAAACCGAACTCGCCAGCTTCAGTAGCTTTCCCGACCCCCGCCCTGATCTTCTATTAAACAAAATTTCGGACAATGAAACCATAATAAACGATTACTTTGTAGAGTTATGCCATGACACACCACCAATTAACGCCAGGAAAAGGCTTTCCGCCCTTCTAGAGCACCACAACGAAGGAGAATGGGAGGAAGATAACTATCCGACGCTTTGTTTTATATTAAATGATGCCAGGAGCGAGGAGGGCTTCGTACAGTATGCAGCAAAGATTCTCGATGCGACAGGCATGGATGATGAAATTACTATTTTTACTACCACAATTAAGCCTTTTACTGAGAAAACATCGCTAAGGGTGATATGGTCTAATGTACTAACACCGGACACACTCACTGGTCTTTAAGTTAAGGTATTAAATGCTTGGCTCGGTACTACGGTCTCGAACTTTTGCGGTACTTTTGAGACAAACGAGGCATTACAGACCTATTTTAGCGATTTGTGGTGGTATCCGGCAGTAATATCGAAATAAAAGCTGTAAAGGCCGCTTCCTTTGTCTTTCCAAGTAATTGACAAGCAATCAATAATCCTGCCATCGTTTTCTAAAACTTCTTGGCTTTCTAGCTTATATTCGGTTTCGCGCATTTCAGCGAGAAAATCAAGAATAAAATATTCAATTTTTACATATTTTAAGCGATCTTGTTCCTCAATAATTATAGGATCGTCAATTGACTGGCCCATTCCACCAGATATTGGTACAACTTGACTTGTAGCATCTAACATATCTTTTCTCAACTGATTTACATTCATTTTAGATCATCTATGCCTCACTCTTTAGACTCTAGTCCTATTTCGCTTCCAAGGGACTTTCATTTTCTTTTTGATTCTTCTCTTTTCGGGCTTTTGCGGAAGATCCTTCCTTGTAAATCGTATTTTGAAAGTTAAATCGTCAAGCTCTATGATGTATACGTTCACTATTGTCGTGCCGTCAATCACATTTGCTTGGATTGACCGCCCTTGGTTCGAGTACTCGATGTTGTTGTCTTCTAGTATTTTTGCCACAGATTTTTTCGCAAGTAGCTCTGATGCAGCTTTGACAGTAAGAGTTGAAAGTCTATTATTGCGAAAATCACTGACTATATCCGTAGCTGATCGTGGTGGAGATTTGCCCACCGATATCGACAGAGGCGTACCAATGCCATACTTTCGACTGTCTTTAGCGCGTAACTTGCTGAGACTTTTTAGTTCGTCCGGTGTATATTTCTTCTTTCCATAGTGAAACGGGTCGCTATGACTTGCTTGATCAGGAGTTAGATCGCTTGAGGAGTAGTTTCTACGCTCTTCGTCAGCACGGTTCATATGCTTATTATGGCATATTAATTCAACAATGGAGTATGAAGAACAAAAATAAAACAAAGCAGCCTGTAGATCCTGCTATTGCTTATCATGGTATAATAATACTCATGAAGCAAATACAAAAATGGCAAAAACAATCGGAATCAATCGATCCTGAAAAAGGTGGCTATAGTGACATGCGCCTTTGGCCTGCTTACATGATTACATCAATCCTAATTCTGACACTGTCACCCCTAATTGGATCTTTTTTAGCATTCGGAATAGTATTAACCCCGGCTTTGCTTATTGCTGTACGTGCTGCAAAACTAGAAAACAAGAATCCAGAGTCGATTGCGCGATATCAGGCTCGTATGGAGGCAATTTATAACAATCCAGTTGAGGCACCTGAGGTCGCAATAGTAAGCGTGGCAAAGCCAGCTGAGCTAAAAGAAGACAAATCGTCAACTCCAGAGAATGCACCTCGTCTAGTACCGAGCTTTAGCAATTAGTTTACTGGGTCTTTCGGTATCGGGAAGCTGCTAAGAAAGTTTGCTAGTTGATTTGGATTTTTTGCTAAATCCATCTCAATCCAGTTATCTAATAGTCCGTGTTTGTTAAGTTCTTCTTTTTCTTCAAAGAACAGATCATCATCAAACCACAAGAATGGAGTTGAAAAATCGATGGCACGTGTTTTTGCGGTTTCCCAAGACGTAGGCTTAATCTTCTCCATCAATCTAGTTACGTCATCCTCAAATAAATGGCCTATGTGCTTTATAGGGACGCTTGCATCTCCATTACAGTGCGTTGTTAACCAATATGTTGAGTTTGGGAATACTTCAAGTACATGACGCAGAAACTCATTAGCATAATTAGCAGGATTCAGATCGTTTGCAAGAAGGACACCATCAATATCGAGGTATATGTTAGTCATTATCCTTATCGTTTTCGATGATATTAAACGAATATGGTTCTCTGTTTTTGATAATTGGCACTCCGAGATGTTTATGATCTTCATCCGATGCGAGTTGACCGGCTACTATTAGGTCAAAACTACGCAACAAATTTTTGGATATCCTATTCTCTGCAGGTACTGATGTAGAGTATATAAGCTTCATATTTGCGGCTTTAGCATTTTTATTAATCTTAAGGATGGCTGTATCAAACCTTTTTTGATCAACCATTGCCATGTCACACTCTTCAATGATCACAAAGTACAACGAGTACTTACCTGCCTCTTTAATTCTTACTTCCGACATGTCTGCCATATGCTCAAGCACAGCTAAACATTCTTCAGCAAAGCCGGGGCCAATATAGACGCTGATATAATTGAAATCTTTTTTCCGCAATTCCCAAAAATCAACTCCAGTCATATCTAGTAGTACAAATTTTAAGTCTTGTGGAGAACTTGCTTTAACAAGTCTTTCAAGTAGCTTATCTACAAGTACTGACTTTCCAGACCCTGTTTGGCCACTCAAAAACATTGTGTTGTGAGCAGTGAAAGTAAAATGGTCTGAGTTTGTTAAGTTCATCTGTATTAATTATAACTCTTGTATAAATTTACGCCTACGACGACCAAATTAAGCAGCGTTTAGGTTAATTCTACTGGGCCCTAGCTCTGCTGCTCATACAGCTTAAGCAAAGCGGTGTTAGGTTAGTTAAATCGTTATTGTCTTTGTTCCCGTCTAAATGATAAACGGGCATATCTTTCCCGTATTCTTCACGATAATCTTGCCTTGATATGCCACAGTCCGAACATTGTTCACCTTTTAGCTTAAACACATGGTCTCTTTTTCCATCAAAATGTTTAATGTGTGCCTGTTTTCTTAGTCTTGCTAATACTTCTGGACGCTTAGTATATTTTGCACCATATATTCTTGTCCGCTCCCTGTACTCCTCTAGATGGCTTTGTCTGTACTTGTATTGCATGCTCTTCCATTCTTCAGATCTTGTATAACAATTAAGACAGTACCCCCACATTTTGTGTTTAATAGATGTGGTATGGCAGTTTCTACATTCAGTGTATTTCCATGACCAGCGGTTTCTATTGCTAGATAGAATATCCAGAAACTCAGGATATTCCTCTTCAATTAAGTGAATACTACTTGGTGGAAGTGCTACTATTTTTATTAAACCTGCCTCCCCTACAATGTTCTCTTTAATAAGTTTTTGAACGATAGTTTCATAGTTTTCTTCGATAATATCTTTAAACGCAAGGGATGCTCTGTTTTGTTTATGAGTACTCTCTATCGCTTCTTTAATCTCAGTCTTCTGGTTGGTAGAAATAGGACCTTCAGGTGTTTCTGAGTTTGAAATAAATGAAATTGAAAATGCCTTATTAAATAGCTGCCTAGCTCTTTCTCTACTAATACCAAGTTCTTTTCCTACTTCAGCTAAATTTTGTCCATCAATATAACCTTGGAGAACCAAAGCTTCTTTCGATTTAGGGTAGCAGTCAGTACAATATCCACCTCCATAATGTGGAGCTGATCTTGATCCACAAGTCCTACATTTTAAATAATGACTAGACCATTTGGGTTCTGTTTTATCAACCGTGTCAGGAATTAAATCACTTGATTGATCATCTTCATCAATGCTTAATCGTAATTGAGATTTGGATTGATATATGGGTGCTTCTACTATTGAAGATTTTTCTGTAAACGTTTTCTGGTTACTGCCAAAAAGAAATTTTTTAGCATACTCATTCCCTCTTAGATCAAAATAGTCCAAAATGCTTTCCTTTGTGAACCTTCGTGAACCTTCCTCATTTCTGAATGAATTTAATTTACCGGTCGCTTCCAGCCTCTTAAGTGTTTCTGTTTTTAACATCAGGATCTTTCCTGTCATTTGAACTGATGCAGATCCATCAATAAAGATATTATCTACACATTGCTTACATATCCCGGCTATATTATTAATTGCGTGACGTGAACATATTCTACATATTATGGCTTTTTCAACAGTAACGGGGTTTGTCATAACAAATATTTATTATTCAGGTGGACTTTAAAGTTTCAAATATCTCTACCATTGCTAGTGTATCTAGTTTGCAATATTCGATTAGGTCCGCAAGAATTTGTTTCTGTTCGTCATCACGTTTACCGTCTAGTACAGCTTCCATCCAAAGCCTTTGCGCTGTAGCACCATCTTGGATACCAAGAGTCTTATAGGACAATTCAGGCACGAGCACCGGGAGGACGTTTTTAATAGAAGCACTCCCTTTGAAGTTTTTATCAACATACCAATCTTTCGAGAACGGTAACATCAAATCTACTATTCTGGCATTTAAATCCTCGTAAAACTGTTTATATTCAGGTAGCATTGACCCGATTAATTCGTTACAGCCTTTTTCGAAGCTCATATTCCAAGTGATGACTGAACCTGTCTTGCCAATTTGTGTCTGTAAGGCCTTACTAAGCTCCTCAGCGGGATTTGAGTTAGATTTGTGAAGGTATTCCAAATGTTTGAGTTCAGCGTCTGGAGCGTCAAGTATGTGCAGAGAATACTGAAAAGGATACTGTTTATAAGGCCTCATGCCGTCAAAGTACGGAACTGTACTAGATAATGTCTCGTAATCGAAAAAATACAGGGGGTAGACCAATGAATCAAGAAACTCATTAATCTTATTTTTATCAATAATTTTCTCACCAGACTTCGCAGCTTTAACTTGTAGTGACTGTTTAGGTGTTAGCTTGAAGTCCTCGGGAATATCGACAAGCTGCTTAACGCCAAGCTGCTCTAGCTCACCAGTCTTCTGAGCGCCTATTACACATAGATCATAAATGCTATCCGGCTCTACTGGATTTAGGCTTTTATATATTGTTAGCCAATCACTAAATGACCCTAATCGAGCATTAGAAGGTGAAAGATCGGGACACTTATTGGAATTAGCTACTTTAAGAGCCTGTTCAATGTGGTTTTTGGTAAGATCACTCTTAGCTTTTACCTTGTCAGTAATATCGGTGGTTGCTGTAATTGCTTTAGGATCAACTTCGCCGTCACGAACAAAGTCATTGTTAACGTGTACAACAGATATGTTGCGGACTGTATAACCGCAGCCCTCAAGTACATACGCCTGAAACGCCAAATCAAACTCATGATCAATCTTTGCCTTAGTGCTAGACTTGATTTCAATTAAATCTATAGTTTTTCCTTCAACGACTTGAATAACATCGCAGATAAATGTCAGCTGCTCAAACTCAAAGCGTCCTTGAAAAATGATGTCTATCCCCTCTTCTAATGCGCGCGTAGTTCGATGTGGGAGGGATTTATATTCATCATAATCATTAAAGCCAAGCGTTACTCCACCTGGAAAGAGTTGTTCGGCATAAGATTCGAACATATGACCAGCATCAAAAATAGCTTGAGTTGCATCGTCAACTGGAGGCAATTTTTTAGGATCATGCTTCTTGAGCCATAGCCAAGCCGGGTGTCTTAAAAACAGCATGTAGTCTGACTTAGATAACATCATGAAGCTACTCCTCGCTGTCCGTTGATTCCTTACTGGCGAAAAATTTCAGTTCAACTTTTACAATGTCGTGAGGCAAGTTTAGTGCATTGGCTAGATTCACAATAAGTTGTCGCTTTGAGTTTGTATTAGTCCCTGTATCTACAAAATACCCAGTACTGTATATCTCTCGACTAGCACCGAACGCCGTTGCATCGGTTTGGATGTATTTTGATAGCCACTCATCGGCATTGATGGTTTCCAAAAAGTGATCGGGACTATTGTCGTATATAGCTTCAATTATTATGTCGACCGCATCCGCCCAAGTAGAAACGGAGTCCTTTTTGCCAAACACTTCAACAGACTTTATGCCTGTTCCTTTTAGGTCAATGTCATCTAATAGATATACTGATGTGTCCTCTTCCACCGGCTGGAATGATGATGTTGGTAATGGCCAAACACTGTTAAGTTTTTCCAACCACCAATCTTGCCGTGCTTTTAAGGTATCTTCGTTCCAGGCATCCTTTTTGGCTATCCATTTATTGATTGGCAGAGGGCTATCCTGGAAGCCTACTTTCTTGATCTCACCGGTCTTCTTTTCTTTAGTTTCCAGCGTCATCTTATCTTTGGTCGGTATGCCATTGAATGGGAGGTTTGAATACTCGGAGTTGTAACCAGTCAATGTCAGGTTGGCGAGCGTGTGTAGATATTCTCCATGAATTCGCTCATAGTCATCACCCAACATTTCTTTCCACTCTTTGCCGGACAAGGTTTGTGGCATAATGTGCTCTACTGTCAGAGGAAGACCATCCTCCACAATCTTATGTAGCGTACGTTTTGACTCTTCCTTCGAACCGTTTTCGATGGAAGATAGAACATAGCACAGTACTGCATTACCATGTTGCTCATAAAAAGGATAAGTTCGTACAGCCATCTCAAAGTCATCATTATTTGGCAGTTGGGTCTGACCAGTTTGACTTAAGAGTATAAATTTCAGAACTTCAATATATTTTGTTTCTGAATCTCGTTTTAAATAATCAAGTACTTGTTTGTGCAGGGTAGCCATGAATCTGTCTACGCTTGTTACGTAAAAATTCACTATGACACGCCGAGAGAAGTACGACTCGATCAGCTTGAAAACCTCGGCAAGTTCTTGGTCCGTCAGCTTTTCGTCAGCATGGTAGCCCAATACAGACATTCCATATGGGATATACAGATCAACTCTTAAATAGCGCATTCTGAATATGTTTTCGGATAATTCCTGGTATTTCGAAAACTCTGGATTATCTTTTATGGCGTTTGTATCAGTTAGTTTGAGCAGTTCATAGTACTTTAAAGCCCTCTTGATATTTCCGTAGAACTTTTCAATCTGAGCAATTTCCTGATTCTCGCCTACATGCGTATCAAACTGCTTCTTAAACTCCGTATATACTTCCGGCAACTTAATATTCGCCTGTTTTTTTGAGATTAGATAGTACCTAAAGAAGTCAGTAATATAATCTTGGTTTATGTCCGTAAGTGTTCGCTCGATCGGTCGCCAATATTCACCGTAAACGTGGTCGCGCAAAGTCTTGTTATTAAGCATGAGTGCGAAGTTACGAATTTTGTCCCCATCCGATAACGGCTTACCTGTAGAATTAATACTCTCAAAGACCCTCTGGGGATTATCGTCATCAGAGACCAGTGTTAAAACCGCTATTTCAAAGCGACCTAAACCATCGATATATTTGTCTAAGCCGCCTGACTTTTTACTAAAATAATACTTGAACTTTGCATAAACCTTGTAAACATTACTCTGGCGATCCTTTAAATCCAATTCAGATTCTTCCCCATGAGCATTAAATATTCGCTGCAATATCTCGTTGTCGGTAGTGACAGTGCGGAGTTTTACGCGATTATTATCAAGATCCTTATTAATAAGGTATTGATACTCTATTTTGTCCACGGTCGTCTCCGGGTTTTCAAGCAAAGAGGGCTTCTTTCTGGCTAAATGATAAATGGCGGAAATCATTAACATTGAAGTAGTAACACGTTGCTGCCCGTCAATTATTGCTCTGGAATAAACGCTTTCCGTATCCTTTACCTGCACAACAGTCCCAAAATAATGGTTCTTATTTTTAGATATACACTCCTCAAGATCATTCAAAAACTCATCGACGTTTGTTGTCTGCCACGAATAAGGTCGTTGGAATTCGGGTATTTCAAAAAACATCCCTGGCGTGTAGAGAAATTCTTTCATGTTGCTTTGGGCAAAAATCATTAGAACTCTTTCTCCAGCTTGCTGTGTTTTTTAAAGTTCTCTGCTTGCTCAAATATTTCTTTATATACCTCGTCACGATCGATGGGTGGGTATTCATGCTCTGCCAATAATATTATTAAGTCTGCTTTTAGCTCAGCCTTGATGTCGTCTCGCTTGTCCCAAGCCGTGTACTTTGTCTTATCATCAACTACTATCTTTACTTTCTTAGCGAGCTTGATTAATTCGTCATCGGGGTATTGGAAATCGTACTTTACAGTTAGGGACTTGAGAATGTCATAAAACGATTTTTCCTCAAAGTCTATACCCAAGTCTTTGAATGATTCCCTTTCTATCCCAAGTTCATGTATCAAGTCTATAATTTCATTTGTAAAGTTTTCGAGTACTTCACTAATAAGAATATCTTGTTCTTTGCGTTCGTTATATTGATCAACTAAAGTCTTAAGTTTCTTGGAAAAATCTATGCCTTTAGTTTTGTTTACTTTCGTAAAGTCATCTATAGCCGTTGCTAATAAGTGTTGGAGGAGTTTAATTTTAGTATTAGGGAGTTTAATTTTTTCAATTTTGGCAAGATACTCATCATCAAATATATTAACCTCGCCATTAGAGCCATCACCCATCTTAAAGATTTCTTCAACACCATCACTTTGCAAAGCATCATGAATCATCTCATTCACTCTTGCGTTCATTTGTGCTGCATCAGGGGCTTCACCTTTAGTTAGCTTGAAGACTATTGATCGGACCGCAAGATAAAAATGTATCGTGTCTCGCTCCTGCTGGGTAAACGCTTCGCTGTCGCCGCTACAAATGTCATATGCGGCCTTCAAAAGCTTAACGAGCTTCATAAAACGCTTTTCAATATCCTGAGTTAGCTGTACATACTCAGCGGCTAGATTGAGCGTATGTAGCTGCTGTACTGGTGAGCCGTTGAAGTAAAGAATGCTATCAAACTTGTGGAAAATATTAGCAAGCAGATCAAGGTGATCTTTAACAACTACAACAGATTGCTGAATATCCTCAAAATTTTTAGAATCCGCTTTGTTGTAATGTGCGAGCGCTAAGTTCATTTGCTTTTTTATGCCGATATAGTCGACAACAAGGCCTTTATTTTTACCTTTAAACTTTCGGTTGACTCGTGAAATTGTTTGAATTAGCGAGTGCTTCTGAAGTGGTTTATATAAGTACATTGTATCTAAGAACGGCACATCAAACCCTGTCAGCCACATATCTACCACGATAGCTATCTTGAAATTCGACTTAGCAAATTTGAACTGTCGGTCTAATTCTTTTCGGTCATCCTTTGTACCGAGCATTGTATATAGTGCTTCTTCGTCGTCCTTGCCACGAGTCATCACTAACTTTATTCGTTCAATTGGTTTAATGTCTCGCTTCTCTTTTTCGCTTAGCAGTGCCCCTTCGGGCGCAACTCTCACTTCTGCCCATTCTGGACGCAAGGCAATAATCTCGTTGTATAACGCATAAGCAATCGGTCTGTTTGCTGCTACAAACATAGCTTTTGCGTCTAACGTTGAGCCTTCTTCTACACGCTTCTCGTAGTGTTCAACAAAGTCAACAGCAACTGCACGAATAACATCAGGATCACCAAGAATAGAAGTCATCTTTGCGGTTGATTTTTTGCTTTCCTCAATTTGATATTCACTAGCTCCATCATCTGCAATTTCCTGGTAGTAATCCTCGATTTCTTTAAGTTTTGCATTATCTAGCAGTACCTTTGCAGCACGACCTTCATAAACAATCGGTACCGTGATCTCATCTTTTACAGATTCGGTCATTGTGTAGCTATCAACCACATCGCCAAAAACATCGAATGTTGCGTCTATAGGTGTACCGGTGAATCCTACATACGTGGCGTTCGGCAATGAATCATGAAGGTATTTCGCAAAGCCATATGATTTTTTGACTCCATCGGCGGTTGTAGTAATTTTTTGATCAAGGTTCACCTGGCTTCGATGAGCTTCGTCAGAAATACAGATAATATTGTCGCGTTGACTTAAAAGCTCGGTATCTTCTGTAAACTTATGAATTGTAGTTAAGAATACCCCGCCGCTTTTTCGTCCGTCCAATAATTCACGTAATTTCACTCGGCTTTCAACGCTAATGACAGTGTCGTCACCAATAAAGTCTTTCGCATTAGTAAATTGTCCAGAAAGCTGATCATCAAGATCGGTTCGATCAGTGATCAGCACGATGGTTGGGCTTTCAAAATCGAGACTCTTCATTAGCAGTCTTGTTAGGTAAAGCATTGTATAGCTCTTGCCACTTCCAGTGGCACCGAAATATGTTCCACCACGGCCATCTCCGAGCGGTTGCCGTTTGTACATAATATTCTCGTACAACTTTTCGGCTGCGTAGTATTGCGGATACCGACATACTATCTTTTCATCTTTATTACTTGTGTCAGGGAAGAAAATGAAGTGTTGAACTACTTTCCGTAATCGATTACGGTCAAATAAACCATTAATCATTGTGTATAACGAATCTATTCCATCTCGATCGATTGTTTCGTTACCCTCAACCTTACGCCATGCATAAAAGAACTCATACGGCGCGAAGAATGACCCCATCTTTGTATTTGGGCCATCACTAATCACACAAAGTGCGTTGTACTTAAATAATTCTGGGATATCACGCTTATATCTGGTGGTTATTTGCACGTATGCATTGTGCAGGGTGGTGTTTTCACGAATAGCACTCTTGAACTCAAATACAACTAGTGGCAGACCGTTGATATAGAGGATGCCATCAGGAATTCTAGTTTCGAAACCGCGAATTTCAAGTTGGTTGACGATTTTATAAATATTATTATCAGCAGAAGAATAATCTATCAGCTCGATGTATAAATCTTTTTGAGATCTATCCTCTCGTTTAAGCAAAAAACCATCAGATATTTTCCGCATTATAGCTTTATTAGTTTCATATAGGTCTGACGAAGGATATGACTCGAGTTCACGTATGATAAATTCAACTTCATTGTCTGTTATGTTTTCATTCGCGTAGCGTTCTTTAATATTCCACCTTAGATCATCGAGAAGTAATGCTTGGGTAGTATCACGAAGAATGTCTTCTCCGTGAACGTGTGGAATACCTTTTTGACCTAATAATTCAACTATAGCCTGCTCTAGCTTTTCTTCAGTAAATTTCATACTATGGCACTTTCTACTCGCCGACTTATGTGACGATCGGTCTGATTTGCTAAAGATGAAAGAAGAATGTGCAAACATGACCTTAACATTATTTTTTCATGATTCAGTTGTCGCTTTAGATTCAAAATCGGAACTATAGAATTATTAAAACTTTCGATACTAGCTTCGTCAGGCAATGGGATTTTGAAATCCTCAAGCTCACTTTTTGTCAAAGCTTGTCTTGTAGATCCTGCCTCACTTGAACCAAGCAATTTCGATTTATACTTACTTGAGCATAATGCAAGCATGAGGTAATTTGACAAATTTGAGTTCGTGGGTCGAATTATAGCGACGTGTTGATTAACTCTTGCAGGAATTATATCTGCAGGAGCTAAGCAGCATCGCGCAACGGAGACACCAGTAATATTTAAAAGTATATCGTTTTTTTGAACCACAACATTACTGAGCTTACTAGCTTGGTCCTCATTGATATGGGCCAAGTTCTCATAGCTGAAAGAGTAATCATGCACATTCATACTTCGTATTAACGAAGTCCCTTTTGTTTTGTATGCTTCCTTGCCTCCTCGCGGGGTAGAGCCACTACCAATTTTAGTAGTTAAAAATTTAAGCGCTGTATCTTTCCAATTTGAACCTCGTGAATCGATTTTATCGACAAAGTATTTTCTATACAGAGTTTGCGATACATCTTCAAGTTTATGATTAAGCGCATTGCAAACCTTTATGCGCTTCACTATAGATCTATACTCTAGTACGATCCTCTTTTGCTCTTCAATACTAGGAATAGGTAGCTCTATGTTGCACATTTCTTCCCAGCTAAATATCTCTCGTGCACTGCCATGCGACTTAAATCGAGCATACCGATCAAACTCTGGGCGCCTAAACCACATCATTAAGTATTCAGGCTCAAGCTCAGCCGTGTTTTTAATTTCAAACACCGGATAGATGCTCGAAACGACGCAGCTATCTGAAAGATTTAGTGCAACAGGTATTTTTTCCCCCATCCTTGCCGTGTTAGGGTTAAAAGCAAATTGATATTTAGCGACTACTTTATAATTCCTTAAACTTACACCAATCATATTAGCTCGGGACTTAACTAGTTCTTTATGTACGGAGGATATTCCTCTGAGTAGACTTATAGACTCATCCCTGTTTCGTACATCAACTGGCCTGATATATGCGCCGAGTATCTTATAGTTCGATCTCATAACCAAGCTCTTTAAACACCCTAAGTAAGTCGTCCTTTGATACAGATTCTTCTCGAAGAAGATTAGAGAATTCGACCTGTAGCGTTTTCATTTTTATTTCGAGGTCTATGTCTTCGTCTCTATTAATAAATTCAATGTACTTACTGGGAACCAGAGAATAGTCTTTACTACGTATGTCATCCAAAGACGCACTGAAACAATATTCTGGAATATCAACGTAAGTGTTGTCTTTGTCTGTTGATTGCCATGCATGAAATGTACTAGCAACCCTAGATATATGCTCGCTGTTGAATTGAACAAACTTTTTCTCAAATGGTTCACCTATTTGGCGTAAATCCATAAAAAGTACTTCATTCTTTCGATTTCTGTAATTTCGAATAACATCTTCGTGCTTAACCGTTCGGGCTAGCTTATTTTTGTTAAGAATCCACAAAGTTACACTGATATCGGTAGTATAAAACATGCTGCGAGGCAGCATTATGATCGCTTCAACAAGCCCATTATCAATGAGTTTTTGGCGTATTTTTCGCTCTTCTCCTCCGCCTGAAAGAGCGCCATTAGCAAGTAAGAACCCAGCAACGCCATTTTCCGATAACTTCGAAACCATATGAAGGATCCACCCATAATTCGCATTACTAGCAGGGGGCGTTTCGTAGCCATTCCAGCGCGGGTCATCAACTAGCTCATCGTCCGCACGCCACTCGTTTTGGTTAAAGGGAGGATTTGCCATGATAAAATCTGCCTTCAAATCTGGATGTTGGTCTTTTGAAAACGTATCTCTTGCCGCTTGACCTAAGTCACTAGGAATTCCTCTAATAGCTAAATTCATCTTGGCTAGTTTAAGAGTAGTGGAGGTCGCCTCTTGTCCATATATTGCAATATCCTTAGTGTTGCCCTTGTGACGTTCTATGAATTTCATAGATTGAACGAACATACCACCGGAACCACAGCAGGGGTCATAAATCTTTCCTCTGTAGGGCTCAATAAGTTCGGCAATAAGGTTAACAATACTTTTTGGAGTATAGAATTCTCCTTTACCTTTACCCTCAGCAAGAGCAAACTTACTTAGGAAATATTCATACACTCTTCCGACTATATCATGAGATTTATCTTTTATAGTATCAATGTCGTTTACAGTATCAAGTAGTGACGAGAGTTTACTTGGTTCTAGGTCTAGCCGGGAAAAGTAATTGTCTGGAAGAGCACCCTTTAACGACTTATTCGTCTTTTCAATGTCGTGCAGTGCAGTGTCTATCTTTACTGCTATATCACTTTGTTTTGCGTTTTTAATAAGGTAAGTCCAACGGCATTCTTCAGGTAGGTAAAAGACGTTCTTCATGGTATAGAATTCAACCATGTCAATATACTTCTCTTTGCTTTCAGAAATCAGTTCGCTACGTCGCTCTGCAAACACATCATTAATAAATTTCAGGAAGATTAAACTTAGTACAACATGCTTGTATTCAGCGGGTTCGACATTACCTCGCAGTTTATTTGCAGAGTCCCATAATGTTTCTTCAATACTCTTTTGTTTCTTAATTGATAACTTTGCCATATTACACAACATTATAGACTACGAACATGCGCTTAACACCTAATTATTAAAATTACGTTAATTATTACTATAATATTCGGCTACCTTCTCATTGAAGATGTGCTAGAAACCCAGAATAAAGACTCAGCTAAATATGATTTTGTATAATGGGTAATGAGAGAGGTTTATGTTCCTTGCGAGGATGCGGAAGCCTCTCTTTTTATATTGGCGTGACTTCCTTATATGACAAACCAGTTTGCTTATTGAGCTTATCCTTAACTACTGCCTCCTTTTCAATAGCATCTGACGATTTCTCTTCAGGAGCATGAGCTTTTGTGGAGACACTGGTAGTGTATTGTCGTCTAGACGTATCGATAGCAAGATTTGCTAGATCAGTGCTTCCAGGAGTATTCAAAAGCACTGTAGTGCCTGACATTGGTTCTTGTGCGTTGATTGCAGCAATCCGACAATAAAAGTTATAGGCTGGTAAGTTAGCAATTTCACCCTGGTCAATAAATGGGCTAAACAAAGGGAGTATTAACCTCTCATCTGCAGGACTACCTGATCTAAAACAGATGACAGTTCCTACATTAGCTAAAATAATATCAACTAATCTTTGCTGATCCTGCTGTGAGGTAGATTGCTCAGCCATAGTTAAAAATAGTCGATACTTCCGTGCTTCGGATAACATTTGGACAAACGCTGTGGTAGCAAAGTTTTGAAATTCATCAACATATAGATACATAGCCCTACGGTCAGCAATAGCTAGTCGTGCACGCCTGAGCGATGCTACCTGAAGTTTAGCCAGTACAGTCGTCCCGAACAGTGTTGAAGTATCTTCACCAAGCAAGCCTTTAGAGAAATTACAAATTAATATCTTCCCGGTATTTAAGATGTCATCGAAGTCGATAGTAGATTTTTCTTGTTCGAGTATTCGCTTTGCGCTTGCTGAGAATAAAAAGCGTCCGATCTTAGCCGTAATACCTGCTGACATTTTAACTTTCTGGAATTCACCGGCTTTGCCTAGCTCATTGTTCCAGAAGTTCTTCAAATCTTGATCTTCAAGGTCTTTGACCACTTTTCGTCGAAACTTGGTATCATTTAGCAATTTAAAAATTGT
Organism: Saccharimonadales bacterium (SeqCode); assembly: GCA_044228525.1. GTDB lineage: Bacteria > Patescibacteriota > Saccharimonadia > Saccharimonadales > UBA4665 > CAZXDL01. The sequence continues at coordinate 257,667 of JBGAUQ010000001.1, forward strand.
GAATATTGTAGCTCCGTCTAGAGTTAGTGCTGTTTGAATAGTGTTTCTAAGTACGTACTCAATACGGTGACCTCCGCTATCATCATCTGAGAACAGCTTTCTCATGACCGATATTGTAGATTCGGTGATAAGGTCTTTTTCTCTTAATAAATCGTCGTCCGAAAGACCTGGTGTTATTTCAAGTAAGTTTAATCCAATCGGGTTTAATATGTCATCTGGATTAAAGTAAATAACATCCTTGATTCTCTGGGCTGGTATACGACGTAGAATTGATTCCGAAAGATCACCGTGGGGATCAATAATAGCTATGCCTTTACCGGCTTTAATGTCTTGCACGATTGAATACAGCAGCATTGTCGTTTTACCGTTACCGGTGCCACCAATAATATATATGTGCCTTTCACGTTCAGCTTCGGTCAAACCTATCGGCGTGGTACTTCCATGATGCTGATTTACTCCGAGCAGTATGTCGAGTTGATCATCATTTTTTAGTGATGTTGGTGCAGGAAGAGTTCTACTAAGAGATTTAGCAATATTCTCAGTTTTTGTCGTCGTTGAATGAGGGAAGTGATACAAGGCAGCAACTTCACTGGATGACAGTAAGCATTCAGTGCTTAATGGGGATGTAATACGCCTAGTAAACAGAAATAACCTGAAATTGTAGCTAAGTGCGCCAAAGTACTGCTTAATTGGTTTCAATGATTGGTATTTGGGCACTTTATAGGACGCTATAGCGCCTTTAACAGCTTTTAGGCGTTGTTTGGCATCTTGTTTCGTTTCTACAGACACCAGGGCTCTAATATTAACTTTAAACAAAGGCTGCTGGATCTTATCGTTGATGGACTCAACAAGAGACTGCTCAAAACTACTCAAAGTTCTAGCTGGCTTTATTCTCTTAGCAACTTGCATTTTTTCATGTGCATCTCGATCACTGGAATGGTGGCTGCTATCCGATGATCCGTGCCAAACTGATGTAATCCCATCAAGAAATGCAAATAGGATGCTATTCAGGCTATTAAACAGCTTATGCGTTCGAGATGTTGTTTGGCCACTTAAATGAGCCAGCAAATCCTCATTACCAAGAGCCTTATTAGCAATAATGTTTGCCTCGTCTGACTTCACTGGAGATAGTACCAGCTGGTATGACATATACTCAGCTGGCTTTAGCTTTGTCATTGCGCCCGTTAAATAGGCGATCGGGTCATGTTTGTCTAGTAACTCCTGATTGGCGAGCGGAAACGCAAAATGCTTGGCCTGTTTGAAGGTAATTAACTTAGTACCCTTTTCACTAAGTTCAGACGGAATGCTGTCAGTTATTTCACGAACTTTAACCTCTGGCAAATATGACGTTATCGACTGATGAAAATGATCTGCATCCAAGCTTGGGACACATAAGATATAGCGTATTCCCTCCTTACGGGTTGCAGTAATCTCAAGACTAAAACAAGCTTTTCTACCAAGTAATCTATCTGCAATATTGCCGCCATAGCCTAAACCATGTAACACTGAAAATAACTGAGCAGTACCGAGGGGATCCTTATTGGTAAATGCCGGAGGTGTTAACTCTAAATAGGATAATTTACGCCGTAACAGCCAGTAAACACGATAGACAAAACGCGCGAAGATAATTAACAGCACGAGCATGCACACAACAAGAATCGTAACCACCAATTCACCAAACCAGATCGGAAGCAAGTGCATATTAGGCTCCCCTCACCGGATTACCAACTAAGAATATTCTTGGATCAACTGGTACGTTATATATTCTTATTTCGAAATGAAGATGAACACCGATTGCGTGTCCTGATGCACCTTCGTAGCCTAATATATCGCCTGGTTTTACGTCTTGCCCCAATACTGCATTGGTTTCTAGCATATGGGCGTAAATTGAGGTTATAGCGTTTCCATGATCTATTGCTACATATCTACCGTAGCCAGTCGGGTTGTCTGGATTGTTCTGCACGGTAATTACTTTCCCTTCCATAAATGGCGTAATTGGATCGCCTTGTTTACCAGCAATGTCTAATCCTGTGTGATGTTTTTGGTATGGTGTTGGATCACCAAATTCGGTTGTTACTACTCCGGCCGCCGGCCAGGTTGTGGTCGCACTAATTTGAGCAATAAGCGCTCCGTTTGGATCATGAACTTCAATTAGATGGGTAATGGGATTTATGAATGCTAAAGCACTTGATACGGCTTGCACGCCAGCGCTTGCTATAGAAACAACTGCAATAATTGGTAGCAAAATAATGACTGCAAGTGTAGAAAAAATAATCAGCAGCTGAGTCCTTGTTGCTTTAAACAAAAGCAACGGGCTCATAAGTGATATAGCTCAGCTGGATTAGTTGTTATTAATGGGTGCTCTTTTTCTGAAGCGACAACTTTAACAGCAACGTGGTTTTGATCAGCAATGAGTAAGGCTTCCCCTCTTTCACAAGTAAGTAAAAAGTTTTCCTCGTATTCACTAAGATTAAATTCCGAAACCACATTCTTAATCGTGGTGGTGTCTTGGCGCATTAGGATTCGCAGACTGCTTTGCGATGCAATAGCTCGGCCGTAATCACTTTTCAGAAAATCATTAGCCTGCTGGGAAATAATTGAGACACCTAAGTAATACTTACGGGCTCGGCGCACTAAGCCGGACACGAAACGGGCACTTTCTTCATGCTGCAGTAACAACCAGCCTTCATCGATAACAAGTAGACGCTTCTGTGGCTTTGCCTTAACCTGGTTTTGTACAAAATTAGAGATAATCATCATCATGATTTGACGTAAACTCTCAGGTAAATCTTTGATATCAAAAATTACGAGACGATTATCCAGTTCAATGTTAGTTTGAGCGTTAAATACATCAGCTAAACTACCGCTAATATACTTTTCTAATCGTTCACACAGCTTTAACTGACCAAGTTTGTGAAGCTCACGGAACAAGTCTTCCAGTAAAGGCGTTTTCTTTTTGCCTTGCTTATAGATCTTAAGAATTGCTTTATCTACAGATGCTTTTTCTCTCGCAGATAAACCTTCTGCCATAAGTGATATAACTTCAGTTAAATCTTGTGTATGCTCACTCAAATCATCTTTTGAGTGCTGGGTAGTAGCCATATCAAACGGATTAATTTTTTGTTTACTTTTCGCAGATAGCTTTACATAGCTACCACCGACTGATTTTGTTAGCAGCTTATACTCTCGTTCTGGATCAATAACTATAACTTTTGTTCCTTGCATTAGCTGTCTCAGGATCTCTACCTTAGTCGCATAACTTTTACCGCTACCACTCTGGGCGAAGACTATACTATTGGCGTTATGTAAGCTAAATCGATCCAAGATAACGAGTGAATTATTTGATTTATTTACGCCGTAGAGAATACCGGACTCCTGCACGAGTTCTGACGACATAAAAGGAAACGTCAAAGCTGTAGTAGAACTATCCAAATTACGTTTCTGCCCCAGACTATCATCTCCCCTAGGCAAAACTGACTGTAGAGCTTCTAACTGCTGATAACGGGCGGTTTTAGTGTAGAACAGCCGGGCTGATAAAGATGTTTCCAGCAGTTTAGTAGTCTTTTCTAGCTCTTCCAATGACTCAGCGGACAAACTAACATAAATAGAAACTTGAAATAGCTTTTCCTGACTACGTTGAATCTTATCTCTGAGTTCCATGGCTGATTCTAGTGGATCGGTTACTTCCGGACCAACAATTTTACCGCTGCGGATCATGGCACGCTTTGTCGACTCCAGCTCAGTTATTTTACGGTTAAGTTTCGGTAACGCCTGTAGGGCATCGACTTGGTCAAGGTGGTATGAAATATCTGTGTTGTGATTGAAATTAACTAAGCCGTTTAACCAACCGGATGAAGCCACAAATGGATAGCCGGAAATAAAAAGCGTCCGTATATATACACCATCAATGACCAGATAAGTAGACTGTTCTTCTAGCCCACCATACGCAATAAGATCCATAGGGTCTTGTTCGCCGTAGCTTAAATCATGCTGTTTAGGTTTGTCGGCACGACGTTGCTTCCAGTCACTATAGGGTTTTGTGATAGCGGTTGCGTTCATAAGTAGGCCTCCTTTAGTAATTGCAGGGTTTGCTCGGTGATTGGCTGTACTTTGGCTTGTACAGGGTTATAGAAGCTATAAAACAGGTCAAGCACTTCCAAGCTAGTGAGTTGCCGCGTGCGCATTCCAAGTCTTCCAAGCCCCTTACTGACAATGTCTGAGCGTAGAGCCAAGTGTTCTTTAATTACCTCAAAATCACTGGTGCTTTTATCTGAATATGGCAAAACGACATAGAATTGCCTGGCTAATATCTTGTTAGATGTAATAAGCCGACCAACAAACTCGCTATAATTAGCGATTTGATCACGGTAGATGTCTTCAGTTTCATTCTTCAATCGAATATTAAAATCTTCCAGGTACTTATCCATGTCCATTTCCCGAACCCGGATAATTATCTGAAATGATGAATCTAATGAGTTTAAGAAGCTCTGATACGTGTCAATTAGGGCATCTTGTTCGGCTTCACTTTTGAGCTCAAAGTTAATCGATGAAGCTTGCATAACAACCCGGTATTCGTGTCCTGGAAGGGTAAGTACGCCGTCTTTAACAGACTTAATATTTATTTGGCGTCTAGCGGATACTTTAGCGTTCGACTTCCGTAATACTGACATGAAGACCTCGTTTCTTATTGAGCTTAAAGCTCAGTTTAGCGGCTGGATTAGCAATAATTCCTTCTAGCTTGGCTACATCAGCAATACTCATAACCGGTAGTTGCCTTATTGGTGCTGGCTCCAGATCATGCGCCAAGACCTCTTCTTCCTGATTGGTTTGTGGAGATTCAATTGATTCTCGTAAGTAAGTATCGTTTTTATCAAATATAAAATAGCGCGCACGATTGTTATATCGAGTAATCGTAACTAGCCAAATTAGTAGAATTTTACCTTTAACTCGCACGGCCAGAAGTGCACATATGCTAACTACCAAAGTCATCAACACCACTTTGTAGGAATTAATATGCATACTACTTGGCAGTAAGGCAAAAAGAACAAAATTTACAAAAACGGGGGTTACTAAAAGAACCATTTGCTGCAAAGTTAGATTACCCATAATACGGTCTTCTACTGTAGTTATTTGCGCGGGGACAACAGTGGTTTTCATGATACGACTCCTTTCGTTGGTCTAGGGACTGCTTTAGTGGTAACTGTCGTCGCATAACTAACACTATTCATAAACTGTCCGCCTAGTTTTCTAAGAGCTTTTGGCCCAATGCTTGCATATGACAATTGCATCAATACACCCTGAGTTTTTAGTAATGCGATTAGAGTTGCGATGCCAACTATTAATGCCATGACGGGGTCGGGTGTCTTGTCAGGATTGGCTACGATCAGAGTTGCAAAGATAGAGGCCGCTAATTCTAGAATGACGACGTGTATAAACAGCACAAATATAGTTGTTAGATAGGTTTTTGCAGCATTAGCCGCAAAATCTTTAAAACTTGGAAGCAGCCACAGTAATAACACTAGTGGCGCAAGCACTGCCCCGAGGTACAGCGTAACTATACGCCCAACGTAATAAACCATGAGCATAACTGACAAAATAATAAACACCACCATAATTAGCAGTGTTGCAACGCCTAAACCTCCAGCTTGATCCGTAACACCCGATAGTGCTTTCCAGACAGAAATATTGCCAAAGCCAGCGTTAAGAGCAGAAATCATTCCGTTACTGAGGCTAATGATGGCGTCAATGATGAAGATAGAACTATTCATGAGTAAGAAGATCAGGCCGAGCTGAGGCAATAAGTGTTTAAATTCAATTTCTTCTAGTCCAAAAGTAGTGGTGCTCATAACGTTGAATCCAAGTAAAGCAACTACAAGCACAAATAGAGCATCAGCCATGGCAACAATTGCCAACCATAGATTGAATACAGCGCTGTTTTCGGCTATCAGGGGCGTAGCGCTAGTAAAGAACTGAATGGCTTTTATAAACGGTGCACCGACGGATTCAACAATATTTTGCAATAGGCCTGTAACAGCTTTGATAAGCACATCAACCAAACTTGGCGAGTTATGGACTGGCGTGATTGCAGTTAAGGCTGGCAGATGCTGAGCTGTATTGTTACCAGATCCTGTGTAGGCATGAGACAGAACGGCAGTAAGTGTTGCCGCCCCGATAATCAGCGCTAGACCTATCAGAGCATTTCTAATTATCTTTTTGGCATACTCCAGTTTGTCTGGTCGTCCAGCACTGGTCATGTAATGAATTCCGCCGACAATCAGAAAGAAGACGCAGGCTAAAGACGCTATCGTAACAATAGTGGCAACGAGAGGGTTAACCGTGGACTGCATTGCACGACTGACGGCCGTTGAATCGGCCAGCGTGGTTAGCTGAATGCCAAAAATGCCAAACATGACATTTACTTACCAAATGCGTTAGTTGCGAGCGTAGTAACTATATTACTGATCACAAATGCGCCAATAATAACAGCCAGGCCGGTAGCTGAAAACATTATTGTACGTTTGGCCTTGTCCAAATGTTCGGGATTGCCTGAGCTAGTTATGTAGCTAAATCCCCCCACAACAAAAAAGCCGGTCGCTATGAGACCGGCAAGTCCTGCTAGTGCCTGAATGACACTTCTAATAAAGCTTTCAACTTGCCCGACATCTCCGCTAGTTGCGGCGAAGGCTGGATGTACCAGCACTAACGGCATCCCCAGTGCCATAAAGAGTGATAAAGGTAGAACTTTTCGTTTGCTCATCTGACCCTCCTATAAAGTAAATATATTTTTATCATATGTTGCTATTTTCGCAAATACTTTTTTAGTAGCATAAACGCTATAGAGGTGATCATAAGCATTAACAGATATTTCCACTGCATCTGTTATTGATTGAGATTTCAGGATATTGTGATATTAGTTACTTTTTAATAATTATTTAATATTTAGACCTTATTTGGTTAATTTGATAAGTGCTTTTACGTTTTAAGGTAAAGTAGTGTTATGAGCACCGAGCCTAATATTGACATAGAAAATGAAGTCGCAAAGTTCTTTGATGATAGCTCATTGGCATCAAACAATAATCCAAAAATAATCATTATCTCTGGTGGTAACGGCGCAGGTAAAACCACATACATTCACGAGAATTACCCCACGGGCTATGTGATAATAAATGCAGAAGAGATATACCGAAATATACAAATTTTTGATGATTTTGGAGAGATATCCCAAAAAGTGGTTAACGAAATCGGCGAAGGCATAGCAAAGAAAGCTATTGCTGAGCATCGTAACATCGTTCTTGAGATGGTTGGCCATATCGAAGGAAGCCTTGAACCCATTATTGAATCAGTCACTTCAATAGGCTATAGCCTGGATATACAACACATCCAGCTCGACCCAACTGAGGCTTACGAGAGACATATAAAAGCAGCTAACGAAGACGAAGGTTACTTGCCAACGTACTTTAGCGAAGATTATCACAGAGCATGGATCCTGGGTGCAGCTAAAGAGCTTCCTAAAGACTAGCCAGGTAATCGCTGACCAAAGGCTTTAGCACGGTTTTTGCTTTAGAATAACGTATTAACCTTGCATGGTCTTTTGGCGTCGGGCTAGGTATTCGTGAAAGGTCTTGGTTGTTCGTAAGATCAGCCCACTTAACATCAACTGCAATTTGATTGCCAGAGTCAGCGATATTCTGGATATCGCGCATGTAAGATTCATCAGATCCGTCAAAGTCCTCAGCATGAGTAACCAGCCTCACGGCGCTTAGAACTTCCTCCGGGCAACCCAGACCTTTGAGATCATCAAAAGTTACCGTTGTATCTTCGACAATATCGTGTAAAACACCTGCCATTTTTGAAGGCTCATCCTTCAGCATCCCCATTACGCTCAACGGATGCGATATGTATGGTTCTCCTCCTTTATCAACCTGGCCTTTGTGCTTTTCTTCAGCTAACTTTATGGCGTCATTTAAAGTGAGCTGCCCCACATCCGTATCATTTTGGCCTATTTTGGCTATAAAAATCTGCTCTGCTCGCTCTTTAGCATAGTCCCAGGCCGAAAAGTCGGCTTCTGTTGGCCCCTCAATATACGGATCCTCACCAAAGCTGACATATGAGTCATAAAGCTCGACAGCACTATCAGATTTTTTTGCAGCATCATTGATGTAATCATCAACAATCTCTTTACATTTTGCTATGGCTTCTTCAGCCGTATCATATTCACCTGAAGTATATCGCTCAGATTCGTCCATATAATGGAAGTTATCGTCTACTAGTACGCGATATTTTTTACTGTCAGTCTTTGGCTTATCTGATTTAGTCATAGGTATAATATTATAGGCATAGGACTGAACAAGTATGCAAATTACTGATAAAGATATAGCCGAATTCAAAGCTATCTGTGAAAAAGAAGGTATTACTTACAGATCTGATGACGAATATCGTGAAGCTGCGTATAATCTCTTTAATTTTGTAGATTTAGCACTAGATATGTCAAGGGAGCAACTAGGGTGGCAGAAACGCCTAGAGAATGAGCCAAAAGGTTTCTCAATGGCTGGCGAAGGACGTAATTGTTCGCTTTGTGGGAGTGGCGTCAATGAAACGGATGGGTGGTATGACAAATGGGGATTCAAATGCATGAACTGTCAAGACGCGATCAACAAAAAGAAGATTCCTGGCTCACTATGCGGAGACTACAAACACGAAAAGTGCATTACTGACTCTACTCTAGCCTGGAAGTCCGGCCTGCACCCTCAAACAATACGAAAGCTCATCCGACATGGCAAAATCAAAGCGCGTAAGATCCCAAATGGGCCATATATGATTTTGAAAAAAGATAATCCAAACATTCTAAATATTTTAGAATATGAAAAAAGCAGAACAATATCATAAATATCTGAGTAGCGCCGTTTTTACAAAATTAATCACATTTGCGACTCTAATTAAAACAGGGCCGGAGCCCTGTTAACCATCTTAAAGTGGGGGTACTATGTTACTATATCCTTGCTACTGAGCGCTGTATATCAGCGCTCGTTTTTATCTAAAGTATCTTGTAAAACATCAATCAGCTTTTTTGCGTGATCGAAGCTCATGCCAATTCTTGCAACTATATTTTGTTGCTGGCCATTCATGTTTTGGGCTACATCTAGCACCAAACCAAACTCGGATGCACTTACAAATGTCGAATCCGTGTACAAAACTGGTGTTTGCATTGGGTTCAATGACACTTGAGTCATCGTTTGAGTTGTCGGTTGTTCAAGCATAGTGTTTATTCCTTCCTTTCCGCTTAAGTCAGAGACAATGTTTAGCGGAACATGTCCGGCAACCTGTCTTAGTACCTCGGCTTTACTACCCTCCACTGAAAAATGGACCAATATTCGTTCTAGCAACTTGGTTGACGGCTTAATTTTGCCCAGTTCGACCTTATTAAGATACGAACGATCAATATTAATTGCTTCTGAAAGCTGCACAAGTGATTCTCCATTTGACTTGCGGAGCATCCGAATTCTCCTGCCGATATCTGATGTTGGTTGCATATCTACATATTACTCTACACGTAGGCTCGCTACAAGTGTTATTTTTACACCATTGCTAGGCACATTCCGCTTATGTTTATTCTGTTCATGAATATAGGTGTTACAATATGTCTGCTTAAAGACACAGCTTATTATGACCCACAAATCAAGCAAACTTATCGCATCTCAATTGAGACACTACAGACGCCAGAAAAACCTTACACAAGCTGATCTGGCAAAAAAAGCCGGGATAAGTGCAAACTATTACGCACGAATTGAGAGAGTAGAAGTAGCACCATCTGTTGAGATCCTAGAGAAACTAGTCAAAGCCCTCGGTGTCAGGTCATCCGAAATTCTGCCCTTTTAGCAGCTGGCCCGCTCCTACTTTAAAAACTACTTAATTTGTTTTTTAATGTCTTTGATGACTAATGTCATCATTAAAATCGCACAAAAATCTAAATTATTATGTTTAACAAAACGGTAGTACAGGGTAAAGGCTAAATGCACAGTAATTACCGGAATAATAAAATATAAGGTGTACTTGAAGAATAGGATTGCTGGAATTATCAACAAATATGTATAGGATTTAATCATAAACTTAATCAGTGGATCCCAATATTTTTTAAACGTCTTTACTGCCTTAGGTCGGCACTCTTGATGCCACAAAAGAAATTCAGCGTAGTTTTTTGGAGGTATTTTTTCTCCACTCATCATTTCATACGCAAACTCACTGTCACAAAGATCATAAAGTACTAGATAGTCTTTTTCGCTCCGAAATCTGTAGAGATAGAACGCTATCAAAACATTGTTGCCATTCATCTTTCCTAAATACCAGCCAGCAACTAGTCCTGCAAGAATTGCAAAAACTATCATATTTTATTATTTTTACATTTCATGTGCTAATACTACCAAAATTTCCTGTTGAGTTTTGTAAATGCAATCATTTGCTTGCACAAAGGCTCGGAATTTGTACGACGCATAACTTCCTTGCTGTTATTTTGAGACATGATGTTCAGGCTACCTTCCCAAAGCACTGTTTCATCTATTATTGCTAGTTTGCGGTGTCTGTAATCATTACAAAGCTTAACTTGAACTCCAATTGCTTTAAGATTCTTTAATGCAGTCCAAGCTTGTATTCTCAAGTATTCATTATGATGGCCAGGAAAGCGCGTATTAAGTCGCACTTTAACTCCTTTGTTTATTAATTTCTTGAAAATGGGGCTAAGTTCGTTTGCACGTCTGCACGTTAAGTACGGACTTTCAATAATTACTTCCAGTTGGGCCCGCCTCAAATCCTGTATAAACGCTTGGTAGAACATTCGTTCGTCGTACAGCCTTGTCGAAGCAAAAGTCCCGCTCAAAGCCTTAGATCGCTTCATACGGCTAAACATCGCTATCTACCTCGGTATCAAACTTTGATATGCTATGTTGAGGGTGTATCAAAGTTCCATTACGCAGCACGAACCCCTGCCAAATCAAGCCATGAGAAATCCTAAACTTCACCATTTTGACGTAATAATGTCACTCTACATTTTTGGAGTGATTGTTTCTCAGTTAATGGGAACCAAAACTGTTCAATTTTTAACTGTTTTTGGACTTACGACCAGCATTAGTATTGCAATTTTTGTAATGCCGTTACTGTTTACGTTAACAGATGTTGTTGTAGAAGTTTATGGCAAGGCCAGGGCACGAAGTATGGTTTTTACTGGCATGCTGATTGTTATTTTATTAACGGCTTTTACCGTATTCGCGACTGCGCTGCCGGCCGGGCCAAGATCTGAGTGGCTCGAACCGTCTTTTGACACTGTCTTTACAACATCCTTAAGATTTGCCGCTGCAGCTATTGCAGCCTATGCTGCATCGGAATTATTGGATGTACTCATCTTTAGTAATCTACGCAAGCGAATGCACGGCAAGGCGCTTTGGTTCCGAAACAATGTTTCAAATTTTATCGCTCAGTTCATAGATTCGACCGTATTCGTAGTCATCGCATTTTATTCGTTTAGTATTCCATTCAGTGAAAACATCTCGTTTCTCGTCGGAATAATTCTACCTTACTGGGGTGTACGATGCTTGCTTTCGGTTTTTGAAACGCCATTAGTGTACTTGGGCGTGTATTGGCTTCGGTCCGAAAAGCCCGCAAACGCTGAATAAATTACTATTTCGCTTGTGTTAAACAGATGAAATACCTATAATTAAAGTCGGAAAAATAAAACGCGAGTTTAAAAAAAGAGGGTCATGAAAATTCTGATGCTTGGGTGGGAATTGCCACCTCATAACAGCGGTGGGCTTGGTATTGCATGCTACCAGCTGTGTAAAGCCCTCTCAAAAACTGATGTTGATATCGAATTTGTTCTTCCATACGACGCCGAGCACGGCATAGATTTTATGGATATCACGGCCGCCCATCCTCAAGGGATTACTCAAATTGTCAAATCTGGAATCGCTTATGATAGCTATAAATATTTAGCTGAAGACGGGAGTGTTAAGTGGCTCAATATTCATGAGCAACAAGCACTCTACGAACAATCTGTTGCACGTCTTGTAGAGGAGAAAGAGTTCGACATCGTACATGCTCACGATTGGCTGACTTTTAGAGCAGCCCTTCGAGTGCGTGAGCTCAAGAACTGTCCAATAATCATGCACGTACATTCAGTTGAATCTGATCGTGCCGGCAACAACTACGGCAATCCATTTGTCCGTGAAATTGAGGCGATTGGCTTGCACTTAGCTGACAAAATTATTGCGATAAGCATGCATACTAAGCGATCTATTGTCCGAGACTACGGTGTCCCGGCTAGCAAAATTGAAGTGGTTCACAACAGCATTGATTCTAGCGAGATTGCCCCGCTTGATGACCAGAATGCGTATCGTTACATAACCACAATGAAGAAGCTTGGCTACCGTGTGATCGTAAACGTCGGCCGACTGACTATCCAAAAAGGGCTGCCGAATCTCTTACGCGCGACTCAATTAGTGGTGCAGCGAGAACCAAAAACCATCCTATTAATCGTTGGCAGCGGAGAGCAATACACTGAACTTATTGAATTAGCGGCTGATCTAGGAATAGGGCAAAACGTAATTTTTGCCAACTTTCAGCGTGGCAAGCGATGGCGTGACGCTTTTGGCGTGGCAGACTTGTTTGTCATGCCCTCTGTTTCAGAACCTTTTGGACTCACTCCCCTCGAGGCAATTGGTTATGGTTCACCTGTTTTGGTCAGCCGACAATCAGGTGTTAGCGAAGTACTAAAAAACTGCCTCAAAGTTGACTACTGGGACGTCAATGAAATGGCCAACAATATGTTGGCAGTAATAAAACACGACAGCCTGAGGGACGAACTATGGCAGAACGCTTATCAGGAGTATCAGACATTATCTTGGGATGATGCCAGCAAAAAAATTAAACGTGTTTACAATGAACATCTTGCTGGGGTGTCATCATGACAAAAGCAATAGTCTTGTATTTACATGTTCATCAACCTTATAGGGTAAGGCACTACACGATTTTTGACGCGGCTAGTGATCATAATTATTTCAACGCACCATACGACGATAAAGCCAGTAATGAACGCATCCTAAAAAAAGTAGCCGAAAAATCCTATATCCCTACAAATGAGCGACTACTCAAACTGCTTAATGAAAATCCGAATTTTAAATTAAGTCTGTCTATCACTGGCACTGTATTAGAGCAACTCGAGCGCTGGTCTCCTGAATCTTTAACTTCATTCAAGCAACTAACAGACACTGGCCGGGTCGAAATCGTCGGCGAAACCTACCATCACAGTCTGGCGTTCTTTTATTCTAGGACTGAATTCGAGGTGCAGGTTGACATGCACAAACGCAAGGTACAGGAGGTTTTCGGCCAGACGCCACAGGTTTTCCGTAACACAGAGCTTGCTTACAACAATGATTTGGCATACTGGGCAGACCAGGCCGGCTATAAAGGCATCCTAGCTGAAGGCTGGGATAAGGTATTGGGCTGGCGAAGTCCAAATTTTGTCTACCGTCCCAGCTATACACATCAAATACGGCTGCTAATGAAAAATTACAAACTCAGTGATGACATCGCTTTTAGATTTGGCGACAGTGAATGGGCAGAGTTCCCTTTAACCGCCGATAAATTTTCTCATTGGCTGAGCGAGGATCAAGCTGCATCTAATTTTAATTTATTTATGGACTATGAGACTTTTGGCGAGCACCAATGGGAGGAGTCCGGAGTATTTGGTTTTTTGGAGCATTTACCCAAAGAATGGTTAAAGACCGACGGACACACTTTCATGACTGTCAGTGAGGTAATTGACTCATATTCGCCGGCTGACTTCGTTGACGTGCCTCAGACTATCACGTGGGCGGACACAGAGCGGGATCTCTCGGCATGGCTAGGCAATGCTATGCAGGGTACAGCCATAAACTCACTTTATAGTCTTCAAGAGAGTATTCTCGCTAGTAATGATTTAGGATTGATCGAAGATTGGCGTAGGCTGCAGACATCAGACCATTTCTACTACATGTGCACCAAGTGGTTTAACGACGGAGATATTCATGCCTACTTCAGCCCTTATGACACACCATATGAGGGTTTTATTAACTTTATGAATGCGTACCGTGATTTGCAGTTTAGGATAGCCGAAAAGGGCCTGCCACTATGATAGGCATGGGTGGGCAATAATGGGCAGACCAGTTGTTTTGAGTAATGGGCAGATGTTTGTCGGGCTCGATGAACATGGCTTAGTACATGATTTCTACTACCCATATGTCGGTCTCGAAAATTTAACAACCGCTAGATCAAGTCAGCACAAAATTGGCGTTTGGGTTGATGGACATTTCAAATGGACAGATGATGGCAGCTGGGATATATCAATCGACTTTGAAGAAGACGCCTTGATCAGCGATCTAAACCTCAAATCAGAGGAGCTTGGTGTTAGCCTGCACTTTCAAGACTTCATCGATGACCAGCACAACGCATTAATTAGACACATCAAAATTGTTAACAACAGCGCAGATGAGCGTGAAGTAAGATTATTTATGCATCAGGTATTCGAAATTTCTAGAGATGGTCGAGCGGATACTGCGCTCTACGTACCCGACGAAAACTACATACTTGATTATAAAGGCCGTTACTGTCTGCTAATTGCCGGTCAATTCACTGATAACACCGACTTTGACCAATACGCCGTTGGTAATTATGGCATCGAAGGTAAGTCGGGCACGTATCATGATGCCGAGGACGGCGAATTATCAAATAATGCAGTCGAACACGGTGGTGTCGATAGTGTTATACGTTTTACAAAACGCATCCCTGCTGGTGAATCTACTGGCCTTGACTACTGGATTATTGCGGCAAGTAGTCAGACTGACGCCGAAAAAATCCATGTGTCTTTCAAGGAACAAGCAATGCAGGATAGGCTCAGGCACGTCCGACAAAAATGGCAGGAATGGTTAGGGAGTAGCCAAAAGAAGTACCCTGACTTTAAAAAGAGAAGCCTGCAGCACAGCCTGCTCGTGATAAAAGCCCACTGCGATGAACGTGGTTCGGTGCTTGCAAGCGGAGATTCGAGTATTTTTAACTTTGGTCGAGACTACTACTGCTACTGCTGGCCGCGTGACGCAGCGTATGCGCTCTGGCCATTAATTCGGCTCGGGCATTTCGATGAAGCAAAACAGTTTTTTGAATTCGCTAGAGACACGATGCATAAAGACGGCTATCTAATGCATAAATACCAGCCGGATAGAGCAATTGGCAGCACTTGGCACCCATTGGTACATGGTCGACGGCGAGAGCTAGCTATTCAAGAAGATGAAACAGCCGGTGTAATATTTTTGGTTGGCGAATATCTAGAGTCAAATTTAGAAGACCGCAACTTCATCGAGCACCTTTTCCAAACTTTTGTTGTAGCTTGTGCAAACTGGATGAGTAGCTTCATCGATGAATCGACAGGCTTGCCACATGCCAGCTATGATCTTTGGGAAGAGAAATTTATAACATCCACCTATACGACCGCAGTAACGGTTGCCGGTCTAGAAACAGCCTCAAAACTAGCAACGTTCTTTAATCGGCCCGAAGAAGCCAGCCGTTGGGAGAAAGCAGCCTCACTTATCAGGAGTAATTTTGATAAGCTTTATCACCCTGACGGATACTATCGTAAAGGATTTTTGCTTCAAGAAAATGGCGAACTCCAATATGATGACACCCTAGACATATCTAGCCTGTATGGGCCGTTTATGTATCTTGGACTGCCAATGGATGATGAACGCCTTAAAAACACTGCCCAGCACATCGACGAACGGTTGTTGAACACCTCTCCTTCTGGGGGGGTTCTACGCTACGAATATGACAACTACTTTCTGACGAAACATGAATTCAAAGGTAATCCATGGATTGTAAGCACATTATGGCTGGCACAGTACTATGCGATGGCTGGCAAGATTGATAAGTCGCATGAATTGCTGGATTGGGCACTGGCGCACGAACTCCCTAGCGGCGTACTAAGTGAGCAGTTTGACCCCGAAACGGGGTCCCCGCTCGGTGTTACGCCACTAGTCTGGAGCCATGCCGAAATGGTAAACACAATCTTGGATCTTACTAAGAAGCAGGCACCTGGTATTTAGCGTTTTGGCGCTTCGTTACGGCCAAGGTTCTTTTTTGTTTCGGTAAACACGACGTGTCGACGTAACTTTGGGCTGTACTTTTTAAGCGCAAGCTTATCTGGCGTATTCATAGTATTTTTAGTTGTGTAATAAATACGCTCGCCGGATTCTTCAGAAACCAGACCGATAATCTTACGCTTGTCGCCTTTTTTTGCCATAGAGTCTTATATTAACAGATTGAGAGTTTTTTGTAAACTGGAGCCATCTCCGGGATTTGAACCCGGGACCCCTTCCTTACCATGGAAGTGCTCTACCCCTGAGCTAAGATGGCGAAATATCTAGACAATAGTAGCAAATTTCCCCTGTTTTTGCTACACTACATCACTGTAAACGCCACCTTAGCTCAGCTGGTTAGAGCACCTGTTTTGTAAACAGGGGGTCGTCGGTTCGAATCCGACAGGTGGCTCCAAAATATATGCAGGGTTAGTGAAGCGGTCAAACACGACAGACTGTAAATCTGTTGGCTTATGCCTTCGTAGGTTCGAATCCTACACCCTGCACCAGATTGCTACAAATATGAGTATCGATTATCCATCTGACGTTAGCCCAGAACAGCTAACAAACGGGCTCAGCCCGATTTTTCAGCTAGAACCAGCTGATGGTACGATATTTGGGCATACCGATCATCCGGACTACCCTGAGGCTCTTGTACATCAAATCGACGTCTATGGGCTTCCTATTGATGTTGCGATGCAAATTGAGAGGGGTAGCGCTGAAGTAGTAGGCACGGTTCTCGCAGTCGACGAATCAGGCAGACTTGTGATAAACGACCAATCCTACCCTGAAATAGTTGCCATCGGTTCTGTTAAAGACAGGACTGGTGAACCCAGCTATTTCCGAATACATAGTTTTGTTGAGCTGGATATACGAGAAGCGATCTAAACTATAACGCGGCGTGGGCGCAAAATACGCTTTGCGCGGGCCGGTGCTTTTAGCTTTTTTACTTTATCGGCGATTTGAGCGGCTTCTTCTTCCATATCATTAGCCTTGTAAGCCTTATATAGCAGCATATAGGTCTCTCTATTTGGCTCCAATTCGGCAGCACGCTCCAGCTCCTGGAACATAAGCTTGTCGTTGCCCAGCTTCTCTTGAACCTTAGCATAGGCGACGTGGCGTGCAGCGAGATTGTCCTCTAAATTTAACGCCTGCTCAAAAGCAACCGCAGCTTTTTCGTAATTTTCAGTCTCATAATATATTAGACCAAGATTGTGCAGGCTTGAGGCTGTTGCTTCAATTGAGGACGCGATTTCAAAACAGTCGATCGCATCACGGTATTCTTTTTGCTTAGCATAGAGAATGCCAAGTCGATTGTAGGCTGCCGCATTCTTTTCATCGATCTTGAGGATGGTTAGTAGTGCCTTCTCGGCGCGTAAGAAGCGGTTTTCTCTCATTCCCTGGTGGGCTATGTCCCAGAGCTTGCCAAGTCGGTCACCAACTTTGCGAGAGACGTTGGCGAATTCGTCATCATGAATTTGAACGTTGTGGTAGGCCAAGGCACCAAAGCCGGCTACTATAAGCAATTCGTACATCTAGTGGACAATTATACCACGCTGTTAGATGCTAAGCATTAGCTTCGTTAGAATGAGTTTCGCGTTGCCGTTTTCGCTCAATCCTTGATTTGCTTCATAACTTGCTTTTAATATTGATCGCCATTTAATAGCCGCTTTGCCAGAGGCAGTCTGTAAACTAACATGCGCCATTTGCTTTAGGATAAATGTAATATCAGTTGATAGCTGGCGATCCTTTGACAGTTCATCGACCGCTAAAAGCCTTTCATAAACAGTTTGGGCAATCAGCTTCCGCGACCAGCTGGTGGCATTAACAAGTGGATGCTCCTCCTCGTTTAGCAGGGAGCTCATAAGGCCAGGTAAACCTCCGCTGATCGAGTACGTCTGTTTTATTTTAGCTTCGGGGTGGTTTTGGTCAGAAAAATAGTTGTTTATCTGAACTTGGCCTGGGCGAGTTAGGCTAATTGTCTGGGATCTTGAACGAATTGTCGGTAAAAGTGATTGGCTATGATTAGTGGTAAGAATAATTATAGTGCCTTCAGGAGGTTCCTCTAGTAATTTTAGTAGTGCGTTTTGGGCCTCAATGCTTAGCATGTGGGAGTCTTGTATGATAATGGCTCGGTTAAACCCAGATCTAAGAGGGACTCTGAGGCTTAGGAAGCGTTCAAGCTCTCTGATTTCGTCAATACCGATGGCTTTGCCGCCGACGGGCTCAATCATGCGCATATATCCATATGTGGCTATTTTGCCTGGGCTTAGTTTTAGGATTGTTTCGGCAAGATTATTTGCCACGGTCAGCTTGCCACTACCAGCAGGACCAATAATCAACACTGCGTGTGAGGGCCGCTCAATAAATGCTGTTAGCTGTTGATCTGTTTTAGGATGAATTAATATTCCATTCATAATTTAACCTTCTTACTGAATTCTGTAGGAACCGGGACATTAAAGGTTTTTCTTTTCTTGCTTGGTATTGTTATTTCCAATTCCCTAGCATGCAGAAACAGTCTGTCAGCAACATTGCCGCCATAAAACGAATCACCTACTATAGGATGTCCGATTTGTGCCAAATGAACTCTCAGCTGGTGCGTACGCCCAGTCTCAGGTTTTAGCTCGACCAAGCTCAGACCATCACCGGCTTGTATTACTTTGTATGCTGTAACAGCTGGCTTACCATTGCTGCCGACTCTAAATGTCTGGGGTTTTTTTGGATTTCGCTCAATCGGCATATCAATTACTGCTTCCTCTTCTTTGAACTCACCACTTACCACGGCAACGTAGGTCTTTTTTACACGCCTTTGAGAGAACTGTTTCTGTAGCCAGAGTAAAGCTTCCGGAGTCTTAGCGACAATCATAACGCCACTAGTAGCACGGTCTAAACGATGGACGATGCCGGCTCGGTCGCCGGTAATGCCCTTAAGCCTCGACTTCAGCCAGCTTTCAACGGTTGCTTCAGGATTATAAGCACCCTTGCTGTGGCTCAATAACCCTACTGGTTTGTTGATTACGGCACAATCTTCATCTTCGTAGAGAACTTCAAGCTCAATATCGGGAATGTCAGGCAAGTCGGCCGCGTCATGGTCAATTTGTATTTTGTCGGATTCACGTAATTTGTAGCCCGACTTATATACAGGTTCGCCATTGACCGTTACCCTGCCCTGTTCAATCAGCTTAGAGGCGTAACTGCGTGTCAGTTCGGGCAATTGCCTGATTACGTACTGGTCCAGTCGCTCGGCTCTCGAAATTTCCAAATTACTCATCTAGGGCCGCAGGCCAACCGCCTTTTGAACTTTTGCTAAAGTCTGATTTGCCTGCTCGCTCATCCGCCTCTCAGATTCAGCTAATTTGGCATCAATGGCTGTTTCATCCACTTTTGCAAGATCAGCTTGGAAATTTGTCAGGAATTCTGCAACCCTAACCGCGGCTGCTTCCTTAAGCGGACCATACTGATCATTGCCAATAAATTCATCAGGTGTACCGCCTAGCAGTTTCAATATATCCAACAAATTACTTATGCCAGGCTGCTCTGAGGTATATGCAACACTGCCAGCACTATCAGTCGTGGCAGACATTATCTTTTTGCGAGCCTCCTCGGGACTATCAGTCATAAATATAACGCCCTTGCCAGACTCATCAGACTTGCTCATCTTTTTGGTTGGATCGGCCAGATCTTTGACACGGAGACCTTGGTCTTTGCCGAAGAATTCGTGTTGCTCCTTGACTGGTTTGGGCACCACAAAGAGTTCGCCAAACCGGTTATTCAGCCGCTCGGCTATATCACGCGTAAACTCCAGATGCTGACTCTGGTCATCGCCCACAGGAATGTAAGTTGCACCATATAGCAGGATGTCAGCCGCCATTAACACGGGGTAATTAAACAGTCCAACACTGATCCGATCGTCACCCAGTCCTTCCGATTTATCTTTGAACTGCGTCATCCGCTGCATTTCACCAGTGCCAGTGAAGCAATCAAGAATCCATGTTAGTTCGCTGTGCGCAGGAATATAGCTTTGTCTATAAATATGAACGTCGGCGTTATCTAATGGCAGTCCAGCCGCTACAAAAACCCTCAGGTTTTGCTTTATACCTTCCTGCAACCTTGAATGATCAATCGGCGTTGTGAAGCTATGCAAATCCGGTATAAACAAGTTCACCTGAAATTCACCGCCCTTGTTTTTGGCCATATCCACCATCGGCAGCAAAGCACCAAGATAATTCCCTATATGAAGGTCATTATTAGCACGTAATCCCGTTAAAATTACCGTTTTACTCATCTAGCTATATCTTACCATTTTATCAAGCAGCTATGGGGGCAATTTCTCCAGATAGGCTACTCTGTGCTAGAGATCGTATCATTTCTTCCTCTCCACAAGTTAGCGTGACCTGGCCTAGTTCGTATAACCGTATTCGGCTTTCGAGATCTTCTGGCAACGCTTGTCTAGCTAAATTTATGGCTCGCCCAAGCCCAAATGGAAACATGTTCATATCATCATCAACAAGTATTCCCGTAGTCCGCGGAAGCCGCGGTCTCTCTTTATTTTGCTCCATACCCATTTCTGTTAAGTCAGTACTCATTTTTATCTCCTTTTAAACTTCCCATTTATATTAAAAAACCGCCTCTTCGGCGGTAGGTTTGTCTCTGCTTGTCTTAATTTATGCGTACAAAGAAAACTCACCGCCACTTGTGGTGCGGATAAACCAATACTGGTTGTGCTTCATACTTGACATGCGGACTAATATACACCCTGTGTCAATAGCTGTCAAATATCTTGTGCTTTGAGAGTTAGCGCTTGGTGAACTGGCGTTGTTTGCGAGCGCCTTTGAGACCGAACTTCTTGCGTTCTTTTTCGCGTGAATCGCGGCTAATTAGATCGGCTCGCTTGAGGGTACTCTTAAAGTCTGGGTTCATTACGACGATGGCTTTGGAAATACCCAAACGAATGGCTTCAACCTGACCTTCGTGGCCACCGCCAGAGACCTTAGCGCTGACATCAAACTTGTTAACATTATCAAGCGCTACAAAAGGCTGTTGAAGTTTGGTAAGCAGATATTTACTCTCGGAAAAATACTCGTTAGCTGGCTTACCATTGATGGTAATAACACCCTTGCCAGTCATTAGACGAACTCGGGCAGTAGCGCTTTTGCGGCGCCCAAGTGCGTAGAAATAGTTGTCTTTAGCCATTATTTAACATCCTTTATAGATATAGTGGTTGGTTTCTGTGCTTCGTGGTTGTGATCTGTGCCAGCGTAGATCTTCAAACGGTTAAGGCGCTCATCACGGAGCTTATTAACTGGCAGCATGCCGCGGACCGCATTTCGGATAGCAAATGTCGGATCTTTGATCATCTTTTCGGCAAGCGTGGCTTCTTTGAGGCCGCCCGGGTAGTTACTGTGCTTGTAATAGACCTTCTTTTCGAGCTTGTCTCCGGTTGCAACAGTCTTTTCAGCATTAATAACAATCACGTAATCACCAACATCGATGTGCTTAGTAAACTCCGGCTTGCCTTTGCCGGTAAGTAGGGTCGCGATACGTGTAGATAGACGTCCCAAAGGAGCTTCACCTGCATCTAGTACATACCAAACTCGACTTACGTCACTTGGCTTAGCGCTATAAGTTTTCATTATTTTGCCTCCTTAGCAGCAGCTTTGGCTTTAGGCTTTGGAGTTGGTTTGACTGCTTTAGCTGGTGTCTTAGTCGTAGTTGCTTTAGGCGCTGGCTTTTCAGCAACATTCTTCTTGGCTACCGGGGCTTCTTTGAGATCATCTACAAACGATACACGAGCTAATTGAGCGTTGTCGCCTCGGCGCAAAACGGTCTTTTCTATACGCAAGTGCCCGCTATTGCGGCCCTTTAGCTTAGGGGCGATTTCGTCGACAAGCTTATGAGCGCTTTCGATAGTCTGTAAGCTGCTAATTATCTGGCGCCGGTTGTGCAGATCGCCTTTTTTAGCTTTTGTGATTAATTTTTCGACATAAGGAACAACTTCTTTAGCCTTTGGCAAAGTCGTTTCTATTGATTCATACTTTACCAAGGAATCAGCCAGCCCTTTAATCAAGGCGCTACGCTGATCACGTTCGCGGTGGAATTTACGACCTTGGTAACCGTGGCGATGCATCTAAAGCTCCAGCTCCGCTAGTTTTTCTTTAACTTCATCAAGTGCTTTGCTACCAAACCCTTTAAGGTCGCGCAATTCTGCATCGTTTAAAGCAAAGAGGTCGCGGATAGTGTGGATATCATTATTGATTAGCGCATTGGTAGTTCTGGCTGTTAGGTTTAGATCTTCAATTGAAGTACTGAGTGCGGTTGATTCATCACCGATTACTTCACTACCAAAGTCTGTATCCTGGCCGGATGCTTCAGCAGCTACCTCTGGGGCGGCGATGCGCGTTTTACCAGCGAGTGCGGTGTACTGATTCACAAGAATGGCTGAGGCTTCCTCAAAGGCGTCCTGGGGAGTTATTGAACCATCGGTATCGACGGTCAAAAGTAGCCGGTCGAGGTCAGTAGCCTGACCAACACGTGTGTTTTCAACTTTGTAACGAACACGTAGTACCGGACTGAATATGGCGTCAAGAGCGATCATATCGCTAGCTTTTTTGGTAGCCCCCTCTTCGATAGTACGGTAACCACGGCCAACTTCTACAGTTAGATCAACAGTCAGCTTGCCTTTGGCGTCATCAATTGTTGCGATAACGTGATCTGGGTTAACTATTTCAACGTCGGCTGTAGCTTGGATATCTTTAGCTGTTACAACACCCTTGCCGGATTTTACTATCCGTAGCGCTTGTGTCTCACCACCATAAACACGGAACCGAACACCCTTCAGGTTCAGCATAATATCGACGACATCCTCTTTAACGCCAGGAACAGCGGTAAATTCGTGAGTAACGCCCTCTATCTTGAATGCAGTAATTGCTGCGCCCGCAATGCTCGATAGCAAAACTCGTCTTAACGAGTTGCCCAGTGTCATACCGTATCCGCTATGAAGTGGCTCAATGATGAAGGAAGCGCTGGTGTCGCTGTGATCGTCGACTTTGACGAGACTTGGGGTGTGAATATGATTTGACATTATAGCTCCTTATTTAGCGTGAATAGTACTCAACTATTAACTGCTCATTTATATCTGGCTCGGCGTCGTCACGTGACGGCAAACCTGTAATTGATAAACTGACCTTTTTACGGTCGACTTTTAACCATCCTGGGGTGTCAGCGGGGGCTGGGCTGACTTCATCTAACTTCTTGAAATATTCGGTCTTGAGACTGTGAGGGCGAACAACTAGGTTATCACCAGGTTTGAGACGAATAGAAGGTATGTCAACACGGGTGTCGTTTAGGAGGAAGTGACCGTGCGTAACTAACTGGCGAGCGGCGCGGCGACTTGGCGCATATCCCGCGCGATAAATCGCGTTGTCAGCCCGCTGTTCGAGAAATTGAAGCAAAACTTGACCTGATTGACCTTGACGACGGCTTGCTTCTTTCATTAGGTTTGAGAACTGCTTCTCGAGCAAACCATAAAGACGCTTAACTTTTTGCTTTTCGCGAAGCTGTAGACTGTATTGGCTAGCTTTACCGCCACGTGGACCACGGCTCATTGGACCTTGACCAGGCTTGCTGGTCCGCTTGACTAATGCCTTGTGCGCCTTAGGGTGTAATGCGTAGCCTTCGCGGCGGCTCATTTTTACAATCGATGATCGGTCGCGTGCCATTTAGATTCTCCTCGCTTTGGATGGTCGTACACCACCGTGCGGGACGCCAGTTACGTCAGAAATGCTGTCAACAGCGATATCCATACCGGCTAGTACGCGCACTGCAGCGTCGCGGCCGAGCCCAATACCCTTAATGAATACATCGGCTTTACTGAAGCCATACTGCTGTTTAGCTGCCTGTGCAGCACGCTCAGCTGCTACTTGAGCGGCGTAGGCCGTGCCTTTTTTGGAGCCGCGAAAACCGCAGGCGCCAGCACTGGAGTTTGTCAGAACGTTACCTTTAGGGTCTGTAAACGTGATAATGGTGTTATTGAAGGTTGCCTGGACGTGTACTTGGCCAGCTGGAACTGATCGCTTAGCTTTTTTGCGCTTTGGAGCCTTCTTTTCTACTGCTTCAGTAGTAGAAGGTGTATCTACAACAGCTGTGTCCACTGCTGGTGCTTCCGTTTTTTCAACCGTTTTCTTGTCTTCTTCAGCCATATTAAGTCTTGCTTGCTACCTTCTTAGCGGTACCGCCAACAGTTACTTTTTTACCACGACGAGTACGAGCATTCGTTTTGGTGCGCTGACCACGTGAGGGTAAATTTTGGGAATGTCGAAGACCTCGGTACGACTTTATCTCTTTGAGGCGCTTGATGTTACCACTTACGAGCCTCTGTAGCTCACCCTCGACTAGTAAATCATTGTTTATAACTTCTTGAATACGTCCAATTTCAGCGTCATTAAGGTTTTTAACCCGTGTGGTTTCCTCTACATTAGCTTTTTTCAAAATATCTCGGGCAGTCTTTGGACCTATGCCGTGAATATAAGTCAGCGAGACCCAGACTTGTTTCTGATCAGGGATTGTAACACCAGAAATTCGAGCTGCCATTAACCCTGCCTCTGCTTATGCTTAGGTTTTAACTTGTTGATAACATAGATCCTTCCTTTACGGCGGACAATTTTGTCATCTGGACTAATCTTTTTTACGCTAGCACGCACTTTCATGCGGATCATGCTCCTTTCGAGCGATTGACTCACTGCTTAATATTTGGGTAATTACCCCTTGCGATACGTAATCCGACCCTTCGTAAGATCGTAAGGCGTCAATTCTACGGTAACGCTGTCCCCGGGCACGATTCGGATGAAGTGCTTCCGCATCTTTCCGGCGACGTGAGCTATGATTTGATGGCCATTTTCGAGTTCTACACGAAACTGAGTACCTGGAAGGGTCTCAATTATAGTGCCTGTGAGCTCGATTACTTCCTTGTTAACAGCCATAAATATAACTAGAGGACAATTGTAGCATGTCACCCCCCATTCTGTAAAGGGTTTTTAAGAAGTTATTTTTTGCTCTTGCCACGTGCCTTTAGGCGCGGGCCAAATCTCAAACGGCGACCACCGGTAGCGGCGTCGGCCGCGGCGCCAGGCTCGTAAAAGAAGTCTGGCTCAGAATATTGATCATATGTGACCATTAAGGCGCGTGATTCGACCGCGCGCAACGTTTGAAGCGCTACGGATACCAAGATCAGGACACTTGTACCGCCAATTGTAATACTTGTATTTATAAACACCTGGGCAATGATCGGCACCACAGCGAGTAGACCAAGGCTGGCCGCGCCAAATAGCGTCAGGCGATTAATAATTCGACTGAGGTACTTCTCAGTTTGTTCGCCACCTCTAACACCCTCTATAAACCCACCTTGTTTATGGAGGTTTTCGGCAATTTCCTTGGAATTGAAGGTAATGCTGGTATAGAAGAAGGTAAATACAAAAACCAGGAAAAAATATGTCGCTGGATAAATCCAAGCCTGCCAACCGAGCGTTTCAAATGTCTGTTTAGTTGGCGTCGTAAACCATGTGCTAAGCTGCTGCCCCCACTGCGCTAGGTTGGCATTTTGGCTACTACTCAACAACTGTCCGACAAAACTAGGCACGCTCAAAAAAGCTACGGCAAAGATAATCGGGACTACCCCGGCGGTGATCAATTTAACTGGAAGTTTCGTCGTTATGCCACCATAAGTACGGTTACCCTGTACGCGTTTAGCGTAATTGACAGTTAGGTTACGTGAAGCCTCGTTTAGCATCACGACAATCCACGTCATAAGCAATACGGCACCCCCTATCAGTAGCCCGTAAACCAACGCTGCTTTGTTAATTGGCAGATCGTAACCAAATACAATCCAGTTATCTTTGCTGTTAAATATTGAGCCAAAGATATTTGAAACTTGTCCGGGCAGGCCACTTACAATTCCAACTGTGATCAAAAGCGAAATACCGTTACCTATTCCTTGCTCAGTCACAAGCTCTCCAAGCCACATTAACAGCATAGATCCACCTGTAAGCGCTGCAACCATTAGAACCCATTGCATCAGTGAAGTGTTAGCTGTAATATCGCCGACGCCTCCGATAGACTGTGCGGCTTGCCTAATTAAGTAGATTGACCCTATGGACTGAATTATGGCTAGAGGCAGCGTTAGTAGACGCGTATATTGATTAATCTTCTTTTGACCAAATTCACCTTCTTTGTGCAAAGCTTCAAGTTGTGGAACTGCCTTGGTTAGCAGCTGCATAATAATGGAAGCGTTGATGTACGGCCCAAGACCTGCAATCATAATTGAGAAATTAGCCAGCGCACCACCAGAGAGAACGTTTATAAAGCTTAGTAGTTGGGGCGCGTTTGCGGAATTAAATAGGTTGTTTAGTACCTGGAGGAGAGTCTCGGGATTACTTAGTGGAACGGGAATGTGAGCTAGGATGCGATATACCAGCAAAATCCCAAGCACAACCAAAATACGTTTGCGCATATCTGGATGCGTCAACGACTTCCCAATTATTTTCCAGTTCACTTAGTTTTTTACCCTCATGTATCAATCAATTTAACCATAAATCTCAGCAGCCTCAAAGTATCATTGCTGGCCTTCAAGTAGATAGCCGCCGCTTTGGTGAGCCCATAATTTAGAGTAGACCCCATTTTTATCTTGGAGAAGTTCGGCATGCGTACCAGCTTGAACAATCTGACCTTTATCAAGCACAATTATTCTATCCATCTTCTGAATCGTGATCAACCTGTGCGCAATAACAATAGCCGTTCTGTCTTTCATTAGCTCCCACAACGCTTTTTGAATATATTGCTCGCTCTGGCTGTCCAACGCGCTTGTTGCCTCGTCTAACACAAGTACTGGTGCGTCCTTGAGAAGAGCACGCGCAACGGCAACTCGCTGTCTCTGCCCACCAGAAAGCTTAACCCCGCGCTCACCAACCAATGTGTCATAGCCTTTCGGCAATGATTTTACGAACTCGTCAATATAGGCAGTGTCGACGGCTTTGTTAAACTCTCTTTTGGTTGCCGATGGATTTGAATACATGATATTTTCGCGAATAGAACGGTGAAACAGTAAAGGCTCCTGGGGAACATAGGCAATATTTTCTCTAAGGTCACGTTGTGCCAAGTCTCGAATATCTATACCGTTCAAAGAAATACTGCCGCCGCTTACATCCATAAATCTCAACAGTAGTTTTGTTATTGTGGTTTTGCCACCGCCCGAATACCCAACCAAGCCAATCTTTTCACCAGGCTTAACCTCTAGGTTGAATTCACTAATAGCATTTTGACTCTCATGAGCTTCGGGATAACGATATACAACATCCCGGAACTTTAGTTGCATATTTTTTAAGTCACTAAGCTTAACGGGCTGCTCGGGATCATTAACTTCTGTAGATATCATCATCGTAGAAACGGGCTCATATGAATGGCTCATTAGTCCTTCAAATTTCTTGATGTGATCACCAATATCTAAGGTTACGTTGGCTACTCGAATCACATAAAGTTGTACTAACGCTATTGTAGCTATCGAAATGGCACCTTCGCGATAAAGCTTTGAGGAAACAACTAATAGTACAGCCATAATTATTGCCAATAGCGTGTGCCGGACAAAAGTGTGCGGAATCGAAGAATCCCAGGTTTTAAGCTGTGCCTCTCCCCAAACATCTAGCGGCTTGGATAGGCGCTCCATTTCGTAATCTTCTTTCGCATAGCTCTTGACGGTGCTGCCATGAGATAAGCTATCCCCTAAGACGCCTGCTAAATCATTACTTGCTTTACTGAGCATACGGCGGTATTTAAGTCGGAAACTGGCGATATAGATTGTGCCGCTGATTATTATTAATACTCCCAATAAAAGAAAAGCTGCCAACTCTAACGAAAGGATAGCTATTACAACTAAACCAGCAATAATAATCACCGCAGCTTTCATCATCTCAAATATCATTATTCGGTCATACTCTTCAACAGCATCCCGTAGTCTTGCTGCCTGGGCTCCAAGACCACCGATGAATTGGTTGGAATAAAAATCGTAATCTTTGTTTAAAAAATTAGAAAACACAGCCCGCTGAACGTATTTCCCCGAATATGTTCCAAGACGGTCAAAAGCCCAGGTCGCAAAAGCGAACAGTATCATTGTTAAAAACATGCCAACGACAATGGTCCAAGCAATGACAGTAACTTGATCATAATTACCTTTGATAATGGCTTGGATGCCAAACGCAACCTCTACTGGAATCAACACATGAATGACCAGCATGGCAGGAGGGTGTAGCAAAACTGTCAGCCAAAAATACAGTGGCTTATTGACAGTCGCTCGCCAAAACAAACGATGAATTTCGCGCGTGACCTTTTTGTCACGCTGCAAATCAGCACTAATCATATAGCTCTATTCTAACTGTTTAGCGGCTTGGTATAAACTAGGCTTTTTTGGCGTTTTTGGAAGTCTTTGGTCGACCAAGGCGTGGTACGGATTCGAACGTGCCACCAGCAGACTCAATCGCAGCGATTGCCGATTGGCTTGCACCAGTCAGTTTGACTGTAACTTTTTTAGTAACTTCACCCTTTAAGATGAGCTTAACTTTGACGTAAGGATTGCTGATAAGCTTGGCTGAGGCAAGCACCGTCGAATCAATGGTTTTATTCGCGAACTGATCTAGCTGTCCAGTATAAACGTTTTCTGGTGGTGTACGATGGCTGTTGAAGCCAGGCAGCTTGGGAAGTTTCTGCATTAGTGGGTTTGAACCGCCAGCAAAACCCGGCTTTGCGCTAGACCCAGTGCGCGAACCCTGGCCTTTTGTGCCACGACCGGCTGTCTTACCTTGACCAGCGGCAATACCGCGTCCGACTCGTTTAGCAGACTTATTTTTACTTGTAGTTAATTCGTGGTACTTCATTACGCTTTAGCCTTCTCTTTTGTCTTGGCTGGCTTTTCGGCAGGTTTCTTAGGTGCTTTAGCGACTTTTGGTTTAGCAGTAATCCACTTTTGGGAAGGCACAAGACTATTTAGGGCGTCTATAGTTGCGTAGGCCACATTTGTCTTATTGCTTGAGCCTAGAGATTTACTAAGCGCGTTTTTTACCCCTGCAACTTCTATAATGCTGCGAACCACTCCACCAGCGATCAAGCCAGTACCGGCGCTAGCAGGCTTTAGAAGTATGTGGGCACCGCTTACCTTGGATTCAACTTCGTGAGGTAATGTGCCTTTATATAATGAAACTGTAATAAAGTTCTTTTTGGCAACTTCGGTTGCTTTTGTAACCGCAGCTGTAACATCAGCCCCTTTTGCGCTACCGACACCAACTCGATTCTTTTTGTCACCGACAACAACTAAGGCGCGAAATCTGAAACGTCGGCCGCCTTTAACTACACGAGCTACACGGTCAATGTGCAGGGTACGTTCATCAAACTGCTTTTCTTCTGGTTGTATCTCGGGTCGACGGTTACGTCGTTCCTGCGGTTTCTGGTCTGCCATCTAGAACTCCAATCCTGCTTTACGGGCGGCGTCAGCCAATGCTGCGACGCGGCCATGGTATATTTTGCCACCACGATCAAAAACGACTGCTTTTATCTTGGCGGTCTTTGCCTTAGTAGCTATCTCTGTGCCAATTATTGTCGCCTTTTGTGTCATCGTGCCTTTGGCGGCAGTATTACCAACAGTGGTAGCATAGGCAATTGTTTTGCTTGCAGTGTCGTCAATAAGCTGTGCAGTAATATGCGTATTGCTTACAAAAACACTAAGTCGTGGACGACTAGCAGTCCCAGAAACTACTGAGCGTATGCGAGCTTTGCGCTGATTGCGATTATGAATCTTGTGAATTAGTTGCTTACTCATTATTTGTCCTTACCGCTCTTACCAGACTTGCGTACGATGCGCTCGCCCTCGTATTTAATACCTTTGCCCTTGTAAGGTTCGGGTTTTTTAAGAGCCCTGATCTCAGCTGCGACTTGCCCAACTTGCTGCTTATCAATTCCGTTTACTGTAATAGTGTTCTGCTCGATAGCAGCAGTAATGCCTTGAGGAATTTTGTAGATTACATCGTGTGAGAAGCCTAAATTCAACTTTAAGTCGGTTCCTTGGGATGCAACGCGGTAGCCGACTCCGTTAATTTCTAACTTCTTACTGAATCCTTGGCTAACTCCGCTGACCATATTGTTAAGTAACGCGCGCATCAGCCCGTGCTTAGCGCGTATTTTTGGCTCATCGTTTGCTCGTGTCACAATAATCTCTTCACCTTCTTGTTTGACCGTAATGTCTTCCATAGTGAATTGTTTTAGTGTGCCTTTAGAGCCCGCAACCGTAATTTCGGCTGGGTCGATAGTGATTGTCACACCGCTCGGGATTGCGATCGGCAGTTTTCCTACTCGGCTCATATTATTCCTTTAATATCCTCTAATAAACTTTACAAATTAATTCGCCGCCGACTTTTTCGGCTCGGGCCTTATCGCCAGTCATTAAACCTCGACTGGTCGAAATGATAACCACTCCGCGACCACGTTTAACAACTGGGATTTCTTTGGCGTTAACATAGTGCCGACGACCTGGCTTACTCATGCGGACAATTTCCGTAATACGGGCATTGCTGTCTTCGTCGTTAATTTTAACAGTCATAACCTTACCAACTTCCGCATCCTTAACAGATACGCCATCAATAAAGTTGCTTTCTTGTAGCAATTTAGCAACTGCTTCCTTGATGTTGGAATGCGGCAAACTAACTTCGTTTTTGCGCACGTTAATGGCGTTACGTATCCGGGTTAGCATATCTGCAATTGGGTCTGTGCTTGTTGTGCTCATATATCTCCTACCAGCTCGATTTCGTTACACCAGGGATTTCACCCTTGCTTGCATGCTCACGGAAACTAATGCGGCTCAAGCCAAACTGACGCATGTAGCCACGTGGGCGGCCAGTCTCAATACATCGGTTTGTTCGGCGTGTCGGGCTAGAGTTGCGTGGCAATTTTGCCAAGCCTTCTTGGTCGCCTAGTTCCTTTAATTCTTTACGTTTAGCCGCATAATGATCTATCATCTTTAGTCGTTTGGCGTCTCTTGCTACGATTGATTTCTTAGCCATTAGGATTCCTTCCTTGATTCATCTGCTTCTGCCATTCTTTGAAGTGCACGTCGTTGCTGCTCTACCATTCCAGCTTCATCGCTTACCTGTCTGTCGGCATTTGTAGCCACTTCGACTGCCTGCTGAAATCTTTGTTGTATTAGCGTTTGTGCGTCATCGCGGATGGTTCCGTCGCCCGGAGGAGTGGGATGGTCAGCTGAACCTTCAGTAAAGTGTGAAGGAAATTGTCGTAGAGCTTCGTTTCGGTCAGTCATTATTTGAGCTCCTTTTCAAAAGGCATGCCGAATTTCTCAAGGAGTGCCCGGGAATGCGCCTTTTCCTTGGCGTTGATCACAAAGATTACCTGCAAGCCGTGTGGCGTTGTCGTTTCTTCAAAGGTAAGTTCAGGAAAAACAGATTGATCAGTAAAGCCAATACTGTAATTTCCCTGCTGATCAAAAGCTTTCTTTTTTACGCCATGGAAGTCACGTAAGCGAGGAAGCACAACAGTAATAATTCGGTCCGTAAATTCATACATGCGATCACCACGTAGCGTTACTTTAAGCCCAACTTTGTTACCTTCACGCAGCTTGAAGCCTGCAATCGAATTTTTTGCTAGGGTTTCAACTGGCTGTTGGCCGGTAATTTTACGGAGTGTATTGGTTGCAACTTCAAGGATTTTTTTATCATCCTTGGCTTTGCCTAGGCCAATGTTGACAATAACTTTTTCGAGCTTTGGAGCTTCATGAGGGTTAGTTAGGCCAAGGTCTTTAACCAGCTCCTTAGAAATTGTAGAGATGTATAGGATCCGGAGTCGAGCGCCGGTGTCAGCCGATTTCTTGCTGACTGCTTTTTTTGGTGATGCAGTTTCAGTAGCCATTACTTGATCTCCTTTCCAGTTTTCTTCAAAACTCTTACTTTATTGCCCTCTTTATCAAACTTGTAGCCAATACGACTTGGTTGCTTGCTGGTTGACTCAAGTATTCCGACCTTGCTTACCCACATCGGCTTGGTTATTTCAATGATTCCGCCTTGAGGGTGTGCCTGGTCTGGCTTCTGATGTTTCTTTACGACATTAATGCCTTCAACCGTAACTTTGTTCTCCTTAGGGTGGACGGCAGTAATCTTGCCCGTCTGGCCCTTATATTTGCCGCTACGGACAACTACTGTATCGCCTTTTTTTAGCCGAATTTTAAATATCTTAGACTTTGTAGCACTCATTACAGTACCTCCGGAGCTAGTGAAACGATTTTAGCGTAGCCTTGATCACGAAGTTCCCGAGGAACTGGCCCAAAGATACGTGTTGCACGAGGCAGTTTATCATCGCCAATAATTACAGCTGCGTTGTCATCAAATTTGATTGTAGAACCGTCTTTGCGACGTATTTGGTTACGGGTACGAACCACAACTGCGCGGACAACAGACTTCTTCTTAACTTGTCCGTTAGGTGTTGCTTGCTTAACTGTGGCGGTAATTATGTCACCAACCTTTGCGTAGCGCTTACGACTTCCGCCAAGTACGCGAATACAAAGGATCTCTTTAGCACCACTGTTATCACAAACCAAAAGCCGAGTCTCTTGCTGGATCATTACTTAGGCTCCTCGTCCTTTGCTTTAGGCTTAGCTTCAGCTTTAGGTTCTTCGACCTCTTCTTTGGCAAGCTTAGTTGGCTTCTTGCCGGTGTCGTCAGATTTAGATACTGCTAAAGTGTCTTCGCGAAGCTTTGGCTTCTCGATAATTCGGTCTAGGGTATGTCGTTTGCGGGCACTCAATGGTTTTGTCTCAACTATCGCCACTTTATCGCCAACTTCGGCCTCGTTCTTTTCATCGTGCGCCATGAACTTGCTGTGCACAGTATATTGCTTGCGGTACAGCGGGTGAGTCTTGCGGGTTTGAACAGTTACGACGATAGTTTTGTCGCCCTTATTAGAGGACACAACACCTACGATTTGCTTAGCCATATTAGTTGGCCTCCTTAATTAGTGCTTCGCTTAGAACAGTTAACATGCGAGCTAGGTCCTTACGTTTAGCGCGAATTGCGCGGTTATTGGTAATTTCTCCGAGGTGTAAGCGGCGGCGCAGTTCAACAATCTCTTCGCGCAGTTTAGTGCTCTCAGTAGTAAGTTCGGCAGTTGATAGTTTGCGGATTTCAGCGACTTTCATTACGCGTCCTCCCTAACCAGAAACTTTGTCTTAACTGGCAGCTTGTGAGCCGCAAGGCGCATAGCTTCTCGTGCGACTTCTTCGGAAACACCCTGCATTTCAAACATGATAGTGCCAGGACGGACTTTGGCCACATAGAACTCTGGATTACCTTTACCGCTGCCCATTTTGACATCTTGCGGCTTGCGGGTGACAGGAGTGTGAGGGAATATACGGATCCAGATCTTACCGCCACGCTTAATGTATCGTGTCATGGCTTGACGAGCCGCCTCGATCTGACGGGAGGTAATGCGTTCTTGGCCTTGTGCTTGCAGGGCGTATTGGCCAAAGGCAATATAATTGCCAGCTGTGGCAACGCCGCGGATTCGACCCTTACGCACCTTGCGATGCTTTTGACGCTTAGGCATTAACATCTTAGACGCTCTCTCCCTTGTAAATCCAAACTTTAACTCCGATGATACCAGCCACTGTTTGAGCATTGACCTGTGCGTAATCAATGTTGGCACGGATAGTGTGCAAAGGTACAGAACCAGCAACTTCTTTTTCGCGGCGGCTCATCTCAGCGCCGTTCAATCGACCAGAAACCTCAATACGGATACCTTTTGCTCCGGCACGCATTGTCGCGGCAGCGGTAGACTTAATAGCACGACGGAAACTCATCCGACGCTCAAGTTGGTGAGCGATATTCTCGGCAACCAATTTGGCGTATAAATCAGGTTTTTTGACTTCTTCGATGTTGATCCGGGTAGGAGTACCACCGTAAATCTTTTCAATCAAAAGCTTCAGTTCGGTCGCGCCAGTACCACCACGGCCTATAACAACACCGGCTTTAGCAGTCGCAATGGTTACAGTAACGAGGTTGGGGGTACGGGTAATCTCAACTTTATTGATCGCAGCGCGGCTGCCCAGCTTATCTTTGATAAGCTTGCGAACAGCCAAATCATCTTTAAGAAACTTAGCGTAGTCACGCTTATCGACAAACCACTTGCTTGTCCAGTCTTTATTGACCTGGAGACGCATGCTAATCGGGTTTACTTTTTGACCCATTACTTGGCCTCCTTCTTAGGTGTCTTAGGCGTCGATTTAGCGACTGGCTTTTTAACTTCACGCTTTTCACCGTCAACAGTTACTTTGATATGTGCTGTCTTGCGCTGGAACGGATGTGCCCGGCCATGTGAAACAGGTCGGTAGCGCTTGAGGCGTGGACCCGGCGTAACTGTAATCTCAGTAATTTGAAGCGTGGCAGGTTTGTAGCCGTGGTTGTGGTCAGCGTTAGCTTTAGCGCTTAGGATGGTCTTTTTAACAGCCAAAGCCGAGCGACGAGGAGTGTGTTCGAGAATAGTCAAGGCATCCTCGACAGATCGGCCACGCACTAGAGCAGCGACCACGGCAACTTTGCGTGGGCTCAACTGGACTGATTTCGCTGTTGCTTGGACTGCCATAATATTCCTTATTTACCCTTCGCTAACTTACCGCCATGAGAGCGGAACTTACGAGTCGGCGCGAATTCGCCCAATTTGTGACCGACCATATTCTCCGTAATGAATACAGGAACGTGAACTTTGCCGTTATGCACAGCGATAGTTTTGCCAACAAATTCAGGCGCAATTGTGCTACTACGAGCCCATGTCTTTATAATCGTACGGTCATTGTCACCCAGAGCAGTAACTTTCTTAGAAAGTTTGAAATCTATAAATGGTCCTTTTTTTAGTGATCGACTCATATTATTTCCTCTTCGCCTGGTGACGGCTTCTTACGATAAATTTAGTGGTGCTCTTGCGTCGACGGGTCTTGTAGCCAAGTGTCTTTTGGCCCCAAGGGGTCTTTGGTGCGGAACCATGGTTCTTGCCACCACCGATACCGTGACGACCACCATCACCACCACCGTGCGGGTGATCGGCTGCATTCATAACAACACCTCGGACAGATGGGCGCTTACCCTTGTGGCGGTTACGACCTGCTTTGCCGATTTTGACGTTTTGGTGCTGTTCGTTGCCGATCACACCAAGGCTAGCCTGACAATTTTCATTAATAAGACGAACTTCACCGCTAGGGAGGCGAACTTGAGCGTAGCCATTGTCGCGACCCATGAGCTGAGCACTGTTGCCGGCGCTGCGAACCATTTGGGCGCCACCGCCCACTTTCATTTCGATAGCGTGGATAGTACTACCAATTGGGATAAATTTCAAAGCTTTGCGATTACCAGGGTCAACGCTAGCATCTTCACCGGTTGTGATCTTTTGGCCAACCTTCATGCCTTGCGCAGCGATAACGTAGTGGTATGTGCCGTTTGATTCTTTAATACGAGCGATTCGGGCACTTCTGTTAGGGTCATATTCGATCTGTTCGATGGTCGCTGTAACGCCGTCGGCCAGCTTGAAATTAACCAAGCGGTAAAACTTCTTTGTGCCGCCGCCTTTGTGGCGAGTCGTAATACGACCTTGGTTGTTGCGGCCGTTACCGCGACGTTTTGGTACTAGCAGAGATTTCAACGGCTTATTAGTTGTAAGAGTATCAAAATCTTGACTGGTCATGCCGCGGCGGCCGGGTGTGGTGGGATTGTATTGCTTAATGGCCATTACTTATCTCCCCCACGGGCACCGCGACGAGGCAGTATGCTGCGCCTGGCAGGCTTAGCCTCTTTTTTGAGCTCTTTGGCAGCTTGCTTAGCAGCAACCTTATCAATCTTTTCCTGAGTGGCGGCTTCTTTTTGCTCTTCTTCCTCGACGGCCGCAAAGAATGGCAGACTATTGCCCTTGGCTAGAGTGACGTATGCCTTCTTGATGTCATTGCGACGACCTTCGGCGTTTTTACGGCGTTTACCAGTGATGCTGATAATTGCTTTTGCTTTGCCTGGAATATTAGTGATATTAACTTTGTCGACTTTAACGTCAAATTGTGCCTCGATAGCGCGAGCTACTCCGTGCTTATTAACGTCTTTGGGGATTTCCACGACGTAAACGCGGTTTTCGGCTAAGGCGTAGGTCTTCTCGCTCAGGCGGGGGCGCAAAGTAATGGTTTTGCTCATTATTTTGCCTCCTTGCCGAGCCAGTCGGTGGTGGCCTTAAGGGCTGGCTGGCTAAACACAATGGAGTCGGCATTTAGTACGTCATACACATTGACGTACTGACAGTTCACAACTTGAACTTTAGGAATATTGTTGGCAGCGCGAACTAATTCTGGGGACTTTTGGTCAACGACGATGAGTACATTACGTTCTGCGCCAATTTTTTTGAGCAGCTTAACTAGGTCTGCTGTTTTGCCTTCTTTGGAAACAACGTCTTCAATGACGGTAATTTTGTTGGCATTTGAAGCCAAACTTAAAGCCTGGCGTGTAGCAAGGCGTTTTGCTTTGGTGTTGAGTTGCTTAGAGTAATTTTCTTGGCCAGTTGGACCGAAGGTTATACCACCACCGCGCCAAATTGGTACACGAGATGAGCCAAAACGAGCGCGACCGGTGCCTTTTTGCTTCCAAGGCTTCTTGCCACCACCACGGACCAATCCTCTAGTCTTAACAACTGCGAGGTTTTCGCGGCCGTTAGCCAAGTAGCCGTTGTAGGCCTGTTTTAATAATTCGTGATTTTCGGGGGTGAGACCAAACACTTTTTTATCAAGCTTAGCTGGAGTCGTGGCTTTTGTGCCGGCTTTTGTGAATGTGGCAACAGGCATTACTTGGCCTCCTTGAGGATCAGAATACCCTTTTTGGGACCCGGTACGGCGCCAGTAACACCTATAACACCTAGTTCGGTATCAATCAAAGCAACTTTTAGACCTTTAACGGTGATTTGATCGTGACCCAACTGACCAGCCATCTTTGAACCCTTAAAAATGTGCTGTGGATACATTGAGCCAATTGAACCGGGCTTGCGGGTATTACCTTTACCACCATGGGTTTTGCGCTGACGATGGAAGTTGTGACGTCGGATGGTGCCAGCCCAGCCTTTACCCTTGGTAAGGCCAGTAACTTGAACTTTATCGCCAACACTAAAAACGTCGGCGCTGATTTTGCTGCCGACGTTGAGTTCTTCTGGGATTTCTGTAAAGCGGAATTCACGAATAATCTTTGGCATCACCTTGGCGTTCTTAACGTGTCCGGCAACGCTCTTGCTAAGCTTCTTGGCTGTTTCTGTGCCAACTTGTACGGCAGTATAGCCGTCTTTTTCGTCGGTTTTGTGCGCGATAACGGTATGATCAGCAACTGAAAGCAGGGTAACGGCCTGAACCACACCGTCTTGGTTGATGGTGCTAGTCATACCGACTTTCCGTGTAATTAGTGCTTTCATATAATTTTTGTACTGAGGGTTAAACATAAAAATGCCTGGTATCGCGCGGTTTCTACCACTGTTATTGGCAGACCTGCGTCAAACACCAAGTACTATTTTTCCTTTTGTACCATAACAGATTACCACAGGTCATTTACCCCTGTCAACCCGTTGCAAATTCTACAGCTAAACCTTGGCTTCCGAGACGCCACTCGCAACCGATTCAGTGGCAGTCCGGGCTCCAGGTTCCAGCTGCCTGATGCTTGGATCGAGGGGATAGTTATGTTCTCTGGCGAGCCCTCGTGCCAGACCTAACAGCGCTGCCTCCCGGTCCGAGCTCCACCCAATAGCATTGCGCTCAACTACCAGCTCGGCAATCCTGCCACTCTGAGTACGTGCCAACTTGTAGCTGGCGGGCCGTTCCTTTGATTTTGGGATGAAGGTTTTATCTGTGGTTGCTTCGCATGGTGGCTCAAAAAGTATGTGAAAAGTATCAACGCTCTGCCCGCTCAGGCTCGGGTGTGGCTGCGTTGACGCAAACAGCCTCATTCTTTTTGTCCTGGCACCTGTTTGAATCAACTGCTCCGGCATTTTACATCTTAATTTCGACGTCACAGCCAGCTGGCAATGAAAGATTCATCAAGGAGTCGATTGTCTTAGGAGTGGGTTCAAACACATCAATTAGACGCTTGTGTACGCGCATTTCGAATTGTTCTCGTCCCTTCTTATAAACATGAGGGCTCTTAATAACCGTAAAAGTGCTACGTCTGGTTGGTAGCGGGATAGGACCGGCCAAGCTGGCACCGGTGCGTAATGCAGTGTCAATGATCTGCTTCGCTGCTTGGTCAATTACTTTATGATCGTAAGCCTTAAGACGGATACGAATCCGTTGCTTAGGATCTGTTGGAGTTTTGGCTTCTGCCATGGGTGTTGTTCCTCTCTGAACTTAGTTCAGTCTGCTGTAACATCTCTTTATTTTTCAAAAGCGACTTTTAGTCAGCAGTCTTAAATTGTATAGCTACTATATCACTTTCCAACTAGTAAGACAATTTTTTCCGGAACCTATCTTAAAGGAAATATGCGGGATTTTAATCCGCCTAGCTCTCGCATATTTTTAGTATTTGCTTGGTCTTTTTGAGTATTGTGATATTCGCGTTTTTGCTTGACCGCTCGACTTAACGCGGCGAGCTGATTTTGCAGATCTTGGACGGTCTGGCCCTCATACCACACTCCTTCTTGGTTGCTAGCGTTTTTAGGAGCTTTAGTACCTCGTTTCGCAAACCCCAGCGCCTTCAAGGCGACGTCCGCCTTTTTTGCCTGCAGTTCGTTCATTGTCGGCATGTCAAAAATTGTAACCTTAGTGGTCGGATCAAACTGCTCCAATAAGCCATCGAGTAAACCATAACCGACTTCGTGACCTCGCAAATGTCCAAGAGCAACTTCGTCACCGATGGCCCTAACAAAAACCGAGTCAATATTTGCGACTTTGGTTCTGCTGCCAAGACGACCAACTTTTTCGTGGGAACCTACAGCAACACCAATCGGATATGGCACCCAAACACCGGCTTTATTTTTTACATTTACATGAGCGTAAACTGCCTCGTGCTTTGGGTCTGTTGGCACAACCGGAGCATATGGTACGACTTTTTCGAAGATTTCCTCTGCGCTACGGGCATAAACGGATGATAATACAGCCACACGAGTATCTTCGGGTATGTTTGTAGCCGGTTCAACATAAAATTTCCCGCCCTCAAATCCAAATCTTGGATCTTCGGCATGGTATTCAAAACCGCTAACTTTTTCTAAACTCATATCAATATTTTAGCATATTATACCATGTTTTGTCAAGCTTAAGCAAAAAGAGCCCCTTTAAGAGGCTCTTTGAGCAAGATCAAGCGGATTTACTTGATTACTTTGGTGACAACACCAGCGCCCACAGTACGACCACCTTCGCGGATAGCGAAGCGCAGACCCTGTTCCATGGCGATTGGAGCGAGTAGTTTTACCTTGAAGGTAATTGTGTCGCCTGGCATAACCATTTCTTTGTCGGCTGGAAGTTCAACTTCGCCAGTCACATCAGTGGTGCGAAAGTAGAACTGCGGCTTGTAGCCCTTAAAGAATGGCGTGTGTCGACCACCCTCTTCTTTGGTCAAAATGTAGACTTCGCTATCAAACTCAGTGTGAGGGGTAATGCTACCGGGCTTAGCCAAAACCTGGCCTCGCTCGATGTCATCACGCTCAATACCACGGAGTAAGATACCAGCATTGTCGCCCGCCTGACCTTGGTCAAGAGATTTCTTGAATGCTTCGATGCCTGTAACAACAGACTTCTTAGTGTCGCGGATACCGACGATTTCGACTTCGTCGTTGACCTTAACGATACCGGTTTCAACACGGCCAGTAGCAACTGTGCCACGACCCTTGATTGAGAAAACGTCTTCGATAGGCATTAGGAATGGCTTGTCTAGTTCACGCTTTGGCTCAGGGATTGATTCATCCATTGCCTTAACGAGGTCAAGGATAGCCTGCTCGTTGTCAGCGTCGCCTTCGAGGGCCTTAGTAGCGGAACCACGGATGATTGGAGCGTCCTTGTCGAATCCGTTCTTTTCGAGTAATTCGCGGATTTCTTCCTCTACTAGGTCAACTAATTCAGCGTCAGCAAGGTCCATTTTGTTAAGGAAAACCAAGATGTAAGGTACGCCAACCTGGCGAGCCAGCAGTACGTGCTCACGGGTTTGCGGCAATGGGCCGTCGTTAGCACCAACAACCAAAATAGCACCGTCGATCTGAGCAGCACCGGTAATCATGTTTTTGACGTAGTCGGCGTGACCTGGCATATCGACGTGGGCGTAGTGTCGCTTCTCAGACTCATACTCCTGGTGAGAGGTAGCGATGGTGATGCCACGAGCTTTTTCCTCTGGTGCGTTGTCGATTTGGTCATAAGCGATTGGCTTGTTAACTGCGCTGGGCATCTTCTTAGCCAAGACGGCGGTGATTGCAGCAGTCAAAGTGGTCTTGCCATGGTCAACGTGTCCCATGGTGCCCACGTTTACGTGTGGCTTACTGCGGTCAAATGTATCTGCCATAAAATTTACTCCTTAAGTTAGCATTGATGGCTTGTTATAAATTGTTTTTGCATGAGAATAATAGAACCCACACAACTTACCGAAGTCATTATAGAGAAAGCCCGGGTTTTTGTAAAGCCTCGGCAAGCCGAACTATTTTTCAGAGTGCGCTATGGTTTTGGCGAATTCGGATGGCAATTCTTCGCCGCGCTGAGCTATGAGTCCGGCCGCGGTCCCGGCAGCTAGTCCATATCTAGCACTAACAACTTCATTTACTGGAAAAGGCATAAGCAGGCGAGCATTGGTGGCATAATCAAATGTGCACATCGATCCGTAGATCACACGCCTCATAAAACTACCTGCCATCTTGGCTGTCAGCTTTGTGGCCTCTGATCGGTTTCCTGATTCTACACTCTGCCTATAAGCATTACGACTGCCATGAAAGTCACCGATGGCTGTTAAATATTTAACCTCAGCGCTCATGACTATACTAAATCACTACTTGCTATTTTTAGCAATGATAGCTTCGGCGACGTTGTTTGGTACATCGGCGTAATGGTCTAGCTCCATACTGGAGCTAGCACGACCCTGAGTCGAGCTGCGAAGATTTGTTGTGTACCCAAACATCTCACCCAATGGGACAAAAGCTGTGATTTCTTTGATGCCAGCACTGAGATCTTCCATTGATTCAATGCGACCACGCTTGGAGTTTAGATCACCGATGACTTCCCCCATGAACTCTTCTGGAGTAACAACAACGACTTTCATGACGGGCTCGAGCAATACTGGTGAGGCTTTTTTGACGCCTTCCTGCAGAGCCATCGAGCCGGCGATTTTGAAGGCCATTTCGCTGGAGTCTACATCGTGGTAACTGCCGTCGTAAAGTTCAGCCTTTAGATCAACAACTGGGTAGCCAGCGATAACACCATTCGCCATGGCTTCTTCGATACCTTGTTGGACGGGTTTGATGTATTCGCCGGGCACAACACCACCCTTGATAGAGTTGATGAATTCAAAGCCGGCACCCTGCTCATTTTGACTAAGGCGAAGCCAGACGTCACCGTACTGACCACGACCACCAGATTGGCGGACGAATTTACCTTGGACTTCGACATCAGATTTACGGATTGATTCGCGGTAAGCAACTTGTGGCTCACCCACATTGGCTTCAACGCTAAATTCGCGCTTCATACGGTCAACGATAATCTCGAGGTGGAGCTCACCCATACCAGAGATAATTGTCTGGCCGGTTTCGTCGTTTACCTTAATTCGGAATGTGGGGTCTTCTTCTGCTAGGCGTTGCATGGCCAAGCTCATCTTTTCTTGGTCGGCTTTGGTTTTTGGCTCGATCGCGATCGAAACTGGCGGCTCTGGGAAGGTAATGCTTTCTAGTACGATAGGCTTTGCTGGGTCCGACAGAGTATTGCCTGTAGTAGTGTTCTTTATGCCGACGATGGCCGCGATGTCACCTGCGGTAATCTCAGTAACATCTTCACGCTTATCAGCCTGCATACGTACGATACGCCCAACACGCTCTTTTTCGCCTGTGGAGCTGTTTAGAATGTATGAACCGGCTGTGATTTTGCCAGAATAGACTCGGAAATATGCTAGTTTACCCACGAATGGATCCGTTGCGATCTTGAAGGCTAGGCCTGAGAATGGCTCAGTTTCAGCTGGCTTTCGCTCAATTTCATCGCCAGTCTTTGGGTTTGTGCCCCAAGTACTACCACGATCTAATGGACTTGGCAGCAAATCATTAACAGCGTCGAGGACTTTTTCGACAATTACACCGCGTCCATCGCCGCCAGTCACGGCGTAGAACTTACCAGTTAATACTGCTGTTCGAATAGCTTGCTTGACGTCATCTGCTGATAGGCCTTCTTCGCCAACTTCAAAGTACTTTTCGAGCATAGCTTCATCTTCGGCAACCGCGTTCTCGACCAAGAGCGAGCGATATTTTTTGACCTTGTCGGCCATATCTTCAGGAATTTCAGACTCTACTAGTTCGTGATCCGTGAACTCTTTGTAGGAATAAGCTTTCATATTCACGAGATCTACAATGCCGTTAATGCTCTGCTCGAAACCAATCGGCAAATGAATCGGAAACGCCCGCTTGCTCAATCGAGCATGAATTGTATCGAGTGACTTGTAGAAATCCCCACCAGTTTGGTTGATCTTGTTAATAAAACAGATGCGGGGTACACCGTATTTGTCTGCCTGTCGCCAGACTGTTTCTGACTGTGACTCGACACCCATTTTGCCATCGAATACAACTACGGCCCCATCAAGTACGCGCAATGAACGCTCGACCTCAACCGTAAAGTCAATGTGACCTGGAGTGTCAATGATATTGATCTGGTGATCTTTCCAATAGCAAGTAACAGCGGCCGATACAATCGTAATACCGCGCTCACGTTCTTGAGCCATCCAGTCAGTAGTTGTTTCACCCTCATGAACAGCGCCAATCTTATGTTTTAAGCCTGTTCGATAAAGAATACCTTCAGTTGTGGTAGTTTTACCAGCGTCAATATGAGCGATGATGCCAATATTGCGAATTTTATCCATTGCGGTTTTTTTTGCTGCCATATTATTCCCCTAGTTTTAATACACGTCTAATTAATGCTTGGTCTTCTGCTATTTGCTCTGGAGTTGCGCGTACTGCCCGTGCAAATCTTTCAACTGGCGAAAGCTCTGCTTCTGCCCGTGCATCAGTAACTTCTGGACTCGTACAAATAGCTAGTCTTCCGCCAGCTTGCACACCATCTATTACTGGATCTAAAGCGATCTCGGGTTCGCCCATTCCACAACTAATTTCCTCAGGACTTAATCCCCATGCTTCCAGCTGACTAGGTCCAATCGGACATCCTTCACATTGAGGCATGTTAGGTCCTTGCGAAGTGGGCGAAGGCGCGGTTAGCGTCTGCCATCTTATGAACATCTTCGCGCTTTTTAACGGCTGCGCCTTGTCCGTTGTAGGCGTCAACGAGTTCTAGCGCAATGCGATCCTGCATACTCATACCCTTGCGGGCTCGGCAGGCGGCAACAAACCACATAGTTGTTAGGTGGTTTTGGCGTTGACCTTTAACTTCAAACGGGATCTGGTAATTTGCGCCACCAACACGCCGTGAGCGGGTTTCCATGTGAGGCTGGACGTTTTTCATAGCCTGCTCGAAAACATCTAGGGGATTGTCGACTTTAAGCTTATCGGCGGCTTTTTGCATACCACCATAAACAAGGCGCTCGGCGATTTGTTTCTTACCATTTAACATGACACGATTAATCAATCGCTGAACTGGAACACTGTTGTAGACACGATCTGGCTGAATATCTCTAACTAGGGACTTAGTCTTTTTGCGTGGCATTATTTGCTCGCTTTCTTGGTGCCGTATTTGCTGCGACCCTGCTTACGATCGTTAACACCCTGCAGGTCAAGGCTGCCACGGACAATG
Organism: Saccharimonadales bacterium (SeqCode); assembly: GCA_044228525.1. Lineage (GTDB taxonomy): Bacteria > Patescibacteriota > Saccharimonadia > Saccharimonadales > UBA4665 > CAZXDL01. Next base: position 301,827 of record JBGAUQ010000001.1, read on the forward strand.
TGGTATCTCACACCAGGGAGATCTTTTACTCGACCACCGCGCACTAGAACGACTGCGTGCTCTTGTAGGTTGTGACCTTCGCCGCCAATGTAGGCCCAAACTTCGTAGCCGTTGCTTAGGCGCACGCGTGCGACTTTGCGAAGGGCTGAGTTAGGTTTCTTTGGTGTCTTGGTAGTAACTTTCACACAAACACCGCGCTTAAACGGCGCTGGCTTCTCGTAGTTGCGAGTTTTTAGGTTGTTAGTGACACGCTGCATGGCAGGAGACTTACTCTTGGTAGTCTGCTTGGTGCGAGGCTTGCGCACTAACTGATTAATTGTTGGCATTAGTTCTCCTTATGGATTGCAATCTGCTGCTGCGGGGAGTATGCCAACTTCCCTGGCTCGGATTGCTTATGTTGTAAACACACTTTAACATATTTGGGCTTATGCCTCAACCGTTTCGGCAGGTTCGCCAATTATGGTGTTAGCTTCTTGCGCCAATTCGTCCGCCTCGTCTTCGTCTTTTTTGGCACCGGTTCCTACAGGAATCTTGCGGCCGAGTATGACGTTTTCTTTAAGGCCATAGAGTTTGTCGACTTTACCACTAGTAGCTGCGGCGATCAAAACGCGTGTGGTGTCTTGGAATGAAGCGGCGCTCAGGAATGAATCTGTACTCAATGAAGCCTTAGTAATGCCCAGCAAGAGCTGTACGTACTTGGCAGGATTCTTTTTATCTGCGGTTAAGGCATCATTGGCTTCGACAACTGCCAACTTGCTGACGATATCGCCAGTTACGAACTCACTGTCGGCTGCTTCTTCGATCTGTACTCGACTAAACATCTGCCGCACGATGATTTCAAGGTGCTTATCAGCGATGTTTTGACCCTGGGCTGCAAAGATTTTTAGAATTTCGCCCATGATGTAGCGTTGCGTGGCTTCGACGCCTTGTAGGCGCATGAGGTCGTGCAGGTTGATCGAGCCGTTTGTAAGACGTTGACCGGCAACGATCTTATCGCCATCTTGGATCTGTATCTGCTTAAATCCTGGAATCTCGTAACGGACAACACTCTGTTTGGTAGGAGTGATGACAACTTCCTTTTTAGTAACACTTGCTTTACCGGCCATTGGCGCGATCAGAGGCTCAGAAGCGTCTTCTAGGGCCGCGACAACGTCACCGGCTGTAACTTCAGTGCCGCTGGCAACTGTGGCCTTGCGTTCACCAAGCTTAAGCGTGACCTTTTCTTTATCGTCAGCTGTAACCTGGACCACGTAGTGGTCACCCTCTTCGAAGGTGTTTGCTAGACCGGAAATTTCGGTTAAGTAGGCCTGTCCCTTCGGAGTGCGTACTTCAAAGAGCTCTTCGATACGGCTTAGGCCTTGGGCAGTATCGTCGGCAACAGCGCCGCCTGAACGGTGCTTTGAGTCTAGACTTAGCTGTGTGCCGGGTTCGCCGATACTCTGTGCTGCGATGACTCCAATAGGATGGTTTTCAGCAACTAATTCGCCGGTGGCTGGATCAACACCGTAAGACTTCTGCGAAACCCCACGGACGTTCGTACAGCTCAGACCACTCATGATCTTCACTCCATCGACTTTTTGATCAGCCTCGATCTGCTCGGCAACCTCTGCTGAAATTAACTCACCTTTCTTGAGGTAAGGCTTTAAGGCTTCGGCTGCGAATCGACCCGTTAGGCGTGAAGCGTATGAGACACCGATGTATGCAGCATCTTCTCGCAACATAGCGAATCCTGGGTCACTGGTGTCATCGTTAATCGTAAACACATCTTGAGAGACATCCACTAGACGACGAGTAAGATAACCGGCGTCAGCAGTCTTTAGGGCGATATCAATCAGGGCTTTACGAGTACCACGAGTACCCGTGAAATATTCCAGAGGACTAAGGCCGTTGATGTAGCCAGACTTAATCGGAAGCTCGATTACGCTACCACCAGCGTCTTGGAGCACACCCAGCATACCAACCGCGTGGTTTAGCTGAGAAATGTTACCGCGAGCACCGGAGTTAATGGCAATCGCCATTGAGGTGTCAGAGCCAACCATCTGTTCGCCAAGCATGTCGAGGACTTTGGTTTCGACTTTTGTCCAGTTATCGATAGTTAGCCGGTGTCGCTCGTCGTCGGTTATGAAACCTTCTTCGTATTGGTCAGAGATGGCTGCGGCTCGATCTTCACCATCATCAAGTACTTGTTCCATGCCCTTAATCGGCTGGAAATCTCCCATTCCCATGCTTAAGCCCGAGCTAGTGGCATACTGGAAGCCTAGATCCTTAAGGTCATCGGCAATTTCGGCTGTTTTTTCTTGACCGTAATGGCTGTAAACCTTGGCCATGACCTGTTGAAGCCGTTTTTTGGTCATTGTTTCGTCCTGGAGCGGGAAGTCATCTGGGAATATCTCATTGAATAGAATACGTCCCAGGGTTGTTTCACGGATCTTGCCGCGGAATGGTAATTTCACCTGGTCTTGTAGGGCTACTTTGCCATCATCTAATGACATCAAAGCTTCTTCTATGCTTGAGAAAACTGCTACGTCTTTTGTGGGGGCGTTCGGGCGCTCGTAGGTCAGATAGTAGCAGCCAAGTACGATATCTTGTTCGATGTGTAAAATTGGCGAACCGTCGGCAGGTTTCAATAGATTTCGGTTGGCAGCCATAATGTCACGAGCCTCAGCTTGTGCCTTATCACTCAACGGGAGATGCACGGCCATTTGGTCGCCATCAAAGTCGGCGTTAAAACCCTTACAGACAAGCGGGTGCAGCTGAATTGCGCGACCCTCGATGAGTACTGGCTGGAAGGCTTGAATGCTGAGTCGGTGCAAAGATGGAGCACGGTTAAGCAAGACATATTTGCCTTTAATTACTTCATCTAGGGCATCCCAGACTGAGGTTTCACCCATCTCTATCAGACGAGATGCGCTGCGGATGTTGTGAGCCTGCTCTCGAGCAATTAATTCGCCGATTACAAAAGGCTTGAATAGCTCGAGTGCCATCATCTTAGGTAGACCGCATTGGTTAATTTTTAGCTCAGGTCCGGCGACAATTACGGAACGACCAGAGTAGTCAACGCGCTTACCAAGTAGGTTCTGGCGGAAGCGACCTTGTTTACCTTTGAGCATGTCGCTCAATGATTTAAGGCGTCGTCGTTGTCCGGTAGCGGCAACAGCACGTCCACTGCGGGCGCTACTGTTATCAACAAGCGCATCGACGGCTTCTTGAAGCATACGCTGTTCGTTGCGGCGAATTACTTCAGGTGCGTTAAGGTCAATCAGCTTTTTAAGTCGATTGTTACGGTTAATGACACGACGGTAAAGGTCGTTAAGGTCGCTGGTTGCGAAACGGCCGCCGGTTAATTGAACCATCGGTCGAAGATCTGGAGGGATCACAGGTAGGACGCTCAAGCACATGCTGCTCGGCTTGATACCGGCACGATCCATGCTCTCTAGCAATCGCAGGCGCTTCATTAGTTTCTTTTTGCGCTGTCCTTTAGCGTCTTCAGCTTCCTTGGTTAGGTCTTCGATCAGTTGTTTAAGATCGATTTCGGTCAATAGGTCCTTGAGAGCAGCACCACCCATACCGACGGTTACCAGCTTGCGCTGTTCGTCTGGCAAGTTGCGATAATCGGTCTCATTAATCAGAGCCAGTTTCACCAAGCCCGAGAGCTGATCACGGTAAAGCTCGAAATCTTTAGTGACTTGCTCGATCTCTTTAGTCTGCATTTCGGCTAGAGCCTTAACATTGGCATCTTTGGCTTCAGCTTCCTTTTCGAAACGAAGCTTAATAGCTTCTTTGGCAGCCGCGAATTCAGCCTCTTTGTCGGCTAAAAGCTTATCGCGCTTCTCTGTATCCACAGATTTGATGATGTAATTTGCAAAATAAGCAACCCGTTCTAGGTTTTTGACCGTCAGGCCAAGTAGTAGCCCCATTGCACTAGGCGTGCCACGAAGGAACCAAATGTGCGAAACAGGTACCGCTAGATTGATGTGGCCCATACGTTCACGACGGACAATGCTGCGGGTGACAAGCTCGCCGTTCTTGTCGACGGCAGCTTCGCGACTGCGGACACCTTTGTATTTGGCGTCGTGTGGGTTGATATCTTTTACTGGTCCAAAAATTCTCTCGCAAAACAGACCATCGCGCTCAGGCTTCTGGGTACGGTAGTTAATGGTTTCGGGCTTTGTAACTTCGCCGTAGCTCCAGTCAAGGATGTCATCTGGACTTGCGACCGCCAGTCTAACTGCATCAAAATCAGCGATATCAGTACCAGTATTGTTGTAACGTTGTGTGGGTGTCATATTAGGCCTCCTCCCCTTCGATAGTGTCTTTTGGAGTGTCCTCATCAGAAACAGCCATGGCCATGTCATCGGCTGAGCCGTCGTCAACGCCGACAACACTGAAGTCATCGCCAACAGCGTCAGCCTCGGTTACATCAATCTCAGAGATCGCAGAATGCGGTACTTCGACTTCGGCGGGGTGAGTTGCTTCCTCGTGAATATTGGTCGCTAGGACGGCTTCGGCGTCAATTACGGTATCAGAGTGCACTAGGTCGACTTTGAGGCCAAGACCTTGCAGCTCCTTAACGAGCACATTGAAGCTTTCTGGAACCTTCGGACCAACTATGGCTGTTTTCTTAATTATCGATTCGTAGGCCTTGCTTCGACCATAGACGTCGTCCGACTTAATGGTCAGCATTTCTTGCAAGGTATTAGCGGCGCCGTAAGCTTCAAGCGCCCAGACTTCCATTTCTCCAAAGCGTTGACCACCATTCTGAGCTTTTCCGCCCAAAGGCTGCTGCGTAACCATAGTGTAAGGACCAGTTGAACGAGCGTGAATCTTGTCAGCTACCATGTGATTAAGTTTAATCATGTACATGCTGCCGACGGTTGTGCGTTCAGAAAACGACTCACCAGTACGACCATCAAATAGCTGCTGTTTACCATCTTCAGGTAAGCCGGCCTCCTTGAGTAGTTCGTGAATTTTTGCGACCGGGGCGCCATTAAATGATGGGCTGGCAACTTTCATGCCGAGAGCACGTGCTGCCATGCCCAAGTGGGTTTCAAACAGCTGTCCGACGTTCATACGAGATGGGACGCCAAGCGGGTTCAAAACTATATCAACAGGCGATCCATCTTCCATAAATGGCATATCTTCAACAGGTAGGATTCGGGCAATGACGCCTTTGTTTCCATGGCGGCCACCCAGCTTATCGCCAACTGCGATTTTGCGCATCTGAGCCACAAATACCTGGATTTGCATAATTACGCCGGCTTTAAGATCATGACCATTCTCTCGGCTAAATACTTTAACTCCGACAACCTTGCCGTGCTTGCCGTTACTCATGCGCTGTGAAGTATCGCGGACTTCTTTGGCTTTTTCGCCAAAGATAGCACGGAGTAGACGTTCTTCTGAGCTGAGCTCTTGCTCGCCCTTTGGAGTAATCTTACCAACAAGAATGTCGCCAGGGTGTACTTCAGCACCAATCCGAACGATACCATCCTCGTCTAAGTGGCGTAGTGTTTCCTCAGAAACATTTGGAATGTCAGAAGTTACAACTTCAGGTCCTAGTTTGGTCTCGCGGACTTCGATCATGAAATCAACGATATGTACGCTCGTTAGAGTGTCATCTTCGACTAATTTACGACTAATTATTATGGCATCCTCGAAGTTGTAGCCAGCCCATGGCATGAAAGCAACAATTAGGTCTTTACCGAGGGCTAATTCGCCATCAGCAATCGACATTCCTTCGATCAAAACATCGCCTTCTTTAACTTTATCGCCTGTACTTACGACAACCTTTTGATTGATTGAAGTTCCTTCGTTACTGCGAGTAAATCGCTGAGGCTCGTAAGTTACGCTACCGTTTTTGTATTTAACGACAACTGCTTCGGCGCTTGCTTTCGTAACTTCACCGGCTCCTTCGGCGAGAATAACCTGCCCTGTGTTGCGAGCAGCATCAATCTCAAGCCCAGTTCCAACTATAGGACTTGATGGCTGGATCAATGGAACTGCCTGCCGTTGCTGGTTACTACCCATGAGTGAACGGTAAACGTAGTTTTTCTCAATGAAAGGAATAAGCCCTGCGCTAGAACCAATAATCTGATTCCGCGAGGCATCCATGTAGTTAACGTCATTTGAGTCGATTTCGCCCGAGCTTAAGTGCGAACGAGCGCTAACACGCCCATGCACAAAGTAGCCTTCACTATCTAGCTCACTACCGCCACCGGCAATTACTGCGGATTCTTCGGCATAGGCATCAAGGTAGACGATTTCGTTTGTGACCTTAGCTTTAACAGGCCAGGTGGCTTTAGCGCTAACTTTGGCTAGTTTTGCTGAGTCTGCTGCCTTGATCTTAATGCCAGCTTTAACCAGTACTTTGCCCTTTTCATCAACCAAGTCTTCGGCAGCAATGTGGCCGACTGCATCTTTGGCAGTAGCTGCATTAATTACCTTGCGGTATGGCGTTTCAATAAACCCGTAATCATTAACGCGAGCGTAATTAGCCAGGTTCAAGACTAGCCCAATGTTGGCTCCTTCAGGCGTCTCAACAGCGCAAATTCGGCCATAGTGAGTCGCATGAGCGTCACGAACCTCAAAGCCAGCACGTTCACGGCTCAGACCTCCCGGGCCCATAGAACTCAAACGTCTCTTGTGTGCTAATTCTGAAAGCGGGTTAATTTGATCCATGAATTGTGAGAGCTGTGAGCTGGCAAAGAATTCGCGGACTGCTGCGACAATCGGCCGAGCGTTTATGAGTTGTCCCGGTGTGACCGTTTCGATTTCACTCATCGACATGCGGTCTTTGGTGTTTCGCTCCATACGCAATAAACCGATGCGGAACTGGCGTTGGACTAATTCGCCCACCAATTTAACGCGGCGATTTGCCAGCGAGTCGATATCATCAGCTGGATCCTGCGTATTATTAAGACGAATCAGTTCAGCGATGATGGCTTCAATGTCCTCGAGACGCATAACGCGGTTCTCGAGAGTATTTGGCACATCTAGATCGAGACGCTTATTGATCTTATAGCGGCCAACTCGGCTGAAATCGAAACGCTTGTAGTTGTAAAACATGTTTTCTATCAGAGATTTGGCATTATCAACCGTGGCGAGATCACCAGGTCGCAGGCGGCGATAAACCTCGATTAATGCGTCATTTTGACCCTTTGTTGGGTCCTTTTCTAGGGTAGCGTCGAGGAAGCTCTTTTTACCAGTATCTACATGCTTGAAGTTCTCACGCATGCGGGTTTCAGTAACGCCCAGCGCACGCAGCAGGGTCGTGACAGCTATCTTTCGCTTCCGATCGATCTTTACAAAGAGCGCTCCGCTAGCTGCGGTTTCAAATTCTAGCCAAGCACCACGGCCAGGGATGACCTTAGCGCCGTAAAGGCTTGTTGCTCCGTGCGGCTCTGACGTAAAGAAAACGCCAGCTGATCGGATCAGCTGGCTAACGACGACGCGCTCGGCACCATTAATCACAAAAGTACCGCGCTTGGTCATCCATGGATAGTCGCCCAGGTAAATTTCCTGCTCTTTAACTTCGCCGGTGACTTTGTTAGTTAGCTCGACATTGGCCATCAGGGGGGCGTCATAACTGACATTGTTTTCGCGAGCTGTAGCCTCTGTTAGTTTTGGATCTCCAAAATGATAGTCTTTGAATCGTAATGATAATTTGCCACCGGTGTAGTCATCAATTGGGCTAATTTCAGCCAATAATTCACCGAGACCTTCGTCAACAAACCACTGGAATGACCTGTTTTGGTGATCAACCAAGTTAGGTAAATCAACAGCATCGTCCGTGCTGGTAAAAAATACGCGTTGTTTAGTAGTCTTTTGAGTAGTAGTCGCTTTCGCCATAAGCAAGCAGATCCCCCGATTAGTTTATTGTGGTTTTGAACACAGCAGTGCGCCCGCCTGTCCTTGGTGTAGTAATTTTTGTGTTATTTTATTCGGCCGAAGATCCTAAGACAGGGGTGTTTGAGCTTGATAATTATAAGCGCCCTGATCTTACACTACTTCTTGCATACTATTGTGAGGCAAGACCGTATTTATGTCAACTACTGATTACCAATGCTCTGGTTTCGGGCATTTCTACGTGGCGAACTGATCGGTAGGACGTTGGCTGGGGCATGCCATATTGTTGATCGTATCGGTCCAGGAGCTCTGCGTGTAGCATCAGGGTGCGATCTATGGCGGTCAAATTTTGCTCGGTCTGAATGGTCGAGTCATCACGACCGGGTTTTATTTCAATGATTCCGCGCTCTTCAAGAAACTTAATATGTGGGTTTCTATCTGGGGCATCCTTTGGCAAACTTACGACTTTGCGAGCCACGGGACAGCCGACTGAATCCCTTTTTACTTCTTGTACAACCATGGAGTGTCGCATCACTGAACGCAGTAGTTGCCTAGCGTAAGGAGCAATTGATGCTGTTATATAGATATCTCCAGAAATAGGCTCTCTTTCATAGTTTGTATCGACTACCCTTTCTAGTGGTTTCGCGCCGAGCTGTAAACTTTTGAGAATTGTGGTTGCAAGCTTTCTTGCCAAACGTCCTTGCTCATAATCATTTATTTCATCACCGAATCCTTGAAAAACACTATTATGTGTGAACGCCATAGAATGAACTAGCCGACCAAACCAGCCACTGCCAATAATATTTGCCCAGTCTCTTAGCCCAAGATTTGCAGCCTGTTCAGCATCTATTTTTTTATCTTGGACCATTGCCTGGACAGCAACAGATGCCAAACCAGCAGAAAAATACCACGGGAAGGGTCGATCCTCAAGACCATCCCTAAATGTATTTTTGCCCTCGATCATTTTTTGGTCTTCGGCGGTAACCCCAAGCATACTCCGGAGATGCGGCATGCGCATACTCGTAGAAATTACTGGATTACTTAACAGTATTGCTCTAGTCGCGAGATGCATGCCAGCGTTTGATCGTGTAATACCCTCGGCTTCGGGCGCGGCGATAAGATTTGCGACGCTTGACGTGTAGGTTGTGCCTCGAACGGCTTCAAGTGGAGTAACCGCAACCTCGTCGAGCATGCGCAGATTAGTCGCGGTATATAATATACTGCCTTCACCTCTCATAAACTCATGCCGCTCAGCAACTATCGGATCAAGTTCAGGTTGGGGTGATGGAGCTGACATAACTATGCCTCAGCAGCCCCTTCAAGAATTAGTGCACTGGTAGGAGGCACATTCTTGTGTTTAAGGACTGGCTCCGAGACAGAATCGTCAGGTACCGGCATTCCAAACCTCCGATCGTACTCCTCTAGCTTTTCGGCATGCAGCAATAATGTTCTATCTATCGCGGTTAACGGCTGTTCAATTTGTACATAACCAGGCTTAGAATCTGGAATAATATTGAATATTCCACGGTCAGCTAGATCCGTTACATGAGGGTTTTGGCGTGCTCGTTCAGCTGGTAGACGGGTTACTCGCCTCGCTACTGGGCAGCCCGTTGACCCGCGTGCATTAAGCTCTGCGATTCTTTGAGAGGTCATCGCCTGTCTAAGGAGTGTTCGCGCATCTGAATTAAGCCTTGCTTCATAACGGCGACCGTGAGGGGATTCACCAACAGATGTAACAAGTGCATGCTCGATACTTTTGTCAGTGACTGCGTATGCGAAACGCAAACGGTCGTTTAGCTGGGTTTCAAAACTATCAACATTAAAATCTGACATTTCGGCACCAAAATGTTGATAGATTGAATTATGCGTGAAGGCTAGTGAATGCATAATTTTGCTAAACCAATCACTGGCTATAAGCTCAGCCCAGTCACCTAATCCAAGGCTAGCCGCTTGGGCACTTTCGATCCTACCATCGCGAACAAAAGCATGAACAGCGGCAGCCGCGACACCTGCTGCGAAATTCCAGGGAAAACCGCGGTCGTCTAGGCCGTAGTTGTATATCCCTTTGCCCTCCGTCGCAACTATATCCTCATCGGAAATTTCTAGCACCCGCTGTAGTCCAGCTTGTTCATAGTTTCCAGCGGGGATGATTGTGCTACCATTTACGACCGAGCTCGTAACAAGATGCAGCCCGATATTCGCTTGATGTATTTCTTTGGGATAAAGCCGTGTAAGCCGGGCAGCTTCCATTACGCGTACGGTATTGCCTTCAGCGGACTTTAAGGTTTCGGCGCGGACTTCGTCAAGAAGCCTGACGTTCATCGCCGTGTACAGCACGAAGCCATCGGCGCGCATATATTCTTCACGCGTCATATCGCGTGGAGCTTTTTCTGGACTATACGGATCAGTCATTGTTACTCTTCTCCTCGCTATCGTCACTATGCCGGTAAAATATTCCTAACGCTGGCCTAAAAACATGTACAATTTGAGCGATGCGAAACCTGTCCTCGAAATCGTAACCCGCTGGCTGAAATATCGGGGTACCAAATTCCGTATCATATTGCCTAAGCAGATATCCAAACGCGCCGAGCATCGCGTCGATCGCCGTATCGCGCTGTACAAGTTTAACGACCTGGCCGCCTTTTTCAAAAGATGGATAAAATACTCCCTTCTCAACTAATCCTGAGACATGTGGATTGGACGATAGAGCGGCGGAGTTCAGCCGCGTGGCTTTCCTTGCGACTGGACATCCTGTTGACCCAGATTTGTCTTCCCTCATCTCTAGGCGCAACTGTTCCCTAATTCTAGGGTCGAGCTCAGCGACCAGCCGTGGGCTTCCTTGTGTTGATTCATCTATCCGTGTGACTAATGCTCTGTCAGTCTCGAAATTCCTAATGTCTCTACGCCCAAGGTGCTTAGTTAGCCCATCGCCGATATAATGCGGTGACAGATTCCCAAAATTTTGATAAACGCTATTTCTAGTGTAGGCAAGTTGGTGCATTAGTCGGGAGTACCAATCAGACTCAATCATATCAGCCCAATCAGACAAGGTGATTTGATCCATGTCGGTTGGCTTAATTCTATCGTCGGCCTCAAAAGACGCTGCAGCAGAGTTTGCTACTCCAGCGGAGAAATGCCACGGGAAGTGTCTGTCCCCAAAACCACCCTTGAAAACACCATGGTTAGATCCTGCCATATCATCCTCTTCAGATATACCAAATCGTTCAAAAAAAGTTGCGTCTATTGGAGCATGCGCGTCAAGCAATGGACGACGAGTTATTGCCCGGACCATAAGGAACAGCCCTAAGCTCGATTGGCCAAGCCTTTCAGCCTCTTCCATGTTCAAGACTACTTCATCGCCAACAACCGATTCCGGCTGAATTGGCGTTTGAACTACCTCGGTGACCAGTTTTCTACCGAAGTCCGTATATAGTGCAAAACCTTCTCCCCGCAAAAAATCACGCCTGGCGGAGGCTACTGCTTCTGCGCCTCCGGCTGATTCTGGAGCACGTTCAATACCAACATCGGACATAATCTGTGTATTATATCACTTTTGGCATGTTTTAGCAATAGTGTTATGGCTTCGGCGGAGTTGTAATAACAGCGTCAACAATGCCGTATTTTTTGGCCTCATCGGCAGTCAGCCATTTATCGCGCTCCATGTCTTCGTGTATTTTAGCGGCTTTTTGACCAGTGTTTTTGGCCATAATTTCTTCTAGTAGCTTCTTAATGCGTAGGGACTCGCGCAGATCGATTTCTTGATCAGTTACTTTACCGCGGGTTCCGGACGAAGGCTGATGAATCATAACGGTCGAGTTTGGCAACGCAAAACGCTTGCCTTTTGTACCAGAGCTGAGCAGAAATGCCGCCGCCGAGGCCTGGACGCCGATTCCAACAGTCTGTATATCATTGGATACGTATTGCATGGTGTCGTAAATCGCTAGGGCGTCATAAACACTTCCACCAGGGCTATTAATATAAAAATAGATGTCTTTTTTAGCGTCTTCTGCCTGCAGGAAGAGCAACTGTGCTACTACGATATTGGCAGACGCTTCGTTAACGTCACTGCCTAGAAAAATAATGCGGTCCTTAAGTAAGCGACTATATATGTCGTAGGCCCGCTCATAGCGGCCTTCACTCTCGATTACTGTTGGTACTAATACACTCATAGTATGTAAGTATATATTCCAAATTGGCACTCGTCAAGCTAGAGTGCTAATTATTCCGGCACACTAATTAGGCATTGCGCTCTGGTTTTAGCGTAGGCTGTATTGTTCTGAGAAGTGCCGTACAACTACCATGACTGCATCATTAACCTCTTGGGGGTCGTCAGGTAGATTAGGGTTGCTACCCTTCTCGGCAGCCACTTCCTCAGCTTGCCGCTTCGCCTCGGCGTAGAAAACTTCGCTCTGCCACGGGTTGAGAGCAACATTTCCGGCCGCTCTTGTGCCATTAAAAGCAGCTGCACCGCTTGGGGTTTCGCGCAGATGATCGATAACCCTGTTGGCCCAGACCACGTCTCTGCTGTCTTGAGCGCCGTCTACTTCACTAACCGGTACTAATTCGAAACCAACTGCGTCTTCAAGGGGTCTAACATCCATAATGCGCTATTCTATAACTAAATAATCCATATATCAAGACTTTTTAGCATATTCACGTAATTTGTCGAGCGTCTTCTCTGTTAACAGTCTGCTCGTTAGGTCCCGGCGGCTCTCGGGCTTGTCTAGCTCAGCGGTCATTGCTGGATCGGAATATTGGCCTTTGAGGAGCTTAATGCGCAGATCTATTTCGTCAGGTGTGACAGTGATTTTTTCGGCTTGCGAGATTTCGCCCAAGATTAGTCCGCCCTTAACGCGACTAGTAGCAGCCTCGCGCTTTTGCTCGCGATGCGCCTCGGCAGTGACTCCTTCGGCATCGAGGTGTTCCTGCCATGTCTGGCCCCGATAGACTAAGTTGCGTTTTTCCTCTTCCTCCATGCGATCGATTTCTTCTTCGACTAGACTTGGAGGAACCGCGACCTTGCTTTTTTCGGCAATTTTTTCGAGTAGTTCGTTTTCGTAAGCGCGGTCTGCCTCTTGTTGTTTTTCAGCGGTTAAGCCTTTCTTGATATCCGCTTTGAGCTCAGTGAGGGTTTTAAACGAGCCAATGGTCTTTGCAAATTCGTCGTCAGCTTTGGGTTCTGATAACTCCTGAACTTTATTAACTGTTACGCTAAATTTTACCTTTCGCTTTTGCAGATCCGGTACGGCATAATCTGCTGGGAAAATAATGTCAAATTCCTTTTGCTGTTCGGGCTTGAGGCCAATCAATTCTTCTTCAAAACCAGGGATGAAATTTCCGCTACCAATCACTAGCGGGTAGTCTTTGGCCTCGGTGCCATCGATCGGCTCTTTCGTTTTTGCATCAACGCCGCTGAAATCAAAATTTACTTCATCACCATTTTTAACGGCGCGGCCAACTTCTTGTTTTGTTGCCGCCCTCTGCCTTAAGTTGTCTACGATTTTGTTGATTTCGGCAGTGGTCACCTCGACCTTTTTAGGCGCCAGCTTAATCTGCTTGTAGTCGGCTAATACAATTTCTCCAATAGATTCAACTTCGATGGAAAATTCAAGTGTAGTAAACGGCACATATTTAGCTACGGAAATTTGCGGCTGAGAAATTGGCTTAATGCCAGAACTGTTAATCGCGTCACCATAAAGATCGTTAATCGCATGATCGAGAAATTCAGACTGCAAAGTTGATGGATCGATCTGTTTTTCGACTAGATTTGCTGGAGCTTTGCCAGCCCTAAAACCGGGTACCTTAACATTTTTGCTTAAATCCCGAATAACATGCTGCTTTATCTTGTCTAAGTCCGGCTGTGTGGCGACAATTGTGAGCTTAACTTTGGTAGGGTCAATTTGTTCTCGATTTATCTGCATAGTGGTCTATCTTAACAGATGACTTCTGGTTTGGCTAGCGAACGAAGGGCATGATTATTAGCAACGCGGCAACAAACCAGGCAGCTTCAACAAGCCCGCCAATCGGCCTTTCAAACCATTGTATGCCGCTAGAGAACCGTATAAATAGGCTTGGCTTCCACTTCTTATTGTTGCTCACTTTATAGAATCGATTAAACAAAAATACATCTGGCAAGACAGCAACGCCCGCACAGACAATCGCTAACTGCCAATTTATTGGTTGAGTCGCAGCAAAATAACCTAAAATCGTGAAAACAAAAATTGCTTCAATGACTAGATATTTTTTAAACCACCACGACTGAAACATCTGCCTTTCAGGTAAACTACTCCGAAAATGCGGAATGGCATCGCAGATGAAATGCGATACAAATGCCAGCGGTATCGCCAGCAAGGGCTGCCCGACGACTAACCCAATTGCCGCCCCAGTCAAGGCGTGGTTTGTCGCAGTCATCAGTCTTTCTCTTTGAGACTTTTTATAATCTGAGTAATCTGAGATGTGGTCTCTTTGCCAGTTTTTAGGTCTTTGAGCTTAAACTTACCTGACTTTATTTCATTCTCACCTACAATCAGGACCTTTTGGATGCCTTTTTTGTCTGCGGTTTTAATTTGGTCACCAATTTTTTTGTTAGATAGATCAACTGCCACGTTAAGACCTTTATAGCGCAGTGCAGCCACGGTTGGGGCCACATCAACATCACCAATAATTGCTACATAAAGATCAGTCTCTGGCGCCAGGGCCGGCAACAGCTGATTGGCTTCAAGAAAATTCAGCAATGTCACGTCACCCCAGCCAAAACCAACTGTTGGTACCGGCGAAACTCCAAACAGACCGACCAGACCATCATATCGACCGCCGCCAAGCATAGATCGGTTGTTATCAGGATTTTGATCAAATACTTCAAAGACAATGCCCGTATAGTAGTCGAAGCCGCGCATCAAGCTACCATCAAAGCGCACATTATTTATGCCGCTTTGCTTAAGTTTCTTGAGTAGCTCATCAAGCCGGACTGCTGACTCCTGTTTTTGGGCTGCGGCTGGTAGATCTTTGAGGCCTTTTGCGTCGAGCAAACCAAGCACCATTTCTGTAACCCCGGCTTCCCGTTGCTTTGCCGTAATTGCCGCATCGACCTTGCTAATAAAGGCGCCCCGGCTCATCTTGGCCTGACGATCTATTAGTTTGCCGACTTTTTGTTTGGCTGCTTGATTCAAGCCAAGATATTCAGACATTAAGTAGTCGGTTAATGCTCTGTCGTTCAAACGTATTTCATACTGCTTCTCATTAGCGCCAAAAGCTTTGAATATTTCATCAACAAGGCTAATTATTTCGAGCTCAGCGGAAGTGTCTTTAATACCAAAGATGTCGACATTAAGTTGCCAATGCTCGCGCAATCTGCCCCGTTGTGGCCGTTCATAGCGCCACAAATTCGGGATACTGTACCAGCGTAGCGGATAGCCTAGCTCCTGCCTTCGCCCGGCCACCATACGACTAACAGTCGGTGTCATTTCTGGACGAACCACTATCTTACGACCGCCACGATCTTCAAAGACATAGGTTTGCTCATTAACGATTTCCTCGCCAGTTTTCGCTAGGTAAATATCAAGCGGTTCAAGCACCGGAGCATCGTATTCTTCGTAGCCAAATCTTTCGGCAACTTGCCGCCACTTGGCAAACATGTACTTTTGGAGGCGTTTATCTTCCGGATAGAAATCCCTTGCGCCTTTATATGGTTGTGTCGAAAGTGCCATTACTAAAACTATTATAGAGTACTTTTCACTGTTTGACGTTTGAGGAAGCGCAGAAACGTAGGTGCGCCAAAAATTAACTGCAGCCCGATTGTAAGTGCGTGAAAAATAGTTGGGCTAACCTGATTCTTTGCCCCATCAACCACGCTATCGCTATTGGTAGTTACGACCTCGTCAAACACGGCGCGACGTGTCAGAATTCTAGACTTATCCGCCGCGCTGAGCGTTTTAAGCGTGGCGTCTGATGCGCTAACTGCAGCAAGCAGCGGTGGGTTTGCGTTCCGGTATTTTGGCCCGATGTCACTCGGGTTCTTAAGCTTACCGCAAATAGTTACAACGCCAACAAGGCTACTCTTGCGTGCGCCGTACGCGGCTATAGCAGCGGAACCTCCTGCGCTAGCGCCGACCAGAGCGACTGTTTTGCCTTCGGCATGCAAAGTGTCAATATGCCGAAGGAGGGCTTCATTTCGCGATTCCCAAGAGATATCAGCCGACCAGTTAATCTGAAAGAGCTCGGGCTCAACGCCCCACAACCTCCAGGATCCAACAACTCTTCTTTGAAAAGTCGGCTTCGCATCGCCCACACCGGGTAAGTAGATAACACGAAGTCTCTGTGACACTAGGATTTGTCGTCGTCACCAGTTGAAATATCTGGTCGGATAATTACTGGTTCATTATCTTTTACCGGTAAGGTCGGCGTGACTATGGTTTCCTCTTCGGCGGCCTCGGCCTCATCGGGCACGCTACTGCTGCTTGAAGGCGTTTGCGGCTTAAGATCGGGGTCACTACTTGGAACCACAGGCAGAGGAGTGATTACGCCACTACCGCCTTGCTTATCTTTACCGATGTGACGTATGACCAGAACTACTAGCAGTAGTAGAGCAGCAAGCAATGCTAGTATCCCAATCAATTTGGCTGGTGATTTCTTGGCAAGATCAATTTTGAGGGTTATTGGCTTTACTGCGCCATCCTGTGCAACTACGACTTCTGTACTTATTGGAGTCTGCTTGCCACCCTGTGAAACCACGATTGTAAGCTTACCTGAAGGCATGCCATTAAGCGTTGCTTCGCCGCTGGAATTGGTCTTTGCTGTGCTTTTCTGATACTGGACGGTGGCATCAGTGACAGGCTTAGACTGCTGGTCAACAACTTTGACTTTTACGCTCAGGCCAGCCGTGGTAAATGTTTGATCTTTCCCAGCTGCGGACGGGTTCCCCGCCGCATCAGTGCTTTTAACGATGAAATGATATGTAGTAGCAGGACGCAACAAAGCCGAGTCAAGCACTAACTTGTGCTCAGTAACCTGAGTCGCATCCAGCGCTGTCAGACCATAATTCGCATCAAGTCCGTAGCTTACCTGGGATGAAGCCGGTTCTGAAGTGGTCCATGTCACAGTGGCGGCATTCGTCTTCACATCACTGACCTTGATATTGCTAATGGTTGGGGCGATAGTGTCTTTTGGTGGTGCGGGCGCAGCAGGAGCGGCTGGGGGAACTGGCTTAAAGCTAACTGCTGCACCGGCTGTTGCACCGTTGCCGAGGATTGGGCTACCGTTTGAAGCAACACCGCTTCCTCCAGCAAAGTTAATCGCAGCTGTGCCGCTAGCAACTTTTGCCTTAAATCTAACCGTTGCCACCAGCTGGTTACCAGAAACGGGTGTAATTGCACCACGCGCAATATTAACGTTACCACCACCACCCGAGCTCTGCGCGTCAATCGGGAAAACAGAGGAAGAAGTGACGCTTACATAGTCGAGCTGGGCAGCAGGATATGTTAAGTTTGCCTGCACGGCATTGACGGGGTTTCCTCCGGTATTAACATAAATACCGACGTTAAAAGAGCTGCCTACAACGGCGCTAACGCTAGCAGGAGATAATGCCAGTGATGCACTTGCAGCAAAAACTGGGCTAGTCGAGCCAATCAGGCTCATCAAAGTAAATGCCAATGTCGCAATAGCGTAGTTAGCTTTTTGAATTATTCTCTTCATTCCCACCCCTTTTATCCATTACGGCCATAGTTACTTAGCAAGACTGATAGGTCATAAATGTCAATCAGATTCGCGCTTGGACCATCGGTCTTGAAATCGGCTGGCGCGTAGCTCTGATTCCAGTGCATAAGCAGCTGGGATAAGTCTAGATAGCCCACAGTTCTATCTCCATCTACATCACCAGGCACAGGCGCCGGTGGTGGCGTTGCGGCGGTTGTAACTGAAATACTTGCACTCTGAGCACTCGCGTTACCGGCGTTATCCGTAGCCAGTACTTTGTAATAGTAGGCTGTACTGCCCGTTAGGCTACCATTAACAAGACTTAATAGAGTAGTCGATGGAAGTGCGGTGTATGTCCCGTTCGCTGAAGTACTACGGTAGACGGTGTAGTCCTTCACTCCGGATACGACTGCCCCGCTCGGAGCGCTATCAGTCGACGCATTCCAGGCCAAGCCAATACTTTTGTCGTCTTTTGCTGTTGATCTTAAATTAGTTGGTACGCTTGGAGGCGTGTTGTCAGGAGGTGGCACAACCACATTATTTACATTAACAGTAATGACGGCTGAAGTTGTAGTATTGCCAGCCGCGTCACGGGCTACAGCCCTTAAAGTATGCGAGCCGTTCGCTAAAGTAGTTGTATCCCATGTAGTAGCGTATGGCGAAGTAGTATCTTCGTTACCAAGCTGGCCGTTCGGAGGAGCTGAGTCTAAATAGAACTTGACCCCCGCCACACCGACATTATCGCTCGCGTTTGCTGTAATCGATACCGTTGAGCCTGAAACACTGGCTGCGTTTGCTGGTGCGGTAATACTAACGGTTGGAGCTGTTGTGTCAGCTGGAGAGCTAACTGTCCAGGTCTGCGTTGCCGGCGTAGCGTCGACATTGCCTGTGGCGTCGGTCGCCCTGACATTAAAGGTATGGCTGCCAACAGTAAGGCCCGTGTATGTCTTTGGAGAAGTACAAGCGCTATAGGCACCTCCATCAATCTGACACTCGAAGGTTGATCCAGCTTCATTAGAATTGAAAGCAAGACTTGCTGAAGGGCTCGTTGTAGTGCCCGGGTTTGCTGAAGTTATTGTGGTTTCTGGTGCGGTATTATCAACAGTAAATGTTACGCCCGTTGATGTAGTTGTTTGGTTGCCGGTGTCGGTTGCCACCGCCGTCATAGTGTGTGAACCATCTGTGGTTGTAGCAGTATTCCACGATACTGAATATGGACTTGTCGTATCGGCTGCTCCCAGATTTGCGCCATCAAGCTTAAATTGAACATTTGAAACACCCTGTGTGTCAGTAGCAGTACCTGTAACAGTAACGGTCCCCCTTACCTTAGCGCCACTGGTAGGATAAGTAACGGCAGCCGTGGGGGCAGTATCGATATTGATCGTGTAGGATCCGCCCGGCGCAGTAGTTGAGTTGAGAGAACCAAGTAAATCAGTATTAGTTGTTGAGTCGATCAGAGCCGTGCCCGATGCGAAATTTACAGAAGCAACACCGGCAGTGGTTTTTGACGCGAAACGAATGACGGCTACGAGCTGATCGCCGGAACCAGGAGCATCTCCATCGCCTAATCCTAATTTAATATTGCCATTCGCAAACGTTTTTTCAGCCTCAACCTTGAAAGCGGCCGTTGAAGTATCGATGCTGACCACATCGAGCAACGAGGATGGATAGGTAAGGTTAGCCTGGATAGCATTAACGGTATTCGTGCCGCTGTTCTCGCGTACCTCTACCGTGAATTCAGCTGAGCCGGGGACTGTTTGGGATGCCGGAGTGAGGTATACGCTGGGCGCGGTAGCTGCGAAACTATTTAGGACAAGGTATGTCCCTAAGCCAGCGAAAATTACTGCAAACAATGCAATGGGCAAGCTTTTGGACCGAAATATTTTCGTTTTATTACTCATTGACTACAGAAGTCTCACCTACTTAATCTTAAACATAACTATGTTCCGTCTGCCATTCGGTGTCAAGCTATTTATTCGACTTATGCACAGTTATTGATAGCAATAACTAAATTTACTTACTGATCCTTATTTTGCATGACCACTGCCTTTTGCTCCATGTCCAAATCAACGGCTTGAGGCGTAATTGTGCCAGAAGGACCCCGTGGTCGCCGATTCCCGAGGATACCCAAGACAATAACAATACCCAATACGATAAGAACGCCAAATATATACTTCCATGTCGATGAACCGCTAGCCAACTTTAGAGTAAACACTTCCTCCGCAGCCTCTTCCAGACGGGCAGTCGATGCTGATACGTCAATCGTGTACGATTTTGAGCTGCCCTTTATCTTGACTTGTTGCTTACCTGGCAACACGTTGGTGAAGGTTGCCTGACCATTTTTGTCTGTCTTTTTTGATGTACCGTCAAGTGTTACCTCAACGCCATTTACTGGCTTGCCGCTGGAATTCACGACCCTCACGGTTACAGTACTGCCTTGTTCTATAGTTGTCTCGTCCTGCGTGTTGAAGGTCTCGTTACTATCCTCCTTCGGCTGGGTTGGCACCGATGTACTGCTTTGAGTAGTTGAAGTGGATGTTGCTGCATTCGTACCGGTTTTTTTGGTATTTGTCGTGCCCGTACCGCTGCCCTGAGAGCTTGCTCCAGGATTTGAAGGCTGCCCACCGCCGCCAGTTGCGGGGACCGCTGGAGCTTCATTAATGGTGTATGCGCCGCCTGACGCATTGGTCAGCGTGCCGAGTATGTCGCTATTTGTAGTCGAATCAAGTATGGCTGTGCCTGCAGCGAAGGCGACATTTGATACCCCGATAGCCGTTTTAGACTTAAATTGTATTGTGGCGACTGGTTGATCGCCAGTCTTTGGCGAGGTACCAGCACCGATACCTAAACCGATATTGATTACGCCATTTATTGCTGACGACTCTGCCACCAGGCTAAAGGCCCCGCTCGAGGTATTGATACCGATCACGTCTAGCGAACTTGCCGGATAAGTCAGATTTGCCTGAACAGCATTTACCGCAGCGGCGCCACTATTTTCGCGAATTTCTACGTTAAATGCGGTATTTGTCACAACTGTGCTGCTCGCTGGTGTCAGATAAATATGCCCGGCTGGACCTGCTGGTGTGCTGTCATTAACTGTATATGTCCCACCGACGGTGTTATCGAGCCCGCCCAAAATTTCTGTATTTGTTGCTGATTCTACCAACGCAGTACCAGTAGTAAAGCTAACATTGGCTGTACCAGCGACTGTCTTTGATTTGAAGTGGATAGTAGCTACTAATTGATCGCCGGAGACCCCTGATGCTCCGGTAGCAGTGCCCGCGCCAAAGTTTATTACGCCGCTTGCAGATGTTGATTCTGCCACTGTGCTAAAGGCCGAACCGCTTGTGTCGATGCTTGTGACATCCAAAAGATTAGTTGGATATGTAAGATTTGCTTGGACCGCGTTAACTTCAGTAGTGTCGCTGTTTTCCCTAATCTGAACCGTGAAGTCCGCGCTAGCGTTTACCGAGCTCGAAGCGGGGGTCAGGTACAGAGCTGGGGGAGTAGCCGCGAGACTCTTTAAAACAAAATACCCACCAATAACAACAAAGATAACCGCAAAAATACTTAAATTAACTCCGTCAAAGAATTTGCTGTTTTTAATCTTGGCTTTTGACTTTTTTAGCATAAGTGTTTACTCATTTACCATAATTACTCAAAAGTATAGATAGATCAAATACATTTACTGTACCGTCTTTGTTGAAGTCTGCTGATGTGAAGTTAGTATTCCATTTAGATAGTACTGTAGATAGATCTACTATGTTTACTAGGTTATCTCCATTAGTGTCACCTGGTTTGGGGGTGGGGGTTGTGGATGATTGGTATTCGTAAGCACCTAGATCTGGCGCTGTGCCTTTGTACCTGTCTTTGCCTAACAGATCAGTAATTGGGTAAGCGCTAGAACTACTCATCAGATCAATAAACGGCGAGGTGCTTTTGAGGGTATAGTCACCCTTTGGCGCCTTATTTGAGCTTGTACCATTACCCTGGGTAGTAATTGGGTTAGTAAAGCCCGCATAAATGAGGCTGGGGGTAAATGCCGCGGCATTGGTATTATTACAGCCGCTGCTAGGCCCCGAACTGGTCACATTACATCCATAAACTATTGAGCCCCAGCCTGTCGGAGGCGTAAGTCTGAAGTAGTTTCCATAAACATTGCCGGTTGCGCCACTAGTTGAATCAGGCACCTGAACTCCGGACATAAATGTGTTGAATCGAAGCAACATATTTGTTGGATATGGTGATGGAGCTCCGCCATTCCTAAATGCAAGACCACTTGAAGCGTTCGCGGCTGATCCTGCCACAATCTCAAACACATTATTTTCTACGGTTGCATTTGGCCAAGTAGCTGACCCTGTAATAAATACTGCCTCGGCATCACAATCCCAAAAATGTGACCTGCTAATAGTAATATTTGAAGTTGCCCATAAGTACAAACACTCAGTGTGTGTACTAGAGCCTGGATTAATTAAGGCATCGTAAAATTCGTTATTATCAAAAACTAGCTTGGCGCCGGAGAAATAAACCATGCTATTTGCTTCGACTGTGTTGTGAAGCTTGCTGTTCTTGATGGTTAGATTTGCACCGCTAGCGGGCACAGTATTGGGCATATCTCCTTGCACCGCCCGCGAGGTACCGCCTCCGCCATCAAAATCTATATTATCAAAAGTAGTATTGGTCACACCGTCAATCGATGTCGGACCGATCTTCATGGGCCCGACCACAGTCACGTTATCGGGACCGTGATTGTCTTTACTTAGACCAGTGGGCGATGCTCGCCAGTCCAATCCTGTAAGCACAACGCTTTCGTTCGGAACGGCCTTAAAAGTCATTCCGGTACCATCATTTGTAGGCATTGAGACATTTCCATATGTGCCACCCTTTACATTGATCTCTTCGCCATCATTTGCGGCCGAATATGCAGCTGCCCAAGTGCAGGCAGTTGAAGTAGCATAGCTTACAGTCCTGGTACAAGCCCCTCCGTCAGCATCTACCCAAAGCGCGGCTGATCCACCTCCTCCTGATGGCACCGAGCCAAATTCATGCGCGCCAGCATCACATGCGCTACCGCTAGGCCTAGTACCTCCGTCATGGTCGGTTGCCGGGCAGTTTATTAACCCCGGAATATCTTTTGCCAATGACGAACTGCCAATGTGAAAATCAGTTCCTGTGAATGCTGCCTGGGCTTTTGTTATGGTTTTATCAGTTGTATTGCCCTGCGCGTCAGTGCAGTTGACACTTGCTGCATTCATCCAGACATTGTGGTCATACGTCGCACCCGACCAGCACACCCTAGCGCTTGAGACCAATAAATTCCCCTTTACGACAATGTTTGTGCCGTTACAGTCTACTGTTTTACCACCCCTGAAATCACCCGGCGAATCGCTTGTCGAGGTATTAAAGCTAAATGTGTAACCTATGCAGTTATTTCCGCCAACAGCAGCAGTTAGATTACCATCAAACGCTTTGTTGCAACCGCTGCCAAAAAAGTTGTTTTCTAGCGTAATATTCTTCTCAGCTGCAGGTCCGGCACCTGTACTTCCATAAAATATACAGGCAGAGTTTACATCCTCCTTATCAAAGGTGGAATTCTTAATTGTTAGACCGTCGATTCCTTCATTTAGACGTATTACTTCAGTGTGGTCGCCGGCTTGGGCTCTCGCGGCCGAGCGCGTACAACCACTAATATCCAGCCCGTCAAGAACAACGTTTGTAAGAGGGTCGCCACGCAGACCGCTGCCATAATTCGTAGGTATCCCTTCAAGATTCATGCAGCCGTTGTAGCTTGCCGGTTGCAAGGAGTAAGGGCCAATCTTCCCGCCTATCCATTTGATCGTGTCTCCACCATCCCAGAACGAAGGTTGTCCAGCGTTAACGTTTCGAAATGTCACATGATGGGGCAATCCGCCGCCCACATCTTCGAATGAAACACTTCCCGTAACGTTCACGTTTTGAATTTCAAACCATGCGCCTTTGGGGGATATGGAATTAAGTGTAGTCGTACCCCCGTCTCCACCTATTACTGTGCAGCCTGGCGAGTCTTTGATCGCTGTTATAGCAGGCTCAGATGTATAGTTTCCCGCTTTCATTCTTATCGTGTCGCCCGGCGTGCATGCGGAAATCGCAGCCTGTATCGACGAGCAGACCCGATGATTAGAGGGGTTTGAGGCAGTGGCATAGTCTTCGCCTGTTAGGCCGGGAGTACCTACACGCGCACAAGAATGAGTTGTGCCGCTCACCGCGTCAATCCATAAATTTGCTTGTCCTGATGCCGTTGTGGCAAAACTGTTAATTATTAGGTAACTGCCTAGGCCAGCAAACACGATCAGGACGACTATTAAGCTGATGCTACTGAATGGGCCATGGTTTTGTATCTTGGTGTTTGTTCGTTTGAACATAAGTGCGCAAGCTTTCTTAACTGAACCCTGGTTAACTAACTGCTCTGATTTATCTTAAGCATAAGTTTATTGCTTGCTAGAAGTGTTGTCAATGGTGCTACTTTTTTATTATCGGCCCTGTCTTTTGGTGCGGATGAGAGGACTTGAACCTCCACGCCTTGCGGCACTAGTTCCTAAAACTAGCGTGTCTACCATTCCACCACATCCGCTTGAATGACCTATGTATTTTACGAAATCCGTCGGTAAAAGACCAGCTGGGCGTCGCCGTAGTCTTTTGTTTGGATAATTTCGAGTCCATCTAGAGTCAGTAATTCATGCTTGCCAGGAAGCGATATAACAAAAATCCCGCCAGCTTTAAGATGTTTGGTCAGCTTGCGAATTACTTTGTACTGAATGTCATCATATGGCGGGTCGCAAATAACGATGTCAAAAACAACGGCTTGGTGACGGTTTGCCCAGGCAGTTGCGTTCGCCCGTACAGATTTCACCTGTTCGCCTATCGCGAGTCTGTCGATGTTTTGTTTTATAGTATTGTACGCCGTCTGATCAACCTCAATCGCAAGAGCGGATGATGCTCCTCGGCTGACTGCCTCAATCGCTATGGCGCCGCTGCCAGCAAAAGCATCAAGCACGCTAAGGCCTTTGATATCACCGAGCGCATTAAAGATTGCTCCTCGGGCTTTTTCGCTCATGGGATGCGTTCGGTGACCACGAGGGCTATCAAAGGTCCTGCCACCGAGTCGTCCTGCAATAATCCTCACGTTTTTGCCCCTGCGTCTACGCTGGCGGCATACCATGCCAAGGTAATCATCTTTACCATTCTTGGGGCCATGTCGCGCCTGACGTCCTGACTGATAGTTTGCGTCCACCCAATTTTGCAAAACCGTTCATATATACCCATCTCCGCGATTTCATTGGCTATATCCTTAAAAACCGCTGTGACCCCTCTCTGTAGAATGTCTTTTTGTTCAGCCAGAGTGGGTCGACCAGATTTTAGCTTGAGTGGAGCGATCAGTGTATAAGCGCCGGCTTCAAACATGGCATGTGATGTTAATAGGCCGTTTGGTCCAACAAGTTTCAAGCTTTGTTTCACAGAGGCGGCTACCGTATCTCCTCGCACAAATAACCTCCCAGCCAGACCTTTTCTGGTACTTTTGTCGGCGCCGCCACGAATTTCGGACAGCTCCCTTTCGTAAGGATAATGATGTGCTGGCGTCAGGCCATCTACAATGGCATGAGCGAGCCAAGCGGCCTCAAATGCCGAGCGCACGTCGTCGGTTTGCTTAAGCGCATTCACCAAGTTTGCGTAGTGGTGTTTGATTTGTTGGGCAAGCTCAGTGTCGGACGCATCTTCGAGATCAATAAAATGCCAGGGCTGATCTGATCTTTGTTGACGTTTTAAGCGTGCGCCATCAGGACCGTGGCCTGCTTCAAAATGTAATATCTGTTTTCCGGTTGGGAAGAACGCTTTCGGCAACAATTCAGCAAGATGCTTTCGGGATACCCGGTCCAGTTTTTGGTGTGCGTGAAAAATGATTGCATGCATAGATAAGACTAGTTGAGATTGGTTACTGCGCGTAAGCGATTTACTCTTAATGCCAGTTCTTTATAGTCTAGCAGTTGCTCATCCTTTGAAATGAACTGTTGCGCGCTCTGGCGAGCAGACGCTATAAGTTTGCTATCAGTTAATTTTGCGATTCTGAGGTCTAAAGCACCGTGCTGTGAGGTCCCGTAAATGGCGCCTGGACCGCGTAATTCGAGGTCCAACTCAGCTAATTTAAAGCCGTCACTCAATCTGGCAAGAGCTCTGATTCGTGGACTAGGCGCTTTTGAGTCAGACATTAATAGATAGCAGTAGCCTTGAGACTGATCGCGCCCGACCCTGCCTCTTAGCTGGTGGAGTTGAGCTAATCCAAATCGTTCAGGGCTTTCAATAAGCATAACGCTAGCATTAGGGACATCAACCCCCACCTCAATTACGGTTGTAGAAACGAGTATATCCAGTTCGTGATTTATGAATTGCTGCATGACGTCTTGCTTGACTTCCGGCTTGAGCTTGCCGTGCAAAATACCGACTCGCCTATGCTTAAAGTCATTTTCTGACAATTGCTTGTATACTTTCTCAACTGAGTTTGCTTCAACTACGGCAGAATCGGTGATAAGTGGGCAAACAACGAACGCCTGCTTGCCAGCCTTAATCAGCTTGTCAACGCTTTCGTAAAGCCTGTTTTTTGAATTTGCGGATACAATTTCGGTAATAACCGGTAGCCGGCCTACGGGCTTTTCGTCAAGAATTGAGATATCAAGCTCGCCATATAGGGTCAATGCTAAACTTCTCGGAATTGGGGTGGCTGTCAAGCTGAGTACATGCGGCATGTGCCCCGCTTTTGTCATAAGT
Source organism: Saccharimonadales bacterium (SeqCode) (assembly GCA_044228525.1). Classification (GTDB taxonomy): domain Bacteria; phylum Patescibacteriota; class Saccharimonadia; order Saccharimonadales; family UBA4665; genus CAZXDL01. The sequence continues at coordinate 328,158 of JBGAUQ010000001.1, forward strand.
GTTTTGCGCTGATCCACACCGAAGCGATGCTGCTCATCAACAATCACAAGTGCCAGCTTTTTCATATCAACACTATCTTGAATTAATGCTTGGGTGCCGATAATGAACTCTGCTTTCCCAGAGCTAATGGCTTCTCTGGCCTTAGCTTTTTGTGATGCTGTCTGACTCCCAACCAAGAGAAGTACGCTGCTCGACCGACCGAGTGGATCAAGCAGGGCGTGTATAGTCTCGGCATGCTGACGAGCCAGCAAATCAGTCGGGGCCATAAGCGCAACTTGCATACCCTCTGCTAACACCATCAGCGCTGCCATTGCTGCCACCGCTGTCTTTCCTGACCCAACATCGCCCTCAACTAAACGATTCATCGGCTCAGCCTTCTCCAAATCTTGATAGATCTGCCAGACCGTCTTGCGCTGGGCATTAGTTAATTTAAATGGCAGGTTTTTAACAAAATCTCTGGCGAGTGTCTCTTTAAATTTAACCTTCAAAGCATGTTCACTTTGGTTTTCTTGTTTGTTGAGCAGGCTGGCAAGACTTAACTCAAAAACCTCCTCAAAACCAAGTCGACGTTTGGCTGTCTCTAGCTGACTTATCGAGTCTGGAAGGTGAATGGCCTTGAGCGATTTCAAGCGTGACATTAGCTTATGATCGTCTATTATCCATTGCGGCAGAGTCTCATCTTGTGTATCCAATACGGCCAAAGCCTCCTTTATTGCCAGGCGTATTTGTCTCGAGGTTATGCCTTTTGTCTCCCTGTACACTGCCAGAATACGTGCCGTATTAACTGGAAAGTCACTGGCTGCTTCAACGCTTGGATTCAGGATAGTGAACCTCTGCCGCCGTAACTCGTACTGACCTGAGATAAAGTAGCTTTGCCCTGACTTCAAGGCAGCCGCTCGGTAGGGCTGATTAAACCATAGCAATCTAACGCTTCCTGTCTGATCGCTAGCGATCGCTTCGGTAATGTGCATCCCTCGTCGAACATAACGCCCAACGGACTGCTTTATTTCTGCCTTAATGGTAACCGTTCCAGGCTGAAGTTCGGCAATTGGCGTCATCTGTGAATAATCCTCATACCGGCGAGGATAATTGTGCACCAGATCAGAAACCGATGTTATTCCAAGCACGCCAAAGCGTCGGGCTTGCGCAACCCCTACCCCTTTTAGCGATGTTAGCGGGCTATCAGGCGAGATTGAAGACATCTTATAAAGAGGATGTTTTGCGGACTAAAAACCAGATACTCGGTCCAAAATAGACAGTCGCCAGGGGGCGCTGCAGAGCTCTCTCCGCGCCTAACATAACTTCTTTGGGCAGAATTTTTTTAAGTCTAACGCTGCGCATATTGGAAACAGACAGGGTATGTTCAACTCTAAGACCAGCATCAGAGAGCTGTCTGATAACTGTTGCGGGGTTATGGTTCACAAAAGGAATTTCATCTTCTCGCTTATTTGCTTCTGAACGAATGTCGACCGGTTTAATTGGCATCCGCTTACGTTTTGCAATGTGTCGCATCCGATTGATCATGTGCAGATAGTTAGCTACTTCAATTACGGCGTATCCATCTTTGCTTAAGACCCTCGAAATTTCGGCGAATTCGCGGCTTGGATCTGGTAAGTGATGCATGACGCGAATCATTGTCAAAAGGTCGATGCCGCCGTTTTTGAAGGGGAGATCGTCGGCCTGGACAAGTTTACGATCGATTTCAGGGTGATCTTTTAAAAATTTGGCTGCGATGTCAAGCTGTTGCTGGCTAGGCTCGGCTAACGTCACTTTGTCAGCGTAGTCTTCAAGCTGCACGCAGAGCCTGCCATAGCCCCCTCCGACATCTACGGCGTTTTTAAAATGCCTGCCTTTAAGCAGCTTCTTAATTGCTATCTCCTCGGCAGCATGTTCATATTGGCGTCCATCCCAATAATGTAAGTAATTATGGCTTGGGTCGTTATATTGATCGGCTTTGCGTTTAGCATTCTTGGTAGTTTTAGATGTGGTTTTCGTCATGTAAGTCCTATTTTAACAGATTGGTCAGCGTTGCTCTACTAAAGCAGCGTCTTTAAAGGCTTTACCGCGCCTGATGAGCAGCCTGCCGTTTGTGAAGTCTGATACTTCAAATTGTTCTCGGTTTATCTTGGTTCCATTCAGTGATATCGCGTTACCAGAGATTAAACGTCGAGCTTCGGTGTTGGAGCTCGCCAGGCCAGTAGCCGTAAGGGTTTCGATAATCGAACCCCTTGAGGAAACTCGTATTGCAGGCACTTCGCTCCTGAGTTCCTGCAAGTGTTTTTTGTCTGCCTGAGCGATGGGGTACAGCCCAACTAAGTAATCCGTAACCCGCCGTGCCCTTAGGGCCTGACTCTCACCATGAACTAGTTTGGTAACCTCCAGTGCCAAGCTTCTTTGCGCCAGCCTCGCACCAGTGTCGACTAAATGCCTTGTCATAATATCCGCGACACTTGGCTTATCAAGTTCAGTAAATATCTTTAAATACTCACCGGCGCTTTCATCATCGACATTTATCCAAAATTGATAGAACTGTGTCGGTGTGGTTTTGGCCGGATCAAGCCATATCGCGCCTTCCTCTGATTTGCCAAATTTACGCCCTGATGCCTTGTTTGTGATTAATGGGGCTGAGAATACGTGTGCCTCGCCACCAGCTTTACGCCTGATCAAGTCAACGCCGGCGATACTGTTACCCCATTGGTCTGAGCCGCAAAGCTGCAAGGTTACAGCTTCTTTTTCGTATAATTTAAGGAAATCGTAGGCTTGGATCAAAACATAACTGAACTCGGCGTAGCTAATGCCGGCACCGTTTTCGCTAAGTCTAGTCTGCACAAACTCCCGTGACATCATCTGGCGCACAGGTATATGCTTGCCAACTTCTCTTAAAAAGTCCAGATATTTCATATCTTTAAACCAGCTGTAATTATCAACCAGGGTAAAAGATCGCCCGAAAAGCTGCCGATACTGCGCGGAAATAGCTCTTTTATTACGCTCGATTTGCTTGAGCGAAATAAGCTCACGTTCCTCCGATTTACCATCTGGGTCGCCAACCATACCAGTTGCTCCACCCACCAGCAAAACCGGGTGGTGACCATGCTTAATAAAGCATTTAACCATCATGGCAGCAGCTAGGTTACCGATGGTCATCGAATCCGCACTCGGGTCAACGCCCCAATAAAATCTAATCGGATCTTTGTCTAAAACGGCTACGTCTTTATATGTGGTCTGGTTGACGAACCCACGCCAAGCAAGTTCTTCAGATAGTTTCATGCCACTAGTATAGCGCAGCTATTGATCCACAATAAACATAGACGTTTTTATAACGATATTTGGTATAATATAAACATCCTATGACGGAGACAGACAATCTTATATGAGTAAACCACAGGGTCGCAATCGTCGCTCCCGCAATACAGTAACTACCAGGAGCGGGAACACGATTAAGTTAAACCGTTCACTTGGTGATCGCAACAAAGCCAAGAAGGCAGAGCACGACGCGGCTAAAGCCGCTTATCTTGCCACCCTCCCCAAGGACCCCTGGAAGCGAACACTTTATCGCATGCATCCTAAACGTGTCGCGGGTTACTGGTTTAGTCGCGACGGCGGCATTATGGCCCTTAAAATTATTGGCATCTCTATCCTAATTGGTTTCTTTTTGACCATTGGTCTGTTCGCATACTTCCGCAAAGATCTACCAAAGATCAAAAGCCTTTCCGGCGACAGCATCGGTGGCAGTATCACTTATTATGACCGCACGGGCAAAGTAGTCCTCTTTAATGATTACGACACAGTAAAACGCATTCCTGTTGAGGGCAAAGATATGTCTCCTTATATTAAGCAGGCTACTGTTGCTATCGAAGATAAGGATTTCTATAATCACGGCGCCTTTGATGTGAGAGGGATTATGCGGGCGGCATACCGAGACGTCAGCGGAACTGGTGGCGCAGTTGAAGGTGGCTCAACAATTACCCAGCAGCTGGTAAAGCTCAACGAGAACTGGACCGATAACCGTACGATCACCCGTAAGGTAAAGGAGCTGATCCTAGCAGTTGAGCTTGAACGTGAATACTCTAAAGAAGACATCCTAACTGGGTACCTAAACATAGCTCCTTATGGCGGGCAAGAATACGGAGTCGAAAGCGCCGCCAGAGATTACTTCCAGACCAGCGCAAAAAATCTAACCTTGCCTCAAGCAGCCATGTTGGCAGCGATACCACAAGCACCAAGCTACTATTCCCCGTATGCCGGCAACGCCTACAACCCGGCTGTAACCGGCGACACATTCAATCCCGAGGCGATGCTCAACCGGCAACACTACATCTTAGACCAGATGGCAAAGCAAGGGTATATAACAAAGAAGCAAGCGGCCGACGCAAAAAAAGTCGACATCCTTGCCCAGGTGCATCAACAATCGCCCAAGTTTAAAGATATTAGGGCGCCTTACTTTGTACTAGCAGCAAAACAAGAACTGGAGCAGACTTACGGCGAAAAAACCGTCCAACGAGGCGGCTGGAAAGTAATTACCACGCTAGACGTTAAGCTACAAGACAAAGCAGAGCAACTTGTCGCGTCCAATCTGGCTAACATCCGCCGTTACGGCGCAAACGAAGAGGCTATCGTCGCCGAGGACAATAAGACCGGTCAGATCGTTTCCCTAGTCGGAGGGACCGATTTCAATGATCCAGACCATGGACAAAACAACTATGCGGCAGGCATTCTCATACCGCCAGGTTCCAGCTTCAAGCCATATGACTATGCAGCATTCATCGAAAACAACAATAATGTTGGCGCCGGATCCGTTTTGTATGACACAAGCGGCCCCTTGCCCGGCTACCCATGTACTAACAAACAATTACCAAAAAACGGTGGTAACTGCCTGCAAGACTATGACTTTAAATTCCCTGGCCCTGTAACCCTACGCTACGCTCTGGGCGGCTCCCGAAACGTACCGGCTGTGAAAGCTATGTTATCGGCCGATCCAAAAGATAAAAGCAACGGCCGCGTCGACTCTGTCAATAAAACTATCCGTACAGCCTCAGCCATGATGGCAAACACCTACAACCAATCAAAGAAAAAAAGTTCGTACAACTGCTACGCCGACACCGAACTAACTGAAACTACTCAATGTTACGGGGCGGCAGCTATCGGCGACGGCGCCTTCCTTCACCTCGATGACCATGTTAATGGCCTAGCCACGCTTGGTCGCATGGGCGCAGCAATTCCAAGGACATATATCATCAAGATTACCGACGCGGCCGATAAAACTGTATATGAATTCAAACAACCAAAAGCTAAACAAGTCATTAAGGCAGATACCGCGTTTATAGTTAACGATATGGCCTCCGACCCCAAGGCAAGCTACCTACCGGCGAGCTATAAATTCCAAAGATACAAAGGCTGGAACTTCGCGGTAAAAACCGGTACGACGAACGACGGCTATGATGGGCTGATGACAAGCTGGTCGACGAAGTATTCTGTTGTAAGCTGGGTCGGTCATCATACCAGACGCGTAAACTTAAGAAGCTCAATGGAAAATTTGACCGCTCCTTTGACACGTAACTTTATGGAATATGCTCATTCCGACGTAACACCGGTCAACTGGACTCAGCCCAAAACCGTTAAAACCGGGCCCGCCTTTATTGTCAGGAACCATATTGGCGTAGGATCCCAAGAGCCAAGCCCAACCAACGACCTCTTCCCTGGCTGGTACGCCGGCGGTAACTCAGCAGCCAAGAACACAACTCAGACCCTTGACAAGGTCTCAAACAAAGTCGCGACGAGTTGTACGCCACCTCTAGCAAAAGACAACGCAGCCAACTCAAACGCCGCATCTTGGAACGCCGATATCTTTAATGGCGGTAAGGCCAGCGTAAATAGCGGCAGCTCAAAAACTGGGACGGCTGCAACCGCGACTGACGACATACATAATTGTAACGACACACCGCCAAGCGTAACTCTTACCGCGCCAGATAGCTGCGATGAAAGCTGTACTATAACCGCGACTGTATCGCAGGGTACGCACCCCTTGAATGACGCGCAAAGATCGCAGTTCCCTGGTACGCTAACATTCACCTTAAACGGACAAACTATACATACCAAAGCCGTCACTGACTCACCAAGCACTGTCTCATTTACCTATACACCGACATCTACGGGGAGCGGGACGCTGACAGCAACCGTTACAGACAGCGTGCTTTATCAAGGCACTGCTAGTAGCACATTGAGCTACAGAAATGCCGGCCAAGGACCTACAAACTTCTCAGCAGTTATAAGTGGTGCAGTCGTCAATTTCTCTTGGAACGGCGGCAACGGACCATATAAAGTATTCAGAACGGATAATAATACAACCCTATGTACCACGGGTAGCAGCGCTTGTTCTACTGCTATTGCCAGCGCACCGTTTGGAACTTCTGTAACACTACGCGATGATAGCGATCACACGATCACAACAACAGTTTCGAACTAGTCCTTTTCTAAGAAACGGTTGAGAGCGTCCTTTACATCTTTGACGCCATGTAAACTAGGTATTTTGGCACCGGATCTGATATTTGGGCCAATTGCCCCGTCGAATCCAAGCTTTTTAGCTTCGGCTAAACGACGATCAGCATGCGGGACGTGGCGGACTTCTCCACTGAGCCCAACCTCACCAAATACCACGGCGTTTTTCTTAAGCTGTAAACCCTTGGCGGCTGAACCAATCGCCAGACATATCGCCAAATCGGCCGCCGGTTCGCGTATCTGGATGCCTCCAACGATATTGATATATATATCATGCTCTCCAAGTTTGAGCTTAGTACGCCGCTCAAGCATCGCCACCAGGAGATTAAGTCGATTTAGGTCGAAACCGCTGGCTGCTCTTTTTGGATACCCATAGCTTGTTCGATTAACTAGGGCTTGGACCTCAACTAACAGAGGCCTGGTACCCTCTAGTGTCGCCAGCACAACTGACCCATCGCTGACTTGGCGTTCTGCCAACAATGCTGCGGAGGGGTTATCCACCGGAAGGAGCCCCTTTTCAACCATTTCGAAAATTGCGGCTTCGTTGGTTGAGCCAAAGCGATTTTTGACAGCTCGCAGCAGCTTAAAGCCCCCGTACCGATCCCCTTCAAGCTGGAGCACCACATCGACGGCATGCTCTAGAACTTTTGGTCCTGCAATCGAGCCTTCTTTAGTGACGTGCCCAACCATAATTACCGCAGTGTTAGACTGCTTGGCAGCCAAGGTAAGAAGTTGTGTCGAGTTAGTTATTTGGGAAACCGTGCCGGCAGCAGACGCAATCGCGCTACAACTGACTGTCTGTATCGAATCAACAATCACAAGTCTATAGTCCCCGTTTGCAATCGTCGCTGCGATGTCATCGGCCGAATTACTGGTGGCGAGTTGTAGGTCGGACTTTAAGACTCCCAGGCGTTCAGCCCGCAGACCGATTTGATGAGTGGATTCTTCTCCACTCACATACAAGACCGAGGCCTTATCTGCCGTCGCATAAGCCAACTGGAGTAATAAGGTGCTTTTGCCAATGCCAGGTTGGCCCGCGATCAGATTAACGCTGCCTGCAACGATACCACCTCCAAGCACATTATCAATTTCAGCAAACCCAGTTTTTAGACGTTTTTGGTCTTTGGCAATTGACCCTGATACCGTCTGTGCCTTTAACTGACTGCCCCTGACAACACTGCCTGCAATAGCCGTGGCAGTTAATTGCTCCTGCAATGTATTCCATTCGCCACACTGCATACATTTGCCGCTCCAGCTGGAAGAAATTGCCCCACAGCTACTACAGACGTACTGACTAGTCGGCTTTCGTGCCATCTATTCTCCTCATTACACAACAGTTTAGCATTCAATTATTAACTATCTATTAATTGGAGCTACGTCGCTACTTAATTCGCGCGTTAGCTGATCGGCTTCGCCGGCAGTTTCATTCCTTGAAACGACCAGGGCGTTATACCGACTTATCAGGCTTCGTAGCTGATTGATTTCAGAATTATAGGCATCGACTAGGCGGTTGTAGCCAGGTACTGCGGCGTTGTAAGCGGCAACGTCTGAGCTACGGAGGTTGTTCAGATTTGACTGTGCTGAACTGATTTCTGATTGCTTGGATTTTAAATCAGCATTGATTTCATCGATCTGCGCCTTCATGTCAGCCAGCTGAGCGTCAGCGGCATCAACAATTTTTTGCCGTGATGTGAACTCGCTCTGATAGGCATTGGCGAAGGCAACAACCGCAGAACGATCTTCAAAATACTGCTTGTAGTATTCCTCGAGCTGGACGGGCAGATTATCAACCTCTGTAGCAAATATAGAATGCATCTCGTTGACGACATCATTTGGCTCAGACTTCTTGTAGGCATCGATTGTGTCGGCTATACGCTTATCATTCAGCCCATTAGCGTAATAATCCTTGAGCATAGCATCTACCCTATCTCGCTCGCTACTACTGAGCCGGTCATAAGCTGCGTGCAGCATCTCGTGAGCAGCGGTAACTTGCTGCACGCCATCTAGGCGACTATCGGTCACTTGCAAGAGATAAATCCCATTTTGCTTAGGGTGATAACAGCCTAGCACTATCGTCTGCTCGCCGCCGTTTTTTGGACAAAATTCACTAAAATTTCCTTTTGGTGTAATCGCCGGTTGGTTGACGTAAAAAACTTTTTCGGCGTAGTCAGTCATCGTGTCTTGGGCTGCAATAGCGCTCACATTGGCAGGGACTTCGTAGCTGTTAAGCTTCCACCAGTCAAAAATATCCTGACGATAAAATACGACCAGGCCCAGCAAGGCAAACCAGACTAAAAGCAAAAACAGCCCGGTAAATCCTCTTCGCGGCTGACTGTAATTTTGGCTATTCGGTGGCGATTGCATAATCAAGTTCGCCTTTTTTGGCGGCTACCTGAATAATATCACCTTTTTCGTACTTCTCGTCCAGTAATTCGAGCGCTAAATGATCCTCGATCGTATCCTGAATAATGCGACGGAGCGGCCGGACACCATTTCGCGAATCATAACCATGCTCGAGTAGGTATTGCTTAGCGCCGTTATTTAGTTGAACGCTTAACCCCTTGCGCTGAAGCCGTTTGCGTAATTCATCGATCTGAAGGTCGATAATTCTAAATATGTCCTTCTTGGTCAGTGCGCGGAAGACAATTGTCTTATCGATGCGATTAAGAAGTTCTGGGCGAAGAATTTTCTTTAATTCATCACGCACTTTATATTCATTGGCCTGATGCATCGACTCTAAGTCTTTTAACTCATTAGTCTTAGTTGCCTGGAAGCCAAAGTTTGCCTCTTTTTGTAGCTTCTCGGCTCCTATATTGCTCGTCATGATGATAATCGTATTTGTGAAATCAATACGACGACCTTTAGCATCGGTCAAGTAGCCATCCTCGAGTATCTGTAACATCATGTTAAAGACATCGGGATGTGCCTTCTCGATCTCGTCAAATAATACTAAGCTGTATGGCTGGCGTCGAATCTTGTCTGTCAGCTGGCCTCCATCGTCATAGCCCACATAGCCAGCAGGCGCGCCGACTAACCTTGAAACATTGTGGTGTTCGCCGAATTCGGACATGTCGATCTTAACGAGAGCATTTTCACTCCCAAAAAACTCTCGAGCCAAAACGCGCGCTAACTCGGTCTTGCCTACTCCTGTAGGTCCTAGAAAAATGAAAGAGCCAATCGGTCGTCTATCGCTGCTTATGCCGCTGCGGTTACGTCGCACTGCCTTAGACACCGCTTCAACTGCCTCATTTTGTCCAATAATATACTTGCCAAGGGTTTTTTCAAGAGTAAGAAGATACTTGGCTTCGCTGCGAATAACCTTTCTTACAGGTACGCCTGTCATTCGTGCTACAACATCAGCTAAATCTTCACTCGTAACAGTTAAACGCTTGCTGCGTTTGGTGTTGGCGTGCAGCTTCTTAAGCTCGTCGTTGATCTGTGACGCTCTAGTTTTAGCTTTGGCGGCTCGCTCATAATCTTCGCTGTCGACAGCCTCTTCGATTTGCGTGTTTACGAGCTTAAGTTCCTTTTGGAGCGCCCGCACTTCTGGGGTTGTTTTACCCTTGTCCACACGTAGGTGGGCCGCAGTTTCATCGATTAAGTCTATGGCCTTGTCGGGCATATAACGATCATTTACGTAACGCTTTGCCAAAGTCACGGCGTCTTCTAGCACTTCGTCGCTGAATGTTACCCCGTGGAAATTTTCATAATGCTTACGCAAGCCTTTTAGGATTGCGAAGGTCTCACTTGGCGTTGTCTCAGGCACCTGGATTGGCTGGAATCTTCGCTCTAATGCCGCGTCCTTCTCGATATGCTTCGTATATTCCGCTGTAGTAGTTGCGCCAATGAGCTGGATCTTGCCTCGTGCGAGAGCGGGCTTCAATATATTGCCAGCATCCATTGCACCCTCAGCAGCGCCGGCACCAACAATCAGGTGTAACTCATCGATAAAGACTATGCTTCGATTGTCTTTCTCAAGCTCACCCATTACTTTTTTGAGTCTTTCCTCGAACTCGCCTCGGTACTTTGTGCCGGCGATCATGCCCGCCAGATCTAAGGTTATGATCCGCTTATCGATTAAACTATCAGGCACGTCTTCAGCAATAATACGCTGGGCTAATCCTTCGACTATTGCAGTCTTGCCAACGCCGGGCTCGCCGATTAATACAGGGTTATTTTTTGTACGACGATTCAGAATCGTGATTACTCGTCGAATCTGATTTTCGCGGCCTACGACAGGGTCAAGCTTCCCCTGACGCGCTAAAGATGTAAGGTCAGTTCCAAAAAAATCCAACGCGGTCTTTTTGCCACCCTTTTTGCCCCGGCGTTGGCCGGATGCAGGATTGTCTTGCTCTTCGTATTGTTGACGACTTAGGAATTGTTCGAGCTCGTTGGTTAATCCTTCAACATTTATGTTCATATCACGAAGTAAGATCGTTGCCCGGGCGTTCTTTTGCGACAGAATACTATATAAGATATGTTCAGTGCCGCAGTAATCCTGCGAATAATCCTGGGCCACATCATAAGCCATTTTTAAAGTTAGCTTGGCAGTTTCGCTAAGTCCTTTTGCTCCTACATTGATAACAAGAGTCTTGGGGGTCAAATTCAAAGCCATCCGTGCACGGTCTAATGAAACGCCGGCGCCCTCGAGTATTTTTGAACCCATGCTTCCTTCTTGAGCCAGGATGCCCAATAACAAGTGCTCAGTTCCGACATAAGCGCTACCAAAACTCCGCGCAATCGCGTCAGCATGCTTTAAGCTCTGTAGAGCATTATTGGTAAGATGATTTAGAAATTCCTGAAAGTCAGGCGAGTTTGGCATCATACTACCATTTTAGCACTTGGCACTCTCACGTCAAGAGTGCTAATTCTAGTCTTTTTTTGGTCTCTTTATTCCTAGTTTTCCTGCCCATCGAGCTAAGCGTAAACCCAGCGAAATATGTGGTTTTTCTTCTGAATGATTTTGCTGAGAAGCGTTATTTACATCATCCAGTCCTAATGCTTCTCTTAGGAGTACAGAAAGTCGACCTGCTTCTGTTGCAGTGACAATATTGAGTCCGAGTTGATTTTCAAGATTATCGGAACGTAGCTTTGCAGCTAATTCATTAGAGTCGGCTTCAATTGGCCTACTGACATCAGTCGATTTTTTGATAATTTGTCGTGTATTTTCAAGAAAAATGTAATATACCTTGTGTAGGTGCGGCGCAGTTTTTATTTCTTCATGGGATGTTAAATCAGCTGGTGCCTCTAATTCTCCAACGGCAATAACTGCACAAACCCCTGCTGCATCATTCTCATCCAGAGGATTAACCGCTTCAAATTGAACGTACCCATCATAGAAACCAGTGGACTGATCATAATGCGCAACGGTCATGGCTCGAGAGGTGTCGTCTTCATCATGAGGATATAATTCTAGCCCAAGCTGAACAAGGTAGTACAGCTCAGCTGCATCTGCGGAGCTTGCTGGCTCTTGCTCATAAATTCTTTCGGGGCCGACCATGAAAACACACCTATATTAATATATACTTTTATATTATATACTGTGTTTGATATTTAGTCAAAAATAATCTACTCGCCGTGTTCTTCGATGGCTTCCAGTAAAGAGCTCTCTAGTTCGTTCTTCTTTTTAAGTTTTGGTTGCTTCGGAAGCTCGGTGGTTTCAACCTTGCCCTCGATTTCAGGAGAATCTGTTGATTCGACTTTTGGCTCATCTGAATCTGTAGAGCCTACTTCAGCAGTCTGCGCGTCGGCTTCGATATCTAGTTCGTATCCAGTTAGTTTGCTGGCAAGACGTACGTTTTGGCCGCTTTTACCAATTGCGATACTCAGCTGATCTTCAGGTACGATGACGCGCGCTTTCTGGTTCTTTTCATCAATGACAACTTTAGAAACTTTAGTCGGACTCAGGGCTTGGGTAATATATTCAACCGGCTTATCAGCCCAGACAATGATGTCTATCTTTTCCTGCTCGCCTACCTCTGAAACAACAGCGTTAACACGAGTACCATGACCACCGACAAATGTACCGACCGGATCGACACCCGGAACGTTACTAGCTACAGCAATCTTTGACCTTACGCCAGCTTCCCGGGCGATGCCCTTAATTTCAACCGCACCGCTTTCCATCTCAGGAACCTCGCCGCGGAATAGCCATTCAATAAACTCCTTGTTGCCTCGGGAGACAACTAACTGCGGTCCGCGGAAACCACGCTCAACATCTTTTAAAAATACTTTGAGTCGCTGACCTGGGTAGTAACGCTCACCTTGAATCTGCTCACTGCGCGGCATGATACCTTGGGCTTTGCCAAGATCAATGCGGCAGATGTTTCCTTCAACACGCACAACAGTGGCGTTGATTACCGTACCTATTTTGTCTTCGTATTCCGCCATTACGATTTCGCGTTCAGCTTCACGTAGACGCTGTAAGATCACCTGCTTAGCTGTTTGTGCGGCGACTCTACCAAAGCTCTCGGCCTTTTCATGTACTTCAATGGTTTCGCCAACTTTGGCACTCTTTTTGCGGGTTTGCGCTTCAGCTACGCTT
>JBGAUQ010000002.1:0-297004 GCA_044228525.1 Saccharimonadales bacterium (SeqCode)
CTTAACCAAACATCTCACGACACGAGCTGACGACGGCCATGCAACACCTGTCACTTGGTTCAATAAAGCACTCTCGCCTTTCGGCAAAATTCCAAGGATGTCAAACCTGGGTAAGGTTCTTCGCTTACCATCGAATTAAACAACACGCTCCACCGCTTGTGCGGGTCCCCGTCAATTCCTTTATGTTTTAGTCTTGCGACCGTACTCCACAGGCGGGATGCTTAACGCGTTAGCTTCGCTACTACCGGGGTCGATACCGATAACAGCTAGCATCCATCGTTTACGGCGTGGACTACCGGGGTATCTAATCCCGTTTGCTACCCACGCTTTCGTGCCTTAGTGTCAGGAATGAGCCAGTTATCTGCCTACGCCATCGGTGTTCCTCCTAATATCTACGGATTTCACTCCTACACTAGGAATTCCAATAACCTCTCTCATCCTCTAGCTTTGTAGTTTTGTTAATGGATATTCGGTTGAGCCGAACGCTTTCACTAACAACTTACAATGCCACCTACGCAACTCTTTACGCCCAGTAATTCCGGATAACGCTTGGATCCTCCGTATGACCGCGGCTGCTGGCACGGAGTTAGCCGATCCTTATTCATATGCTACCGTCATAATCGTCACATATAAAAGCAGTTTACGACCCGAAAGCCTTCATCCTGCACGCGGCGTTGCTCCATCAGACTTTCGTCCATTGTGGAAAATTCCCTACTGCTGCCTCCCGTAGGAGTCTGGACCGTTCTCAGTTCCAGTCTGGCTGATCATCCTCTCAGACCAGCTAATGATCATCGCCTTGGTGAGCCATTACCTCACCAACAAGCTAATCATGCGCAGGCCGTTCCCAAAGCGCCGAAGCTTTCCTCCGAAGAGCACATGCGGTATTAGACACCATTTCTGGTGCTTATCCCTCACTTTGGGGTACGTTCCTACGTGTTACTCAGCCGTCCGCCGCTCGTGTACTTTCACACTTTGTTTGATCTTTACGACTGATCGTTCATCACTGTTGTTGTGATGCGAAAATTGCTTTGCAATTTCCGCGACCTGTCTCAATCAAACAAACTGTGAAAGCCTTACCGCTCGACTTGCATGTATTAGGCACGCCGCCAGCGTTCATCCTGAGCCAGGATCAAACTCTCCAAAAAAGAATCTGTCATTGACTTCAGTCGAACATTTGACTGGTTTTGACACCGGTCAAACTGACTATTTTCTAAAACAGTTCCTGTATCTTTTAACAGATACATGTGAACTGACGTTGATTTGCACTATTCAATTTTTAACGTTCAAATGGCCGTTTCTTGGGAGACTCATAGTCAGCCCACGTCAAGCCATTCGTACCATCATACAGCAGTTCTAGTGCTTTGGTCAAGGGGTAAACTGACTACTTTTGTTGTAATCCCCGCATCAAACGATGTCCATTGCATAGCTCGTGTAGGTAATGGCTGGCAAGACATACACTTTGACCCCAATGGGGATGCGTTGTGTATGCGCTCGCCGGCCCCCGTGAAAAAAAAGATAAACAATTTACAGTGGTGAAGCAATTTTTACGAGATCTTGGTGGCAGGTACCATTGGATAGAATTATTCCGCCAGTGCCGGGCTGATCGAGGCGAAGTTTAGTACCATCCAGCGCGGTGACTTTGCCGCCCGCCTCTTCAACTATTAAGGAGCTGGGACCAATATCATGGAAGTCGTATTTACCTTTGATGGTGCCGCTAGCGCGACCAGTAGCTATGAGGGCAGCGCTGTAGCCTGCGCCGTTAATCTGCTCGGTATTGGCGCCTTTGGCATTCAAGGGCTGTACGTATGGGTGAGTGCTGTTTTCACAGAGGATGTAGCTGTCCTTTAGAGGCTGGTCGTTAACGTGAATCGGTTCGTCGTTACAGAAGGCGCCCTGGCCCTTTACAGCGTGGTAGAGTCGATCTGTGTAAGGATTGTATATGACAGACAGCTGGTATTCACCGTTGTTGACTAGTCCAATCACGCAAGTAGTATGCGGTATGCCGAGGATAAAGCACTGTGTACCATCTAATGGATCAAGGACCCACTGATAATCCTCTTTTCCCGTGCCTAGATCGCCCTCTTCGCCAAGTACACCGTGCTCGGGGTATTTGTTTTGAATTGAAGCCAAGATAAGATCGTTGATTGCTTTGTCGACTTGGGTCACTGGCGAATTATCAGATTTTAGCTCGATATCGAGGTCTTTTTCGAAGTTATCTTTGATGAGCTTGCCGCCTTGGCGAGCCAAGTCTTTTGCGAAAGCTAAGTATTCGTCCATGGCTTATTTGGCTGGGGTCTCTGGGGATTCTTTGGTGTCGCTAGTTTCATCTGGAGTCTCTGGCTCAGCGCTAGGCTCAGCATCGTCCTCCTCGCTGTCATTGGTCTTCTCTACCAATGCGAGCGAGGTTACTTCGTCGCCCTCGTTGAGGCGCATAATGCGTACACCTTGAGTCGCGCGGCCTAAGGCAGGGATGTTAGCTAGGCCGAGCCGGATGGTCTGACCCTGACTGGAGATAATAATGACCTCTTCCTCGTCGCTAACCAATGTCTTGACACCAATGAGCTCACCGGTCTTATCATTTACGACTGCCGAACGAATACCAACGCCGCCGCGGGCGTGCGGAGTAAATTGTGCGACCTTGGTGCGTTTACCGTAGCCGTACTTGCTGATCACAAATATGTCGGAACCTTCTTCGACTATGTCCATGCCAATTACTCGGTCGCCTGGTCGCAGTCTTATGCCTCGTACACCACGAGACACGCGGCCCATTGGACGAGCGCCTTTCTCATGGAAGCGGATGGCTTGCCCCTGAGATGTGCTGATGACCACCTCATTGTCACCGGTTGTCATGCGAATCCACTTTAATTCATCACCGTCATCCAAGTTTATCGCGATTAAGCCGGAGCTGCGGACATTTTGATACTGTTCGAATGGCGTTTTCTTAACCACGCCACGAACTGTACACATAATCAGATTGGCCGCGTTATGAGTTTTACTGACGTTAATCACCGAAGTAACTGTTTCTTCGGGTTGAAGTTGTAGCAAGTTAACAATCGCCACGCCCTTAGCGTTCAGCCCAACGGCCGGGACTTCATAAGCTTTAATTCGGAAAACTCGGCCCTTGTTAGTAAAGAACAGCAAGAAGTCATGCGTGCTGGCGCTGACTACGTGCTCAATGACGTCTTCTTCGCGCGTCGCCATGCCTCGACGACCCTTGCCGCCTCTGCCCTGTCGTTTATATTCACCTAGAGGGCTGCGCTTAATGTAATTGGCGGCGGTAAGCGTGACAGCGACTTGTTCGTCTGCAATCAGATCTTCGTCACTCATCTTGCCTAGTTCTGAATTCACTACTTTGGTGCGGCGGTCGTCGCCATACTGCTTTTTGAGCTCGAGCAGTTCTTCACGAATAATTTTGAGGATTTTCTTTTCGTCGGCGAGGATGCCCTCGAGTTTGGCAATAAGCTTCATAAGTTCGGCGAGCTCATCTTCGATCTTCTTGCGTTCCAGACCTGCCAATGTGCGCAGCTGCATGGCCAAAATAGCCTTGGCTTGGATCTCTGACAGTTTAAATTGCTTGATTAAATTAGCTTGAGCATCTTCGGTGGTAGCTGAGGCACGGATAGTTTTGATAACCTCATCAATGTGGTCGAGGGCAATCTTGAGTCCTTCGAGCACATGAGCCCGTTCTTTGGCTTTCTTAAGCTCGAATTCGGTGCGACGACGGACGACAACTTTACGATGCTTAATATGCTCACTTAGAATGTCTTGCAAGCCGAGCACGCGCGGCTGGATACCGTCAATCAAAGCCATCATATTGAAATGGAAGCTCTGCTGTAGCTGTGTCATTTTGAACAGCTGATTGAGAATTTTCTTGGGGTAAGCGTCCTTTTTGAGATCAATTACTATCCGAACAGCGCCGCGGGCGGTTTCGTCACGTAGGTCAGATATGCCTACCAGCTTCTTGTCGCGCACCAGATCGGCGATTTTTAGAACTAGGGTTTCTTTGTTGAGGGCGTATGGGATTTCGGTAATGACGATCTGGTGCCGGCCCTTGGCACCTTCGACGATTTCAGCCACACCCCGCGTGACGACACCGCCCCGCCCTGTCGCGTAAGCCGTGCGGATTGATTCTTTGCCATAGATAATGCCACCTGTCGGGAAGTCAGGACCCTTAACGTGCTTTAGCAGATCATCAAGAGTTGCCTCTGGATTGTCGATTAACTCGACCTCAGCGTCAATAAGTTCGCTGATATTATGCGGCGGAATGTTGGTAGCCATACCGACGGCAATACCAAGCTGACCGTTTAGTAAAAGGATTGGTAGCTTGGCCGGTAACACTGTTGGTTCTTGAGTAGTCCCATCGTAGTTATCGCGGAAATCAACAGTTTCTTTGTCGATATCAGCTAATGCTTCATCGGCCAGACGAGCCATCTTTGCCTCGGTGTAACGCATGGCAGCTGGCGGATCGCCGTCCATTGAGCCGAAGTTACCCTGACCATTAACCAACATGTAGCGCATTGCCCATGGCTGAGCCATGCGCACCATAGCGTCGTAAATGCTGGAGTCGCCGTGTGGGTGGTACTTACCCATGACCTCACCGACAACGTTGGCACTTTTACGGTGACGAGCGGTTGAGCGCAGGCCGGTCGAGTTCATACTGTAAAGAATGCGACGATGCACGGGCTTAAGACCATCTCTGACGTCAGGAAGCGCTCGATCAATGATAACGCTCATGCTATAACGCAAATAGCTATCTTCCATGACGTTTTCGACCGTCCTGCGCTCAACGCTGCGCGAGTGCCCAGAGTCTAAAATGTCGGCAGCATGCTCAACGCCACGACGCTTCTCTTCCATCGATACCTCGTGGATGACGTCGTTATTTGGACGCTGCTCTTCAGGTTCGTTTGCCTCAGGAGCTTCGTCAAACAATGCCGGCTGTTCGTCTTCTGCCATCTTAAATATCCAAATCTTTCACGAATTTAGCATTTGCCTGAATGAAGCTTTTACGTAATTCTACCTCTGTACCCATCAACTTACTAAAGATTGTATCGGCTTTTTCGGCGTCTTCGACCTTGACCTGAACAAGTACTCGTTTCTCAGGGTTCATCGTCGTCTCAAATAGTTGTTCGGCGTCCATTTCGCCCAAACCCTTGTAGCGCTTCTGTTCGACAAACCCAGCCTGGCGCAATCGATCATCATCGGCGTTGACCTTTTGGCCCTCTTTTTTGCGAACCGCGATAGCAGCGTCTAATGCTACTTCAAGCTCGGCTTCGTCATAGATAAATACAGGATTCTTGCGACTGGAACGAACTAGCTCAAATAGAGGTGGCTTGGCCAAATATACATGTCCGCCGTCGACAACTTCCTTCATGTAACGGAAGAAGAATGTCATTAACAGAGTTGAGATGTGGCTGCCATCAACATCGGCGTCAGTCATGATAATTATTCGGTCGTAACGTAGCCCGGCAATGTCAAATGAATCCTCTATGCCAACGCCTAGCGCCTTGATCAGGCTAACGATTTCATTATTAGCTAGCATTTTGTCTAAACGGGCTCTTTCTACATTTAAGACCTTACCTCTTAGAGGCAAAATCGCTTGAGTCTTGCTGTCACGACCTGACTTAGCAGAGCCACCAGCGCTGTCACCCTCTACCAAATATATTTCGGAGTTTTTTGGATCTTTGGACGAGCAGTCTGCGAGCTTGCCAGGCATGCTGGCGCCATCCAAAACGCCCTTACGCAGGATGTTGTCACGAGCGGCTCGGGCAGCCTTGCGAGCTCGGGCAGCCAATAATGCTTTACCGACAATTTTACGGGCCACAGCCGGGTGTTCTTCGAGATAATAATTTAGATGTTCGTTCATGACTGTCTCAACATAACCTCGAACTTCTGGGTTGCCGAGCTTGCCCTTGGTTTGACCTTCGAACTGTGGATCGGGTAATTTCACCAAAATGATAGCAGTCAAACCTTCGCGGGTATCTTCACCTGAGAGATTTTCTTCTTTCTCTTTGAGTAAGCCGTTTTTACGGGCGTAATCGTTAATAACTCGGGTCAGCGCAGCTCTAAAACCGGTTAAGTGCGAGCCGCCTTCGGGGTTAACGACATTGTTGGCGAATGATTTAATGGTCTCGGTGTATGCATCAGTGTATTGCATCGAAACTTCGATCTGAGTGTCTTGGACGGTTTTATCAACGTAAAAAATGTCGTCATCAACTACTTCTTTGCCGATGTTAAGATGCTTAACGTAGCTCTGAATGCCGCCCTCAAAGTAAAATCCGTAACGTTTGCCGCTAGCTTCATCTTCAAGAGAAGTGTGTATGCCTTTAGTCAGGTATGCGGCATGCCGTAATCGGTCTAAGATTATGTCGTAGTTAAACTGAACACTCTCTTTGAATATTGTTTCGTCAGGATAAAAAGTAATTTCCGTACCCTGCTTGTCAGTCTTACCTATAACTTTGAGGTCAGATAATGGCACCCCTTTGGCGTATTCCTGATAGTGAGTTTTACCGTCACGGTGGACAGTTACAAATAATTTGTTGGCCAAGGCGTTGACCACGCTTGAACCAACACCGTGAAGACCGCCAGACACCTTGTAACCGCCATCGCCGAACTTACCGCCGGCGTGCAATACCGTCAGAACTGTTTCGACCGTGCTCTTACCGGTCTTGGGGTGAATATCAGTTGGAATACCGCGCCCGTTGTCAATTACAGTGACTCCACCATCGGCTAGCAACTTAACAGATACCGCGGTTGCGTGACCAGCTAAAGCTTCGTCGATGCCATTGTCGACTAACTCCCATATTAGGTGGTGCAGACCCTCGGATCCGGTACCACCGATGTACATACCAGGACGTTTACGAACTGGCTCCAATCCCTCAAGAACGGTAATCTGATCAGCAGAATAGCCGCTTTTCTTATCTTTACCCTCAGCCAAATTACACCTCTATTTATAAAGTTTTAAGTGTTTTTCCCACTACTTTTAGTATAACTAATTTCCCTCTTGTAAACAAGCTGTCATTTATGGTTAAATACCCCTAGTTAAATAAAAGAAAAACATGTTTGAAAAATTACTTTCACTAGTCCCCTACAATCCTGGTCTAGTACCCCAGTTGGCTTTTTATAGCCGGCGCATGCGCGAAGAAGCCTCGATCCGACGCACCGGCACCATCTTTTTAGTACTGGCCTTTATGTTGCAGTTTTTCGCTGTCTTCAGCCCACCGCAATCGACTTTTGCAAGCTCAAATCCGAATAACAATATTTTGCGCGACGGTATCTCCTCAAGAGCGGACGCGGTTTCAAAATGTCGAAACAACACTCAGGACTTTGAACACATATTGCGACGATTCGGAATAACCTGCGATGATATAGGCAGAGCTAACAACACAACTTTGAACGTAGGTAATCGCGACTATTGGTCTATGGGGCGAATTCCAAATCACGACTCCAGCGAGTATAAGATAGACATTCCGGGTGATAATGTATCAGTTTATGTGCACACCCTGGCTTCAAACGCCCTATCTAGCAGTTTTGATGCTCTACAACTACACGCATCAAACAACGACGGTCATATATTCTTTTTACTTAAAGACTGTGGCAATATCGCGTCAGTCGGCCGACCCCCACAAATCACTAAAACAACTGTTTCTGGTCCTATAACCGGAACCTCACCTGCACCAACGCCAACAACTCCTAGCTTTACCCCGACTCCTAGCAACCCAACACCTCCGCCACCACCACCAACCACGCCACCACCACCTCCAACTGCGCCAAAGTGTAAATACAGTCCAACTTTGGATGAAAGCGATGTGAACTGTAAGGCTTGTGATAAAAGTACCAGCAGTAGTGACACCAGTGCCTGCGTAACGATAAGTAAATCGGCTATTAATGCTGCCACCGGCGCCGATGCAAACAATACTACCGCACAACCTGGTAACGTCATTACATATACCCTTAAAGTAGCCAATACCGCCAAAGAGACAGTACCCAACTTCGTTTTTCAGGAAAATATTAGCGATGTGCTGGAATACGCTGACTTGATCAGCCTCAATGGCGGGGCAATTGATACCTACAAAAATGTAAGTTGGCCAATGCAGGACATAGCTGCCGGGTCAACAGCAACTCATCAGATAACTGTTAAGGTTAAAGATCCTATACCAAATACGCCACTAGATCCTAATAACCCAAGTAGTTTTGACCTATATATGACCAATACATACGGCAATACCATCAATATTAAAGTGCCAGCCAGTCCAACAAAACAGGCTGAGGTGGCTGCTGCAGCTCTGCCAAACACTGGTCCTGGCGAAACTTTGATGCTTGGCGCAGTTGTCGTAATCTTGGCGGGCTACTTCTACAGCCGAGCCAGCCTACTGGCCCGCGAAAGCGATATAGCAGTAAAGGAAACGGCCTACGTATGAGCGAAAAAGTAATTAGCCACGAGTCGCACGAAAAACTGTCTAAGGCTGACCACGAAAAACTACGTGCCAATGCCGGCCCAGAAAAGCATCAGATTAAAAATAACTCGCGTGAAAAGGCCAATGACGCCCGCGAAGCGATCAAGCATGAGACAGAAACCCAAGCCAACCCGCTTGAGGGGCTTAAAGCGGCCGAGGAGGCCGCACAGCCAGCGCCAAGCTTAAACGTCAACCGTGAGCTTAAGCAGATAACTTTGCGACGAGAGCTACAGCAAATCCGCCGCAGGCTACCAGCGCCTCAGCGCACACTCAGCAAGGTTATTCATCAACCCGTGGTACGCGTCACCAGTGAATTTGCCGGCAAGACAGTTACCCGCCCATCTGGCTTACTAGGCGGCGGCGTTGTCGCTCTAACAGGCACATCCATTTATCTCTACATGGCAAACCACATCGGCTTTGCCTACAACTATGGCGTCTTTTTAATATTACTAGGCTTAGGCTTCGTACTTGGACTTGTGATCGAGCTGCTGGTCAGTCTGGCCTTTAAAGCCCGGCACAAAGCCCGAAATTAGCTTGCTGA
This sequence comes from Saccharimonadales bacterium (SeqCode), assembly GCA_044228525.1. Taxonomy (GTDB): domain Bacteria; phylum Patescibacteriota; class Saccharimonadia; order Saccharimonadales; family UBA4665; genus CAZXDL01. Next base: position 8,995 of record JBGAUQ010000002.1, read on the forward strand.
ATCGTCCTTTTTAGTAATCTTGGCTGCTTCATCTGCTTTTAAAAACGTGCCGTCTTTAGGATCAATAAATATGGTGTCGTCTTCGGCGGTTTCTTCTTTGATAACTGCCTTTGGAGTCTTTGGAATGTCTAGAACGTGTTCGGCAGCCTCTGTTTTACGAGGTGAATCTAATTGCTGTTTTAACTCAGCAGCGATCTTATGTACCTCGTCTTTTTCGAGTTCATCGCTAGAGATATTATTGGTGGTTTTAGGTCTAGACGGCTCACTCTTAAGTTTGGCAGATGTTGCCTGAAACGGATCTGCCGGCGTCGGTATAGGCACGGGTTCAGGATCAGGCAGTGGCTTGTGATTGCTGTCTTTTTGAATGGTTGGTGCCGGCGTAACGACAGGCTGGGCGACAGGCTGGGCGACCGGCTGAGTTGGCGCTGGCGGCACGGATTTGCGTTTAGCCAGCCACTCATCTAAGAAGTTACCAGGCTTGGCTGGTGCGGGCGGGGCTGGCTGAGTTGGGCTTAGTTGGGGCGTAGCGCCTGGACCAATCCCTAGCCCACCGCCAGCGCTGCTATCTAGAGTTTTACCAAACATGCGCTCGTTGATATCCTGCTCGACAATGGATTTCGGCTTGCCATATTTTGCCGCCGATAGCTGCTTCAATGCCCCTGATAATCGCGGGTTCGGCGTGCCCAGCGCTGGAAGTGTCGCCATACTAAATGGCTGAGTTGGCACGCCTCCGACCATGGTACGAACGATAGTGTTAAAGTTTGGAATTCTAAGTAGGTCGTCACTATCGAATGTCGGCTGGAAGTATTTGCCCAAGGACTCAACATCGTTTTGACCAATTCGGAAACTGACAATCGTACCGGTGTTACCAAAGACAGCATCGCGAATTTCTTGGGTAAGCTGAGTTGTAAACTGGTTGGCTACTATTAGGTTGAGGTGATACTTTCTTGCCTCAGATAATATCGTCGCAAAGCTGTCAGTCGAGAAGTTCTGGAACTCATCGACGTACAAACTAAAGTCAACACGATCATCTTCTGGAGTGTCGGCTCTGCTCATAGCCGCGGCTTGGAACTTCATGACAAAAACCATGCCGAGCAGCTTGCTGTTCAGATCGCCGGTACGTCCTTTGCTCAGATTCACTAGCAGGATTTTTTTGTTATCCATAATATCCCGCAGATCAAAGGCTGACTTGGTTTGACCGATGATATTACGCATCATTTCGTTACTTAAGAAAGCGCCGAATTTGCTGACAAACCAAGCCGTGACCTCGCCCGAATCATTAGAGCGCTGGCTGGCTGGGTATTCTTTTAGCCAGTAGTCCAGCACATTATTATCTGTGACATGCTGTAGTTTTTGCTTGAGGAAGATTGGGTCACGGAAAAGTTTAGGAATATCTACGAAGGTACCTCCGGCTGGGTCGGCCATGACAGCCAGCGCGGCGTTTCGGAATATGTGCTCGTAGCGAGGTCCCATGATGCCTTGATGCTGCGGATCGTACAATTTCTGCAACATATTCAGGGCTTCTTGGATCAAAAAGTCTTTTTGCTCGGGATTATTAAATTCAAATAGGTTGAGGCCCATGGGCGATTCCATATCGGCTGGACAGAAGTAGATTACATCTTCGGTCCGTTCACGGGGGACCATGGAGAGCAGCTTCTCAGCTGTGTCGCCGTGTGGGTCAACAAAAGCGAAGCCATTGCCTGTCAGCATGTCCTGTAAGGCGAGGTTTTCTAAAAAGGTCGACTTACCGGTACCGGTTTGTCCAACCACGTACATATGGCGCTGTCGATCGTTAAAGCCAAGCCGAATGGGCTTCTTGGCGCCACGGAAGAGGTTATAGCCGAGCAGTAGGCCTTCTTCGGGGATGTTACGCGGACCGTCCACCTGCTTAGAGTCTTGTCTGCCAAGCTGTGAGGTAGGAATATTGCGCTCATCAGGAAAGTGAAACAGCGTAGCCAGCTCGACAGAGTTTAAGATGTTTTTGTTATGGTGCTGCGGGAAAAATCGCATGATATATGACGTCACCAAGCCATCTATATCCTTAGCCATGCTATATTTGAAGCCATTTTTACCAGGCGCGTCATACAAGCTGAAGCTAGCCACAATATTTTGCAGAATTGCCTGAGCACGCTGGCTGACGTTGGAGGAAACAATAATGCGGATCGCGACTTCGTAGCCGGGATGACGGGTTTTTTCGTCTATGGCGTCAACTGTTGACTGCTCAAGGTTTGATAGATCGGGTTTCTTGGGCTCACCGTCCGAACCACCTTCTGGAGGCTTAACGAAGGCCGTGGCCATATCTTTGGCGAAACCACCGGCGCTTATACCTTTGTCAGTTCCCTTACGCTTACGGCTGGCGACCTGATGAGCAGCTTTACGCCAGCCCGGGTTGGCCGGTCGCATCAAAATCTGAACTGCCGCGCCATCTTCCTTTCCTAATGTAGATAAAGCATTAAGCAGTGACTGCATGGCATCTTGTTTGAGGTCTTGGTAGGTTGCTATAGGATAAGCGAAATGCTCTTTGAGGTTTAACTCACCTCCGATGGTGCCAGAAATCCGTCCGACAGGATTGAATATGTTGTGCTCGGATACCTCTTCTAGCCGAGCAGATGGGTAGGCACTATTAATCGCCTGTTTTACAACCTCAACCAAGGCGATCGGGACCGCGGCGTAGAAAAACACCATACCTTGGTCAGCCACTATTTCGAAAGCAAAGTGACGCTGCCCATAAAAATCACTCTTAAAGCCCTTTTTAAGAGTACCGGCGATAATATTGTAAATAATCTGCGCCTTACTAATTGTTTCGTCAGTTACGTCGCGCGTGTCGCGCGCGCCTACGTCGGTGTCGTCACTAGGCGGCGGTAGGTGGATAAACAGAGGTACAATCTTAAGCCCACGTTCGTAGTTTTTTTGCTCACGGAAGTTCTTGCGGGCCTGTAAATATATAATCGGCACTGCGATAATCCCAATGAAAAAAATGATTGCTAGAATCGTGAGTAACGTGGTCATCTATCCTACTTATTAAGTTTGATGGTCTTGTTATAACGCTTCTTCATATAGTCAACCTTTACTAGCGTTAACTCCTCGGTCTGCTTGTGAGGATCGTCTCTGGTGCGCTCAACAATCTGTTTGGCTTTGTTCACCCACTCCTTCTCGATCAAGTCATTGTCGTCACTAGCCTTAAGCGAAGCGGTGGGATGTGGTTTTTGGCTTTGCTGTTGCTGGGCAGCCTGAACAGGTGCCGCAGGCATGGCTGGCATCGTTGGCAAAGCAATACTAGTACTCGTATTGCTGCTAGGTGCGGGAGTTGAAGCTGTTTCGGGCCCAGCCGGTCTCGACTGTTCGGGCACAGCCTGTCCGGCCTCTACAGGCGCGCCGACCGGTGCGCGCTCGCCGACCGGTGCCGGTAGATTAATTTCATTAGTCTCACTACTAGAAGGGTTCATGCTAACTATTATACAGCCAAAAGCGTTAAACTACAGGCTAGAGCTGCGAGCATAAGTACTATAGAAATATCCAAGCACTACCAGAGGTAGGAGCACCCATATGTCACGCGAACCAAGCTCGCCGGTCGATTGAAGTGCAAACAGAATTCCCAAAACAATCGTGCTATATAGCGATAATTGATGCTTGTGTTTGATTTTTAGCCCATAGACGCCAGCAAATGCTAGTAGACAGTAACTTAGATAGTAGATAGTCAATACTAACAGGACGAAACCGACGATAATAAGATAGGACGGCGCGCTTGCCGCGTTAGTGGTGCCAAATAACAGCGCATCAAGCACAAGCAACCCGATTAATAGGCGTACTGGTTTATGATTGAATACTTTTAGCATGATAAGACTTTTGACTGTTACACCGTAGATAAGGTGCCGGGGCGACAAATCCGCTCATATAAATAGACTATTGTAGCGCTTGCCGCCCAACGGCGAGGTGGTAATCGCCTCGCGGCGAATACCGAGACTGACCGCTCAGGTAGCCTTGAGGGCTACACAGAGCGTCGTACGGAAAACTCCGTTGCTTGGCAGACCAAGCGGTTGGTAGGTCACCCGCCCCCACGAGGGCTTCGTTTGCTAATTTAAATTTTTACGAACGTTTTTGTTTTGATGACTTACGCTACTTAACTTAGCACGGATGGTTGATTTTGTCAATCCGCTTATGCATTTTAGAGCCCCACAAAATGACTCAGTCTAGGCCCTAAAAAAAGTTATACACAGGCTTACTAAATAATTAACCATAAATGTTATTGACGACTATAAGTCTATTCTATAAGATACGTATAGCACTTGAACAAATTAAGTGCTCAAAAACAAAAAGACATCTGGGACGACGATTTCTCGCAAGTCGTTGTCCCACCAAGAAAAACCCAAACTTAAAAACCAAATCGCCAAACAAAAACATTAAATAAATGTTAAAACACCTTGTCTTTCCTGGGACAAGGTGTTTTACTTTTGGCTGCAAATAAGTGGCGTGGGCGATATTGGAGTTTAAGTCTAATGGCTACCCGCATTCAGAGCATAATTTCGACCGGATCACATGGAATTATTGTCGATATTGAGTGTCATTTATCAAATAATCTGCCAAATATAGTAATTGTAGGCTTCGCCAACAAGGCTGTCGATGAATCTCGTGAGCGTATCAGGGGTAGTTTCTCAACTAGCCATATAATGCTACCTCGCAAACGGATCACTATTAACCTAGCGCCGGCCGATGTTCCCAAAGCGGATAGTGGCTTCGATCTTGCTATCGCTGCAGCGATCTTCGCCGCCAGTGACCAGATTACCCTAGGGGTCGGCAATAAAGACGCGTTTATAGGTGAGCTGGGCCTGAACGGCAGCGTCCGGGCAGTTCGAGGTATTATCGGTAAGGTGTTAGCGGGCCGCGCCAAAGGAGTTAAGACTTTTTATATTCCAGAGGGCAACCTCAAGCAAGCTCAATTAATCCCAGACGTTAAGTTAGTGTCTGTTACTAAGTTATCGGACCTGTACGGCCACCTCTGCTTGGGAATCCCTATCCAAACTGTTGATACTGGGGTTGGGCTTTACGATAATACGCGCCAAAATGAGCCACCATCCGGCGTGCAGCTTAGTGAAATTGTCGGACAGTTTCAGGCAAAACGAGCGCTTGAAATTGCAGCAGCTGGCGGACACAATGTATTTTTTAGCGGGCCGCCTGGTACTGGCAAAAGTATGCTAGCCAAAGCCTTACCCTCGATATTACCTCCACTTAACAGAGAAGAGACGCTAGAAGTCACGCATCTGCACAGTCTCGCCAGCCATGACTACGAACGCATAGTCAGCGAACGGCCGTTTCGATCTCCCCATCACAGCGCCAGTCATGTGGCTATTGTCGGCGGCGGTTCGACTATCCGCCCTGGCGAGATAAGCCTTGCCCACCGAGGAGTGCTATTTTTAGACGAACTTCCAGAGTTCCCTCGCGAAACTCTGGAGGCGCTGCGACAGCCCCTCGAAGATAGGATAATTAACTTAGCACGGGCTCGCGACAATGTTGAATACCCTGCCAATTTCGTGCTGGTTGCCACCTCTAACCCCTGTCCATGCGGCTATTTTGGCAGCGAAAAGTCGTGTCATTGCTTAAATCGTGAACTCAGATCATACCAAAACCGATTATCTGGACCAATAATCGATCGCATCGACCTCCAGTGTAACGTTAGAGAAGTTGATCATGATCGACTACTTACCCAATCAGCCGACCCCAAGATTGATAATAAAATTCGCCGCCAAATCGAAAAGGCTCACAAGATTCAGCGTCAACGCTTTAGTTCACCCAGCAAACTCAATGCCGATATGACCAATGAAGATATCAAGAAATACGTCAAAATCAGTCCTGATGCCCGCAAAACGCTTAATGCTGCTGCGAAACATAGCGCGATGTCAGCTCGTGGCTATATGCGAACCATCAAAGTCGCCCAGACAATCGCCGATCTCTCCAGTCGATCCGAAATTCACTCCACAGATATTGCCGAGGCCCTGGCCTACAAAAGCCTACCGCGAGCAAACAAATGAACGCGGACGCTTGTGCAACTATAAATGAGCTCGCTTCTCACACCTACCCCTCCACGAGCACATACACAACGCATCCCCATTGGGGGGTCAACGTGTATGCGTAGCCAAACCCTAAACATAAAATTCTCGGCTGAACTAGTTAAAGAAATGACACTTGCCGCAAAAGCAAAATATATTTCACGGTCTGCTTTTATTCGGGAGGCGGTGGCTGAGAAGTTAAATCGGGAGCATGATGCAAACAAGACAGAGGCGTTCAATTGGGAAAAGCTGCTCGACAAAGATAATTAACAGCTACAAGAGGGATTAGCTTAAACGTTTGACCTCTGAGGCCTAACCTGTTACAATTCTGGCACGTTAATATCAAGACTAGGGAGACTTTAGTTATCGCAAAGTACACCCGCCTGAATGACCAAATTCGGGCATCTCAGCTGCGTGTCATCGATGAAGACGGCAAACAGCTAGGCATTTTAAGCAAACAAGAGGCCTTGGGCCTCGCGCAGGAGCGTGAGCTCGATCTGGTAGAAATTTCGCCAGACGCTAATCCGCCAGTTTGCAAAATCGTCGATTGGGGTAAGTATAACTATCAGCGCACCAAGCAACAGCAAAAGAACCGCAAGACAACCAAAACGCTTGACATGAAGCAGATGCGGTTCGGGCTCAAGATTGGCGCGCATGATCTCCAGATCAAGATGAACAAGGTCGCGAAATTTCTCGAGGCCGGCCACAAGGTCAAGATAACGTTATTTTACAGAGGTCGCGAGCAGGCTCACAAAGAAATCGGCTTCAAGATCGCCCAAAAGGTAATCGAAGATTTCGGTGATACAATAGTAGTCGACCAACAGCCACAATTGGCTGGAAAACAATTAAGTTTCGTCGTTAGAGCCAGCGGCAAAGGCACAGTCGCCTACCAAGCAGTCGACACAGAAGGAGAAACGGATGCCCAAACTAAAAACTCATAGCGGTACCAAAGACCGCGTCAAGGTCAGCAAGAACGGCAAAGTTCGGGTTGGCTCTAGCAACATGAATCACTTTCTGCGCAAGAAGTCCGGCAGCCGTAAGCGTTCCCTTCGTGGCTTGACCACGCGTTCGGGCAAAATGGCCAAGAATATCAAGAAGAATTTAGGAGTCTAGCAGATGCGAGTTAAACGAGGCGTTACTTCTCACGCCAAACACAAGAAGATACGTAAGGCAACTAAGGGCTACAGTCATCCTAACCGAGTCAGTATCAAGCGCGGCCGCCAAGCTGTAACAAAATCTTTGCAATACGCGACCCGCGACCGCAAGAATCGCAAGCGTACCTTCCGTGAACTCTGGAATGCCCGCATCAACGCTGGCGCTCGTCTGAATGGCACAACCTACAGCAAGCTGATCGCAGGGCTAAAAGCAGCTGACATAACCTTAGACCGCAAAGTACTGGCCGAATTGGCTGTCAACGAGCCAGCAGCCTTCACCGCTGTCGTCAAAGCTGCCAAGAAATAAGTAATATGCCTGATCCACAGAACGACCGGGTGTACATAGCCGGTGCAGTATCGCCTGAGGCGCGCCATGCGTTAAATGCTGTCGCCAAGATAGAAGGAGTTGCCGGGAGAGATCTTGTTGGTGAAATCCTCCAAGGTTGGATCGTAGCAAACGCCGCCAGTATTGTATATAAAATTGATTCTTCTGGGCTATCAACAGCCGGTCCTTTTGCCGAAGTTAGAGCTAATTTGGCAAGCTTTTTCCCAGACGAAGCTGGTCAGACCGATCCGAGAACCTAAAAAACCCTCGTGCGAGGGCTTTTAGGCGGCCAGATTATCTGTAAGCCGGGTTTTGTCGAAGACTGATCATCTATCTAGGCGCACTGTTGCCAGTGAACTCAAGCGGTTTTTGTGATGGGTCCTTAGCGGGATACTTCAGGCTTTAGGCCTAAAGGGTCCATCTCCTTGCAGCAGGCAGGGTTTACCTCTTCTCAGCGTCACCGCTGGGAACTAACGGGCTCTTACCCCGCGCGTTTCACCCTTACCTTGGCGAACCAAGGCGGTATCGTTTCTGTGGCACTTTCCCTAGGGTCGCCCCCGGTCGCCGTTAGCGACTGCCATTCCCTTTGCTGCCCGGACTTTCCTCGTAAACATCCTATAAAGACATCCACGCGATCAGCCAATAATCTGGCCGCTTATGATTATATCACCCCTGTTGCTGTTTGTCCAGATGCTCGTCTAGGGCGCGGTTTACCGCCGCGTCTGCCTGCTTATTGAACTCGCGCGGAACATGCTTGAAGCTGACTTCCTTAAATTCGGTAACTAGCTTCTTAATCGCGTCATGGATTGGCCACAGGTCACGGTTTTTTACCTTAAAGATGCCGAGCATCTGATTTACGACCAACAGGCTGTCCAAGTAAACATGGACAATTTGTACGTTCATCTTGCGGCACTCTTCGAGAGCTAGCTTCAAAGCCGTGTATTCAGCCTGATTATTGGTAGTAATTCCAAGGTAGACTCCTTTGTCGACCAGTATGTTATCTTCCATATCCAGCACTACGAAGCCACTGGCGCTTGGACCAGGATTGCCCCTTGATCCGCCATCTGCAAATATTTTTACTTCTTGAGGGTGGATATTTTGGTCGGCAGTTTTTTCGACATTGTCTGTCTTGTAAAGGCTGTCGATCGCTTCGGCCATCTCATGGTCGCGTTCAGTAATGGCATTATCGCCTTCATGAGTAATTAGCCAGATCTGGACGACGCTCCACTCGTTTTCCCAGCGGGGGTGGTGCTGGAATTCTTCCGCCAGATCAGCTACTGCCTGCATAAATGCCCAAGCTTCCTTAAAATTTTCGAAGTTGAACTGTTTGTAGAGCCCGTGTTTGGTTTCCTGCCACATGCCTTCTATCTTAACACGGCCGGATCTATCAGGTATGGCTGGGGTTCTCGACGTCGCGATCGTGAGACCTGTCCGGTCTCTAAGGCAATAAACTCTGTGTCGGTACGTAATACGGCACGAACATGCCTATCAGGGTGAGCCTCATTGGGTATAGCCGATTCGATACTGATTTCAGCCGCTAACGCCCGTCTCTGCTTAAGCAGCGTAAACATAGCACCTGACAACAAGGCTTGCTGGTGACAGATTCCGCCATTAAAGATAAAGGTCGACAGTCCAACTTGGTCATCTCTGTCTAAATGTGATCCACCTCTAAGCTCAACTTGCTTCTTGAGAATAGCTTTATATTGATCCTCAGAGTATGGCAAAAGCGTTTTTACCGTAGCATGAACGGCTTCAGCCACGACTGGCGGTTCAGTCATTTGTTCAGATGATAATTGACCATCGACTACGCCATAAACATGCTCGTAAGGCGCTGGGTTCTCATCATAATCGACTACAATACCAGTTCTCGTCAGCAAAACACCGCCCAATATTTCGCTGCCAGGTGTAATTATTGGCCGCTCACGAACTTCCAAAGGATTTAATGCCACAATCCCACCTATTATTGTTGAAACAGGAGAATAGTCAACATTTTATATCTATAATGATATTGCTTATTATGATTAATTATGCTATAATGTGCTCATGTCACAGGCACCTATGCCACACGAAACAAACACCCCGCCAAACCTAGTCGCCGAAAATTTTAGGCTACTTGAGGCAGCCGGCGAACTCGGCAAAACCCTTGTCCCAGTCTATGCTGCTGCCCTGGCCACCGCCCCAGAACTATCAGCAGTTCGCATAACTGACCAATATAGACCACCAGCGACAGATGAGGAGCAAGCCGTCAGCGAAGTACAGCCCACGCACAAAACAGCCGGCGCTATTCACGGGGCGTTTGCTAAAGATGGCGCGCACTCCGTATACATAAATCTTGCGGAAAACGGGCAGGCTTTCGAGGATGCCATGCAAGATGCTCCAATCTGCCGATCAGTAATGGCAGAAACGATTGGCGTTTACCCCGCTGATCTAACCAAGGAGCTCTTTGCAACGTTTTCTCTGGCGCATGAGCTAGGGCACGCCCGAGATTTCATAAACAATACCCCTGACAAAGGCACAATGATTAATCGACGCTTTCAGGATATGCAGACTCTGCCATTATCCAACCGGCAGCCTTACGATGTCGAGCTGTGGCTAGACCCCTCCGGAGGTCAAAACTACTTTAACCAATTTGCTTCATACTGGGCAAAGCGAGGAGTTCATTCCCCAGAGGAATTAATACGAGCTCAGGCTAAGGCCTACCGTGCCATGCCAACCGAAGCCGGTCCGGATCAGTTTGCTCTATCTGTCTTAGCGGCTCTTCCAGATGATACTGGTCGGGGTGACAGGACTTGAACCTGCGACCTCACGGCCCCCAGCCGTACGCGCTACCAACTGCGCCACACCCCGAAAGTGTTATTGAATTATATCAGTTGTGAGTAACGACAGTCGTGCCGATTGGAGCCCAATTGTATATCCAGGCAGCATCTTCGACATTTATACCTATACAGCCATGTGAGCTATTAATGTTGCCGAAGTAACTGGCGGGGCGCCAATAGTTGCCATGAATCGCATAGCCACCGGTGAAATAATTGACATAGGGCACGTCCGGCTGCCGATAGCGGCTGCCGTCGGCATTGAAACCGGTCATAGTCTGCGATCCATACTTGGCGTAAATCTTGTAAGTGCCTAGCACGGTGGGAGTAGCTGGCGCGCCGGCCGAAATAAGAAAAGATCGGACTAAAGTTGTCTTTTCGTAGGCATACATCCGCTTGGTCGTCACATCGGCGACAAACCATTTATCGAAAGCCTCTGTTTCAACGGTTTTGGCCGGAGTGTACTTAACGGCAAGCGAAGTGCTAACAGAGGGATCTTTGGCGATTTTTTTGGCGACTTCGCTAGCGGTTTGCTCTTTGTTTACTACATCGACGCCGTCCGAACCATAATCTAAGACTAATTGGCCACTGTCAGTCGTCGTAACTAAGCGACTGTGAGGTGGCGTTATATAGCGACGGGCGACTTTATCGATGTATTGCAGCACCTTGCCGCTATTGACGGTAACATCGACAGTTTTTGCGTTTGGCACCGGCGAAACATCCAACCAGCCCCCAATATCAGCAGGTGCGGCAACGACATTGTGACCCGCTATGGTGAAGGATACCGATTTTGCCAGTATTTCGTCAGCGTGCGTCTTACCAGACTCAAGATCCTTAGACGTGATCGCCGGTGCCAACTTCATCGGCTTTAATACCATTGGCTCACTACGAAGTTTGGCCGCATAGCTAACCACCTCTTTTTTACCATTTGGAACGGTACTACCCGAGCCTTCGGCCTCTGGCGTGATGCCGGCCACGCCATTGCTAATCGCCAGCGATGCGTCAGTCGGCGCGACTTTCACCTGAGTAACTTCTTTGGTAACAAAGGAGTACAAGGCAGGATCGTCCGATTTGGTAACTAATTCGAGTTTTATCGGCTTCCACCACTCGAGACGGCGCACTAGAGACTGATTAATCGACGACTTGGTCTTGCTGGCAGATTTCTTGACGTCAATCGAAACACCGGTAGCGGCTAAGGGGAAGCTTTTTACCTTGCCATCGGTGTACTTTACTTTAAGCTTGTAAGTTTTGGTTGCCGTAGTGATCTGTTGCTGGAGTTCGGTTTGGCTAATATCGGCTTTCACCGGTAGACCAGCCACATAAATGTCTGTTAGTGAACCATGGCCCACTGTAAAAAATAGGCTAACCAACAATCCTGAAGTGATAAGAATTCCGCCGGCAATATACAAAGGAAGATGATGTCGGCTTTTTATTTTTAGACCATGATCGCCCGCAACGACCGGCTGAGTTGTCAAAGCTGGGGTTGATAAAACCGGATTATCCTCTATCGAGAGCGAACCCAGTTTTTGAAAGACTTGGTGTTTGTGTAAGTTGTAGCCCACGTTATTTGATTAGTTTTGTCGGGCACCGGGTTTGATCACCTGAGGGATCCCAGGTGGGTGCTCGCATGTGAAGGCCACGGCCAAGCACATTGTTGAGCTCCCTAATGATTAGTATCAGATAATCATTCGCCCGACGGGGGAGCTTATTAGGCCCTGCCCGACAGGCTTATTATATCAGTAGGAAGTTTAGAATACTCTGCTGAATTTCAATTATTGGACCCGAAGCAAACTGAATAATGATGATAAATATAAACAAAATCGCCATGAAGCCCAGCGCTTCAATTTGTTGCATGACTTCACGAACCGGTTCTGGTGCAAAAGCGTACAACAGTCTGGAGCCGTCTAGAGGCGGAATCGGGATCATATTAAAGACAAAGAAACCGACGTTTACCCCTGTAAATATAATAAGAGCGTTGTTAATAGAACTACTAAGATCTGGCCCAAAAGACCGAAAGACAATGGCCGCCAACCCTGCCAGTAGTAAGTTTGTAAGTGGGCCGGCCACGCCAACCAGCGCGGCCCCAAATTCATCGTACTTTAGGCGAGACGGATTGAAGGGGACTGGCTTGGCGGCAAAGATTGGCGGCACATGCATGAGTATTAAAACGAGTGGGAGCAGCACAGTTGTGAGTACATCTATGTGTACGAGGGGGTTTAGAGTTAGACGCCCCTCTTGGTGTGCCGTGTCATCTCCCAACCAATGCGCCACATAGCCATGCATGGCTTCGTGGATCGAAAGCCCGATAATTATTGAAACCAAAACAGTTATTAGATCTATTCCAGAAAGGTCGGTAAACATCCTTCAATTATAGCAAGCGTTTTGAATGTTGACCTTTTAGGAGAAATTCGCTACAATAACACCTTATGCAGAAGTGTGATCTCACCGGTAAAGGCAAGCAATATGGCAGCAATGTCAGTTTTTCGCAGCGCCACACCAAAAAAGTCTGGAAGCCTAACCTCCAGATGAAGACCGTTGTCGTTGACGGCAAAAAAGTCCAGATGAAGCTCAGCACGCAGGCAATTCGCACCCTCAAAAAGAAGGGTTTACTCGACCCTGCTGCTCAAAACTCTAAATAACTAAGACTTTTCTAAAACAATCAGCTGGGTTATATCTGTTATTTCGGAAGGTTTCAGTTTTAATTTACTAACCGTCTCTTTGGGTTCCATGGCGATTTCTTTTAGGGCGTTGGCGAGGTCTTGCTGAGGCACCGGGAATTTCAGCGCTTTATCATTGTAATGGGTCGGGATAATTAGCTTGGGCTCGATGGCTTTAATCAACTTGAGCGCCCCAACTGGGTCGACAGTATAGCCATTACCACCAACTGGCACGACAAGCAGATCAACGATACCGATGGCCTCAAGTTGGCTTTCACTCAGCTCAGGATAGATGTGTCCAGTGATCAGAATGCTTTGATCACCTACGATTAACTTGAACATTGTGGCATTTTTGCCCTTCTCGTCGACATGCGCACGCGCTGGGATACCAATAACTGATGTGTCGGAAACCTCATACTCACCAGGGCTGTCAAACATCAACCGAGCGCTTGTGGCCCCAGTGTGCGGACCCGTAAATAATGCCACGTCTTCAGGCTTAACAATTGACTTTGCCCCCAATTCGGCAAGGTTGTCATCAATCACAATGCGGGTACCGCGGTGAGTAAGGCCAATACAGTTAGCGCCATAAAATTGTAAGTCCATTGATTATGCTTCCTTTACTTTATCTGTCTCTGTTTCTGATTCTTCCAATAGATTATGAATATCTACCAATACTTGCTTTTTGGATTGCAGCACGCCAACCGCGAAACGGTCATGGATCTGCTTGCGGTAGCGGAAGTCTGGCAGACTCATTGAAGTGTAGCGAATTGTTTTGCCTTCTTTTGCCTCGAGCTCGTCAACATACTTTTGCAAGGCAGTCGGGTTAATATCACCGACTACCAAGAAATCGATGCCAGATGAGTCGTCTCGAGTGAACTGACCAGTGTAAATTGCCAGGTCTATGTGACCGACTGACTTGAGATCATTATCGGTTTCGGTGTGCTGCTGATCAACCGAAACACGCTTGGTCGCCTTCTTAACACCACCGCCAAAAATCTCTTGCAACGGCCGATAATATTCATACTTCTGGTTGACCTCGTAATAAAGTTTATTGTTGGTGTTGTCGGACGTAATAATGCCAATACTGAGCAAGTTGCTAAGCTCGCGGCGCACAGAATTTATCTGCTCGTCGATCTTTCGAGTAATCTCTCGTACGTAAAATGACCGGTTTGGATTACTGTAAAAAAGCTGTAGTAACTTAACGCGAGTTTTTGACCCAAAGAGTTGCTCAATCATGTTTCCAGTGTACCAAAGTTTAGCTCAGGCGCCAATGTCAGCTTTTTAAAAACGTTGTCACGGAATCAACAATACTTGCTTGATTAACAGGGGCGGTAAACCACTGAATACTTTTATTCCGCTTAAACCAGGTACGCTGCCTTTTAGCTAAATCAAGGGTTGCCTTGATGATCTTCTGGCGGGTTTCTTGGATAGTTTCTGTGCCTGCGAAATAGCCTTGCCACTGTGCATAACCAACCCCCTTAAGCGCCTCACAGTCCCAGCCGTATTGCTCGACAAGCTGGCGCACCTCGGCTTCTAGACCAGCCGCCAGCATGGCGTCGACCCGGCGCTGAATTCTCTGCTCTAATACTGCCCGGTCGGATTTTATGCCGATCACTAAAGTATGGCTGCGAAAAGCTTGTTTGGCAGGCCGCTCTCCCTTGGTCTCTATAAGCCTAATTAAGCGGCGCTTGTTGCGGACATCAACATCCGACAGATCAAATCCTTGGGTTTTTATCCGCTGGATTAGCTCATCAATCGACAATTGGTTTAATTCTTCCCTGTCGTCTCGGTCACCGGCCGGTAAAAAGCCGTAATCATAGATAACGCCATCAACATACAAACCAGTGCCGCCAACCATAATCGGTAATTTACCCCTGCTCGAGATGTCTGCGATCGCCTGATTAGCCAGGTCTTTAAATACGGCGGCTGTAAAATCCTCGTCTGGGCCAACAACGTCCAGCAAATGGTGTCTAACCTCAGTTTGCTCTTGTGCTGAGGGTTTGGCCGTACCGATATCAACGCCTCGGCGTACCGTCCAGCTATCTGCACAAATAATCTCACCGTTAAATTGTTTAGCCAGCTCCATAGCCAGAGCGGATTTACCTGACGCCGTTTCGCCAACAATTATTATTAACTCAGGTTCGTCGTTCTCCATTAGATACAACTTAGCACAGTTGAGCTGACTCGATGTTAAGCGACGCTGGTTTCGGTCTGGCGACGGGCTTTTAGTTGCCTGGCCTGCCTACCACGAATGGCTAGACGAGCTTTTTGTACGCCTGCTACCAACAACAAGGAAGGAATCAACGCCATCGCGACGCCTTCGGCGACCCCAGTGCCAAGTGGCAAATCAGGTTGATTTTTAGCTATTTCGGCTCGTTGGGTCGTGTTCAGGTCTTCGCGCTTCATATTGGAAATGTGTTGCTGCAAGCCCTTTTGACTACCGGCAGCCATGGCCTCTTGGGCATGCTGATCGTTTGCTTGTAGCTGCTGATTGGCTTGATCAAGCTGGTCAATCTGCGCCTGAGCATTGTCATGCGGCGCTCTTAGGTGGGCGTTCACAAGGATCGCGGTTCCACCAAAAACCACTACTCCAGGCATCATCCAAGACATGCCTACTCGGTCGGTAATCTGCGGGTCTGCTATTAAGCCGCCCACTCGCTCGTACTTTACGTCAAACATATTTACCTATAATACTACTTTTCACTACAAAAAGCAAGAGCTTTATGAATTTTTATTTTAGCCTTGATTTAAGAAGGTAGGCACATGATGTGTGCCTGATGTGTGCCTCTTTTGTGTGGATGGCCCCCGAGTGTGGCACCAAGGTCCACTGAGTGGGTATCGTGAATATCTGCAAGCACAAATAACACAGCTGCAGGCGCTGGCTGCATTGACGACTATTCGTTAGGTGGCCACCAGATTAATACATCGATGTTGATCTTGTAATCTGCCGAAACAGCATAGCCCTCTGCCTCGAGGACCTGCTTGTGAGCTGACCGTCCCCCAGGATAGCCCGAAGCCAGCCCACCCTGTTTGTTCACTACTCTTTGCCATGGCAGGTCCGGATCACCAAAATGGGCAATTCCACCGACAACCCGAGCGGCACGAGCATTGCCACACAGCGCGGCCAACTGACCATAAGTCATTACCCTACCCTGAGGAATTTGAGCAACCAAAGCCTCAACTCTGTGCCTAAAGTTCTGATCGTCATGACTCATATGCAATCTGGCTTATCTGCTACAAAGACGTTTTAGCGACGCGCGATTTAGCCTCGTTGGCAACGGTTTTTAGGAATTGCTCTACAGCCAGAGCCAGCGGCACATCCATAACTGCCATGTCTTTACGAATCCGCGGCACCACTTCCCCGTTGGCAATCTCTTTTTCGCCGATAACTATGGTGTAGGGGACTTTGTCGACCTCTGAATTACGTATCTTCTTGCCAACTGATTCATTCGAATTATCGACGGTCAGACGCAACCCCAAGGCTCTGGCGTCACTACGAACTTTGTTGGCGAATTCAACTGTAGCAGGCTCCTGATTAACAGTTATGACCCGCACCTGTTCTGGGGCCACCCAGACTGGGAACCGTCCGGCGGTGTGCTCGATGTATACAGATAAGAATCGTTCTATCGATCCCATCAAGGCGCAGTGGATCATGACTGGCTGCTGTTGGCTGCCATCCTCGGCGGCGTATTCTAACTTGAAGCGCTCAGGCTGGACGAAATCCAGCTGAATCGTGGCAACTTGGTGTTCACGACCAATCGCGTCAGTTGCCATGAAGTCGATTTTAGGCCCATAGAACGCCGCTTCGCCTGTCTCTTCAAAATAATCCAGCTTATTGGCCACAACGGCAGCCTTAAGCTGTTCTTGAGCGCTTTTCCATAGGTCTGGTGAACCCAAGTAGGCATCCGTATCATCACGATAGCTAAGTCGCACCCTCAGCTTCATGCCGATCGCCAGGTAAAACTCGTCTGCCGCCCCTAGAAGTTGATCGATTTCTTGTTCGATTTGGTCTTGTCGCGCGAAGACGTGACTATCGTCCTGCGTCAGCGATCTAACACGATTAAGTCCACCTAGTTCTCCCGATTTCTCATCCCTATAATCGGTGGTGGTTTCTAGATAACGGATCGGTAGGTCGCGGTAACTGCGCGGCTGGGCGGCGTAAATTCGGGTATGGTGCGGGCAATTCATCGGTTTTAACACCAGTTCGTCTTTGGTCTCTTGGCTTTTGACCAAGAACAATTCCTCTCCAAATTTATCCCAGTGACCGCTGGCCTCGTAAAGTTCTTTTTTGGTGATATGCGGAGTCCAGACCTTCTCAAATCCTACATTCTGGCGAAGCTGATTTGAGAAATTCGTAAACTCATCCCTGAGGACGGTACCACGTGGCGTAAACATCGGTAGACCCGAGCCAACCAGATCAGATATAACATATAGATCCAGTTCTTGGCCAAGCCGACGGTGATCTCTGAGCTTGGATTCCTCAAACATCTTGAGGTACTTATTTAGGTCATCCTCGGTCTCGAAGGCCACACCATAGAGTCGCTGCATCTGAGGGTTTGTCTCATTACCCCGCCAGTAAGCCCCGGCGACACGCATCAGCTTAAAGGCACCAACTTTGCCGGTCGAAGCCACGTGCGGGCCGCGGCACAGATCAGTAAAATCACCGTTCGTATAGAATGAAACCTGTGCCACGGCCGCGTCACCCTCTGTTATGGTGCCGAGTTCAGCCTGATCGAGGTCTTTGGCAACAGTGGTGCCAGCCCGCTTCAGGTCGTTTAATAACTCCTCCTTGTAGGGCTGATTGGCTTGTTTGGCCCATTCAATCGCCTCGTCGATCGGCTTTTGGGTCCTCTCAAAGAGCTGATCCGCCTCTATAATTTTCTTCATTTCGGCTTCAATTCTGGCGAAGTCATCCTCAGAGATCTTTAGTTCAGGGCCGAGATCAATATCGTAATAATAGCCATGCTCAACAACCGGACCGACACCGAACTTGGCCTCTGGCCAGAGGTGCTGTACGGCGTGGGCCGTGATATGCGCTAGTGAATGTCGCATTGGATGTAACTGATCTGTTTGCTCTGTCATAGTCTTTACTCCCTATAAATATAGCAATAACGGAGGCAAGTAAAAAGGGTTGAATGATCTCGCATGTCATTCAACCCCTATACGTCGGTTCCGACGAGAAAAACAATCTCGGCAAAACTTCACCTAGAACTATCCTAGCAGGGTTAGTACTATATGGCTAGCCTATTTATGCTGTAATAATGACATTTCAACATGGGGAAAACTATTCTTCCCTGACACCACAGATGACGTCGGCCCGTGTGATCGGGTTTTATTAGTAATGCCGTCGGCCTGGAGTCGCGTGTTGGCTTGCAGAGTGGCCCACTCAGTGGGCCTTGAGTGGGCCACCATAAAAGATGTTTGCTTGAATCACCTGAAGTAGAGTTGCCAATCAGCTAGTTTTGCTGTAGTTTATTATCTGTTATACGGGGGCGATTAGCTCATTTGGCTAGAGCGCCGCATTGACGTTGCGGAGGTGATAGGTTCGAATCCTATATCGCCCACCATTTAATGAAGATTTAATGTTTACCACCCCTGTTATTTGAGCTTATGCTTAGCCCTCTAGACTTGACCCAAACAGGATTTTCGCCTACACTAGACCGGTTAATCGAGGAAGTGTTGGTATTAGAAAAGATAGCGCTTTAGACGCATTTCAGTTATTTTACGAAGAATTAATTTCTTCCAATCCTGCCAAGAATCGCATCCGGCGCATTCGCCGACCCGCCCCTGTTAAATAGACAGGTAGTCGATCTAGCAGCAACCATAAGCCCCGAATCGCTTTGTAGCCTTCGGGGCGTTTTATTTTAGCTTATACACTTACTTATCCACTAGCCAAAACAATAGCGTTATGTCAATATGTTGACATGGTTTGTATACATTGCGGCTCAGAAACTAAGGTTTCCAATTCCCGCCCCCAAAAACGAAACAATCAAGTCTGGCGACGTCGCGAGTGCTTAAGCTGTGGCGCCATCTTCACGACTGAGGAATCGGTACAGTATGCTGGGGCCTGGTCAGTTAGGAACGCCGAGGGCGCCATAGAGCCTTTCTCAAGAGACAAACTCTTTCTTAGCCTAATTCGTAGCCTCGAACACCGTAAAACCGCCCTAGACGACGCTACAGCCCTAGCAGAGACGGTTATCAAGAAGCTAGCAGGCTCAGTCAGACAAGGCACCATCGAAACCGCCCAGATAATCCAGATCACTCAGGTTGCCCTAAATCGCTTCGACAGCGCCGCCAGCGTCAGCTACTCCGCCTTCCACAAATAGATAAATTGTGTTATAATAAACGTTGTGAGTTTAATAGCTGCCTCCTTTTTAGAACAGAGCGAACAACTGCAAAGGTTCGCCAATCACCTGCCGGAGCATCCGGAACTTTTTGAATACAACCCGTCTGCAGATGCCTTCTTGCCTCACCAACTAGATGCGCTCAAAGGCAGATTAAGACGGCAAATGGTCTCTTTTTACATTGTCGACGGTAAAACCCCACAAGAGGCCCAGCAGATTACAGATAAAATTGGCTTGTTTGATTCCGGCGTAAGAGACACCACTGTTGCGCTAAACGGAGTCGTGCGAGCTACAAGCATCTATCGCCCTGGGACGCAGCCTGAAACGAGGCTAGCGATTGCCAGGAACAGTTATCATGTCTTAGTCCGTTACGCACTTGATCAGCATCTAGCCGACACGACGACTATGCCAACGGTGGGGTATAACTGGTTTGTCGATCCATTAGATTTGGAATTCGTTGATGGTGAAAAACCAAAGTTCCAGGTTAAAGCGGGTGCCGGCTCGACTACTGGAGCAATGGAATGCCCAGCTTTTGTTGGCAATAACGCCGGCAGACCGAGATTACCTTGGTACCTATGGAACGGCGCAATTAACATCTACGATGCTTTTGGGAAGTTCGGCAACGAGCCGATTTCTAGTGTTTCTGCCGCCGCCGAAACCGCGCTAAGCGCCGAGATTTAGCTCCACTACCAGGATCAGCGTCCGTGCTGGTGCGTTTACCGGCGGAGTCAACGGTTGCCTTTTCGGTAACATCAAATTTGCTGAGGTACCTCTTAAACATCAGACGGGTTTGCGAGTTGAAGGCAGCCAAGGCGCCAAATCCAATTGCCGTGACAGGCAAAAAGATCCACTGTGTCAGCATCAGTAAAGAGCGGTGGCGCTTGTAACGAGCCGGGCGCGGCGGCAAGGTCAGCAGGCTGATATAAACAATCGCGATTACCCCGATCAAAGCAACTCGTTGGACCTTACTGACAATTAGGGGCAGCTCATTGGCGGCCAAGCTTTGTGGGTGCAAAAGTGGCGGTATAAAAGCTGCCGACCAGATTATAACGGCGCCGCTAGCCCATCCAACGTGGGTTTCGAGAGTACGAAATAGTTTGGCAAGTACGTCTGGTTTAGGGATCTTATTTTTGGTCCAAAAACCTTTATCGGCAATGTAGGCGATGTCGGAGGCGCCATATGTCCAGCGTCTTAGCTGAGAGAACTGGGCCTTAATTGTCTTCATATACCCATCGGCTAAAACGGCGTCCTGATAAATTGGGATGCTAAATGGATAGACCCGGTAGTCACCGTCAAACCGGAAATAAGAGCGCCAGAACTGGTGACCATCTTCGACCACGGTACGGGTACTCCAATAATCGGTGTCGATCAGGGCCTGCATTGGCTGAGCGTGGGCCGAAAAATTGCGTGACAGATGTGGTCTCTGCGTACCCACCAGATAAAAAAGATTATTACCAGTCGCGATCACTCTCATTAAAGTCGGCGCGTCCCAGATATTATTGGTGTACATGGCCAGGGGCTGATAGGACGCTCTGAGAGGCTTCGGTACGACGCAGTACAGATAGCTAAGCGCCGCGAAATAACGTTTGTCAGTACGGTTATCCGAGTCGAGAGTAGTAACCAAAACTCGCGTCGGATCGATTTTTTCTTTTGCCAAGTATTTTTGGAGCTTGCGGGCTGCGTAGGTGATATTACCGCCCTTCCCGATCACTTCTCCTGGCAAATCTGGTGGATGCTTGACCGCCATAGCGTGACCAAACCTTTCACCGTATAGCTGCAATAAATCCATCACGCGTTGTTCGGCTTCGCGACCGGCCCGACCTTCGTATGCGAACACGACAATCATCTTTTTTGGATCATAATCCGCTGCCAGCAGAGCCTGGACGGTTGGCTCCAACACCTCTCGGCTTTCATTAACTGTAGCGATAATTAGGGCGTGGACCAGCTCATGTGGCCTGATATCCAATTCGCGTCGATCCAGCAATCGCAAGTTTTTGTGATGCCATTTTGGGCGGACGATCCGCTTATCTTTGACGACTTCCCCAGCGTCAATATCAGCCATCAGCCCCGGCCAGTTTAGCTTCATATGTTTCTTCATCGTACGGTGCCCGCCAATCGCCCGAATGGCATAGGCCAGCCCGCGCACAAAAGCGATTAACAGATACAGCAGGATGAAAAATACTGCAACGGTGACATTTATAAAGCTTAAAATTAGCGGCGCGAGTACCAGCGCGTAACTCAAAAAGCCAGGTAAAATCTCAAAGAAACGATAGTGACCTTTGCGGTCTTTTTCGAATGGGATTTCTAGATCCGTCATTATCTCAGGATTAGTAAAGCGTTACTGACAATTATGGTCAAAGTCAGCAGTAAAATCCCAAGACTCAATACAAAAATTGATAATTGTCGGTGGATGCGATAAGCCGAATGACTTAAAACCGCATGAATGGCTAACACTAGCGCGGCAAAGGCCACAAAACTTAACAACCCTACCACCGTACCGGTTTTAAAGTCATTTATCCCAGAGGTGGCCCGATATTGCACGATATAGCTGCTACCATGACTACTGCTAAGGCGCAGTAAAATAAGCAGGCTACCTGCCATCGCCAAAAAGACGTTAATGCTAAGCAGCAAAAGCACTAGATGATCGTGAAAATACTTCTTTGAAATTGCCATTGTTAGCCTTAATTGTATCACCAATTCTGGCCGATTTGCCGTTTTATACTACTTAAATATTTCAGAGGAGATTCCTACCTTAAACATTCCGAAGGTGAACCACATCGCCAAACCCTTGCTTATATTGACAAGTTGCGGTAATATGTCCGGATATGTTAGCACCATCCCGACACGAGTTTGAGCCAGAATTATTACGACCAGTTAATCCTGACTTCGCGCCATTGTCAGAGGGCTTGCCTCTCTGGCGTTTAGCCTGGAGCCCAGAACTAGTAGCCCTAAGCCAAGCTTTTGATAGGATGGCCACAGAAGGCCTCGAGGCCAGACATTGCGAACAAGACCACTCTGATGACGACGAAAAAAAACCCGAATTCAGGGTTGACCACATCAAGAAAAAGCATTTCTTAAAGACAGCTGGCGAATTCAACGACAATGATAGGTATGATGCCTATATAGGTTTAGCCAACGGTGTTAGCGGTCTTCTCCTACCAACTACAGCGGTCGTTACAGGTTTTAGGTATTCCCAAAATCCACTCAATGACGACCACTTTTTTGAGTTTACGCTTGACGAAGAAAGCGGTGCCGAATTACGAGATCAGAGCCGAGCAAGCTTCTTTGTCGCTCAAGCAATCGCTGGCATCAACCCGGCTGAAATACACCCAGCGGCGCCATTCCCCGAAATCCGAGCCGCCTACGTCAGCGGTGCCGCACCAGAATCACTGGTAGAAAAAGTTGAAGACTTATTAACAAAATTTACATCTGAAGGTACATTTGAAGTCGAATTGTCAGCTTCGCCACAAATACTTGTAGCGACCGCTTTTGACAACGCGACAACCAGATAAGCCAGTGTGCACAGAGTCAGATGGTGCGGGTAGAGAGAATCGAACTCTCCTCTTAACCTTGGGAAGGTTACATATTAGCCACTATACGATACCCGCTGGAGCCACCTAGCAGGATCGAACTGCTGACCTACACGTTACGAATGTGTCGCTCTACCAACTGAGCTAAGGTGGCAATAAGCCCCCATTATATCAGTTAGACGATGCCTCAGAGATTGTCACGCAGCTTCTTGATAGCGGACGGACTGAAGCAGATATACAAATGGGTCACGCCGATCCCTTCTTGGTAGTTTTGTTGCAATGTTAGCAGCCTCTGGTGAACTTTCTGCTTTTTCTGTACTGTCTTTCTCCTCCAAAGTAATTAACAATATCTCTCCAGTCAAATCCTTCCTCAATATGCTGCGTAGCATAATCTTCGCGAATGGGTTCAATTGGTTTTGGCGGTAATATTTCAAATTGTTTTCGTGTTGGATTCTGAAAAACGTCAACAATTATAGGTCCATCTTCTGTCTGAACCTCTACAGCAAGTGATAGACCGGGCAAAGATCCTCCTGAAGGGCTTAGTGAATGCTTGTCTATAGACCCTTCAACATTACCACTTTTAAAATGTGCTCTTGTTTACTCCTCTCCATAATTCATCTATTTCTCTTTGTACTTCTAACCCTGAATCACTAAACATCTCAAATGGGGTTAAGCCAATGAGGCCTGCATACTTTTCGGTTAGTCTTGAAGTGGCTTCTTCTGGGGTCAAACCGATTCTTTCTGGTGTTTGTAGTGTTTGGTACATTTAATTTCTCCTAAAAATAAAAAACGGACTTCATTTTTGGTGAAGCCCGTGGGGTTTTTACTAAATTATTATTTATTTACGCGCAAAAACATGCCATCGGACAGGAAAGTCGACACATCATGTTTTGATTTGCGATTTGCATAAACACAATCCTACCAACTACTTCAGATGGAGTCAAATTATATTGATATCGAAGCACTAATTATGGAGCAGTTGTCTGTTCTGCAGCGGCTGGGGCTGTCAGAGCATCGGGCGCGGGCTCAGTGCTGGATGTAGATGTGTCTTGAGTAGAGTCTTTAGCTGCGGGCTGCGTGCTGGTCAGATTGAGCGGCTGGAACAAAACGATTTTATTTGTCGATGGTCGGTAGACTACAATAACCTGGGCTTTGGCATAGACCAAGATTTTATCGCCGTTTTTTACAGCATCTTTTAGTGCTGCGTCCTGAAGCTGATCACGATCCTTCACTGTCGCGACTGTTGGCTGCTCCTTGGCAGGTAGAGCAAGGTAGCCCGCGAGTTTGCTTACTAAGTCTTTGGCCTCCTCTTTGGCTGCCTGGGTCGGATTTTTGGTTTTGTTGAGTTCGCGTTTAGTGTTAATGTAGCCAACCGAGAGCAAAACCAGGCCGATAACTAAGGCAACGACAAATAGACGACGCAGGACTTTTTTAGTAGGCTTGTAACTTCGCTTGGGCGTTGACTTTTTTATTTTATACCCCTTATGACTTTAACTATGAATTAGTTTAGCGAGTTAACCTATTTTTGGCAATCACCTAACGGTTCTGGGTAGGCTTAGGCTCGGGGTTCTTTGACAATTTAGCATCTTTAACCTGGAGAGCCGTCCAGACAAATTCCGTGTCCTTTTCGGCTGGCTCCTTGAGGACAATCTTGAAGCCTTTTTCGTCTAGATCTTTGTAAACGAATTGGGTAAAGACTGCATTCTTGACGTTGATGGTGACGATTGGGGCGGCTTGGTATGGCTTATCGAATTTGACTTCAACTTCTTGTTCGTTGGCCCGTATCAAGGCGTATCCAGCGCTATCTTTATTGAAAGTGACCCGACCTTCGAATTCGACATCGTTTTTGAAGATGGCTTTTTCGGTGAATGTTACTAGCCTGTAAAAGAACGCGTTGCCTTGGAATTTTGCGTCACCGCTGATAGTTAAGCCGGCCGCGAAGATATCACCTCCAACAGTTAGATCGTGGCTGACACTAAGTTTTTCGAGGCTAAGATCTTTGAGGTTCACGCCATCGACTTTTGTGGTTTCAAATGTCGGCGAAGCCGGTGTTTCTGCAGCTTTTTCTTGAGCTTTTTTAGCTTCAAGACTGGCGATTTTATCAGTGAATAACTCCAGACCTTCAATCTGGTTGGCCTTGATTTTATCAACCTTCAGATTAGCGGCATATATCGTAGCGGCGTAAATATTGGCAGCGTTGACTTCGCCTGAGCTCAGTTTGTCGGTTAGGATTTCGGAATTCTTTTGACCGCTTGCATTGCGCCCGGTTAGATAGCGGATCAACTTGTCCGCCTCGGCTAATTTGTTGCGCTCAGCTACGGCTGGCGCAGAAGTATCCTCAACAGAGTAGTCGCTCAGGGTGTAGACAGGCTCCAGTACGCTGTCAGGCCATAGCAAGCCGTTAGATTCGGCGTAGCCGACAGCTTCCTCGGCGCCGGCGCCACTGTAATCGCTAAGGTTAACAAATACGGTAATCGTACCGCATTTTACGCCGGTTGGTGTGCCTTCTGGGCAGTCAGATAGCTTGTCTACACTAAGATCATCTAAGGCCGCTCCAACGACTCGTCCGGCATTGGTAGCTTTCATCCCATAGCCGGCAGTGGATGAGGCAGTGAGACGATCACCTGACTTTATATAACCATTCTCAGTAGTAACCTTAACTGGTACGCGCCCAACCAAAGCTATCGGGTAGGTTTTTTCGCCGTCAGGTCCAAGGATCAAACCTGGCGCGGTAGCTACTATACCAAGCACATCCTTCTGATATGGGCTCTTGGCACGCAAGACACCACCGACGTTATTTGGGTCCAAAGATACCAGTTCACCAGCGTTCAAATCATCGACTGAGGTATATCGTTCCGCAAGGTCAGCGCCACCGGTTATTCCAACTTCTAGGCCAGTGCTTCCAGCCAGAGTAGTCATTCCCAAGTTAAGGATCATCCCTCTAAGATTAAACAACTGGCTTGCAACATAATCCAGACCCTGTCCAAGTTTCACATCTTGAGATTCAAACCATGTGTGTCCCATAGACCCAATCGCTAATGATCTGCCGGAGAAATCGATAGACTGGATATCGTCATAGTCAGTGCCGCTCCACTCAGTACCATTATCATCTGTCTGTTTAGCATCGTTGTGATACAAGTCCGCTACCAAATTCGGTCCGGCCTGGTGGTTTAGGCAGGTTACCCCACCACCGTCTGACCCGTCATTTGTTCCTGCGCATAACATCCTAGCTTCGCCAATCGGCGATTCGGCAGTTACGCCTATAGCGGTGACAGAATTAGTCGAACCGTTAAGCGCCTCAGGATTTATCTTGAAATCATCATTTGAGGCAGGCGTGGTCGTAAAGGCAGGCGTAACAGTTACGGTATTCGCCGTGTTAGAAACAATTCGTCTTGTCTGATTTGCGCCTGAACCGCTAGTTATATTGACTAGTAGTCCTGAGAATTCATTTGGTATCCAGTTTGGCGTTGAGCTGTCCGTAATTACCGTGGATGTGTATGACGTCGTATCCGCTGCGCCATCATAAACCTTTTTACTGAGAAGTGGTCTAGCGTCATTATAAAGACGGTGCAAGGCGGCCGTGGTAAGGTTGTTATCCGTGCCAGTGGTACCGTTTGAACTATACTGAAAATCGTCTACGGATCCATCCCAGAAGTTTGCACCTGTCGCACAAGCTGCACCAACGCTACAATCAGCCCCGATACTTAATATCTGCGCAGCATCTAGTGTCGTGTTTAGGCCAGCGGTCTGTCCTATAGGCTTACCGTCAATCATGGTGTTGATATTACCGGTTGTTGCAGCACGCGTAATGGCTAAGAAGTGCCATTGATTATCATTAAAGGTTTGGACACTGTTATGGAATACCGTTGTTCCAGTCGCGCCTATAGTAAATGTAGCGTCAAAATCGACATTTACCGCCATTTTTCCCGTAGAGGTCATCGAAGCAGCTACACAACCGGCGGCAGCCGCAGGGGTGGTGTTGTGGCATCTTGCAAATAAGACGTCCGTCCCTGCAATCGTGGCTGAATGTTTAAACCAGGTGGAAATGGTCCAGCTACCTGTCGCTAGGTTGTCGGTCGCGTCATTCGCGCAGACACCGCCACTCCCGGAGCATAAATATTGATTTGTGCCGTTAAAGCTCATTGCCTTGCCGCGCACACCATCAACCCCATAAGTAGGCGTTCCTTTGGGCACCATGACGGTCGTTTTATTTGACATATTAGTAACATCACCAGAGGCATCATCCATCATGTGCATCCGGCGAACCGTACCGGTCATTAGCGCTGTCTGTCTTGTTGTCGTATAGAGTTTGGACCATCCAGAAGCGGCAGTTGAATGATCATGTATCTCCGCTAGACCTTGGTTTGTACCAGCATAGATCAGATCTGAGGAGCCTGCCGCGGCAGCAGTCGATAACACGCCTCCATCCGCCAAAGAACCTCGTTCAACTACCTCTATTGCATCTGGCGCGCCAGCGATTACCGTAGGAGCACTCTTTGATAAAGCTGGAGTTGTTGTTTCGTCCCACAGCCTATCAGGAGCGCCGTTCACTCTGGTGGCAATGTTTTCGTTATCGATGTTATTCCAGCGCTCAAGCTGACCTAAGGCCTCGTTTAGTGCGTACATTCTACCGGTTCTGGTTACCACGACGGCATTGTAGTCATTATCTGTTGCTTCCGAATATTGGAAAACCTTTTGAGTAGTCGTGTTAATTACGGTCAGACCAGAATCAGTCGCCAAGCCGACGACTACAGTGCCATTATTTGGCCCGGTCGCCGCGGCGATCGGAGTTAAGCTATTGGTTAATACAGACACTGACACATCGTTAATCCTGCCCCAATCGGCGACGGTACCCACAGTACCTATATCAAAGTTTGTGTTATTGTCGCTCGCATAGGTTACTGCAGAGTTCCTGTTTCCAATACCCACGTCAGCGCCAGAACGATCCGTGGTGTCATAGTTCCACATCCGATCTGTAGTAAAGTCGAACGAGTATAATCCGCCTGCAGAAGACCCGTTCGTACCTACATAAATCACACCATTGGCCGCCGAAACACTTGAAGGATCGTTGTTTGTGTCTGCACCTAAAGCATAACCTGAAGCATTCTGGCTAAACTTCATCCACATCGTATTGTTCTGGGCATCAAAAATATACAGGGCGTCAGACGTTACTACTAAAATAGCTTTTCGTGGGAAAGATTGGGAGTAGCAACGGTCCATCGTGGCAATATTGCAAGGAGCGCTTGCGCTATCATCCAATGATTCGTTGTACCACGACAGTTTATCTGTTGTTGCCCAGTCAATCCATCGACCACCATCCCCATCCATCGTAGTGTCGTATACAAATATATCTTTTATGCCGCTTAAGGCAGTAAGCCCACGCATCCCCTTAGAAACCAGCTCACCATAAATAGCGGCGTTACCCCTGTTAGTCGCAGAGCCAACCTGCAATAAGCGCTCGGTAGTACCAACAATAGAACTCGTTCCTATGCCTACACGACCGTCTCCATCAACTATAAAAGGAGATGTGTCGCCGGACTGATCGTCTATCCTCAGGGCCAAATTGTTTGCACCAGTGGCCCGATGATCAATATAAAGTGCCGTGTTATTGCTGCTGACTCCGGTATTAGATAGTTTGAGCAAAGATCCTGTATTGGCTGAGTTCGAACCTGACAATGAAATCTCGGCTAGGTTACCCGTAAAGGCCGTCGAGGACGAATCTATACTTAAAGCCTTGCCGCCTGTTAGTCCATTGGTCGTAATTGCCAAACCGGTCTCGCCATCGATAGCATTTGCCGTAAGATTAACCCCGTTAGCAGCATTTGAGGCTTGGACTAGATCCAAAGCGAGCACCCCTGCCGTGGTGTTATTCTGGTTAACCTGCACGACAAAGGCGCTGTCCGTGCCAGATGAGGTTGGGTTGGTAAACACAACTGAATCTTGGGTTGAATCAAGAGTGATAGTTTGGTTTCCGGCGCTGCCGGCGTTGTATGAGCCTGCCAAATCAGAGCCACCGCCGCCAGCACCACAACCCAGATCTGTTTTGTTACAAACTTCTTTTACTACACCGCCCTCGATTATCGACAGCTTATCAGAGGTCGAGTTATAGAATATCCCGCCATTGAGAGTGCTTAGGTTACTTGTCGGATCTGCCGTGGCTGAATCGACCTTGAGGATCGTGGTAGCCGTGTCAGTACCGGTCGAGTTACCGACTTTTAAGATGTTACCGCCGCCAACTCCCCGCGCCGTCGTATCAACACTAAACAATGTTTCACTTGCTGCAGCGTTTTGTATCTTAAAGGCGCTGGCATTGTCGGTGCTGGCAGGCTTAAAGGTCATGTAGCCGCTGTTATCAAGCAGCAACACGTCTGAACCACCACGCTGAAGCTGCAGTATATTAGCAGTGGCGCCCGTTTTGTTGAGGAATATAGAGCTATTTGCTGTGGAGCTGTCAGTCTGTACGCCCTGACCTAGTTGGACGAAGTTGGCGCTGTTCAAACCACCTAGCAGTTTTGAATTCATGGCGTAAGGACTAGAGCTAAATCGAGTGTAGGGACTCATTTCGCCGTCATATGACGGGCTACCAGTTCCACCAATATTCACAGAAAGCCAGAGTGTATCTTGATTCCAGTCAATCGCTCCGCCAAAAGGAGTTACGCTGCCCAAATACACCGAAAAGTAGCCGTTCTTTACTAGCACTTTATTGCTACTTATTCTTGTTTCCGTCCACTTTAGCGTTTCGTCACCACCTCCAAGCACGCCGTCACCGTCTTGGTAGATCTTAAACTCGATATTATAGCTGCCGTCAGGCACTACCGCCCCTGTTGAAGTTAATAATCTGGCCTGATAATTTATCTTTTCGTTGGT
The DNA here is from genome assembly GCA_044228525.1 of Saccharimonadales bacterium (SeqCode). Lineage (GTDB taxonomy): Bacteria > Patescibacteriota > Saccharimonadia > Saccharimonadales > UBA4665 > CAZXDL01. The sequence goes on from JBGAUQ010000002.1 coordinate 38,729, forward strand.
ACCGGTCGCAGCTGAAGCAATATTGAGTTTGCCTACAAAGAGCGCGCATAAAATAAATAGCAAGCCGGTTGCAAGAAGCAGTAAGCGGCTCGAAAAATTGCGAGGCATGGTACCAAATTTTTGTAACATTGTTTTTGTTTTGGATCCTGGTGGATAGCCTAATAATTTTGATTAAGCTAACTAAGGTAATTATAGCACTTTATAGATGTGTAAAGTACTTTATCCACAGCTTTAGGATAGCAAGCTAACTAAGTTTTGTTAGTGACGGCCGAGATGGAAACGAGATTGGAGAGCTTGGTGATAAATTACTTGCTCGCCCAGCCAAAAACTAGCCGTTAGTAAGCCGGCTCCAGCTACCACTGGCAGCACCCTATCAACAATACTAGTGCCAATTGCCGCCGTACAGGAGTTCTTGAGGTCATCGAAGTTGCTTGAAGCACCGCTACCTGTTTCTGAACAAGCGCCAACACTCAGCGCTTCAGCATTAGGGGCCGGATTTACGATAATCACCGTCTGTACGGAGCTTGTGCTAGCCTGGCTATCAATAGCGTTTAGCCTAACAGTTAAAGTGCCCGCCTTGGCGAAGACATGATTAATACTGTAGTCTCCGGCTTCGTTCTTAGTAAGCAGATCATCCGGCCCGCCGTCACCCCAGTTAGCCGTAATGCTATAAGGAGGAGTACCGCCTAAGATCTTATACTTTAAATTGAGCGATTCCTTAAGCGGAATCTGAATTTGAGTGGGGTCCGTATAGATTACCAGCGGATCAGTAGATTTGGCCGATTGAGTAAAAAAGACCTTGATTGATTTTGAATTTGGCCCATATTGTCCGAGAGCGTCGCGCGTGCGGATAAATATATTGTTTTCGCCGGGCACCAGGGCTATGGTTATACTAAACCGACCTTGCTGATCACAAATCGACATTCCAGCATAAACATCATTCCGATAAGCTTCAATATAATTATCCTGTAAACAGCTGCCGGATATCGTCAGCTGACTATCGCTTACTTTTTGACCTGAACTTGGCTGAGTTATGGACGCGGCTATCTCGGGTGGTTTACCAGTCACAGTGCCGCCAAGCGAAATCGTACCATCGCCAGAAATCGCGGAAACGTAATGGTTGGTCATTAACACCATTAATGTAGTGAAGATGAGCAAAAAGTATAGCGCCGCGTAAGACGTGCAGTAAAATGGCAGCTTTTTGCCGGTGTGCTCGTGGGGAGTAACGCGTAGCGGAACCCACTTGGCTTTATAGGGAGTCGAAAGATGCTTTGGCGCCGATGCTCGCTTAGCCTTTGCGGCCCTTTTTCTTGCCTGAGCCATGACCACCTTGCTTTCCGGCTTTCTTAATTATGTATTTGTTGTAGCGCTTAAAGGCGAAGACAATCGCGATAATGGCCAGTATGACTAGCAGGATTAGCTTGTAAGGAATTACCCAGAAGGTCATGCTGCCGCTAGCGATTTGGTTGTTGCTGCCATAGACGACATCAACGCTAGCCTTATATTTGCCGAACATGTACTGTTTATAGAGCAGGTTTTCAAACTTGCGAATACTACCTGGTAGGACATTTCGGTTACCAGTATTGAACTGAACAACTTTTATGGTTTTACCAAAGGTATTCGTTATTTGCAGAGTACCCTTTGGCTTAAAGTGAACATTGCCGGTGTTTTGGACCCTGGTCGTGATCAATATCGGTCCTCGTTTAAACAAGCTGGATTGTTTGCCATTTTGCGACGCGTAGATTTGAACAATTTTGGCAGACTCCTTCACGTTGCCCGAAACATTAACGAGCATTAATGTGCCAACACTTGCCGACAATGACACACCGCTATCCGCTAATTCCGGAGGAGTGCCTGTAAATCTGACTACGCCATAATGTCCGCCGGGGCTGGCGTCGCTTGGTACATTCACCACAACCGTGATGGCTTGGCGTTCACCGGCCTTCAGCGTGATGCTGGGGGGTGCTTCTAGCCAATCTTTAATTGAATAAGGTGAAGTTTCGCTTTTATCTAATAATATCTTTGGCGTACCGGTTTCATCATTGGCTACAAAATCCTCAAACTGAGCTTTTACAACTAGGCTTTCTTGAGTAACGTTCCTCACCTTGATCTGAGTAGTGAAGCTCTTGCCGGGGTCAGTTTTGACGTCAATTAAAGGGGGTGAGATTTCGAGACCCTGTCCACTTCCACCGGTTGCAGCTGAAGCAGGTACAGCAATTAATAAGCCAGCAGCAACGGTAAGTGCTCCCAGTATAAGATAGGCTCGTTTAAACATATATGCTCCCCTCACTTAATATACTAGTATAACGTTTTAGTCAGCTAAACTAAAATGTTGAAGTACAGATATAATTCATAGTCGCCGTATATGTACCCGCCGCTGTGGCAGTGTCTATATTGGCAATGTATGAAACTTGAAAACGCTTAAACTGGTCTGCCCCGCCTACGCTGGCGATAATATCACCCGTCACAAACCTAAACTGATTGGCTGTGTTGTAGTTTGAGTTGACCGTTGCTGAACCAGCACCGTCTGGATCCACGCCAACGCTTGGAGTTGTATTAGCTCGCAGATTAAGGCCGAATTGCTTCGTTCCAGTAGTGGCAGCGGTTTGGGAAGCCAAGGCGGTAATGGTATTAGCGCCGCTGGTTAGAGTGGCGCCATTAACCGTTATTGTGTAGCCTGATGAGCCATTTGTACCCACACCAATTTGCGAAAGACCGCTGTTTGTCGCACTCGCGCTCAATGCGCCAAAGTTGACTGAGCTACCGGTTGCACCTGAACAGCTTGATGAGGTTATACCAGATGTAGCAGTACAGAATGTAAGCGATTCATCAACTGTTGCTGCCAAGCTGATCTGACTAGCAGTACTAGCAGCCACAACTCCTGTGTCTACTGCTCCAGTCCAGGTCGCACCACTGTAGGTAGTTATACGGGCATAAAAGGTCTGGTTTGCAGTCGTAGGGTTTTGAACGTTACCAAAGACAACTGTTTGAGAGCCTGTTGGAGCTGCGGCGTTACCACTTTTAGCTAATCTGAGCGAACCGGCTGTGGCAGTGTTAACTGTCCAGCCTGAAGCGTCACCTAGGTTTGTAGGCTGTGAAGACAGAGTTGAAGTGCTGTTAGCAAACCCGGTTGGGGTGGTACAGGTACCAGATGCAGTTGTACAGATGTCTGCCGAGAGAGATTGCAAGACAGTTGATGAAGGCACGGTGAAGTTAAAGGTGTAGCTAGTTGTTGCGTTAGAGGCAGCAGCACTTGATGAACTTAAGGTCAGCTTACGGGAGGTGATCTGGGCTGCGGAGGCGGACGGAATTATAAAAAGCATGCAGAATGCCAAAATCAAAGCGGTAAAGACATAAAATAAACGACTTAGGTCTCTGGCGGATAGATGTAAGTTGGTGTCAGGCTGATTCATATTTATTTTAACTGATTGTGTATCTTTGCTTAGTTACCTTAAGCATTTATAGAATGACTTTATCATACGAGCAACTGGTGACGCAAGTACATTTGGCTTAGTACGTACCGGTACAAAGTATTGTCTGACTGCCACTGTATGTACCGCCGGGCGTTGTCGTCGCGGTATTGATAATATATGAGATTGTGTAGTCTGTTTGACCGGAGGATTTTACGGAACTAGCGATGGTTTCTCCAGAAACGTACCGATAGCTATTTGCCGTGCCATAATTGGCCGACGGCGCGCCAAAAGAAAAGGTCCCAGACGGGGTTTGCACTGGATCAGCCCCTACCGAGGGAGTGGTATTGGCCTTAAGGTTAATGCCAAATTGTTCCGTCCCAACAGTGGAGCTGGCGTTGGAGTTCAGGCCATTGAGGGTGTGAGAGCCAGATGATGGCGGGCTGCCAAGAATGTTTACCACGTAGCCATAAGAAGTATAGTTCAAGACACTAAAGGTTGCCGTGCCAGATACAGTAGCAGCTGTTGACAAGGCGCCGAAGTTGAGCGATGAAGTTCCTAGTGAACACGACAGACGAGGGTCGGCCGTAGTGGTGGAGCCAGATTGGGCCGCGAAGTTGGTCGAAGAACTGTCGCCTACCCCACCGTTCCCAACAGAAGATTGCCCTGACTCAAGCTGATAATTCGGCGAACTGGCATCCAGATTGCCGCCTGGCCCAACAAAATCTTCATTAATTTGGTAATTCGGTGATGATGAAATCGCCGAAGCACTCGGAGTTATTGCCATGAATAGCAGAGCGCCTGCGCTCAAAAACAAAATTCTATATATCTGTTTTAACATAACCTCTTAGCATTATAACTTAGATAGCTTACGTGATTTAGGATGTCGGAATATCTAGGTGCACTTTGAGTCGCTATACTTAACAACTCTGTGCGCTAAATCTACGAACTGATCGAACTCTTCTGGACTCAAAGCGCCAAACAACCTGTCGTTGTACTCTTTAGCGAACTCTTCTAAATTGTCTCTTATGTATCGCTGTCCTCTTTCGCTGATATAAGCGATAGATGAACGCTTATCTTTGGAGTCAGTGCGCCGGGCAATCAATTTGCGCTCCCCAAATGAGTCAATTGTCTGTACCACGGCGCTACTTGTCACGCCAAGCTCTTCGGCAATGTCCTTTATCGTAAGCCCTTTTGGGTTTCTGATCAGTAGACCAATAAGATCGAGCTGTTTTTGGGTCAATGGATTTTTAGTAATTTCGGCGCGGATTTGCACTAACTTACGGTCAATTACTTCAAGATCAATTACTAGAGCGCTGATTTTTTGTGCTTTTTCGTAACGTAACTTCATAAATTCATCTTATTTTGCTTTAGCTTGTATAGAGACAATTATAGCATTTATACGTCACTAAAAAGACTAGATATTCGTGCCTACTAGATGACCGATCAGGGCGGTAATTGCCATGGCGGCAGCTCCGCCAAAAAAGACTCGAGCGGCCGCCCGAACCTTATGGCCACCACCGATGTACGCTCCAACCGCGCCAGACACCCCAAGAACAAACAACGAAGATATCACGATCGCATAAGTACTAGCCGCGCCAGTCGTGAAAACAGCCGCTAAGACCGGTACGATGGCACCTACCGAGAAGGCGGCCGCAGAAGCGATGGAAGCTTGCAGCGGGTTGGCCAGTGCTTCATGATCAATACCAAGTTCATCGCGCGCATGAGCGTCAAGGGCGTCATGATCATGCAGTTGCTCGGCTACCTTTTGGGCCAGCCCACGATCAAGTCCTCGATTCTCATAAATTGAAACAAGTTCAGCTAACTCCTCATCAGGGTTATCGGCCAAAGACTTTTTCTCCATGGCGATGTCGGACCGTTCTGAATCACGCTGCGAACTAACAGAGACGTACTCACCCACCGCCATCGATAGAGCTCCGGCCACCAAACCAGCAACACCGGCAGTTAGTATGACGGATTTACTGGCAGACGACGCCAAGACACCGAGCATCAAGCTAGAAGTCGAAACTACGCCATCGTTGACGCCAAGCACGGCGGCTCTTAGCCAATTTGAACGGTGTGATTTATGGGCCTCACCAGGGTGTGCGCTTTCAAATGTATTCATCTAATGATTCCTCAACTTTTTAAGTGGCGGGCAGCTTGGGCTTTTTTTATATTCGCGGCCTGAGCCTTCTTTTGAGCTAGTGTTGGCTTATCCTTTTCGGGCACATTACGACGGTCCTTAGCTTTGAATATATCTCCTTTAACGTGAACTGGCTTACTGCCTAAACTTGCCAATAACAGCTCGCTATCCTTATCATCAGGAACTAATGTTGAGCCGTCAAAATGTGCTTTTTCCTTGCTAATTAACCATGCCTGCGTAGCCCAAGAACCACTACTCCTATGCCCTGCGACCCTTTCTAATCCACCTGGATCACCAACATCCTGGACGCGAAAACTCTTAAATTGTCCTTTTGGCCGAACTTCAATCCGAAAATACTTTCCTTTGCCTGTGCTGCCAGGTTTAGCTCGCATGCTTTTCGTCGCGCTCATATAATACTCCTGTGTATTTATTTAAGCCCTAATCAAGTCCCCGCGCAGTGACAATGATCACAGCAAATTAGTTCTGGGCTGGAGGCAGTGGCTGAGTTGGCGGCGGTGGTGGTACTTGAGGAGCTTGTGGTGCTTGAGGAGCTTGTGGCGGTTGCAGTTCAACTGGTGGCTGAGTAGCCGGTACGTCTGGCTCGGGCGGTAAGGTCACCTCAGTAGCGAGATTAATTAAATCTTGGGGAATTTTGCTTAAGTCGGGTCCGCTAGACACGGGGATTTGAGCCTCTGCTGCGCTGGTTGTTGGCGTAATCACCTGCCCAGGAGCTGATCCATCCGGCAATACCGGCTGAGCTTGCGGCGGCTGTGCGTTATCGGAGTGTTGTACCTTAAACACACCGTCGTCTGCAGGTGGTTGAACCGGGGGAGTTTGGGGTGTTGGTGTGTCGGGCATAACTAGACATTAGGTTAAACGTAATAAAAAGTCAATTTGATCAGTTAATCAGGTGGCCGATATGGCGCCAATTGACAACAAAACGATCAAAAACAGCCCTAGCCCTACTCGGTAAAATATGAAGACGCCAAAGCCGTGTTTTGAAACATAGCGCAAAAGCCAAGCTACCGTGGCGTATGCCACCACAAAGCTTGAGATTGTAGCCACCAGTGTTGGCCCCCAGCCAATCCCATTCGAAATCTCGCTCGACTTTGTGATTGCTTCTAAAATTCCGGCTGCTAATAATGCCGGAATTGCCAAAAAGAATGACAGTCTGGTCGCCGCCACCCTATCGAGACCTCTAAACAAACCCGCCGAAATCGTTGCTCCGGATCGCGACACACCTGGCACAAGCGCCAAACACTGCGCAATACCAATTATTAGAGTGTCTTTCCAGTTAGTGTCCTTCTCATGCCGATTAAGTTTGGCGGATTTATCGGCCAACCACATTACCCCACTCCATACGATTAGTGCCACGGCTACCAACCAAAGACTTCGCACGCCGGTTTCAATTTGATCTTTAAAGGCTACGCCTACAAGCGCGATCGGGATCGATCCAACTATAACTGCCCAACCAAATTTGTAGTCGGTCCCGCGCTTATCGACCGATAACAAGCCAGCCAACCACGCCTTCGCCAATCGAGCAATATCATCCCTAAAGTAAATCAATGTCGCGATTACAGCACCAATTTGAATTATGGCCGTAAATGCGACAAATGCCGGATCATTTATAGAATAGCCCAGCGCGTTTTCGGCGATTGTTAGGTGGGCTGTACTCGAGATTGGCAGGAATTCAGTAAAGCCCTCGATAATGCCAAGTAGGATTGCTTCTAGGATTCCCATATCTGTTAATAATACCACGCGGACGATGTAATATAATGACAGTTATGGATCACATGACAATCCAACGGAGCGAGGATGCCTTTCGCGTGGTTCTTTACGGGATCATGATCGGCTCGACACTGGTGGCGCTATTTGGGGCACTTGTTATCGGCGCAATGTTTACAATGGCCGTCGGCGGTCATGGTTTTAGTAGAATACTAACCTTCTTAATTATCATGGGATTTGCCGGGCTAGGAGCGATGATTTATCACGTAAAATGGCATGCAGTGTCATACACCCTTCGCCCCGAGGGAATTATCGTCGGAAGCAGTGTCGGCGTTTTTGGCAAAAAACAAAAAGTCTATTTATATGAGTCAGTCATTTCCGCCAGTGTAAATCAGGGATACTTCGGCAACAAATATGGTTACGGCGACATCCATGTGACAATCCCAAAGCTAGAAAAGAAGCTGATCCTTAAAGATGTCTTGCTGCCAGACAAGCGCCTTGAAGACATTTACTCACGGATAAAAGCCAAAGCCGGCACAAACAACGTCTTGGTTACCTAGCGATTATCGTAATACTGTCTGAGGGAGCTGACAAATTGCCGGCCGCGTCTTGCGCATAAACGCTGTAGGTGTAATCCCTGCCGGGTGTGGCGCTATTTAGTGAAGCAGTTGGCTTAGATACAGTCGCGACCGTACCCAAGTCGTCTAATTTGACCTTGTATCTGACCACTTTGTGGTCGTCTTTTGCGGGACTCCAGTTCAGTGTTATATACCCGCCCGGTTCAGCCTTACCAGTCAGGCCAGTCGGTTTTGCGGGCGGTGTGGCATCGGCCGAGTTGGTTGATCCAGCAATGGCTATCGTAGCCGCAACCCTGCCTTTATTGCTATATTCCTCTAGAATATTTGTGTTTGTCGAAGCGGAAGCTATGCTCGTTCCTCTTATAAATGCTAGGTTTGCGTTACCCGTTAACGTCCGACTTTTGAAGTGCAATGTGGCGATCAATTGATCTCCGGTCCGCGGCGACGTACTGCCTCGCGCGATCATAATGACACCATTTGTATCTGTAGATTGCGCCTGAACACTAAAACTACTATTTGTACCGTCGATGCTGACTAAATCTACAAGATCGTTCGGATAGGACAGATTAATCTGGACTGCGTTCACTGGCTTTGAGCCGCTGTTTTCTCTGATCTGCACGTCAAATGAAGTGTTGGACGGCACGTTATAGGTCGAGGAGCTCAAATAGACTTTGCTAGCTCCAGGTGTAAGAGCAAAACCGCTGTAAATCAAGTATGTACCGACTACTCCGAACAGCAGTACAATCAAAACTCCTGTAAATCTATTCCTATTATTTGGCAATTTTGTATTTGTAGCCATAGTGTTAAACAATTACTTCTTATGCTTGAGTATGTTTAATCGCCACTAACCTGTCAAGGCTCAAGACCTATTCAACGACCATCAAATCATGCTAAGCCGCTTTTGCTGGTCTGTCAGATTCGACTGCCTGCTGCGCTGGAGGTAATGTTTGTACCGCAATTTCATTACGGTGTGGCACGCCGCTATATTCGGTAAAGTTGCCGTGACGGACAGCGACATCGGCAGTTTCACCCAATACGCGGTACAACTCTTGGCGGCTGTTTGATAAGGCAGAAGTAACTTCTTGGCTAGCTGCTAATGCAGAATTAGGATTGCGAAAACGATTTTCTTGATTATTTTTTGTCATGTTTATATTCCTTTCTTTATTTTATTATAACTCACTTATGCTTAATTGTCAAACGGGACTGTTGAACCTTATGCTGCCTCTAGGGGCTGCTCCTCTGGCGGCGCATGAACTACGACGGGGTGTAACTTGATGACGGTTGCCATAGTCTCGCGCGAAATCTCTCCGATAGGCCCGATACTTGCTGACGTAGCAACTGCCAGAGTCCCCGCATCCTGCGCAAGATGCTGCCCCCGATATACTTCAACCCCTTGAATAAGCTTAGCTACCTTTTCTTTGCTAATTTCGCCGCTTAACTTGGTTACCGCCAGCACAGCGCCGGTGATGCCAAGAGCCCATGCTTCGGCCGTTTCTCTACGATTACTAGGCGTTATTCGGCCAATGGTTTTTGTTTTCATTTTTTATAATTATGTGACACTTGAAGTCTACGCCCGTCAACAGATAGCGTCAACGTTAACTATGTCACAAATAATATCTCCTCGACATTTAATGGTTGAGGAGGTCTAGGACGATTAAGCGTGGGCAACAGTTGGAGTTTTAGCCATAACTTCGAAGCCGCCGTTTTTTCCTTTAGGGTCAAACCCTAGCTTGATATATAGCTGCTTAGCGCGCGTATTATCTTTTGCTACCTGTAAACCAAGCTCGTCAATACCCTCTTCGGCAGCATGGTTTATTAAGCCTCCGAGCAGCCTTTGTCCGACTTTTCTCCTTCGCGCATCGCTTCGAACCGCTATTGTTAGTTCATCTTGCGGCACAACAGCGTCCCTATCGTCTCGTTCATATCTGCGATACCATGCGGCCCCAACCGGCTCGCCATGATCATTCATCGCTACAAGTCCAAAGTCTCCCGGGCGAGAAAGTAGCCCGTCTACATAGGGCTTTAGGTCCGCATCATTCATAGCATCTTCAATAGGTGGAATTTTGTCTGGAGGGGCCATTGGATACGCTGCCAGAAGACACATCTCCCTAAGAAACGGGAGGTCATCCGATGTTGCTTGTCTTAGGCTGAATGTTTCTATTTGTTGTGTGGACATAAAAAAATACTACAATAAAAGTAGTATTTAGCCAATCTGGCGGGCCCGACCGGATTCGAACCGGCGATCTCCTCCGTGACAGGGAGGCGTGATAGGCCTCTTCACTACGAGCCCTTACCTATAACAGGGGTAATCATAGCAATTTTCAGATATAAAAGCAAACACAGAGCTATTTAGAATCGAATGTATTGGTGCGAGCCGTTCTTTTGTTGCTCGGGCTTAACGTAGACATTTATATCTTTGAGATTGAATTGGATGTGAGCCGCTTTGAGCGAGCCCCCGCTCTTTTCGTTTAGCTTGAGGATTTCTAGGGTGTAGCCGGTGTTAATTATTGGCGAAATCTGACCCGGTGTTAGCTTAAATAGAGCCGCCGTAACAGCCGGGGGCAAATCACGATTTGTTATGGTGATCGCTACTTGATATTGCCCGCCGCTAGCCTTGGTTGAAACATCGTCAGATATTTCAGTCGCTAATTTACTAAAATCTGCCCCGGTATTAAGTTGCTGGAGTGCGGTCTTTGCCCGATAGTTGGCGGCAGTATCGAGCTTACTGATGACCGCCTGCTTGAGCAGCTGCTGCTTGAGTACACGACGGAAATCGTCTTCGCTCCAACCCCAAAACTCATTTAATACCTCTTTAAATACACGGTCATTGCTGCCGAGACGATTTTGACTGCGCACGGTGACTAGTTGGCTGTCGACGTTTTGGTTGGAGATCGAAACGCCGTTCTCTTTGGCTAATTGCTTGACGTAGGCGTCTTCAATAACTTGCGCCATAGCTTGCTGTTTGAGTCGCTGTAGCTGTTCTTTGCCCTCTTTGGTGTTGAAATTGGCTTGCTGCTGAGTTTGGTAATAATGCATGTTGCGGCGCAATTCAAACAGATAAGATTCATAGCTTACCCAGCTATTGCCGGCCTTGGCGACCGGGAATGGCACGATTCGTGTTACGTCATAGATAAATCCACCGGTACTTTGAAACTTATATAGGCTCAAAGTTGTTAATACAAAAAAGCCCACCACCGCGACGGCCAGTAACCAAAGCGAGACTTTGACCACTCTGTGCTTGGAATGCTGCAAGGGATAAATGTACTTGCGCGCGCTCGACAACACCTCTTCACGGTGTTCGCCAACTGTCTCGTTGGTAATACGAGGGACTGTGTTGATGGCCTCCGTCATCTTCTGCTCGGCGGTTTTGTTGCGTTTCTCGGCAAACTTTTGACGGGCCCCTTTTATGGGACGCTTGACGATCTTCGGTATTTTAGGCTTACTCGGCTTCTTGGGTTTCTTCATTCGATTTGGATTGATTGGCGCTATTGCCGCCAGTCGGGTACGGACTAGTGTTAATTCCTTCTTTGCGCAGTATACTCAAGACCTTTTTTTGAATCTTGGCAGGGTGGTGAACGTCTTTTATGGTCAAATCACCCACGTATGTCTGCATCTTTATTGTACCAAATCCAAGCATAGATTCCTGTATGCCAGACACCTCGTAGTTAACGGATTGAATCTGCTCTAGCCCCAGATCAGCCACCGCACGGTGAAACAAGCCCCTCTGGGTTATCTGGATGAATCTCTGGTCGGTAATAATAAATATGCTGAAATGCCAGCTAATCCAACTTGGCAAGAATAACAGTAGCCCGATAATACACCCCAGCGCCAAGCCCCCAAAAAACCAGCCGAAGCCTAGATCGGGATTGATGCCCGCCGGTATCACGCCTGCCAGAGGTCCAAGCATGCCCAAAACCAGACCCTTCCGCATAACGATCGGGTGCTTGTGAAACACATAGAGTACTTCTTCGTCGTCAAACTGATCTTTGAAGTATTTTGGCTTGTCTGGGTTGGCTTTTTGTTCGTTTTCTGCCATAAGCATTATTGTAACACTTTAGGGCAATCCACAGCTCAAGAGTTACTGGGGCTTGATTGATCCGACTATCTGATTTATGTCTTGGTCATAGACCTCAAGACCGATTGATTTTAGCAATGTCTTTGCCTGCTTGGCGGTAGTCATGCCCTCATAATCTAAGTCCTGCATGATCAGAGCGAAAACCAGCTTATCTTTGTTCATGAATGTCGTGTAATGGATGTAGTTATAGTCCGAATCGGTAGTGTAATTACAGATATAGACTTCGGAACCAACCCATGCGTTATACGTTTTGCTTACCGGGGTTTTGCCTAAGCAACGGCTGTTGTTTTCGAAGGCCTTTTTGCTTTCGGGGCTGTTGGCTATCTTCTCTGCGTCAGTAGAAAAAATGTAGATTGATAGCGGCGCTTTGCCGTCTTTGCCCTTTTTGGCAATCAGGGCTTTACCGCCAGAAACACCCTCGGCCCCAGTATTGCTTTTTAGCGGCTCTATCTTGTACTGAGAGTAAAACTTGAGGCTAAAGGTCTGGCCCCGGCCATTGTTATACTTCACTGTCTTCATGCCGCCCAGCAAACCAGTTGAATACAGCAAGAAGCCTGCCCCAATAAGTAGACATACCGCCAAGGCTGCAAAGATCATACGCTTCGGTCGGCGATGCTTCTTAGCCATAGCCAAGAAATCTGCCTGAGTCAGAGGAGTTATTGGTGCTGGTGCTTGTGGTGCTGCGGGCTGGATGGGTGTTTGGTTCGCGGCTGCCGGTGCGGGCTGGACTGGAACCGGCGTGGCTCCGGGTTGCGCAGGCACGGCTGGCACTGGATCGATAACAGGGGTTATTGGCGACGGAACTATCGGCGCGGCTGGTTGTTCTGGAGTTGTGGGGGGCTGTACCGCTGACGGTTGTGACTGATCTGGTTTTGACGATGTCGGCCGTGGCACAACAGGGTCAGCCGGCTCGTTTTGCTGTGGTTGCATACGCTAATTCCGCTTATTCTTAGAAGCAGTATATCACGGTGAAACCTGGTATCCCTGAACGGATTCGAACCGCTATCTGCTCCTTAGGACGGAGTTATTCTATCCATTGAACTACAGGGACCCAACACCCCATTCTACAAGACTAGTGCCCATCTAAGCCATCAATAAATTTCTGCCATCTCAAATCCGGGTCGTCTTCCGCATCCATAGTTTTGGACCCGTTTAGATTGTAGCCACCGATCTTTTCAAGTAAAGCCAGATGAACGAATTGAGTACGCGTCATAAAGTTAGCGCGGGCTGCTTCATCTACAATAGTTAGAAAGGCCGCTGGTATATTTATATGAACCCTTTTAGAATCATCTTCCGGCATAGTAAAAGGTTAGCATGCAGGCACACGTTATGTGCCTATCGTGTGCCTAATGCGAATGACTAAGTGTGCGAAATAGCCAGATATTTAATTTCTGATTAATATATTTATAATTTAGGCGCGTTCGTGGTCTTCGTATATATGAATGTATTCAGACTTGTCGTAGTCGAACAATTCGGTGTCACTAAAGAAGCTGCGGACTTCGGCCTCGCCGCTAGTTTTGCTGTCGGACGCATGGATCAAGTTTCGACCAGTACCAATTGCTAGATCACCCCTTATGGAGCCGGGCGCGGCTTGTCGGGGATTAGTAGCACCAACGAGGTTTCGGACGGATTCCACACACTGGAAGCCCTCCCACGCCATCAATACTACGGGGGAGCTTTTCATGAATTTCTCTAGGCCGGCGTAAAAATCCTTTTCGACGTGTTCAGCGTAGTGTGAGCGCAACATGGCTTCGTCTAAGCTTGCCATCTTTAGTCCGACAAGCTTGAGACCCTTTTGTTCCAAACGAGTAATGATTTCACCGATTAGGCCGCGCTGGACGGCGTCAGGCTTAGCGATAATAAGTGTTCGTTCCATTACGAGAAATTATAACAGAGATACCGGCGGCATCCAAGATGTCGTACAATGTACTTATGCTATTCGCTAAAGCCAAAACCGACTTCCTAGAATACCTAGAAATTGAGCAAAACCGTTCGCAAAAAACAATTCAAAACTACGACCACTACCTCACTCGCCTAATCGACTTCGCTGGCGAGATTAAAGTCAGCGACATCGACGCCGAGATGATCCGTAAATGGCGGCTTTGGCTGAACCGCCTCGGCACGAATACATCTGATGAACTGGGCAAATCAACCCAAAACTATCATTTGATCGCGCTGCGCAGCTTTTTGAAATTTTGCGCCAAACGCAACATCCCCGCCCTGGCACCAGACAAGATCGAGCTAGCGCGCACTAAGCGCAAGCAAGTCACATTCCTCAATCCAGAAGAATTAGGACGAATATTTGAACAACCCGACATCACCAGCATAAATGGTTTACGCGACCGGGCTATTCTTGAACTACTGTTTAGCTCCGGCCTGCGTGTCAGCGAGCTAGTTGGACTCGACCGGGGCCATATCAACCTAAAGCGACGTGAATTCATGGTCCGCGGCAAAGGTCAAAAAGACCGTCCGATCTTTATCAGCCCCGACGCCGCCAGCTGGATTGAACAATATTTAGCAAAACGGGCTGATAACGCCAAACCGTTGTTTGTTCGCTACAGCGGCACAAAAAAAACCGATCTATCCGGCAACTTTTTAAGACTGACTGTTCGTTCAGTCCAGCGCATCGTTGCCCGCAATGCCCTCCTTGCCGGCATCACCAAGCATGTCAGTCCGCACACCCTTAGACACTCCTTCGCGACTGATTTACTGATGAACGGCGCTGATTTACGCTCAGTCCAGGCCATGCTTGGCCACAGCAATATCGCTACGACTCAGATCTATACCCATGTCACTGACCCACACCTGCGCGCCGTGCACGAGAAGTTTCATCGTCACAGCGAAGATTAAGCTGAGAGCTAGTTAGCCCAAGGACTACAGGCAGCCGAAGTTGCGGCCGAAAGATCAGGTGGGTCCAGCGAATCATTCCCTGGATACGTAGTTGTTCGCTTACAGATGCTTTGGCCTTCTAGAGTAAAGCCTGGGCCTTTCTCGATCGGATCTTGGATTGGCGACCTAACTTGCACGCGTTTTAGGACATCACGGGCTCGACCGGTCACGTCTATTTTGGCCTGAGCGTTTAGGAATTTGAGCGGTACATTTGCCAGATCTTTAGCATCACTTACCAAGATATTTGAAGTCGTGTAGTAGTTCAGTATTCTGATCAAGTACTGATCGCCCGAGCCTGTTCCACCAAACCCAGTGATTGTTACTTTGCATGGGAAGTCGCCAGTATTATTACAGTGACCATCAACAATCTTCCCAGTTTGAGCCCCTTTAATACTTGGGTAATCTATTGTGTCTGATCCTGATCCGCCCGGATACATAAAGACGGTTGCTGTGTTACCAATAAGTCCAGTCCGGCTCATATCGCCAAGTGGTGTAATGCTGACCTGAAGCACGCCAGGAGAATTCCAGCTCGCTTTTGGAGAAAACTTCGGTGATTCTGCGGCTGTCCTGGGGGTAGTCTTAGTCTGATCAGCGCTGGCCCAATTGATAGTCAGCTCATCCAGCCCACCCGAAACAGAAAACTTAGATGATTTTTGCTCCTCAGGACTAACCCCTGTATATAAAAGCGTCTCTGGCTTCGAATTTACCAAAACGCAAGCATAAGAAACTGCATTGTTGGCTGAGCTGACGGATACTCCCCCGTTGCTTGTATTTGCCGAGGTGGTTATGCCAGTGCTGACCAGTTGTGCCGGCGTCAAGCACTGGTTAGGCGCCGGGTTGAGTGTATTGATGGCGTCAAGATTCTTGATAACGTCGTTAATCCCGCTCTCAGCAGCGTAGTAAGCTTGGGTGGCCAGTTGTTTATCAAGAGCGCTTCTTTGCTCACGACGGGCCAACTGAGCAAAAGCGACGGTGAGCAGTGACATCACGAGTACCAACACAAGAGCAATAACTATCGAGGCAAAGCCTGACTGATTCGACCTCTCAAGATTCTTATGTTTCATATATAAACTCATTCTACTATTACTGAAGCCGTTTCGCTACTACTGTCTCAAGGTGTGCAGTCGAACAAAACTGTCGATCTTGACCACCGTTACACCTCGTGGCCACACCTAAGCCAACTCCGTTCAGTAAGTCATTGTCGCCATTGGACGTATAGGCAGCCCCAATTGTTATTAAGTATGGGGAGGCTCCAGGCGTAACGCCATTTATCGTAAATAGAGTTAGCCTTGAACTTGGCGGCATCAGCTCGATGCCACCTGCTGGCAGAGCCGCGTTCAAATCCGCTGCCGTACAGACACCAGATCCATTATTGTCTCGCCAAAGTACATGCTGCTGGCCATTACTTAACGCCACGTCAAGAACATATATATATCGAGTCGTGCCTATGCAATACGCCCGATACGTCTTGCCACCGGCGTTTAAGGGTGCCGAGGAACGGTAGGTTGTATCTAATACCTGAAGTTGCTGCGAAAGCTCGTCAGTCACACTTCTAACCGTACCCTGTATCTTGGACTGATTAATCCCCTTGTAGTACAAAGATCCTATATTTACCATCATGGTCGTAATAAGAACTAGGATAGTCGAGAGAATTGCCGTCGCAATCAACATCTCGATAATCGTGAAGCCTCTTTGGTTATCTTTCATACCTAATCCCATTTGCCGTAATACCTATATACGTAATTGATACTATCGGTGCCAACACCTCTGACATTGTCCCACTTTGCTGTGATTAGGAATGTTCCCTGAGCCTGCAGCTGGGACCCAGCACATTGAATATCACTACTCCCGGGACAGTAATATATTCTCAAGTCATAATTGCCGCTATTATCATTACAAAATGGGTCGGAAACCTCGGCTAACACCGGTGTTGCCCCGCCCTTGATACAAAATGGCACTCCGTGAGTATAGGGGTTTAGTAGCGGGTCGGCCGGGTCGGTTGGCCCGTTTGCCCCCAATATTCTGATACCTTCAATTTGCGACTGCAGGACTTTAGTCGCTTCTGAGTTCTCTTGAGCTTGTCTGGTGTTTAATAGGCTGCGGTTGGCTGTCGAATAGGAAATGCTAATTGCCAGACCTAGTACGGCCAGCACAATCATCACCTCGATTATGGTGTCACCCCTCATATTGAGACGCTTTAAGGACATGTCACGTCTCCTAGCATTCTGACAGTCACATTTTGCTGGCTGTTATTGATGCCTACGATCACGTTGGCCGATCGCGTGCCGTCGCTCACGCAAATCGTGGCACTATTGGCAGGCATGATCTGAGTTGGATTACTGGCGGCTGTCTCACCCTGGACGGTATTTTTATTAAAGGTCATATTATGAACATAGTACAGAGCTGGTGGCGTTTGGGCACCATTTGAAGTGTCTCCACCGGCCACGACATTTTGCAAAAACCCAATCCCGAAACTTTCGGGATTAGCCACGCTTCCATCCGTCTTAATGATTCTGATCCTTTCAACATTAAGAGTTTGCGGTACAGTTTGCGAGATAGTAAGCCCTGGTATCGCCTTTGGGCTAATTTGAGTTAAGTCGTTTTCTACAGGGGTCAAGTTATCATTTTGGAGTCGACGCCCAGCCATTGAAATAACGTCGTACTTATCCTTTTGTCCATCAACAGAAAAATGCATGACTTTACCAAAAAAGAAACAGTCTGAGTTGGTGCCTACGTCATTTGGCGTACCAGCCGGAAAGTTGATGGTTGAGCCCGTTCTCTGACAATTAACCTTTATGTCGCTGTACTGACCATCTGTTACCTGATTGATCGTATCTTGAATTCGAGAAGCTAATTCGTTAACCCCACTTGTAAAAGACGTTTTAGACTGTTTGCCATTTATAAACGTGCCCGCAATCACGAACATCATGCTGGAGGCAGCCAACACAAACATTACCTCAACGATCGTGTAGCCCAGAGGTGATTTTCCACCTTTCATATTGACCTCAGTATAGCATAAGCGCTAAGGGGTAAACACCTATAAACTAAGAAAGACTCGCTGGTACCAATCTAGGATAGCCGTGCCAAAAAGCTGAGTTATAACTAGTCCCAACATTAGGAAAGGGCCAAATGGAATAACCTGAGACTTTTTGAGACGTTTTGTGGCCAGCAGCGGCAAGCTTACCAATGTACCCGCTATCGAAGCAATAAAGATAAATAACAACGCCCTAGACGGCGTACCGGCAATCAAGCCAAGCACCCAACCTAGCTTCACGTCACCTCCACCGATCCACTTACCCCCCGAGAGCTGATAAAGCAGATAAAAAATGCCGCCGCCTATCAAGACGGCAAGTACCGTACTTAATAAAGCGCTTAGCGGCCTGTCGGCAGTTACGATGCTAATCAGTGCAAACACCCCTGCCAGCCAAGCCACCGGAGCCATAATCCTATTTGGCAATAGATACCAGCGCAGATCATAAACCGTAAGAGCCATAAAGCCGGTCAAAGTAAGCAGCCAGACTACAAATAAAGCGTATTGAGTAGTATCAAATGCCACCGGCCACCAAACGTATGATCCTACATACGCAAAAGAAGTTAATAGCTCGACAAGAGGATATTGGGCGGATATTGGTTTATGGCAATATCTACACCTGCCATTAAGGCTGAGCCAGCTAAATACCGGCACAAGGTCCTTGACATAAAGCTGGTGGTGACAGTTTGGGCACATAGACCGACCAGTTCGAATAGATAGATCAAGCTTACTGGACTTACTGCTCTTCTTAGACTGCTCATGCACTCGCCAAACCAGCGCGTTAACGAAGCTCCCCAGACATAGCCCAAACACCACCAGAACTGCGATAATCATTAGCAACATCTTAGCATAAAAGAAAAAGACCCCTTTCGGGGTCAATTTCAAAGATCCGTTTGTGGATTAAGCGTCAATACACTTAACAACCGTGCTACTGCCTTCAGGGGTGTAGTAGATTGCTACAGAACGAGCGTTTCCGGTACTCCCAGGGCATGCCGCACCAATTGTAGTCTGGATTGCACCAGCACCAGGAGCATTACCCGCGCTAACAGTAGCGCCAGATGAGGTCTTTATCGCAACGTTGGATTGTGTACCACCGCTGCCGGTAATTGTGGTCGCGCTGATTGAAGTGGGCGGAGCCCCGTCATTGTTTGACTTAAATTCACTCACGCCAGCAGCAATAGCTGAAGCATCGTTTTTAAGTGCGGTGTTGCGGCCGTTGCGCTGAAGCGCTGGAATGGCCAAAAGTACGATTAGGATGATCAAGCCGGCGATTGCCAACACGATCATGACTTCGATGATAGTGAAGCCTTTATTATCTTTTTTAAGTTTATTTAGCATTGCAAGTGCCCCTTTGCGAATTACTATATTAGTGGTTATGGTTTGATCATACGGTTTGAGGTGTCAAAAAGCAAGTGGTAGTGACTGACTTTTCCACAGCTAGAGCTGCAGACACTTAGATGCACCTACAGCACCGCCGGTTTCAATTCCATAGACTGCGACGATATCTCTGTAACCAGCCCCTACTGTTGTGGCGGCTCCGGGATTGGCGGCATCACATTTTCTGTAGTTATAGATAACCGCAGTATTTAGATCTGCGTTTGATTCTCCCCCACCCGAACCTGAAACTTGGGGAATAATTGCTATGCCACCGCCGCCCCCGGGTAATGTGCCGAAGCTCAGATTAGGTTCATAAAACGCAAGCTTTACGCGCTGCGTATCCAGGAATGTAGCGTCGGAGGGGTTACTGGCAGCGTCAGGCAGCCTGCCGGAGTTATTGAGCGCGTATGACGAAACCGCGTCAAGAACGTTACTGACATCTTGCTTGCGTTGATTATTGCGGCTGTTCCTCATTAGGGCCGGTATTGCCAGCAAAACAACCGACAATATCAGTCCCGCCATGGCTAAAACAATCAGAACTTCGATAATTGTGAAGCCGTTTTTGGTTGAGCTGTTTTTTCGCTGCGACATAGTACCTAACCTGAGCCGGTGAAGCCGGTCTGATTAACGAGGCCGTAGATTGGAAGCAAGATTGCGGCGACGATCGTGATCGCCATGATGCCCATGACAACCATCATGACTGGCTCAATGATGGTGCTGATGTTTTTGATCTCGTTGTCGACTTCTTTTTCGTAATAGTCTGCCACCTTGGCCATCATTGTCTCCATGGCGCCGGACTGTTCACCAATGCTAAGCATGTTTGGGACTAGTTCGAGGAAGTTCGGGTCGTCCTTGATGGATTCAGACAGCGACTTACCGCCTTTGACCTTCTCCATGGCTTTGTGCAAGGAGTTTTGGATATGCACGTTGTCTACAGCTTCGCCGGTAATATCAAGCACCTGCAGCAGCGGTACGCCACTGGCAACTAGCGTCGTGCCGGTGCGGGCGAAACGAGCCATGTACATCTTCATATAGAGTTTGCCGATAGGCCATGCGCGCATTTTGGCACGATCGATGATGGAACGTCCGCCGAGGGTGCGGGCCCAGCGCGTCGTCGCAAATCCACCCGCGACCAGCAAAATAATAACCACCCACCAGAATTTGGTCAAAAACGTTGATACGGCAAGCAATACCCTGGTGAGTATTGGGAGCTCAACCCCACCCGGCAAACCAGCGTAAATGCTCTGCACTTGAGGTAGGACTTTAACGATCATAAACGTACCGACACATAGCATAACGATCAAAACGATAGTCGGATAGATCATGGCGCCACGCACTTTGGCGATGATATCGGCATCTTTTTCTTGCTGGATGGCGAGCCGTTCAAGGCCGGCGTCAAGCGTACCTGAGGCTTCGCCAGCCGCGACCAGGCTGATATATACTCGATTAAATACCTCGGGGTGTTTGGCTAAAGATTCGCTAAAGGACGTGCCGGCTTCAACATCACTAACTACCTGATTGATAATGATTTTAAATTGCTTGCTGGTTGTCTGAGCGCCGACGCTTCTTAGGGCCTGTACCAGAGGTAGCCCAGCGTTAATAAGCGTAGCCAGCTGACGGCTAAACAGGACTTTGTCTTTGCTCTTTATGCGGTGAAAGCCAAAACCTCGTCCGCCGCGTTCGGCCTTAATTTCTAAGGGAGTTAGGCCTTGGGCTTTTATAAGCTTGGATGCTGCCTGCTCGCTATCAGCTTGAACCAACGCCGAAACTTTTTGGCCGGTTTTGGGGTTTCGAGCCGTATAGCTGTAATTCAGCATTTTTAGCCTCGCATTAACCTGTCTAATTCGTCTAGGTCAACGGCGTAATTGCGAGCTTCATCATACGTAATTGTGCCAGCGTGGATTAATTTGACTAGAGTTTTATCCATCGACTGCATACCGAATTCCGCTCCGGTTTGGATGACCGCTTCGAGCTGGTGGCTTTTGCCTTCGCGGATGATGTTACGGACAGCTGGCGTTGCAACTAGGATTTCAGCCGCGGCGACTCGCCCACCACCTATGGTTGGTATCAGTCGCTGCGAGACGATAGCCATCAAAATGTTCGATAGCTGAGCCCGAATTTGTGGCTGCTGATGTGGTGGAAAGACGTCGATCATACGATCTACAGATTGTGCGGCGCTGTTGGTGTGCAGCGTGGCAAAGACTAAGTGACCGGTTTCTGCGATAGTGATAGCACTGGCGATAGTTTCGAGGTCGCGCATCTCACCGATCAGTACGACGTCCGGATCTTCACGCAAGGCGCTTCGTAGGGCGGCGCTAAATGAGTAAGTATCATAGTGTACTTCTCGTTGCACCACGACGGATTTTTGCGATTTGTGCGTATACTCGATTGGATCTTCGATCGTAATGATGTGCTTGGCTTCTTCTTGGTTAATTTTGTGCACCATTGAAGCCAGCGAGGTGGACTTACCGGAGCCGGTTGGTCCAGTCACTAAGACCAAGCCACGTGGAAATTGCGAAAATTTGTTGACGATATCAGGCAAACCGAGCTGCTCGATAGTCAGGATTTCATTTGGTATAAGGCGCAGTGCGGCGGCCATGTTGCCGCGCTCGTGGAAGGCGTTTACACGGAAACGACCGAGATCACCGTAGGCAAAACTGAAGTCGAATTCTTTATCTTTTAGAAGAATCTGTTTTTGATCTTCGTCTAAAATCGCAAAAATTAATGCCTCAATTGTCTCTGGAGTCAGTGGGTCGGCTCCTGTAACTGGCACGAGCGAACCATCTACCCTTAGCATTGGTGGCAATGTGACTTGCAGGTGTAAGTCAGAAGCCTTCTTTTTTACGACTTCGTCGAGTAATACTTCGATCCTTGGCTGTCCAGCTGCGCTCATATTTCCACCCTTCTCTGTTTACGCATTGTCTTCTGCCGCTACTCTATTTACTTCGGCTAGTGTGGTCTTACCGTCTAATGCTTTTAGATAGCCGTCCATGCGCATATTGATCATGCCCTCGGCTTCAGCCGCTTGTTCAATTTGCGTACTAGTAGCCCGCTTCATGATCAGAGCTTGGATAGCTTCCGATATTTCAAAGACCTCGTATAGCCCCATTCGTCCCTTAAACCCACCAGGGGTTTCTGGACTATCCGTGCCTTTAAATAAAGTATAAGCGGTATCAGTCGCTAAGGGCAAGCTTTTATAACCTAGATCCTTGGCATAGGCTGGCATTTTATCGGCCGATGGCGGCAAATATTTGCCGAGTGTGGCCTTGATCGCTTCAGTTTCGGGTGCCGAAGACTGGTAAGGCTGCTTGGTGTCATCGGCAATTCGCCGTACCAAACGCTGTCCGATCACCGTATGAACCGTGCTTGCAATCAAGAAAGGCTCTACGCCCATATCGAGCAGACGTGGCAAAATACCGGCGGCGCTGTTGGTATGGAGCGTACTAAAGACCAGGTGACCGGTCAGGGCCGCCTGCACCGCTAATTGAGCGGTCTCTTTGTCGCGGATCTCACCAACCATCACCACGTCTGGGTCTTGTCGGAGGATGCTTCTCAGTCCAGTCGCAAAGGTCAAGCCTACTTCTGAATTAACCTGTATTTGGTTGATGCCATCCATTTTGTACTCGACCGGATCTTCAAGAGTAACAATATTTATTGAGTCGTTCTTGATCTCTTGGATGAGAGCATACAGCGATGTTGACTTACCCGAGCCAGTCGGGCCACTGGTCAGAATCATGCCGTTTGGACGCTGGACACCCTTACGAATCGTTCGCAAGGCTCGTCCGGTATAGCCCATGTCCTCCAGCTTAAAGGAGGTGCCGGTCTTATCGAGTAGACGTATGACAACTTGTTCGCCCCACACAACTGGCGCTATGGCTATACGCAGGTCAATGCCTTTGCCATCAACCATCACAGTGAAGCCACCATCTTGTGGCGTGCGATGCTCGTCAATCTTTAGGTTGGCAAGGATTTTTATGCGCGAAATCAGCGCTGGCTCAGTGTTTTTTGGCAGGCGCATAATTTCTCTAAGCACGCCGTCGACTCGGCAGCGAATCTTTACCTCTTTCTCAAGAGGTTCGATGTGAACGTCGCTGGCACGGTTGTGCGCGGCAAACTCCAGCACAGCCGATAGCGCCTTGCTAATAGGCGAATCTTGGACGATCGTGACGCCAGTCTTTTCGGCCTTCTCGGCTTTATCTTTTGAAACCTTCTCTGCTCGTTCGAGCTCTTCGGGACTTTCATTGCCAATCTGGGTTAAGTCCTTTTTGAAGGCTTCGTCCATCTGCGTTCCCAGCTGGGCGCTGTACTGCTTCAAGACCTGCTTGATGCCCGCTTCACTGGCGGCGTAGACCTTAAGTGGTCGGCCGATGCGGTTGCTAAGAAAGTCGACTGCTTGGACGTTATCTGCGTCTAGCATGGCAACGACTAGACGGTGCTGCATTTCGCCAAGCGGAACGGCCATATAGCGTTCAGCTATGTCACGCGGTAAAAGCTTTAAAACATCTGGGTCAACCTTGGCCGCCGTTAAATTAACGTACGGAACTTTGGTGATAGTTGCGTTGGCCTTGGTTAGTTGCTCATCGGTAATATATTGCTTGGATATCAATAAGCCAATGAGAGGTTCGTTTTTTTCTTCGGCTAACTTCTTAGCCTCAGCCAGCTTATCTTCGGTTAGCATGCCAGCAGCAACCAGGGTTTCTTCAACCTTTTGCTGGGATTTAGCCGAGAGAACACTCATGGCGTATTATCTTTAAACGGATCCGGGTTCGCGTTGTCGCCAATGGTAATTAGCTGCGTCGGGTTAATGGAGTTGCTGTTAAAGAAGCGCTTGTCTGGATAGTCGAATTTTTGTGAAATTTCCAGAACCTGCTCTACCTCTTGCTGGCGATTCTTAGGTGGTACTATCAAATACTTGGATGCGACCACAGAAATCACTGCCCCAAAAAATACAATCAGAATTATCAAAGCGAAATCTTTTTGCTTCATTTGATCACCTTCTTGGTTACACTGACATCTTTAGCAGGCTGATAGTAGGTGTGGGCGTTAACAGTCACTGTCATGTTATTGCCGCCGCCGCTAACTTCGATGGTATCAATCACCATAGGCCGGATCGACCGCTCTAAGCTACTGATAAGCTGTTGTACGCTAGTGTAGTTGGCGTCTTTAACGGCGAAGGCAAACGGAATCGGCACCTCTTTTGGAGAAGCCTGAGCTTTTGTATTTTGCTGGTTGACCTGATCATCGGTACCGGTGATGCTGGAAAGTTTCAGGTTGCTCTTACTGACTAATTTTTCGATACTTGAAGTAAGCGCCGGGAAGTCATAGCTGCTTGGCAAAGCATCTAATATTATCTTGGAGTTACTGCCGTCATTATCACCGTTGGCCCCTGGAACTCCGCCGATGACATTGGGCGAAAGTTTATTGAAGGCTGTATAGGCGGTGGCTAGCTTGCTATAGGTTTCGATATTCTTTTTGAGAGTGTTATTGGCCAGCTCTTTTGCCGTGACGATGCGCGACTGATAGCTATTTTGGCTCCATACCGCCTTGGCGGCAAATAAGCAAAACACGGTGACGAATGAGGCGACACCAAGCACGGCCACCATCTGAGCATTCGCTCGACTGATAGCAACTCGTTTTGTTGAAGTATCAACTTTTGCCATTAGTTTGCCCCCGTCGGAGTTCCGTTAAACAGTTCACTTGGACTATCTGAGTTAGACCGTGTAGTCGTAGTTTTGGGTACGGTCAGTGTGATTTGTTGAGTTATATCAAAGATATTTGGCTCATACGCTAGCGTGATGGTGTAAGTTGCTGGTTTATCTTTGTTTTGTCCGGCGCCCGATGTGCCGATAGCGAAATTGCTCATTACGACATTGCTAAAAGCTAGCTGGTCGGGACCAGGTATGGCATCGCTTTTATATTTAGTGAACTTAAGAGTATCGATGTACTTGTTTACGTCACTGAGAGCAGCAGTATTGCCCGTAATGCTGATCGTTTTGGCGTTAAAGTCCACTGTCATACTGGTTATGTCGATACTGGCAGGCGTAACTTGATTGAGATAGTCAAAGACACGGGCCACAGCTGGTTTGGCGGCATGCAAGTTAGTTAGGCTATTGAGCTGGTTTTGCACGGTTAGAATGCGGCTGATTTCTTTCTTAGCCTTTAGCTCTTTGGAATTAGACTCTATATCAACAGTCAAATCGTTGATATGCTTCTTTTGTAGCGCGCCCATGCTCAGCAGTAACGCCAGTAAACCGATTGAAGCGGCCGTAACTATGACCGAAACTGAAATAACTAAACGGCGCTGGTTCTCGGCCTTGATGTATTCCTGCTTTACGTCTGGTAGTAGGTTTAGCTGCAACATTATGTTCGCTCCGCCAATCCGACAGCCACGCCAAACTGATTAGAAATCGCTAGTAATTCGTTTTGTCTGGCAGCGCTAAATGACACATTTCGCCAGGCATTGCCAATTTCGACGTTAGTGGCAAACTTATTAGCCAAATACAGAGGAAATTCAGGGATGACCGAAGCGCCGCCGGTCACAATAATCCGGGCTAGTTTCATGCCTGTGTAGCGCGTCTCAAAGAACTTGATCGACTTCTCGATCTCAACCGTCAAAATATCAACAGTGCCACTAATAGCCTGGAAGACCTGACCTTCTAACTTGTCTTTGCTTAGACCAAATTTAAAGACAAACTGTTCGGCTTGCTTCGCGTCGACGTTGAGGTTTTGGTTCGCCGCCTTTGTGATAGCTTCGACGCCGGTCGGGATACTTCGCGTCAAGTGTGGCAAGCCGCCCATCAAAATGACTAGGTCAGTAGAATGGCGCCCAACATCTAGGATCAATTGTGGCGTGTTGTCAGGTACGGCCAGCGCTCGCGACATGGCCAAATTGTCTGGTTCAAACGCGATAACGTTAAGTCCAATCGCCTCAAGCATATCGAGCCGATCTTCGACAAACTGATTCGGCACGCTGGTTAACAATATTTCAGCCTTCGTCTTGTCTGTCGGTGAATCACCCATCAGGGCCCAATCAATTTTAGACTCAGCCAAAGGAGTTGGAATAAGTGAATCTGCCTGCAATGGTATGGACTTAGCCAACTCGCTTGGTGAAAGCCGGTCTACTTCAGCCACAGTAGTAAAAACACGGCTAGAAGGAATACCAACCGCAACATTACTTGTTGAAACCCGGGCCTGGCTGACTAATTGTGCTATCGCCTGGCCTAGCTTCTGCTGATCAGCCTTGGATTCACTGATCGCGATATTACCCTCTATCGGCAAATAGGCGTACTTAACCAAGGCTTTGGAGCCGGTCGCGCCCCTCAATTCAACTAACCTAATGGCCGTACTGCCTATGTCTAAGCCAAAGAAGTTAGAATTGCCACCAAGAAGTGAGCTCATAATATAGCTCCGATTATAGCATAAGCACTATCAGATGAGGCTATCTGTTGCTGCTTGGATATTTTAGATTCTGCCCACCGCATGAATTTTGTTTTCCTTTTGATTCCTCTTCTGGCTAATCTAATTCTATCACAGTACCGGTGGCAAACTAGTTATGGCATCATAGATTATCGCACCGCCACTTGGTGGAATAATCGAAGGTTGAGCTAGGTAAAATTCTGGGCTGTAGTCAAACACCTCTGCCGCGCAAGTATCGGGACGTCCGGCGGTTGGGAAGTAACTCTTGCCACCAGGCCGCGCATTACTACAAACCAGCGGATTATTAATTGGTTTTGGCAGCTCTTCAGCCGATCCGCCGCCACCTGTTACCTTTTTCTCTAAACAGATAAATATCTTTATATTATTACTTTGTTTCCAATATGGGATGTGACCATCGCTATCATTGTACATTTGCACGCACAGACCGCCATCAGATGCCTCTGCGGAGGCTAAATTATAGCCTGTGCCAGCATTGATCCGAACATTACTACAGGCTTTAACTTCTTTCCAGCCATTTTTATCACCTAGGTTATCTATAAAATCGAATTTTTCGCATTGTGCTAGGGGGTCGCTCCCAGAGTTAGTGCTCTTGAAAGCAATATCGATATCTGCTGCGTCAGCGTTATCTAGACAAAGCCATGTGGCCTTCCATTTCGTACTTCCGTTTTCGCCCGCCACATCAAAGCGGACACACTCGCTCAAGCCCGATGGTTTATTCGGACCAACTGCCCATATTGGTCGTTGACTGACCCCCTTAACGCCAGGACCTGCTGCAACCGCCTTTTTGCCAGTAGTTGGCTTTTCATCCCGCAACGATCCATAGGTTCGCATCAGGTTGACTTTGCGTGCCACGAAATTACCATGGACTGTCAGTTGCTTGTAGCAATTATCATATAGGTTGTTTTGAGTTACTTGTGCACCGATTCCACTTGAACAGGTATAAATCTGTCCCTTATTAGTCGCCGCGCCGTTTGCCTCGGCAATATACAATCCGTCCAAGTTCTTGACGTCGTTGTCTATATAGATATTGCCACCAACTGCCTTAATTACCAGCGACGGTACATTATCTGGAGTCCAACCACCAGTTGCTCCCGCGTAGGTAATATCGCCGTTAATATAGACATCTCCATTAACAAATATCGATCGGTTCTCGCCAACTGGAATTGTAGTAGCATTGATAGTCGAACCACCTGGCAGAGTTGTTGTTACCGCCCCGGTTTTTACCGGTGGCTCAGCGTTATCTAAGCATCGATCACCACCATAAAGGCCACCCAGCTTAGGATCAGACTGGACCGGCCAGGCTGTACCTTGGTTGGCGAATGTCAGCTCAATTGGTGATTTAGTAGCGTCTTTCTGCGCACTTGCAAATCCGGTTATTTGACCAATCCCAAGCGCGGCGAGATCAGTGCCCGAACCCTGGCCATACTTAAAGGCAGCATCAACTGAATCATTACGATAAAATCCAGCTAACACGCCGCCGCCGCTACAACTACCTGTCGCAAGATAGTTACCGCCAGCAGACACCGACCCACCATAAACCTTAAAGAACGGCTTATTGGCAACCGTATCACAACCATTCGCTGGCTTTGATGCTGATGTTATGGCTAATATTTGCCCGTTATTCCTTTGAATAAGACCTTGGTAAGGTGCGATTGTTATATGCGAACA
Organism: Saccharimonadales bacterium (SeqCode); assembly: GCA_044228525.1. Classification (GTDB taxonomy): domain Bacteria; phylum Patescibacteriota; class Saccharimonadia; order Saccharimonadales; family UBA4665; genus CAZXDL01. The sequence goes on from JBGAUQ010000002.1 coordinate 67,062, forward strand.
ATAGCTATCACCGGCAGTAAATGACCCAGGCGGAATTGAATAACTAGAATTAAAATCTCTGTTAACAAATGATCCATACGTTGGGAATCCATTACCAGTTATAGCCCCGCCATTTTTTGTGAGTGAGTTAGTGGCACTTGCCGGGCTCACGGCAGGCTTTGATGGGTTAACCCAGCCTGGATATGACACCGTCACGGTGTTCAAAACAGTAAAACTAGTCGGGTCCTCGTCACTTGGCAACAGACTCCCGCCTGCCCCCGGCTCCAACGTGAAATTCCCGCATCCATCGAGTGTCTTCGCTATCCAAGTTCCTGCACTTGCGCCGGAATCATCCAAAGCTCCTACACTAAATGTGTGATCATTACCATCCCTATAAGAGCCGACATCCCAACTAAAATCACCACTGCTGTTAGTATTGAATTGCGCAAGCTGAGATGCGCCCTCGTATATTTGAATCGTTACAACACCCGAGGCCGCGGAGTCTTTGTCGGAAGCCTTACCTACAATGCCACCTACACAAGTAAGCGAATAGTCCAACTCAGGTGGATACGGCAAGCAGTCTAGATCTGAACCGGTGTCAAATGATTTATATTGCCAATTTGCCTGGGGACCGCCATTAGAAGAAGAGTTTGGATCAATCACTATCCTAAATCCTCTCAAAGTATTGTGCCCAAAGATTGCACCACCATTAATTGGCAAATCCCAGTAACGATTGGAGTCAGAATAATTCCAAACCGTGCCATATCTGGGATCAGTTAGATCATCGTACCCTCCATTCCCGTTGTTATTTGTAGGGTCCCACAACTGGACCTTGAAACGGTTATCGTGCACATTTGTATTTACTGAACCATTAGCGTTATAAAAAGATATAACTCCGCTGAGCAAGCTACACTTTGCCTGTAACGTTGGCCTCCAACCTAGAGGGGGTGGCTTCACTACGCTAAAGCACCTCTCTTCGGATTGTTTAACGATATGAGTTGCAGTTATTTTACTGTTATACGCACCAGAATAAGCACTCCCAGAACTTCCAGGGGGTGATGATGTACCTGAGTCACTTTGAGGGAATGTGCGCACGTCGTTATCAAAACCGATTGCATAATCGGTTCTCATGCAGATTTTCCCTGACTCCACATCATCATCAATTTTTAGGTCAAAAGACCCGTTCCCGCTGCTACTCGGATTATTTATCTTCCAGAAAACCATCCTACCGGAATCTTGACAGTTTATGACTCCGTTTGATTGACCTTTAACGAACGCATATGGACTCTGGTCATCCCCGTTAACAAGTGATGTGTCATTATAATCGCCATTTATATCACGGTTGCCATACACTTTTCCCGGCCCACTGTTTGGACCTGTCGGTCCGTCGGCAACATTTCTGCTCCCGTCACCTGGGCAGCCCAAAGAAGCATTCCCGTTACCAGGGGTGATATTTTGTGGATGAAGACCACTAGCCGTGGCTCTGGATGCTGTGTTGATAGTGACAAAAAGCAAGGCAGAATTTGCTGGTGCTCCGCCATTCTTCTTAGGTGAACCCGTCACGGTTGTTATACCACTACCAAAAATCGCATTTACTCGAATAGTATCTCCTGCTGTAAAAGGTGCAGCAGGGTCGCTGTATGATCCATTTATTGCAAGTAATATTGGCGCATGGAAATCTGGGTGGGTGCCGCACATAAAACTATATGGGAATTTTGTTACATCGTCTGGGTAATTTCCACCAGGGTTACAGGAAGAACTAAACGCATTCCTAGCGGCAGAAACGTGGACCGGCAAAGCCAAAACACCCAATGCGATGATAGCTAACAGCCCAAATATGTATTTTTTCTTCACATCAAACCATCATTATGCTTATGATAGATTAAGAATAACGCTAATTGTGCTTCGGGTAAAGCAGGATTTAAAGAGCTGGGTTTACTTTTTTATTTTTTTTGCTGCCACGATCAAAGTGCCATAGGCTCTATTGCTGGGATCATTAGTCTTGAAGGGATCGAGATATGTCATTGTGTTGCCAATTTTTTTAATCATTCTCTTGGGAGGAAAATAGATCTCTCTTCCAACAGTTGTCACATATAAATTACAGAAACGGTAGCCTTTCCTGAAAACTGCCTTCGCTTTTTGCTGTAACCCATTTTCGAGGAACAAAGTCCGAAGTACACCGGTTTTGTTGCGGTCACGTCCTTCGTCCTTATAAGAAGGGTGAGGCTCTGAGATTAAGGAAGACGGAGCGCACTCAGCAAATTTTTGGTTAATCATGCCAATGGCTTTTTGACTTGTTCCTTTGTAAAACTTAATGTTTGCTGCTCCTCCGGTGACTGAATTATTCGAAGTCCGTGATCCGATGGCAGTGGCGTTATCGGGAGTGAATCTTCCTGCCTCAAGTTTTAAATTGGGGGCAAAAAGCCTAGTATTCTCATGCGGATCCGTGCTTACAATTTTTGGCATGGCTGGCTTTGCGCTACTTGCAGTGGCGTGTTCGGTACCCATAACCACTCCAGGTAAAAGCATAGCTGTTGCGCCTAGTGCCCGCGTAATCTTGGTGGGGTTTGGCAAAGTCTCGATTGCTGAGCTAACGACAGCCGGAACTGTCTCAATTTTTGTAGCAACACTTTCTACAAAACCAGTAAATCGATCTCTCAGCCCACTTAAAGCAGCCCTGCCATAATTCAAACGATGCTCAAAGTCAGAGATAGGTGCAGCCTCACTTAATGGCAGGTCGATAGGTCCAAATTGTGAGATGGGGGCAAGTTCATGTTGTGTCATAATATTGATCCTTCGTCAATTCTAATTAACATTAAACACTCAAAATTCATAAAAAGCAATTGCTTATGCTTACTTTGTGATTAATATCAAAAACTTTTGGGTTTTTAGATAAAATGTAATTAAATACGCTTATGCATTTTAATCGTTTGAAAAAATTAAAGAGCAACAAAAAAATATTTGTTGTTCTTATTTTATTAACAGTTCTCTTTCTGTCAGTAATAATTATTGCTCTAGTCATGAACGATAATCAAAATTCAGACGACAAAAACAAATCAAAGCAAAAAGACTACAAGCCAAGCTATAATTACACACTCTTAAATTCGGATATTAAATGCCGTCAGTTGCCCCCCTACCCAAATGCAAAGACAACCCAAAACTACTGTTCTGGAGATATAACTGTGCAAGACTCAAATAACGAAAAAAAGACTATAACCTTAACAAATAGCGCATATCTGTATAAAAATGGTGGGATTGTGCCTCTAGATACACTTAACACGCTTGTAGCCGAGAAAACCAAGCTTGAGATAAAATACGATACCGATAGTAAAGAAGTTATCCTCGTCAGTTACGTTAAGTGAGGCTTTAGCCGCCGACCATGTGTTCGGGAGTGAAGTCTTCGGGTTTTACTTTGCCCTGCTTGATGACAAAGACCGCTATTAGAGACGCGATGATGCCAAAGGATGAAGCTATTAAGTAGCCTTCGTGGAAGCCGTGGACAGTGGCGGCGGCGATTTGCTGTTTGGTCGGCTCAGACAGCAGATTGAGGTCTGCAAGGTAGTTAGCGGTGGCAGAGGTGGCGATGCCGGTCAAGACGGCCAAGCCGATTGCCCCGCCGACTTGCTGCGATGTGTTTAGCAAACCAGACGCAACGCCTGATTCATCTGCCGGTACTCCGGAGGTGGCGGCGATGGTCACGGCTACAAATGTCGCACCCATTCCCAGGGCCATGATAATCATGCCTGGCGCTACGTTGCCCCAGAAGGTTCCTTCGACTGGGATGTGTGACAGATAGAATAGGCCAGCCGAAACAAACAGCGGCGCTACTATCAAAATTGGCTTGTAGCCAATTTTTTGAATTACTCTAGGGACGTTAGTGGCGACTATGGCGATAACTACTGGGATAATCAAAAAGCTAAGCCCAGTTTTGATCGGGGTGTAGCCGAGCACTTCTTGCAAATACAGTGTCGTAAAAAAGAAGATCGAAAACATGCCAGCGGTTTGAAATAGCATCATCGCGTCAGCTCCAACTAGGTTGCGAATCTTAAATAGGTGGAGTGGCATCAATGGGTATTTGGCTCGAGATTCGTTAAAGATAAAGGCGACGAGCGCGAAGATGCTGATGGCGAAATAGACCAGAGTTGTTGTGTCAGTCCAGCCTAGTGATGGAGCCTTTACTAGTGAATATACCAGCATCATAAGGCCGGTGGTGCCTAAAATCGCGCCAGGCAGGTCAAGATTATTGTGCTCTGCTTCTGATTCATGCTCCGGTAGAAGCCGCAACGAAAAGAAAACTACTGCTAATCCAACCGGCACGTTTACAAAGAAGTTCCAGCGCCAATCAAGATATTGGGTCAAAATTCCGCCGAGTAGAACGCCTACTGCGGCGCCACCGGCCGCGACAGCTCCCCAAACAGATAGCGCGACATTACGTTCGTGCCCTTCCCTGTATGTGACCAAGACGATCGACAGCGCGGCCGGGGACATGAAAGCTCCAGCAAGTCCTTGGATCGCTCTCATCACAATCAACATCCCACCAGTTTGCGACAAGCCCGCGACTAGCGACGCCAGCGTGAACACTGCCACACCTGCTAAGAACACTTTGCGGCGACCGTATAGATCAGATGCCCTGCCACCAAGCAGCAGGAAACCACCAAAAGTTAGCGTATAGGCCGTGACAATCCATTGCAGACTAGTTTGGGACATATTGAAGGTGTGCTGAATGGAAGGCAACGCGACATTTACGATCGAAACGTCGAGCACGACCATAAACTGGGCCAGCGCGACCAAAACTAAAATAAACCAGTGATTAGTCTCGCCTTTAGCCTTAGCTGTGGCCATAGTCCCTCCAGAGATTCCCATTACTATACTTTATATAGAGTATACACCCGCTTTGGCGGAATGGAAATTTTTAATATCTCTGGGTTAGATTGCAACATAATGTTTGCATGGGTGACCCACTGGGGGGCCACCCATGACACACTCAGGGTCCAACCTGACAGAACATAATGACAAATACTGTGACTATTTCGTACGCGACAAGTGACGTAGTCCCAACAAGACCAGCAAGCCCATGACAGCTGCACCCGCGAAGGCAGCCATGGCGGCGTATTGGGCTATCACGCCGAACGTCCAGTAGGCATAGCCATCACCGAGCAGTAGGCCGCGCAGAGTTTCACCCTGAAACAAGACAGCTTTTTGCTGGGCTAGGGCTGGATTTGTAGGATCTTGCATAGCTAGAGCGCTGACTTCCGAATAAGTCTTGCCGCCAGCGACCTTTTCTAAATGAGCGCCGATGAATTCATTGGCATAGGCTTTGGCTTTAACCCCATTATCAACCTGCTGACCAGCGTATTGTTGAAGACCAGGAAATTCAGCTGGATCAAGGCCCGGGCTGCCTTTAGGTGGAAAGAAGATTTTTTGGGCAGTTAACTCGTCACGCACCGAATCTTTAGCGAATTTTGAGGCGTAGCACGCTAGCCCACCAATGATTACAAGCGTCACCATCATCGCTACTCCGAGCAATATAAATACTTTGTCGATTGTTTTTCTGTCTGATTTTGCCATAGTTATTCCTTTATTTTATGCTAGTTAGCTTAAGCGTATTATATATGAAGTAACCAATCTGTGATACGAATCACACCAAGTGTGTGTAATAACCCATGGTATTGCGCGAAGCAATAGCCCAGACTATTAGACTAAGGAGGCTAGCATGCTTGGAAGGAAGAAAACCAAAACCGCGATGAGTTTTTCGGATAGAGAAGAAAGGATTTATAGATTTTTGAAATCTTGCCCGATCGGGGTATTGTCAACTGTTACAGCTGACGGTGACCCGCACGGCGCAGTCATTTACTTCACCATTGATAAGGATTTTGCCGTTTCATTCGTCACCAAAGGCCAGACGCGCAAATACGACAATCTCAAACATCGCTCAAAAGTGACTTTGACAGTGTTTGAACCGCAGACACAGACTACTGCCCAGATCATCGGTCAGGCCGAAGAGATCAAAGACAGCTACGAAATTAATCAAGTTGCCGGCGCGATTCTGGCGGCCAGCATGAAGACCAGCGATGGCGGATTGCCACCAATATCCAAACTAAGCGCTGGTGAGTTTGTCGCATTTACGATTAAGCCAGATCAGATCCGGATGGCAGTGTTTGGTCGGCCTGATCCCGGCGACTACTCCGATATGTTTGAAACAATCGAAAGTTTCGAACTCAAGGACACCTAAACCTCGCCGCCAAGCATTTTCTCTAGCGCCGTTAAATCTTTGACCTCGATGACTTTGCCGCTGAAGCTAACTATGCCGATGTCTTTGAGTTTTTGCATCTCGCGGCTAATCGTTTCTCTCGACAAGCCTGATCGAGCCGCCAAATCCACCTCGTTAACGCTCAGTTTGTAGCTGTCGTTATTGTTGTTAGTGCCGAAGCGACGCGATTCAATGATCAGCTCATAAATTAGCCGGCTCTTGGCCGTACCGGACATCAGATGCACCACCCTTCCCAGCAGACCGTCCATCCCTCGATAAATCCGGCTAAGTAGGTCCAGCATCACGTCAGGGTTAGCTTTTAGAAATTCCAGAGCTACGTCCGTCGGCACGATGTGCAGCTCGGATTTGGTTTCAGTTTTATAAAAATATTTATTGGGGGACTTGTTGATTGCCCAAGACATCGGGAAATATGCGCCGGTGTTGAATATATTTACGATGACCTCGTCGCCCCTGTAAGATACGTCATATTTACGCACCATACCCTCTGATAGATAAAAAATGTGCTCGGGTCGTTCGTCGGCAAATACCAAAATTTGGCCTTTTGGATAGGACCGCTTGGGATACTTAGAAAACGCCTCTTGCACCTTGTCGGCAACACTGCTCATCGTACTTCCTCTGCCACTACTATACGGCAAGAAGTTTCTTGATGTTATATAAATCGACGTCTATACTTGGCACTAGAAAGTGAGGTAACACATATGGCAAAGATATTGCTAGTAGAAGATGATCCGCTAATTTACCGGATGTACCAGAAGTTATTTACCCTAGAAGGATTCGAAACCGAAACCGCCGAAAACGGCCAAATCGGACTCGATAAACTGGCGACATTCAAGCCAGATGTAATCCTACTAGACATAATGATGCCAACAATGAACGGCCTCGAGATGCTTGATAAGCTCAAGGCTGACGAAGCCACCAAAAACATTCCAGTAGCTGTTTTGACCAATGTTTCTGACTTGGGCGTGGCCAATGAAATCTTCGCCAAAGGAGCTGAGCTCTCCATCATCAAGAGCGAAACTGAGCCAGATACAGTTATCAACTGGATAAAATCAGTTATGGCCCGCAGCGCTAATCCGCCTGCCCCTGCCGCTGACCAACCGGCTGACAGCACCGCTCCGGCTCCAGCTCCAGCCACTGACAACCCGACTGACGATGACGCACCGGTCACCCCAGTCTCAGAAGAGCCACAAAACCAATAAGCAACTAGGGGGTTGGGAATATGCAGCCGACGGAGTCTAATTCCAATGAGGCGCTGCTTGCTAAAGTTAAACAGCTAGAAGATCAGGTTAAACTACGTACTGATCAGCTGATAGCTTCGACTTCGAGGGCCTATTCCTTTCTCGATAGCTTAAACATGGGCTTCATCATGTGTGACGTCAATGCTCAAGTAGTATTGGTCAACGCCCCGGCTCGCCAAATCCTGGCTTCAAAAATGGTTGGCAATGATGACCACGCCCCGATAGCTACGCCCGACCAAGAACTCACCCTTGACGTAATTGATGGCCTGCTGCAGCCCGATCTGGCGCTCAAGCAACGCGTTCAGCAGAGCCTGACTACCAACGAATCCGCCGAATTTGACGCGATTAACTTCGGCAAGCGAGTCTTACACGTTTCGATAGCACCGATGCTAAATGAAACCTCGCCCGGCAACAAACAGCAGATTGGTATTGTCATCTTGGTTGAAGATATTACCGAACAAAAGGTCTTGGAACGATCCAAGGACGAATTTTTATCAATTGCCTCGCACGAACTGCGCACCCCGTTAACCGCTATTAGGGGCAACTCCGCCCTACTGCAAAAATATTACGGTGACAAGATGCCCGACAAAGATATGGTCGAAATGGTTAGTGACATACACGAGTCTTCCATCCGCTTGATCGGTATAGTAAACGATTTCCTCGACGTCTCTGCCCTAGAGCAGGGCAAAATCCGGATGAATCCTGAGCCAGTCCAGATGGACGAAATCGTGACGGCAGTAATTCGTGAATTACAAACTCTGTGTGACTCTAAAGGCATCACTTTAGTCAAAGACCAGAGTCTAGTTAATGCGCCACTTGTCACAGCCGATAAGCAGCGCATCAAGCAAGTGATTTACAACCTAGTTGGCAATGCCAGCAAATTTACTGAGAACGGTAGCATTACCGTCAGCCTACAGAGTGACGACCACTACGTCTATACCTACGTAACAGATACGGGCCGCGGCATGTCAGTCGAAAACCAACGCTTATTATTCCGTAAATTTCAGCAAGCCGGCAGCAGCCTACTGACAAGAGACACTGTAAAAGGCACGGGTTTAGGGTTATACATTTCTAAACTAATTGTCGAGTTAACCGGTGGCAAAATTGGTCTGCAAAGTTCCGAAATCAACAAAGGCAGCACTTTTGTTTTTAGCCTGCCCCGCGTCAAGGCTTAATGACTACGTATATACTGCTGAATCAGGGTGGTTAGGGCTGCGGTCTGCTTGACGGTTCCGCCTTTTGAAAAAATGCTGACCGCGAAGTCTTTACCATCAACTTGCACGATGGCGGCGTCGTGTTGGTAGCCATTCAATATACCTGTCTTGTTGGCGACGCTACAGTCTGGGCAGCCGGCAACAATACCCTGCCGATAAATCGAGTTACGCATGTGTCCAAGAATTTCTTCTCGCAGCTGAGGCTGAAATGTCTTGCCCGCGTACAGATCAGCCAAAAAACTCAAAGTGTTATTTGGAGTCGTCGTGATCGGCTGACCATTTAAGTTAGTACTGGTGTAGCCTGCCGCTTTACTAACCACCTGGGAGCGAGACCAGCCAAGCTTATCGCCAACCGCCACGCCACAAGCATTGTCTGATCGCTCTAGCATGGCTTTGACGCAATCGTTCAGGTTTCGTTCGCCTTCAACCTTAGTGGCCGCCCACTGGTCCTGAGGTATCTTCTGGCTCAAAGCGTAGATCAAATAGAGCTTAAAAATACTGGCTGCTTCAAATGATGTATCGGCACTATACGATGCTTCGACACTAGTGTTAGCCAGACCTTTAACCGCTATTCCCCACTGATTTGTGGTCGGCTGGGACTGTACCCACTGCGCGATAAGCCCTGTAAGTTCCTGGTTGTATTGCGCCGTTAGATCAACGCTTGTGGGCGCGACCGGCTGAGCAGCTACCGGAGTTAGCGACTTCTCGATACTTGGAATGTTGGGCATGCTAGCCGCATACACAATATCTTGGGATTTTGACCCGTAATGATGGGCAAAAATAATCGAACCCACCAAAAATAGACAGCTCGCCATAAAGAGACGACCAGCAAAAGAAATAGAACGTCTGCCGTTTTGTTTTTGTAACATTTTTATTTTTTAGATTGTCAAAGGTACTCGATCAAATAATAGCACCGTTTAGCGTAAGCGTAAACCGCGCTTTCCAAAACCGACCGGTTCGGCAAAACTAGCGTTAAATGATGGCGCGTTACGGAACCAACCCTGACTCGGGCGTCGCGTAACAGCCATACTCGTATAGGCGCCACCATCACAGATCTGAAGTATCTTGCACATTTCCTTAAAGGCTTCTATCTGGGATTCACTGACCTGCTCGGTCTTAAAAAATCGCTTCATGGTGGTTTCGGCCAGCTCGGTCATGGCCGCCTCGGCATGATCACCTGACTTCCTAACATCTACTTCGAAAGCCAAACGGCTACCATCGCCAATTACGGCGAGCAAGAGCTCCTTGAGTGGTTCAGTGATACCGAGCTTATCAAAGAAATCCGTTGCTTGAGACACGTTAAAATCTTTTTCGAGATGTTTGGCGTCTACGGCAACTGCGTGAGGCTTACCTAAGTCGTGCGCGATGATAGCTAAACGCATCGGCGCGATAAATTCCACCGGTAGGCTATCAGCGAAGTTCTCGTCAAAATTGCGCAATACTGTTTCGGTATGTTCGGCCAGCGTAAACCCTTCCTTATTGCCAGCATCCGCGTTAAATATGGCTTCATATACTTTCAGTTTTTTTGAGGCTTCAATCAGCGCTTCAGGTTTTGCGTGTGGATCTGTTAACAGCCTAATCAAGGGCTGTTCATCGCGGCTAAATTCTCGTCTCTCCAATGCGCCGAACGCGCTGGCCAATTCGCCCAGTCTTTGCCTGGTGGCTTCGCGCCTCCTTTTAATCTCATCGCTGGTATTTACCTTCTCTAAATCAAATAAGGATATCGAAGTAACCGGCTTAGCGAGCGAGGCGGAATCAATTTCTTGCTTAGCACCGACAATGTGTGCGCTCCTGAAATACATCTGAATATATTCGATACTAATTGGCACGCGCTGTTGATCTTCGCCTAAATCTACATAGGCGATATCGCCTGATGTCCTCAGAAGCAAACTAGCTAAGAATGCTGGCCCACGTTGGACTGCCAAAAAGGCGTTACTGGCTGCGAGCAGTTTACGGGCGGTGCCTTTGTCAATGCCCGCCTCTTCAGCAATCTCCTCAATTTGAGATTCTGGGATTAACCGGGGCTCCTTTGTGCGCATGACTTCGACAAATGGCGCGATACTTGCCCGTTCCTCAAAATTTACCGGCGCACCTTTGGCGAATGGAATGATTAACGCCTTCAGCGCCGCATGATATTCCTCTAACTCTGGGCCTTCCAGCTTACTTGGATCAAACGCTACATCAATAATCAAAGCGTCAGGGTCAGTAGATCTAATCCCGTATAGCTCCATTTGGTAGTTGCGACTGATGCTAGACCAGATGGTTTGCTGCTCCTCATCACTCGTTGCCTGCCGTAATCTTTCAGATTCGCGATGTACCTCCCATGGGGCGTCTAAGTCTTCTAGGCTCAAGACATTAACGCCACGACCGGCGGCAAGATCGCGTTGCCGCGCTTCTTCTGGTCGTAAATCCCAATATTTTTGCTCTGCACGGTTGCGCCTATCTAGCCAGTCTTGGCGTTGTTCGGGAGTATAGTCCTTGACCCTAGCTCTAAAAACGTCTGAGAACTGAGGCCGAATGGTGTCATTGGCGCGCTCCATAGCGAATTCTCTGGCAGTCTCAGCATCGCCGGTATAAAGTGTCGGGTGAATATTTGCGTTGTCACTATGTTCTGATTTATGGGCGGGATCGACAGTCCAATCAGTGGGCTCGCCAGCTGTACCAACACGACCGTGCACAGTCTCGAGATCACGCAGTGGCACTAACAGGCCTAATTCGGTCAAGGTCTGCATAGCCTTGAACCGCTCGGCGTCGGCTAGGCTATGGGAGTGTTCGGCTCTTGTTTGTAGTTCTTCGATCATGTTTGTTATCTGTTTAACCTGCATTTATAGTAGCACATTATTGCTTCTTTTGCAAGTTATTTGTGAAGATTTTAAAGACTACCTGTAAGATGTATAGACCTTGAGCAACATCACCGAAAATACAAAGGTCGCCGCCAAAAAGAGTCGAACATAATTCCGATAAACATACTTATGCAGAACTGGATAGATGCCCGATAGAAGCAGATATATCAGATAGTAGCGGCTGATCCGCACCAGCACAGCGATAATTACGAAGCTTATGATAAAAAAATGATAGTCGTTTGCCAGATGAGTAAAGACTTTGTATGGCACGCCCGAAAATGGCTGATACATCAGTCCAAAAATTCCGTGCAGATCGAACCATTCCCTCACCTGTAAAACCATTTTTGGCTGGATGTAAGGTAAGTTATCTATCAAGCGCTCAGGCAAATGAATCGCAAATGCCACCAGGGTGCCAGCGATCGTGCCATATATGTCATAAAGCAAGAGCTCTCGTTTGCGCTTAATGCGCATGAAAATTAGCAAAATTAATAAAAACTCAGGGATTACGAACCAAATCAGGGCTTCTCCCATCGCCCAAAAAAAGACCAGCCAATTAGCATACTTACTGCTAAAAAAGTATTCGAGATGGCGGTTAAAACTGATTCTTAACTCGCCGTCCGGCACATGAGAACGCCGATATAACAGATAAAACGGCGCCATAAACAATATTATGGCAATCTGTATGATCACGTAATTTAGAATGACAATTAAGACAGTACTAAACATAGCAAAACTGCCACCTCAAATTGATTATGACTTTGCACGGCTTGGTGAAATATTTTGTTAAGCCTAGCATCGCCTTTAACATTCAAAAGCTGAAGTCGCTGCAAGATATTCCTAATCGCCAGAACCGTAACTAAAATAAAGCTGGCCGCGAAGGCGGCGGTTTTGCTATTCAGCCGCAATAACAGCATCATAACACCGGCGTAGGCAATTATTGCCAAAATGATGCTGGTACGGGCCGTCACCAACTTGCCATAACGAAGGTAAAATGTGTTTTTGTTGAACTTTTTGTCACCCGCCGTATCCTTAAAATCCTTCATGATAGCCGTTGAAAATCTTGCCAGCAACCAGCAAAACATCATCGCGATTATATAGCCGGTTATTTTGCCATTTGCCAGTATGTAGCCGTATATAAACGGCAGCGCTCCAAAACATAATGCCATCAATAAAATCGATAGAACTGGGCGCTTTGATGCTTGAATCGGCGGTAAATTATAGATCCAGCTCAACACCAGAAATATAGCGATAGCTAATAGATTAAAGGGTACGTCAGGCGACAATAACGCGATTGCGACTGCCACTATGCCCAGCCCCCAAACAAACAAGTTGGCGTTTTTTTGTGATAAAACACCGTCCAGTAAAACGCTTTTGCGCCCGTTAGCCTTATCGATGTCGTAGTCTGCTACGTCGTTTTGGACAGTCGCGAGAGAATGGAGAGCGACAAATATCAAAAATCCACTAAAAAATTGCCAGCCTAACCTAGCGCTAGGCATTAAAAAAAAGCCAATGCAATAAGTGATCACGCTGCCTGAAACGTTCTGCGGTCGAGTTAGCTCTACGTAAGCGCGAACGTCTGCTACTGATGACATGCGACTAAAAGTTACCCGCAGCCTTGAGGATTCGGGTCCTTAGAAAAGCCAACTATAGCGCCAACAATCAGCGTGGTAAAGAATATAAACACGCCCACGCCAAAGCCTCCAAAAATAACGAACGGCCTTACGAGAGGGCTCATTGTTTGGCTGGACTTAATCGATTCCACAAAAAAGACCACTCCCGAAATACCACCGAGGATGATTATCGGGTAAGCTAGCGACTGCGCCAGTACGCTGTTCGGCAAAAAAATGGCCAAGACTATCAAGATTCCAAACCCCGCGAAAAGGTAATTTACAATCCGTATTTTTGGAGGCCCGGCCGGTGCGTGCTGGTATGGGGGCAGATTTTGCGGCGGCGCGGGGCTAGGTGGCACTGGATTAGGTGGCCCAAACGGTTCTGGATTTTGGGGTGGATTATTTTCCATGGTGCTTACTCTTGATAACTTTACTTACTAGTAGGTTGGAATAAACTAGCATCGCGAAACACACGCCTATGGCGGCGAAAGATAAAATTACGGTGATAGTTCGTCTAGCTGCCAAAAAGATTAAGGCTGAGACGGTTGCGGCTATATAAATCGTCGAATACATCGAAGCGATACTATCCTGGCCGATTTTATGAGTAACTTGCTTAGCGACTTTCAAGTTAACTGGCAACCAAATAAGTATAAAAATTGCCGCCAGACCTGCCGCCGCTACGATATGAGAGTTAAAGATTAAGACTCCATCGTTCATATAAGGCTCAGGTGGATATTGGGCAGTGCGTAGAAATAGCAAGGCGGCCGCTAAGGGCACGGCTAACCAGGTCCAGAAACGCTTTTTGGGTCCAAGCCAGATATCAAGCATATAAAGCGTGCCCAACAACAGGAACGCGTCTCCGATAGTCACCGAAGCTTTTAATACATCTACCCCGCCATTAGCGGCCGCAATTCCCCAAGTTATCATAGCCAGCGCAAGTGAATAATAGGCGTACGAAAAATGCGTGAGCTTAAGCTTAGTCTTGCTAACTACTGAGTCTTCAAAAGTGTATGCAAAGATGCCGAAACAAATTCCTGTGAGAATAAAGCCCAAAACCGCAAGCATATTTTTTCCCGTTTTCTGGATTACTAAGGAAAGTTTAACATATACTATTGGTTAATGAGCACAATCGGAATGTTTTTAGCCTTGGTCGGCTTTGCCTATCTGTTAGGCTCAATACCTTTTGGTAAAATAGTCGGCAATCGACGCGGCATCGACATTCAAAAACACGGTAGCGGCAATATTGGCTTCGCCAACGCTTTTAGAGTGCTCGGCTGGAAGCCAAGTCTAATCGTTTTAGCCGGTGATATATTAAAAGGCCTGATCCCCGTATTGATTGCAAGCCAGCAGTTACCAACCTATCAAACCCTAATCGTTGGTTTTGCCGCCGTTGTTGGACACATATTCCCCGTCTGGCTGGGGTTTAAGGGCGGCAAAGGCATCGCGACAGGTCTTGGCGTTACATTGGTACTGACGCCATTGGTGGCGCTATTGGGAGCCGTTGTCTACCTAGTCGCTTTCTCTTACTTCAGAAAGTCCGGACCATCATCAATCGTCGCCGCCTGGAGTCTGCCTGTCTTTTGCGCTGTAGTTTCGCCGGCTTACGTCTGGTTTTATGTCAGTCTTGGTCTGTTGGCACTTTGGACGCACCGCAATAATCTCAAAGACTTTAAGAAATTAGTTTATGCCGGTTGATATAAATTCTGTACCTATTGCGAGCATGACTACGGTATTTTCTGTACTTTTAATTATTGGTCTGGCGCTGACCCTGCCCCTGTTTAAGTTCAACTGGGCAAAATTTCTGAAATCAAGCTTGTTTATTAAGATAATATTTTGGATCCCGATCTTTATCATCTTCGTGGCTAGTTTATACATGGCAAATTCTGGAAGGTTGGCGCTGCTAATTTTACTTATTAGTGCCGTATTAATCGAGCAATTCCAAGTTGGAATTAATCGTAAGCGTCACCGGCTCCTGGTTGCTGGATATTTCGTCATTTACTATATTGCTCTGTTGCATTTTATGCTCATCGAAGTATATTATTCGGATCAATTTATAAACCTTATGGTCACACTGGCATTCGCATCGGTCCTAGCTGATGTAGCGGCATTCTTTTTGGGTAATTATTTTGGTAATCATAAACTACCGGCCGCGCTAAACAAAAAGAAAAGCTGGGAAGGTGTTTTTGGGCAATTCCTCGGTGCTTTTCTAGGGGTAGTGATCGTTAATAGCTTTATCATGCCGGTTGAATCAATCTGGTTATTTTTGCCGATTGGTCTAGGCAGCGCCGTCGGTGATCTGCTCAACAGCTACGTAAAGCGAAGAGTCGACTTAACGGATTGGAGTCAAGCCATTCCGGGGCATGGCGGATTCACCGACCGACTTTGCAGCCTAGCCGGCAGCGCCGTTTTTATGTACTGCTTCTTGTGCATAACAACGGCCTGAGCTAGGCCACTAGGGCTTTAAGCTGGTTGCTGGATATCATTTATAAATTGTTCGAGTTGCGAAGTTATCTCTGGGTCCTTGCTCCAAAGTGACAATTCTCGTGTACCAATCTTGACTGTCCATTCTGCAAAATCATGGGTACCACAAATGACTTCGGTATCACCGTTCGCACGCTTCACAAAAAACGCCTTGGCGTGAGTGCCGATTGGTAGATGCACAATATCCAGGTTAGGCTCTTCTTCCTCACGACTATCAAGTTTTTTCTTTATTCTAGCGTTCACTTTGGCACTCGCTGGGGTAAGCTTTTCTGCCGGGTTTACCAGGTATGTCCCCTTAACTCCTGCTGCCATTTTTTCCCTTAATGCTGTGTCCATAACTCCAAAAAATGGAAACCCAAGAACCTTTCCTACGGGTGGCCACTGACTGACAAAAGTAAACTCATCACCGGGCTGCAGCGAGTCCGCGAGTTCAAGTGCTCTTTCCATGCTAACCGAGCTACCACGCGCTCCACCGTCAAAAAGCAAAGTGGTTTTCTCATCACCTTCTTCATCACGCTCAATTACTAATCTATCGTTTGCGTCGGGCTCAGGCACTTCAGTTCTGTGAAACTTTTCTTTAATAAATTTCACTGCTTCTGGATCAGTAACTTTGAGCGCAAAATTGGAAATTTGATAATCAAGCCCTCTAAAATTATTGGTCATTATCCAAGCAACATCACCCACAAAAGCCGTTTTGACATGGTTATGGCTCAAAATTGGATAATGACCGCGCTCACGATGAGAAGGATCCGTAATACCCGCTCGATCCATAGCACTAAACCTATCACTCCTAAGAGCTGCGGCTTCCTTGAGAGCAGCTTTGGCCTCTCCAGTTGCGGCAATTCGGCCTAATACTATTAGAGCCTCGGCTGCTATCTCGCCGTTTTCATAGGTACGGATTTGGTTCTCACCAATTCGTCCCATATGGAGACGAACGTCTTTGACGCCTCTTGCCTTTGCTTCTTGTAAGCTATCAAATATTGGGGTTGTTTCATCTGTTACTTCCCAAAGCATGTTCTCAATCCCGACTTGGTCATCAGTTCCGGCCGCCTGCACAGCCGCAACAAAGTCGTCTGTAAATTCTGCCAATGACTGCAACTGGAAAGCTGGAGGCTCAAGAGCTTCTCTGCTTTCCTGCGGCATTGAGATGTTTGTAGCTATATCTGACATGTTTGTATTTTTGATATACAAAGGTATAATAGCAAATTTTACGTGTTTTGTCAATGCTTCTTATCTGTTACACTATTGCAATGAGTTCACTTAGTATTGGAATTGTTGGTTTGCCCAATGTTGGCAAGTCTACCCTATTTAATGCCCTAACTGGTAGCAAAATTCTGGCGGCTAATTACCCTTTTGCGACGATCGAGCCTAATACCGGTATCGTGCCCGTGCCTGACGAACGACTAGCGAAGCTGGCTGAGGTATATAACACCGACAAAATTGTGCCTGCCACAGTTACTTTCGTCGATATTGCTGGCTTGGTGGCCGGCGCTAGCGAAGGTGAAGGCCTGGGCAACCAATTCTTAGCGCACATTCGCACGACTAACGCTATCGTTCAGGTTGTCCGAGCCTTTGATGACCCTAACGTAACTCATGTCGATGATGAGCACGATCCAAAAAAGGACATCGACGTCATCAATACCGAGCTGGTCTTGGCCGATCTGCAAACCGTCAATAACCGGCTGCCAAAATTCGCCAAAGAAGCTCGCGCCAACCCCAAATTGTTGCCGCAGCTTAAAGTCTACGAAGAAGTTAATAAAATATTAAATGATGGCGATCCTCTCTGGAATCATCCCGAAATTGACTTTGAGATTATAGCTGATTTACAACTGCTGACCATGAAGCCAGTAATTTATTTATTCAACCTTGACGAAGCAGGACTAGACGACCAAGAAAGACAAAAAAACCTGCGCGAACTTGTCGCGCCTGCCCAAGCCTTATTCGTCTGCGCGAAGCTCGAAAGCGAGCTCAAAGATCTAGATGAAAACGAAGCCGCCGAGTTACTGACAAGCTACGGCCAAACAGAGTCCGGACTAGTCCAACTGATCCATGCCGCTTACGACCAACTGGGCCTACAAAGCTACCTAACGGCCGGCGAAAAAGAAGTCAGAGCTTGGACAATAGACCAAGGAGCAACTGCCCCGCAGGCAGCCGGTGTCATACATGGTGATTTTGAGCGTGGCTTTATCGCCGCCGAAATAGTTTCTTATCAAGACCTGGTCTCAGCGGGATCACTCAATGCCGCCAAATCGGCCGGTAAGGTTCGCACCGAAGGAAAAACCTACATTATGCGGCCAGACGACGTGGTGGAGTTTAGGTTTAATGTTAGCAAGTAGCTAGGCCTCGGCTGGCTGCGGCGGCAAAGCTTGAGTCGGCGTTTCTTGGCGGTAGGCACTGTGAGCATGGAAAGAAGGACGTCCGAACTTGCGGTTGCGCAAAGCCATCGGCAACTTAGAGTATGCGACCCTCATCGGGTTGATTTCTAATGGATTGGGGATGGCTGGCATGCTGGGCATATGTAAATTTGTATGCGGAATATTATGTTCGGCCGGCTGCGACTGTTTACCAAAAACTTCCTGTAAGCCTTCTTTGTAAAGTGCATCGGTTTGGGGGTTTTGCGCTGGCAATTCGCCTAGCTTTCCAGTTTGAGCTTGATATTGAGCTAATAAACTTTGAGCATACAAAAAGTCAGACAATTCAGGGCTTGGCTTGACAGGCTCGGGTGCTGGTGGTGGGGTCGCACCCTCCAGCTGAGCTCTTTGTATCTCCTGAAGTTGAATCTGGTGCTGGTGTTGCGCTACCAGATAGGCCTGAAGTTGCTGGTTAATCTGCTCAAGGTGAGATTTCTGGTCTTCAGCCTGATTAGATTGCTGTCGTTTAGTCTGCGCCATGCAGTGCTGAACGTGACCTATCAATTTGCGCAGCCTTTGCTGATTCAAGCTTGTGAATTTCAGAGTTTTACTACCGGTCGCAATGCTTATATTCGCGCCAATTACTCGGTGATTCAGGTCGATTTCATTAATCATGTCGAAGCGTAAATCCTCAACAGTTAGATAATTTAGTGGCTTTTTATCTATCAGTAGGACTCGTACGTCTGTTGCCACTAATAAGGCAAAACCACCTTCGTAGAATCCGTTAACCACCTCGTAGATTTCCTCATCTGGAAGTAGTATATTGTGTAGTTCGCTTACTTCTGTCCTGCCCCAACCCGCATGATCGAAACCGATATGTTGCAGTTGATCCTTGACTGACTGCTTGCTTACCATTGCAGACTCCTTCTACCCTGAGGGGGTAACCATATATTATCGCGATTCGGCAGTCTATGTGGTGAAAATACTCACTTACAAAATGCGACTTTGATCACAAATTGACATTTGACAAAGTATTTATCATAATAAAGATATGTTGGCTACGCTGAAGCAAACGGCCGAGCTGGTGGAATTCTTCAGAGTTCACGGAGTTAAACAAACATTTAAGAAAAATGACTTTATCATTCGCCCAGGCGATTCTCCCAGTGGAGTGTTTTTTATCTACAGTGGGCTAGTTAAAGCCTACGATATTACCAAATACAACGAAGAAAACTTGCTCATTATTCGCAAGCAAGATGAGATCTTTCCTCTGATCTGGGCCTTCACCGGGCACGAACATAACATTATCTATCAAGCCCTGGCGCCGACAGTTACCTATCAGATTAGCCGGAAGGCGTTTTTGGACTATATTAAAGGTAGCGCCGACGCCATGTTCCCTATGCTAGACATGACGCTCGAGATGTATCGTCTGCATGGCGAGCGCATTCTTAACCTTGAGTACCGCACCGTTCGGGAACGAATAATTTCCTTTCTGTTAACGATGAGTCAGAGGTTTGGTAAGCAAACTGATAGCGGTTTGCTGATTGAAGTTCCCTTAAGACACCAAGACATTGCCAGTTCAGTCAACGCGACGCGCGAAACCACTAGTCGCGAACTCTCCGCGCTTGAACGCAAAGGCTTACTCGAAAATAAGCAATCTTTCACGCTGTTAAAAGACGTTGAAGCCCTAAAAAAATACTTGGCTTAAGTTAGTTATTTCCACTTTTCAACGACTTCTTCGATAGTCTTCAGGACTGTCTCGTGGTCTGGTACGTCCTGAACGTCATAGTAATGATCAGTGTCAATGTAATCCGTAATGACACTCAGGCAGTAAAGGTCATCAGCTAAAATATGCATACGATCGACCGCCTTCAAACTAGCGAAAGGCACTGCCACTACCATCTTTCCCATTTCAATGGGCTTCAAAAATTCCGCCGCCAAGTCAACTTTGAAACCAGTCCTTAGCCCATCCGAAACCAAAATAACATTGCGGTTTTTAATCAGTTCTTTTTTGGTGGTATGGTTTAAGCCTTGCATGTGATTAAGCACGTGCATCTCGGTTAATTTTTCTTGCTCAATCAGTCCAAAGTATTCACTTACCATTTCGTCAATTTCGCCGTCGCTGTAACCATGGTTGTAGACGAATGTGCCACTATCTGTAATACCAGCAATCGCTTGGGGTTCTCGCGGCAACATAATCTCGGCGCTCGACAAAAACATTAATGGGCAGCGCAATTCTTTGGCTACCTGAGCACCGACCATTGCCCCACCATCATCGAGTACCATTACCACGGATTTTGTGTTGAGGTATTTGGGCGTCAGCTTCGCTGCCAGCATGCGGCCGGCCTGCATCCTGGATGCGAAATACATACCCTGATTTTAGCATTAGGCTTACGTTTTACGTAGGAGGTAGAATCGCTCTTGATTGCCCTTGGCGCCACTAACGGCTGAGTCGGCCTTATCAACAATAACGAAATGCAGGCCGGCCCAGCTTTCAAAATCCTTGAGGATGTCCCGCCTCATCTTGTCGTTCTTGATAACTCCCTTGTGCTTGAGCGAGCTTTCACCAGCCTCAAACTGCGGTTTGACCATCGCTACTATTTGCGTCTGCTTACTGACAAGTCCTGCGACGTGTGGCAAAATTTGTCGCAAACTTATAAAGGATAGGTCTGCTACGACAATGTCTGGCTGACTACTTAGCGCTTTAACATCTCTAATATCGGTTTGCTCATGTAGCTCAATCTTTGGATTGCCCTGGAGGCTGTGATGGAGCTGGTCAGTGCCCACTTCTACCGCGATCACTTGTTTGGCGCCGTGTTTTAACGAGAAGTCCGTAAATCCACCCGTGCTGCTTCCCACATCAAGCACAATTTTGTCTATAAAATCTAATCTTAGAGTCTCGGCAACCGAAGCCAATTTCAAAGCGGCTCGGCTAACATACTGTTGAACCGCCGATATTTCAACTTTTTGACCACCTGCAACCAAAAAACCAGGCTTTGTTACTACTTTGCCGTCAACCTTAACTTCACCGAGCTTAATATAGCTCTCAGCCTGGCTCCGGCTATTTGTCAGCCCTAGGTCTATTACTCTCTGATCAAGCCGCATTTTCATTTCCCAAGTCTACCACGCCCCAAGAATCAAGTTCCTGAAGATAATGCAAATCGTGGTGACTTGATTCGCCAAGCCAAAGCCGAACTCAATAACATACCCCGAGAGCCCGAAATAGAACAACAAAAACCTAGTCTTTTACCCGTTCGCGGTAGGCACCAGTGCTAGTATCGACTGAGATTAAATCACCTTGTTTAATAAAGGCTGGTACCTTGATTGTAATGCCGGTCTCGAGTGTCGCGTCTTTGGTTATAGCCGAACTGGTATCGCCTTTTACGGCGTCTTCGGCGTAGGTTACTTTGAGGGGAACATTTTTAGGAAGTTCTACGTTGATCGGTCGATCATTAAAGAATTGTAGCTGAACTTGATCGCCTTCTTTCATGTAGCCGGCATTATCAGCCACCAAATCTGCCGGAACTTCAAACTGGTTGAAGGTCGCTTCATTCATAAAGAAAAATGTGTTCCCGTCACTGTACAAATATTGGACAGGCTGGGTTGTAACATCGGCGGTATCGAGCGTTTCGTTGCCTTTAAAAGTTTTTTCGAGGACCTTGCCATCGAGTAAACTTTTTATGCGAACATTGACGATTGATCCGCCCCGCCCCATCACTTTTTGGTTGTATTCAACTACGCGAAAAGGTTCGCCTTCCCATTGGAAAAGCGTCCCCTTTTTAAGATTGGTTATGCTAAGTGCCATTAAATTCCTAGTTACTAGCAATAAATGGCATCAAAGCGATGTGCCGAGCGCGCTTGATAGCTACGCTAAGGCGACGCTGCTGGCTCTCAGTCAGTCCGGTCTTTTTGCGTGTCTCGATTTGCCCGTAAACGTTTACGTAACGCTGTAAAGTTTTGAAATCTTTGTAGTCGAAGTACGGAACGTCCGTGCGGTGTTTAAAAATCTTTGCCATGTATATTCCCTTCTGGGCGCCATTCAAGGCGCCGCTCCCTTAAAATGGTATATCGTCTAAATTAATTGGCTCGTCACCGATGTCTTCGATAACGACGTCGTCCTTTTTGCTCTTTTTGGTGCTTGATTTTGCTGTGTCATTTTTGGAACTCGAGCTCGCTGGTGCGTCGGAACTAAAACCACCGCCTTCATTGTCGCCGCCACCCCGGCTGTCTAGGAATGTAACATCATTGGCCAGTACTTCGACCTTTGATCGTTTGTTGCCATCTTGCTCCCAAGAGCGGGATTGCAGTCGACCTTGCACTAGGCAACGTCGGCCTTTGCTTAAGTATTGAGCAACGCGCTCAGCTAGTGGCCCCCAGCAGACTATGTCGATGTAGTCGGTGGCTTCTTGCCATTCACCGCTGGCATCCTTGTATGAACGGTTAAGCGCCAGACTAAAGCTGGTTACGTTTTGACCGGTCGGCGTCTGTCGCAGCTCAGGATCGCGGGTAAGATTACCCATTAATGTTACTTGGTTTAAACTTCGTGCCATGGTGGCTCCTTCATATTTATAAGACATATGTCTTCGATTAATTTGTACATTTACCCTAACGCCGAGTCGCAAGACCCGTCAAGCGGATAACGAACAATTTAACAATTATTTAAGATTCTGCTTCGTCTTCAGAGTCATCTTTAGTCTCTTCATCACCTCGATCACCGCGCTTTGCGGCTTGCTCGGCCTTTTCGGCCTTTAAGGCTTCCGCCTTAGCAATCGCCCTAAGATCGGGCTTGGTGATGAGGAAACGGATGACTTCGTCAGTGATGTTGAGTGTAATCTCAATCTTCTGAACACCTTGTGGCGGTATTTCCGCGGTGTAGAAGACGTAGACGGCGTGCTCGTTGGCTTTTATGGCGTAAGCGAGCTTGCGCTTGCCCCAGTTGTCAGTAGCGACAATCTTACCGCCGTTGTCTGTGACAATCTTGGTAACCCGCTCCTCGGCCTTCGTCAGGTCGACTTCGAGATCTGGGTGGTACAACACAGCAATTTCGTACTGATTCATGCAACCTTCCTTCGGTTAAAGCCCGTATGCACAAGAGGCCACGAGCTGAAGTTTGATATTACCTCGAATTATAGCTGATCTACCCCTGTTGGTCAAATCAATTTAGGCCGATTGTGCCTCTGGTTCATCAAAACCAATTCGCTCTTGAAGCTCCGCCAAGCTTAAATCTTGCGCGTGTACGTCATGAATGCCGTGCTCTTCCTTAAGAATCCTTGCGGCTTCGCCAGGGCCTAAGGCGCAGCGACCGGCGTACCTTCCAGTAGGCTTGGGAACAAATTTCTCGTCCTTTTTTGGCGGTTTTTTGGCTGTCAGTTCACGAACGCGGCCCTTCTGGCCGAGTGCTTTAGCTTCTGCGATGGCTTGTTCCTTTGCCTGTTCACGGGCTGCTCGACCAGGGATGCTGTCGCGAGTACGTTGCCTGCGGCTGCCTATTTCATACAGGACGCCTCTGCCGAAACGAACAGTAGGATCGCCAATGGTTGCAGCCTCTGCTTGCTCTGCTTCGACTTCTGCCAATATCCTATGGCTTTCAGCAATGGCATCTTCCTCCACAGCAGCCGGATCAACTGGCCTCCATAATTCGTCAACCTCAACAGCTCTAGTTGGGCCTGTTTCTGCACCTGCCATTTTTATTCTCCCAAGAATTAATAAATTACAGGGTAAGAATACGCCCAAAATAAATATTATGCAACTTTTTTGTTATGCCTGGTCGTCGTCTGGGAAATTTTCGTCGAGAGCGTCATCAGCTTCGGTGCCACCACCAAATACGGATTCAACTGAGCTTACAAGGACTTCTCGTGGTCTTGAGCCATCAGCCTGGCCAATTATGCCCTGCTCTTCCATCTGTTCGATCAGACGGGCGGCGCGGCCGTAACCGATCCGAAGTTTGCGCTGCAAGAGTGATGTGCTGGCTTTGCGGTTCTCAACGACAACATGAACGGCATCACGGAACATGTCATCATCAGCCGCGCCGCCAGCGTCAGCCACGATACCACCCTTGCCATTTAGTTGAACCGGCTGTGAAACAACTTCATCGTCGTACTGTGGCGGACGCTGCATGCGCAAGAAGTCCATTACCTTGTTGGTCTCGCCTTCACTTATTAAAGCACCTTGGACACGCTTAGGTTTCGGCATATCGGACGTCAACAGTAACATGTCACCTTGCCCGAGCAGTTTCTCGGCTCCAGCTTGGTCAATAATCGTTCGGCTGTCGACCTGGCTCTGCGTAGTGAAGGCAATTCGACCAGGGACGTTAGCTTTAATAAGACCGGTAATAACATCGACGGATGGTCGCTGGGTAGCAAGTACTAGGTGAATGCCGACTGCACGTGCCTTTTGCGCAATGCGCACGATCAAGGCTTCGACGTCACGGGCTGCCATCATCATCAGATCAGCCAGCTCGTCGATTACGATAACGATGTAAGGCATGCCTTCACCTTGCTTAAGTGCGTTATATTCCTCGATGTTGCGTTTCTTTACCTCAGACAAGGCGTGGTAGCGACGTTCCATCTCTGCAACGGCCCACTTAAGCGCGCTAATGCATTTCTCGGGCTCAGTAATAACCGGCGTCAACAGATGTGGAATATCGTCATAGGGCTTTAATTCGACTCGTTTTGGATCGACCAAAACCAGTTTTAAATCAGCCGGTGAGTTCCTATACAAGAGGCTAGTTAAGATCGTATTTATCATTACGGACTTACCAGAACCAGTCTGACCGGCCACGAGTACGTGCGGCATTTTAACAAGATCAGCCACGATCGCCGTTCCAGATATGTCTTTGCCGATCGCAAACGCTAATGGACTCTTTTGATCCTGCCACTCACGTGACAGCAGCACTGAACTAGTACGGACCGTGGCGGATTTTACGTTTGGCACTTCGATTCCAACTGCGCGCTTACCAGGAATTGGCGCCTCCATACGGATAGAAGTGGCCGCCAAATCTAGTGCTAGATTGTCTGCCAAAGCCGTGATCTTGGTTAACTTTGCCCCGGCCGGCGGCTTCATTGTGTATTGAGTGACACGGGGGCCAATGTTTGCTCCTTCCATCTCGACGTCAATATTAAAGTTCGCGAAAGTATCTCTAATAATTTGGGCGTTACCGTTAACATCCCCTGCATCGGCCTTGTCTTGCTTCTGATTTAACAGATCTATGCTCGGGAATTGCCAATCCGGATCACTAGTTGTAGTCAGGGCCTCGTGAATTTCCGCACCAGTTAATTTAGCGGCTGTATTTTTTAGCGTCGACATCCGCGGTTGCTCGCCTGGAGTATGGTGTACAACGGGTACGCCTTCATTTAATTTAAAGCCGGGTTGCTCGCCAGCCTTGGCTTTTAGCGCAGCCAAATCATTATCTTCATCGCTTTGTTCCTTTTTGAACAAATCGGCGAGCTTAGCCAAAACTTTTGGCGAAATTCCAAACGCGAAAAAGACTGATAACACCGTTAAAACAAAGAAGACAATTGAGGCCGGAATTTGACTCAATAGCGTGAGAGTAACATTGCCAATGCCATGACCTAGTTCCCCGCCGTGTCCACCTGTCCAGTCACCAGCTCCAGCCTGTGATGCAAAAGTCACATAAAACCAGGAACTGGCAAAAAACAAGACCGCTAACATTGCTACGAGCTTGTTAAGAGGGATCTGATGATCTTCGGCCTTGAACTTATAGACACCCCAATAGGCCGCGGCCAGAGGTGTTATATAAGCTGCCCAGCCCAAAGCCCAGTAAGCTCCTTCAAATAATTTGACTGGCAATGGACCGCCAATGCCAAATCCTCCTAACAGAAGTAAAAATCCAAGGATCATCAGCCCGATGGCGCCACTTAGCGCCCAAAATGAAGTCTGCTCGGTCTTGGCCGCTTCAGCTTTCTTCTTTTTAACTGGCTTTTTCTTTTTTGCCATAGTGAAATTTATTATACCGTTTAAGCTATATGGAATACAGTAACAACATTATTATAGCAAAAATTACAACCTTTGTCAATTCCCCTTATGGTCTACTTAGGATCGCCGAGGATTCTAAAAATCATCAACTTGGTCATCAACTTGAACTCTACTTAGATCTATTTTGCTGCCGCGTGTTCGGACTGAGCCAGATACATGCTTAAGCTTGCCAGCGGATTTGAGTTGAGAGTCTAACATACTTATGTTGCCGATTACTTCTTCGAGTTCCCCAAGGTCAACTATTGAGGAGTTATCGATAAATAGATTGCCTCTTATTCTCTTGATGCTACCAAGACTTGTGAGGTTTGTGTGAAGAAAGCTTACTCTTCCAATGATTTCTTCGAGATGCTCAAAGGGATATGGATATTTCCCAACATCGAATTCACCTATTACTGCCTTTAGGGACGATGGAAGTGGCTTATCCTGGAATTCACCCCTGAACCCAAACAAGACCACACTATCATCTTTTAGCTCATGCTGGTGCACCACCTGATCTGGTCTGCAATCATAAATGGTGGCGATATCCTCTTGTTGAATACCGTTGCGGTGTGACCTAGCCTCCGCTAGTAAACTATTTCCCCCGAATCGCATAGGTGTAGCAGACGGGGAGTCTTTATCTAATTGATAAAGTAGCCTTAGCTCTTCACGATTTAATTTTACCGCTGGATCATTTATAACTTTGTCGTAAAGACTGCCAATCTGTATTAGTTCTTGGTGGACACCTAGGAAGTGCTTCTCATTTGTAGTCAGCTCGAGGGGTGCCTTTGCTTTCAGGCCTTCAGCAATTGCTGTATAGTCTTTTAGCCGACTTCGCCTATAGACTAACTTACTAGCTTCATCGTGCGTTGATAATACTCCTCTATATGTGGTGTAGCCTGACTTCAGATAGTGTACAAAGAGCAAGTCATCGAGTTCTAAGTCTGCCGCTGGATCATTTTTAAGCTTCTCTTTTATTTCGTAAGCCTGTTTCAATCCTGGATAAATAGCTAAAAATTCTCGTGCGCTTGCCGGACTAGGTAGCTCATCAATTGCTTGATCATCTAGATCGCCTAGCCAGTTGTGAATTTGCTCAATGTCCTGTCCGATATTTCTACTTCGGATAATTGCACGGATTCTCGGATCACCTTGACTACCTTCAGCAAAGCCCTGTACAGCCCCATCTATCTCATACAAGAATCTGAGGTCCGAATCATCTAGTATTTTTGTCGGGTCGTCTCTTAGCATGTTGTCTAGATGGGTGAGCCGCTTCATGTTTTCGGCTTTTGTATGATATGCATCTCCTCCTGGTAAGTTTTGAACTTTTTCCATCGCTGTATCAATAAGCGCAGGCTCAACCTCTTGTGACGCATCTATGCCTCGAACTTCAGCGACGCTGCCATTTTCCATCCTTATTGCTAAACGCGGAACGGAGTCCTGACCTTCCTCATCTGTAGAATACCAAACATAAAAATCGCCTTTCTCTAACTGCTCCTCGGCAGTTTTTTCGCCAGCAGTACACCAACCGGTTCCGTGACCCTGCAAGGACTTTGCGAGTAGCTTAGAGTCACCGTTCTGCTCAAACATCTGCCAGCTACCGGTAAGTATGTTTTTTTGCTCTACTGATGCTGGAGTAACTTTCTCTATAGCATGGCCGTATAATTTTCGGAAATTCCCCCCGTCAAGAAGTTTTTTGAGTTCAGTATCATCAACTTTATCTCCATCTATCTTCCCTTGGAGCGAATCATATACATATGCCAGTGCCTCACGGTTTAAGTCAGGGAATTGAGCTACGGTGCCTTGGCTTCGTTTGCCAAATTGCATTTTTTCTTTATCATAGCCAGCCATTCCGGTAACAGCCTTGAAAGCATAATACTTAAACCAGGTTGGGTACATTGCATCTTCAGATCTCAAATAGTCAACCCACCGCCCGAGGCTCGCCCGCTGATCTACTTGAATTGATTCAACCATCTGACGCCGTTGGTCTGGTCCGATTTCAACATCTCCATGACCCCGTTCTCGGGCGATCCTTCGCTGACCTTCGAAATAGCCTTCGGGCACTGCTTCTTCATCTATCACAAACGTATCTATAATGCGCTGCCGCACCAGATCTTGCTTTGAGGCTTTTGCTGAATCTTCAGGCTCAGAAGCAAAGAGTGAATGTCGTGTACCCAGCTCACCCAAGTAAACACCGATGCGATCGGCTGGTGTGTTTGGTACATGCTCGCCTCTGCGAGCCGCGTTCGCCACGGCAATATCAACAGGTCCGGAAATTTGGAGCTGGGAATCTTTTTGATGCAGGAAGGCTGCTTCTTGGGATACTTGTTCTGCCATATTTTTGTTTTGAATTAACAGATTTACTATAGCAAATATATGCGTATTTGTCAATTTAGTTTTGTGCACCGATAATCATTTTCTTTGACAGATGATAGATGCGCCTTTATAATCCTCCCAGATTTAAGTATTGCGCTGTTGTAAGGAGAATAATGGTTTTTGGTGAGATTGCTCGTGTTGGTGCCGTGCTAGGTGTTTACTCTGCCATCGTTACGCCCGGACCTGCGCTTGCAGCAAATACGCCAGAACAACGAGTGCTGGATATTGGCAATGTACCGGCTGAAACTAAGCTGCATGGAAGTTTCAAAGAGTGCGCTAAAGTTGCCAAAGCATCGGTTACTACCAATGTAGATGTAGTTCCGAAATATGGTTGGCCCAACACGGCCGGCGAATCACTATTAACTAAGGCTGGGGTTAGCTTGGAGTACAGCTTAGACCCAGTTGTTGACTATGACGTGACGCCAAATAAGGTTACTGACACGGCAAGCCCCAAGCATTGCGCCGGAACTAGAACGGAAGAAACCAAGATTCGGGTACAGGCTGGAGGCAAGCAAGCGTCGCGCCGTGTCTTTAGTCAAATAATCCGCGGCAATGCTTCCGCCAGCGTCAGTGCTTCCGTTGACATATCCGCTGGCAAGCAATGCTCTGATAAAAACAAACCTAAACAAGTCAAAATATCACGCACTCAAACCACCAAATATCGCGAAGGACATGAGGTCAGCTCACGCAAAAGGACTACGACTCGACTAATCCCATGTATATCGCATGAATGGAGAGCTGTTCCGGCTCAGCGCTAGTCGACGCGGGGGTCCTGGGTCAGGAGGCGGGCGCGCATTTCTTGGAAGCGTTTTTGCTGATCGGCGGCGATTTCCTCGGAAGTTTTTGGCGCTGGCTCAGGCTTTTGTGAAACGTTGGGATTAGCGTTACTGGCTTTTTTGTCCCCTGTCTGCGGGGCTGCTTTTGGCGCGCCAGCTCCATTGATGACGTTTATCACTGGGATTACAATTGGGCTACGCTGGGTGTGCTCGAATAGATAGTGCATGACATGCTCTTTGAGCTCGAGCTTGAAGCGATCTAAATCAACTCGCTTGAAGCGCTGCTGGACGGCCCGCTTCAATTCGACGCGTAAACCGTTCATGATCTCTTCGTTGTCACGCATATATATGAATCCGCGACTAATGATATCTGGGCTAGTCATAAGGCCGCCTGTCTTTTTGTCGATAGTAAGGATGATGGCGACCAGACCCTCTTCGCTTAGCAAGACGCGGTCTTTTACGACTACGTTACTGACGATGGCGCCAGTTTGATCAACTAGCACCGTGCCATGCGGTACCTCACCAGCTACTTCCATTTTGTCAGGGGTGAAAGCAATGATTTCGCCGTTACCAACATTCAAGGTATTGGCTCGAGGGATGCCCTGTTCGATAGCTAAATCAACGTGATATTTCTTGGCGGTGAAGTCGCCATAAATCGGTACGAAGAATTTCGGTTTGGTCATATTAATCATGTCGGCATATTCATCACGCGAAGCGTGACCTGACACGTGTAGTGGTCCAATGCCGTCAACTTCGCGAGTTTCGTGGCGGTAGACGTGGACGCCTTTTTTAAGAAGCTCATCAACCATAACTCGGATTTTGTCATCGTTGCCTGAGTATGGAATTGGCGTGCTCGAAAGTATGACGGTGTCTTGCTCCTTGAGCTTAACGTGGCGGTGTTCGCCGTTACTCATCCTCTGTAGAGCTGAGCTTGGTTCACCCTGCGAACCAGTACAGACAACTACGAGATCTGTGTCTTTCATTGTCGCGGCTGAGGCAATTGGCACGAATGTGCCTTTTGGAATTCTGACGAAGCCGTGACGCACTGCCATTTCGAGCGTACTAACCATGCTGCGACCGTCCATAGCCACCTTTTTGTTGTGGTGGACAGCGGCGTTGATGATCATCTGGACGCGGTTCATGTTGGTCGAGAATAGACCGACAAAAATTCGACCGGGAGCGTTATCCATGATGTCTTTAAAGCTCTGTTCAATAGTAGATTCACTAGGCGTTCGACCTGGACGTTCCGTGGTGGTTGACTCACTAAGTAGCGCCAAGACGCCTTCGTTGCCCAGTTCGGTTAAACGCTCAACATCTGTTCTTTCGTGGTCGAGCGGGTTTGGGTCAAGCCGGAAGTCACCGGTGTTTAGGATTCGTCCAACTGGTGTATCCAATACGATGACTGTACTGCCTGGAATGGAGTGTGTCACCCTAATAAGCTCAACAAAGAAGGCACCTATTTTTAGGCGTTCGTGAGTATTTTCGTTCATAGTAACTGTTTTAAGTTCAAAGCCCTCTGGCATGGGCAGACCGAAATTCTCAAAGATTTCTTCGACTCGGCCAATCGTGAATTTAGAGCCATAAATCGGTGCTGGAAACTTTGGTGCGATGTGCGGCAGACCACCGATGTGATCTAAGTGACCGTGGGTGATGATATAGGCACGGATTTTGCTTTTGATCTGTTCCAAATAAGCAGTATCGGCGATGCCGTAGTTTATGCCCGGCAAATCAACGCCAAGGTCGTTGCCGCAGTCCATTATCACCGCGTCATTTTGATATTCGACTAGGATCATATTCTTGGAGCCGCCGCCGTCCATGCCGCCTAGACCGATAATCTTGAGTCGGGGGCTTTCGTCGATCACGTTTGCGCGCTGTGGGGCGACACCGGGCTTATTCTCGGCTGTTAGGTACTGATTAGCGATGCGTTGGGCGTCTTGTTGGCTGCGACGCTGTGCTCGCACGGCTTGACCGCGTGAAGTGTTCAAGCCACTGCTTATCGGCGTGCTTGGCTTGGGCTTGCCGCCGGAGCGACCTTTGTTACCCTGGCTACCGTTATTTCTCGTTGGTCCTTTTGGGGGTTTTGGGTTGTTATTGTTTGGTTGCATAGATTCCTTTCTATAGCAAAATTTAAGATGATTTAATTTTCTTAATAATTGATGGGATGAGCGCAAAATCGTCGATCAAAGTCTGACGCATGCCTCCGTTATACAATGCCGCCGCTGGGTGAAACAGTGGTAAATATACCCTGCCCTTGTAGCGTTTGGGCTGTCCGTGTACTTGTCCGATAGACAAGTCCGGCAAGAAGCAATTCAGGCTGTGACGGCCGAGCGTCACGACTAATTTAGGCTGAATTACCTCTAATTGGGACTCGAGATACGGTAGAAATGATGATTTCTCGTCTGGAAGCGGGTCACGATTACCAGGCGGGCGGTATTTGACGATATTAGTAATATAAATGTCTTCCCTTTTTAGGTCAATCGTGGCTAGCATTTCATCGAGAAACTTACCGGCTGCTCCGACGAATGGGATGCCCTTTAGATCCTCGTTTTTACCAGGTGCCTCACCTATAAATACCATTTCCGCGTTCGGACTACCTTCTCCAAAAACAAGCTGCGTTGCCGTCTTAGCAAGATCAGGCGTAACCTTGTCGTCCAAGATCTTTTGCTTAAGTTCGTCTAGCTTTTGCTGCTTAGTTGTCATCGCTGGTTCGTCTATATAACATAAAAGCTATATAACGTATGTGTTATATTCACTTTTTTATTATTGCCTTTGTAAACTTAAAGAAATTTTGTAAACCGCCGACCAAAAAGATCAGAGTTAACAGATACCATACAATGTTTCCACGATCGATTGAGAGACTGGCAAAACCATAGGCAATGGCCAGTTCCAGCACGCCGAAAATCAGTAAGCCAGGCTTGGTCTTATGCCATTTGTCGAATTTTTCAATCATATCTACTTCTTGTCTTTGTCGGCCAGTTCGCGAGCGGCGGCACGCATGCTGAGCTGCAGACGGCCTCGGTCGTCGATAGCTACAAGTTTGACGGTGACTTTATCACCCTCTTTGACTACGTCACTGGTCTTAGCCACACGCTCGTCGCTAAGTTCTGAAATGTGAACCAGACCATCTTTGCCTGGCATGATTTGCACGAAAGCACCGAAGTCCATCACGCTCATGACGGGCTTGTCGAAATATATTGTGCCAACTTCAGGCTCGGCCACGATATCACTGATTGCCTGCTTAGCGGCGGCAATGCTGGCTCCATCTGGGCTAGCGATCATGATTGTGCCATCATCCTTGATGTCGATGTCCGCGCCGGTTTCAGCTGTAATGCGCTGGATAGTCTCGCCACCTTTGCCAATAACCTCGCGGATTTTGTCGGGATTGATCTGTATCGATTCGACACGTGGAGCGTAGGGGCTCATATCTTTTGGCTGGGAAATGACTGTCTTCATGTGCTCTAAGATGTGCAATCGGCCATCTTTACCCTGCTCAAGGGCTTGCTTGAGGATCGAAACGGGCAGACCATGCACTTTCATATCCATCTGAAGTGCTGTGATGCCTTTGTCGGTACCTGTTACCTTGAAGTCCATATCACCAGCAAAATCCTCGGCATCGGCTATATCGCTCAGAATGTATGGTTTATCGCCTTCCATCATCAGGCCCATCGCGATTCCACTTACCATTGATTTCAAAGGTACTCCGGCATCAAGTAAGGCCAAGACACTGGAACAAGTCGCTGCCATCGATGTCGAGCCATTTTGAGACATAATCTCTGTAACTGACCGGATCATGTAAGGGAATTCTGCTTCACTTGGGAGTACTGCTGTCACTGCCCGTTCTGCCAGGTAGCCGTGGCCAATTTCACGACGACCAGGACTGCCGAGTCGACGAACTTCGCCGACGGTGTAGCCTGGAGCGTTATAGTGATGCAGATATCGGCGTTCGCTTTCACGCTCCATCGTGTCAACTAGCTGAACCATACTTAATGGTGCCAGCGTGACGATGTTCATAGCCTGAGTCAGGCCGCGCGTAAAGACGCTTGAACCGTGGGCTCGTGGCAATAGGCCAATTTCGCTATTTAGCTCCCGGACCTCTGTTAATTTACGGCCGTCTGGACGGACATTGTCTTTGACAATGCCTTTGCGGACGTCTTTGTGCAAAGCGGACATAAAGGCCTCGTCAAAGTGAGGCTTGTTCTCGGCGTGGTCATCGCCGAGAGTATCTCCCAGTTCGGCGTGCATCTCGTCTTTTAGCTGCTGGACTATAGTGTTGCGTTCCGGGTACGGCTTACGCAGATCTTCGCCAAGCTTACCTTCTAGCCACTTGTCGACAGTCTCCTGAATCGAAGGCTCAGGCAAACTCAAGGTGTATTCCTGCTTGGTGACACCGACTTTTTTAGCTAGTTCCTCTTGCAACTTAATTGCCGGCTGCATGGCTTCAAAAGCGAATTCGATTGCTTCGGCAACTTGTGCTTCGGTTACCTCTGAAGCACCAGCTTCAACCATCATGACACCATCTTTTGTGCCAGCCACGACTAGATCAAGCTCGCCGTCTTCTAGTTCATCGAGTGTCATAAAAGCGTCGTACTTGCCGTCTTTGAGACCGACGCGCAATCCAGCAACGGGACCCTCAAATGGAGCGCCGCTCAAGATAAAGGCCGCACTTAAGGCGATCAAAGCCACCATATCAGGCCTGAAGTCCGGATCCATACTGAGAACGGATGCTACGCCCTGGGCTTCATGTCTGTAGCCTTTTGGCCATAGCGGTCGGATAGGTCGATCAATTAAACGACTAAGTAATACCGCGTCGTCAGATGGTCGACCTTCTCGCTTAATAAAGCGTGAGCCGCTAACCTTGCCGGCGGCGTACATTTTTTCTTCGTAATCAATGCTCAGCGGGAAATAGTCCATGCTGATTGGCTCTTTGCCAACCATGGCGGTGCCTAGCACGACAGTGTCTCCGTAGCGAGCTAATACCGACGCGCTAGTACGGAAACCAACTCGCCCGACCTCTAAGCTTAATTTGCGACCACAAAAATCGGTCTCAACTTTGATAATGTCCTTACCTAATGGATTCTGAGCCACGGTGGGTACTCCTTATAAGATGTTTAATGCGCAAGCTTGGAACCTCGAGTGATCGAGATATTTTGTCTGCGCATCAACTAGCGGCGAATGCCGAGTTTTTTGATGAGTGCTAAGTATGTTTCGCTGTCTCTTTTTGCAATGTAACGAAGTAGTCGTCGGCGCTTGCCAACCATTTGAAGTAAACCGCGTCGAGCCATAAAGTCATGCTTGTTGACTTGAAGATGCTCGGTAATTTCTTTGATCCGTTCTGTTAGAACGGCGACCTGGGCACTCGCACCGCCCGTGTCGTCCTTGTGTACCTGCGCGCTTTTTATTGCAGCGGTCTTTTTCTCACTTGTTATCATTGTACAAACATTTTAACAGATCAGGCTCTCTAGTGCAAGCACCGACTTACAAAAATGTGTTCGGAGTTATTCGGGATTAGTCTGTGATGCTTCTAGCTCATCATAGGCTTGCTGCCAAATTTCCAAGCCGTCTGAATCGTCGCCATTCCCATTTAAGCGATAAAGCACAGCGGCAACGTTCCTGAGTAAGACGCGCTCTTCAATCAAATTATCATCTGTGTAACGATCGCCTCTTAATGACTGTCCGAAACCACGCATGAATTTACTGGCCTCCTCAACTGAGCTAACCATGAAGTGAGCTGCTTCGGCTACAGTATCGTCATCGTCCTCGACAACCAAACCTCGAACGTATAGAAGTTCTTCGTAGTATTCAATAGGTGTCTGCTCAGGTCGAATTGATGACATTATGGACTATACGATACCACAACTTCATTATTTTACAATTGCGTGAGTAGCTCTTGGGTGATGCCGCCTTCAATTGTTTTGAGTTGTGTGGCTTTATCTAAGTGATATCCATCTATCTCTGTACGGCGAAGCGTGGTGGTGTAGGCGCCGGTTTCGAGGACTTTGCCGATGTCTTCGACAAGGGCACGGATGTAGGTGCCTGATGAGACATCTGCGACAAGTTTTACCTCTGGGTAGTCGTAAGAGACTATTTCCAATCTGTTAATTGTGACCCGTCGAGGCTCAATTTTAACCTCTTTACCTTCTCTTGCCAGCTTGTAGGCGCGCTGACCATCTATCCTGATAGCCGAAAAGGCCGGTGGTACCTGTTCAATTTGGCCCCTAAACTGCCCTACAGCCTCTTGGACGGCCTCGAGGGTCGGAGTGGCACCCGATACGGCTTTGATCTCTCCTTCGGGGTCTCCCGTGGAGCTAGTGGCACCCAATTTCAGAGTTACCTCATAGGTTTTATCGAGCTTACTGAATTCACTTGCCTTTTTGGTGTATTCCTTGCCGACCAGTAGGATAAGCAGCCCAGTTGCGAACGGATCAAGCGTGCCACTATGCCCAACTTTAATACTTTTTGGTTTGACGCCTTCGGCATCGGCTATGATGCGCCTGATCTTGTTAACGACGTCAAAACTAGTCCAATCGGCTGGCTTGTCGACTAATAACAGTCCTCTCATCACCTAAGACTACTTTGGAGGCGAAGGATTTCCAAACTGGAAAGGAATTGGCGGCGGCACGGGTGGGGGCGCATTTGGATCAGTTGCTGGTTCTTGAGCAGGCTCAGTTGCTGTTGGAGTTGGGGTCGGAACAGTTGGATCACTTGGCAAATCTGATGGCCTTAACTCCTTGCCGAACTGGACAGCTCCAGAAGATTGAGTCGGGTGTGGCGGTTCGGTCGCGTTAATATCATTGAGCGCCTTATTAACCTCGTCGCGAGCGGTACCTAGCGTTGGATCATCCTTGAGATGCGGGCTAGCAACTGCCTCTTCAAGCTCAGTCAGAGTCTCATGGGTTCTGACTTCTTCAGTTGGCTGTGATGGATCTGGTGCCAGGGCCAAAGGGTCTGGCAATGGTGGCGCCGTGGTTGCGCCATTGGCGGCCGGTGGTGGCGGCGGCGAGCCAGGTCCAGGTTGTTGTGTCGGCGTCGACAGCGGTTCAGGCACCGGTGAAGATACCGGATTCACGCTTATTGGCTCGGGCACAGGTGGAGTCACGGGCGGCTCAACTGGTGCTCCTGCTTCTGATGGAAGGCTTTCTACGTTTGGAGAAGGTAATTCAAAAGTTGGTAGCTCTGGCGCTTCTGGCACCTCTTCTTTTTCTGGAGTTACTTCGGTTACTGGAGTTGTTTCTGTTTCTGGTACAGGCGCATCCTCTCCTGTCGGTGCCTCTGCTGACGGTGCGTCTTCAGGGATTTCAACCTTGTGCTCTATCTCAACGGAACCCGAATCGGTAGGTGTTGCTTCGGGAGCCTCATCTCTCACATTGAGAGTAGCCAGCTGGCCAGCATCCATTAATTTACTTGCGACTAGCTGCTGATTGGCGCCACCGGTCATCAAAGCTGCACTTGCACTCATGGTTTGAGGAGTGGTTTTTTCGTTACTAAATCGATCGGTTTCGGCCACAATGCCAGTCATTAAGGCTGTCGAAATCTGAGAATCAAACAATTTATCATCAATCGCCTGCCCTAATCTGGTAACCAGCTCGCTCAGACTGCTGGCACCAGGCTGATGCCAATTGATTGTGCCAAGCCCACCGTCAGCATCGACGTTGATCGAAGCAACTGTAGCGTCATGGAGTATTTGACCATGCGCCATGATGGCTTCGTCGAGATCTTCTTGCTTTTTAACACCTAGAGCTACTATGAGATCAACGTTCAAATCACCTTGCGTGAACTCAAAATCGTCCTTGGTGATTGACGTCTTGTAAGGAGTAATAAATATGCGGACGACATTATCCTCAACCTTATAGCGCAACTTATCAGCCTTGTTTTTATCGAGAGCAATGATGAAATCACGTAACGAGTTTGTGTCTTTCTCGATTGTTTCTTCCGGTTTAAGAAACTCTATGGTTGAAGGAACGCTGCCGCTAAAGACTGCGGCGGCGTGTTTGTCTTCTTTGGTCAGTAATAAGGTGAGTCCGATAAGAGCAGCCAACTGATCCACCGAAGGATCGCGGCTGACCGTCACCAAAATATTATTGGCTGTTTTGAGCTTGTCGACGAGCTGTTTTTGGGCGTCTTCCATATTTATTGATTAAACTTTTTTGTTTCGATAATTTCTTCTATCACGTTACCATATTCATCACCGCTTTACAACAGCGGCCCTAATCTGTTATAGTCTGTATCTAAGTCATTTATAAACTTTAGTACGAGAAAGAAGAATTAATGCCCATAATCAAGTCAGCTAAGAAGCGCGTACGCACAGCCAATAAGGCCGCTATCCGCAACTCCAAAACCAAGCGAAGCCTCCGCGAAGCTTTGAAGTCTTTTGGCAAGAGCCCTTCCGCCAAAACCCAAGCTAGCGCGCAAAGTCATCTTGATAAAGCTGCCAAAAAAGGCGTGATTCACAAAAACAAGGCTGCTCGCCTTAAGAGCCAGGCCGCTAAAAAAGCCAAGGCCGCAGGTGTTAAGCCAGGCAAAGCCGCTGCCAAAAAGCCAGCCCCTGCCACCAAGCCCGCAACCAAGAAGAAGACTACGAAGAAAGCTTAAGCAAGTAGAGCTGAAGAGCTTCGTCAGTGTCGATATTTGTCGACTTAGATTCGGTATCGATTTCGAGAAGATCGGCTACTAATCTTTTTAGTTCTTGGAGACTTAAATCATTGGCGATTCCCTGGCTCTTACCTAAAACATAGGGGCTAATCCTAGCCTCGCTAGCTATTTGGCCAGCCGGACGGTCACCTGCCGTTTTGATAACGGACAAGACATGGAGCTGCCAGGCTAACATTGCGATGATTTGTTGCGGCTCAACCTTCATAGCCCTCTGTTCTGCGTAGATATCTAAAGCCTTTTGAGCTTGGCCTGCAAAAGCGGCTTCGAGCAGCTGAAAGATAGTGCTTTGGGGGGTCGGATCAGTCAAAAGATCAATTGTTTGCCTGGTTATGGCTTTGTTATAGAGCAGCAGTTTGTCTAGTTCATTCGATAACAGCTGCTGGTTAGGGCCAACTCGATCGACTAGATAGCGGGCATCGGACTGGTTCAGGCTTCCGCCCTGCTGCTTGGCGGAATCCACCAAAAAGCGCGCCAATCCGCTGGGATCAAGCTCAGAAAATTCAATGAACTCGGTATTATTCTTGAGAAATTTAAAGTAGACAAGGCGTTTGTCTAATTTTGGCTCGACTAAAATCACATCTGTTGTCTCGGGTAAGTCATTAAGAAGTTGTTCAGCTTCATCAGCAAATTGCTTATTTGTACCCGGCTGGCGTAGAACGACTAATTTTTTTGCAGCCAAAAATGGTAGACCATTTAGGGCCTCAATAATTTTTGCCAGCTCCTGTTCTTGTCCATCAATTCTCTCTAGAGCCAGGTCGCCGTTGGCAGCGACAAAAACGTCGACCAATTCTCGTAATTTGGCCTGCAGCCCAAAGCTATTGGCTCCCGTCAAGGTAGTTATCATTACACCTATTGTATCAATGCCTACAGCAACAGGGGCGCTGATCTGTTATGATGTATGCACAGAGAACTTATGCCACAGGTTATTATTGTTTCCAATCGCTTGCCGGTCAGCGTTAAAAAAGAAGACGGTAAATTAATATATTCTCCGAGCGTTGGTGGACTAACGGGAATCTCTTCTTATGCCGAAGATAAAAAACGCACCTGGATTGGTTGGCCCGGCATAGCCAGCGACGATCTAACCGACGATGACAGACAAGACATCGTCAAGGAGTTGGCTAAGCACAAATGTAGCCCGGTCTGGCTGTCTCAAAGACAGATCGACGAATTTTATACTGGCTACAGTAACGGCGTGTTGTGGCCTGTCTTTCATTCGCTGGACCGATCGCGCAAACAAAGCCCTGACTATAAACGCTGGTGGCAGGCTTACCGTAGCGTCAACCGACAATATTCCGAAGCCATCCTCAATCTGTCTGAAACGGGCTCCAAAATTTGGATTCACGATTATCAATTATTGCTTTTGCCCGAACTTGTGCGGCTAGGCAGGAGCGATGTAAGCATTGGTTTCTTTTTGCACATTCCCTTCCCGCTAGTTAAACGATTTAGTAAATTGCCCGAATATAAAAAGTTAGTAGCTGGCATGCTCGGAGCGGACGTAATTGGCTTTCACACTACAGACTACGTTACTAACTTTCTCGATGTAGCCCAATCTATCAACACAGCTGAAGTTGATAACGCCCAGCTGGTTTATCAAGATCGCGTCGTACGAGTAAGTGATTTCCCAATGGGTATCGACTATGAACGCTACTCTTCAGCAAGTAAGACCGAAGCTGTAAAGTCAGCTACCGCGCTGTACGCTAAACGCTATAAAGGCAAAAAAGTCATACTAGCGGTAGATCGGCTTGATCCCAGCAAAGGTCTAGTCGAAAGATTAGAGGCTTATGGACTATTCCTCGAAAAATACCCAAAGATGCGTGAAAAAGTAATTTTCTCGATGGTGGCGGCGCCCTCGCGCACCGATGTGCCGGCTTATCAGCGTCTCTCCAAAAAGCTTAAACAAACCGCCGAAGATATTAACAATAAATGGGGCACCCCTATTTGGCAGCCAATCGACTACATTAATACGTCGATGCCATTTGAGGAAGTCACCGCGCTGTTTCAAATAGCCGACGTCGCCTTTATTACTCCGCTGAGAGACGGAATGAATCTAGTTGCCAAAGAGTTTGTCGCCGGCGCCAAAAAAAATGGCATGCTGATATTAAGCGAAACCGCTGGCGCGTCAAATGAGCTCCAAGACGCCCTGATCGTAAATCCACGCAAGCCTGAAGAGTTGGCTGACGCTCTTCACCAGGCATTAAACATGCGTCGCCGCGAATTGCGCCGGCGACTAAAACGGATGCGACACACGCTGGCAGCCAATACAGTTCAAGATTGGGCCAGAGATTTCGTATCAGTGTTAAACCAGCCAGTACCTGGCACGCCGTCCATCACCCGGCCACTTCGGGCGCGAATGCAAACTAAACTTATCGAAGACTACAAAATATCTAAAAAACGTTTACTCTTTCTCGACTATGATGGTAGTCTCATCCCCTTCCATGAAGTGTATTTTGACGCCAATCCTCCGAAGCCTCTGTTGAACCTGCTCACCAAGCTAGGGTCGGATCCTCGCAACACGATCGTAATGATAAGTGGGCGCAGTCCAGCTGATCTCGAAAAATGGTTCGGCAAACTACCTATAAGCCTAGTAGCAGAACACGGTGCATCGCTCAAAATCGCCGGCCATAAGAAATGGCAGGTCATCGAAGAGCCCGACACCGCCTGGAAATATTCAGTCTTACCAATTTTAGAAAGATATACCGCCCAAACCCCCGGTGCCAAAGTCGAGATAAAACCGCACAATCTAGCCTGGCACTATCGAGCTTCGCCCCCATATTACGCGCAAAAATATGCCGTGATAATTAAGCGCACTCTAAAGCCAGTCCTAAAAAAGTACGGTCTTGAATTAATGCAAGGTAATAAAGTTCTGGAGATAAAGAATCCGCAAATTAGCAAGGCCAAAGCCGCCCAACGCTGGCTAGCGAAAAGCTATGATTTCGTCCTGAGTCTCGGCGACGACACGACCGACGAAGAGCTGTTTGAAGCCGTTCCCGCCTCCGCCTATGGAATCAAGGTCGGGCGTGGCCGCACCCATGCCCCCTACCGGCTACACTCACACAAAGAAGTCAACGCTTTACTGAGACGACTTACGAGGTAGGCTTCGGCTGGCAGACCGGGCAAGCGTGCGTGCCGCGCCCCGCCACTCGTGTTTTTTCTATGATCGCACCATCTCGAGGACAAGGTTGCCCCTCACGTCGAAATACTCGCGCAAAGCTCATATAACTACCTTTTTTACCTTCGGCATCGACATAGTTCTTGTCGGTTGAACCGCCTTTTTGGATCGACAATTTCAATACGAAAACAATCTCTTGAAATAATTTTTTAACCTTTGCGTCAGGCACATCTTTCACAAGTGTTGCGGGATGGATTTTTGCCCCCCACAGCGATTCATCAGCGTAAATATTGCCAATTCCCGCGACGACTGTCTGGTCTAATAACGCCGCCTTGATAGACGTGTTTTTACGACGCATGAGACCATCTCGCAACTGCTTCCAGTCGTACTGCGCGCTTAGTGGTTCGGGCCCAACTTTTTTAAAGAAGTCCAAATTCATAATTTCTGGCGTGGGCATCAGTCGCACCCAGCCGAATTTACGCTGATCGTTAAAGAATAGTTCGCTGCCATCATCAAAAACCATAGTCACGCGCGTTGACTTGTCAGGCAATTCACCTATCAGTGACTCATTTGGATGACCCGCTCCAAATTTCACATCATTTCCCCTATACACCAATTGACCAGTCATTTTTAAATGAATCACTAGTGAATAATTACTCGACAATTCAATGAGTAAAACTTTTGCGCGCCGTTTTATATCTGTTATTTTGGCGTTGAGCAAAAATTTATCTACATCTGCCTGAGCATTCGGGAATGATTTTGGCCAATCAAAATCCACCGACTGAACCGTCTTCCCCAGCAAAAGTCCCAGCAAACCAATCCTAATTGTCTCTACTTCCGGTAACTCAGGCATACAAGTATCTTATAATATATCTATGGACTCTCTCTTCAACATACTCAGTAAGAAGGATTTTGACGAACCTTCGGAAATGGCAAGCATTAAGAAGTACGTTCAAGATGAATTCAATGTAGAAGTCGGTGTCCAAATCCGCGACAAAGACATAATTATTAAGGTCCCCAGTGCCGCCATGGCCAGCTCTCTACGTTTGCGTGGCCCAGAGATCAAACGTCGCTGTCAGCTAGATAAACGGCTCACCTTCCAAATCGGCTAGCCCAGCAGTGTCTGTAGCTCATTTTTGAATTGGTCGACATTATCGTACAAAATCGCTTGCATGCCGGCGGCTTCCGCACCGTAAATATTGCGCGGCTGATCATCTACCAGGACTGCCTCTGACAGATCAACTTCGAGTCGTTTGGCTACATTGATGTAGGCTCGTGGCTCCGGCTTGATAAAGCCACTCTCGTAAGATAGCTCAATGACGTCAAACAACCCTATTTGCTCCTCACTAAACATCCGATGCAAGTAGTTGCCCGCGATATTGCTTAGAAAGCCGATTTTATAGTCTTTTTTTAATTCGACGATGTAGTCAAACAGTTCTTCATCAGGCACATTGCGAGAAATAAATGCCCAGGCTTCTTCAGGGGAAATTCCTGCTAATTTTGCTGCTTCGCTAATAAAATCTTCATGGTTGATCAGGCCAAGGTTGGCCTTTTTTGCGATATCGCTTGCCTTCTCAAAACGCACGGCGTCGTTAAGAAAGTATTTCTTCTTAAACGGCAGCCAAGCCTCAGTCACCAGCACGCCGAAACAATCAAAAACAATCGCTTTTACCATGCTTATATTGTCGCACAGACTTCTTAGAAAACGTTTGAACTCAGCGTATTAAAGCCTGGGACTTGAGCCTCAAAAAGCGTAATTGTAAGCCCGACGTTACCTAAGAATGACTTGGAACCAGCGCAGTTGGTTGCCCAGGTTCGCTGAATTTGATCAGTGCCCTCATTCAATTCGAAGATATATCTATGACCAAGTGGACATAGTCCCTTCTCGTTTTGGAGAGATTCGTTGCTATCGCCTCTAGTGAAACCAGCATGCCCAAGCGCACTCAAAAACGCGCTATAAGCGTTCTGCGTATTTGCGAATCGCTTGGTCATGACAACATGGCCATCATAACCTACAATTTGCTTGTAGGTTACGTAGTCCTGGTCAACGGTGATAAGAATTTGCTGGTGCTCAGATGCCGCATTGATCGGACCCTCGTTTAGGAAGCTGACTTCGGCATCAGTCGATGCATAGCTATCAAGCGATTTAGTAGTAACTGGCGCTGTTTGATCATTGCCTCCGCGCATCAAAAAAATGATCAGCAGAATAAGAAGCCCAATTGTGATCAAGTAGCCAATGAAGTATTTCATAGAAATAAAACCCCACTTGAGGTGGATTAAACATATACTACCACGATTACGCCTATTTTGCAATATGTTAACTGCTCGGCATGTCGCTTATAATGCTTATGAATGAAGCTGACATACGAAACCGGTACTGCCACACTCATCCAGTTCATCGTATTGGGCATGCTCAACATCCTAACTGGCCTTGATTCCATCGTGCAAACTTGCCGGCATGACAGCCCAAACTGTCTTGAAAACGTCTTTACCTCTTTTGTCTTTTACGTCTTAGTTATCGCTTGGTTCGGATTTGTCT
Source organism: Saccharimonadales bacterium (SeqCode) (assembly GCA_044228525.1). Lineage (GTDB taxonomy): Bacteria > Patescibacteriota > Saccharimonadia > Saccharimonadales > UBA4665 > CAZXDL01. Next base: position 110,463 of record JBGAUQ010000002.1, read on the forward strand.
GCGTTATCGGCTACGCCGCCGAACAGAAAAGAAGTCGTCGGCTTGCGCAGCTGCTCATCCTAGCTGAACTGCTGATTGCCTTTGTGGCATTTATTAACATTAAGCTAAACCTTAACGCCAGCAATGGGCTTTTAAGCCTGTTTACAAGCGCGGCCGACCTGATTCTTGCCATCTGGATCATTACCCTCGCCTATCGTTTGATGCGGGCCGGCACCGGTCGGGTCGTCACCGCTAAGACCCGCACTCGCAAACGCCGCAAAAGCTAGAGTTCGCCCCAGTTATCACCAATGGCGGTGTCGACTGTGAGCTTAACTGGGAGTTTGTAGGCATCCTCCATGGTTTCTTTGATCAATTTGGCGACACGATCAGCCACCGGTGCCGGACATTCAACCAGTATGGAGTCGTGGATCTGCAGAAGAAGCTGACAATCATTGTGCTGATCCTTGAGTTTCTTTTGAACGTCAATCATCGCAAGCTTCATAATATCGGCAGCCGTTCCCTGAATCGGCATGTTAACTGCCGCGCGCAGTGCTCCCTCTCTAACCATAAAGTTTGATGATTTAGCGTCAGGCGTGGGTCGCCTGCGGCCAAGCATGGTTTCTACGTAACCCTGTTTTACGGCCAGCTCCCTGGTGTGTTCAATAAATTCTTTGAGCTTGGGTCGAATTTCAAAATATTTCTCGATGAAGGCTTTGGCGGCCTTAAAATCCATACCTGTACTCTGACTGAGAGCGTGCGGACCTTGTCCATACATAATGCCAAAGTTTACTGCCTTGGCTGCATAGCGCATCTGTTTGGTAACGTCTTCTGGCTCGCGGCCGTAGATTTGGGCAGAGGTCATGGTGTGCACGTCGGTGTCGTTATTAAACATATCGATTAGCTCTTTTTCGTCGGCAATGGCGGCCGCAAGCCGCAATTCGAACTGTGAATAATCAGCGCTGATCAATTTATTGCCCTTGTCAGCTTCAAACGCTGTGCGAATCCGCCGCCCCAGATCGGTCCGTGTTGGGATATTTTGCAAATTTGGATCATGACTACTCAGACGGCCGGTTTGGGCTTGGGTAAGACTGTATGTGGTGTGCAAGCGAGAATTGTCGTCGACCTGCTCAGGCAATGTGTCAATATAGGTGTTTTTGAGCTTAGTAACCTCACGATACTGAGTAATCAAATCCACAATTGGATGCGAGGCCCTGATCTTATCTAATTCGCTTGCTGCCGTGCTGTAGCCAGTCTTTCCTTTTTTGATGCCATCAGTCGGAATCTTAAGCTTCACAAATAATATTTCTGCCAATTGGCTCGGCGAACTGATATTAAATTCCTCGTCGGCGTGCCCATAAATCTGCTGTTCGTAATCAGAGATCATATCCCCGACTTCGTCAGCGAACTTCCTTATATACTTCGTATTAAGATTAATCCCGACGTACTCCATGTCCGCTAGTACCGGTATTACCGGCCACTCGATATCCTTAGCCAGGCTCGGAAACTTGGGAACTTTTTTGATCTCGGTAACCTGCAATTCATAAAGCTGTTGGATGACGGCCGTAAATTCTGGCACTCTCGTCAGATATTCATCCTTATCGAGATCTTCAAACGGCGACCCGCCGTAATGCAGGTCCGATTCAGCCAACTCGGTCAAAGTTTGTTCACGCCGCAGGCTATTGAGCAAAAAGGCGGCTACTAATACGTCATGATGAACAACTGGGAGTTTGATACCAAGCTCCAAAAATACTTTTAGGCTGGATTTAATGTCATATCCCACTAGCGGCGGCAGATTAGAAAGTACCGATTTTACAGATGTAGGACTAAGTTTTGCTAAGTCCAGGGTGTAGGTTTGTTTGCCGTCACTCATGCTGATCAGCTCTGGCTTACGGCCGTGCTTGCCGGCCGTGCGCGTATTGATAAATAAATAGTCCGATTTGAATTTAACTTGACCAAGACCAGTTTCAGAATTAATCACTATATGTTTGCCAGTCGTTAGAGGATTGGTCGTGCCAGTAGCGGCGTGGTGATTTTCAATCGCCACCTGCATAACGTCAGGCAGCTGGCGAGCCAGTGAGCGAAACTCTAGGCTCTGTAGCAATTCTAGAATTTTTTCGGGACGGCTTTTGCTACCGTCGAGTTCTTTAAGATCTAGCTTCACGGGCGCGTCAGTCCAAATTCGAGCCAGTTCTTTGCTTAAATATGCAAGGTCTTTGCCGGCTACAAGTTTCTTACGGGTGGTTTCCTTAATTAGATCGAGATTTTCATAAATTCCGTCCAAAGTATCATAAGTTTTTAGCAATTCTACCGCGCCTTTTTCGCCAATCCCAGGCACGCCAGGTATGTTATCCGACGAGTCGCCTTTGATGGATTTTAGATCTAAAAATTGTTCAACTCCAATGCCATATTTAGCTTCAAAACTCTTAGGATTATACAATTCGATGTTGCTCAAACCCGTCTTGAGCGCGTAAACATGCACGTGGTGATTAATCAATTGAAGCATGTCCATATCAGAGGTCACAAGCAGAGTTTCGATGTCCTTTGCCTTTGCCTGCACCGCCAGCGCGCCCATAATATCGTCCGCTTCGTAGTCATCCAGCTCATAAAGTGGCCAGCCAAACGCGTCGAGTAATTCATGCAGGATCGGCACCTGCTCGTGGAAGTCAGCCGGGGCTGGTTTACGACCGGCTTTGTATTCCGGGTAAAGTTCTAGTCGCTTGCGAATATTTGTCTTTGGCTTATCCCACGCTACGGCAACATAATCAGGCTTTAGCCGCTTGATCACTTCCAGTGCCATGGTTGCGAAACCAAAAACCCCACCGGTTGGTTTGCCATCTTTGGTACTGAGATTTGGCATGGCATAGTAGCCACGATAAAAAACGCTTTTACCGTCAATCACCACAAGCTTTTTGCGCGCGTTTTCCTCTTTTGCCATATTTTACAGTATACGCTAGGAGGTTTGGGCATTATAGCTTTGATGTAAATCAACTAAAGCATGCTTAACAATTTGTGACACCCTTGAGGCAGTGATGTCAAAAACCGTGGCAATTTCTTCCTGCACCATTGGGTCTTCACCATTAAGCCCAAAATACATTTCGAGAATTTTCTGAGTACGCTCTGGCAGCTTAGTATATTCACTAAATATTATTGTGACCCTCGGATCCTCAGTCCCTATGACAGTATCTTCGATCGAAAAGCCCGATCCGATCATATCACCTATACTAGCGTGGCTATTATTTGGGTCAATTTTGGTATCTATCGACTGTGGTTCGGCCGAAATCCAGTAGCCGTCATCAATACGAACAATGAACTGAAGTAGGTACAGGCTAGCTCTGGTTCTTGTAGCAATTTCATGAAGCCGTTCTGAGCTGTCCTTTTGCGAAGCCGCGTCGATTAGTTTGTCGCGGGCGTGCCTGCCAAGCCCGTGAACAGCACTTAGGCGTCTTTTTGCATCAACCATTGCTCCATTAATTCGGGTATAGCTGTATGATTCAAAACCGCCTAATTCAGGCATGTACCCATGCACAACATCCATCATTACTAATAACCCTTCCTGGTAGAACTCGTCGACACTAATTCTCCCTCTAAGATCTTGTGCATGATATCTCGCTAACTTGTTAAGAATTTTGTCGAGGCGAGAAACAATTGCCTCAAATGCGAACTCATCACCTTCCTTCGCCTTAGCAAGTAAGGTTTTATATTGATAGTCTTGAGGTTCTCTCCTAGAGCTTTTATATTGCTCAAGGTCAACTAAGTTGGTTTGCCCCTCTGTCTTTGCCCTCTGTTGCCGCCCGTCGGAATCCGGGCTTGGGCTAAAAAAGATGATTGCGGCGGCTCCCTCTTGTAGCCTGTTTTTGGGCTAGGATCAAGCGCCATAGCTCGCCTAACTCGAGGGCTTAGCCTGTGCTCATAGGCAGGTGATTCCCCGCCAGCATCTGGCTTGGGAGGAGCTTGCGCATCATCTGCATCACCTGGAGAGGACGGCGCTTCGTCTGACGATACTTTTTCGATCTCAGAAATTCGTTGGCGAATTTCCGGTAACGAAAGATGGTTATTTTTTTGTAGTTTCAGTGCTTCTATGTCTAATTTTATGGCTGAAATCCTGGTAGATTTCGGATGAGCTTTCTCGATAACAATTAATCCCTGCTCTACCAAGATCGCCCTAGTGAGGTTCCATGCATTCCGTGAAAATTCTAAGTCATTCCTGACCTGGCCGCCTGCATTACTAGATACAACAGCAAAACCGGGCTGTCCGAGTAAATACATAACCAAATCTACCTCTCTCTGTTGAAAGGGAGCAAGTGCTTCATATACAGACCCAGCTTGAGGTTGCTCAGCTTCGTTGGCCCGACTAGGTTCAGCTTGAGCCGGCGGAAGTACTGGGAGGCCAGCAAGTCGATCTAATTTGCTTTGATCAGCCTGCCGTGTCGCCGCAACGGAAACCTCGCCCAAACCATGTGCTTGTGAGGGTATGCTGTTTTCGGTTGCGGCAACTGCAGAAATTTCGAATTCAGGTAGGACTGAAGAATAGCGTATTGTGAGCCGTTCTGCGTCACCCTGTCCCGCAAATGTAGACTGTGAGGGCATAACGATCTATTTTTACAGCTTACAAAATTATTGCAAGCAGAAGCGTGTTTGATATTTAGTCGGTTATGACCATGTCTAGCTTGATGTCATGCGGCTCTGCAGGTAAGCTCTCAACTCGACCTTCCGCGAAGCAAACACCAATCTTTTTTGCCGTAGGCTGAGTTGCAAGAAATTTGTCATAATATCCCCCGCCATAACCGATCCGATGCAAACTTGAATCAAAGCCCAACATTGGCACTATAATCACCTCAAAATTATCTGGAACTTGTGCGCTACCTTTGATGGGGACAACCCGCCAGTCTCCGTCAACCTTTCGAGAAGTAAAAAACAGGGCTGAAGACGTAAATTTACTGACGTCAACTTCACCTAAATCTAGCAGTGGCTCGTAGATGTGGACTGAGTCCACATCCGACCAATCAATAGCTTCACGTAGCTTTTGTACGATCAACCCACTTTTTGCGGCACGCTCAGCCTGGCTCAATGCAAGGCGCTTGGCCTTTAGCCGCTGTCTGAGTCCCGGTTTGGTTAAATTCATGTTTTCATTCTAAACTAATGCTTATGCTTCATCATCGTATTACGCGTAAAGAACTTTCGCAGGCCCAGCTGGCGCTCATTGTCGCGATTGGTCTGCAAATATTTACGAGGCATATTGGTAGCGAGCTACTGCCAGGTTCGCAATACTTAATCATTTTAACAGAGATAATTTTAGCTGTATTGCTCGGCTTTACTGTTAATTTACACCACAAGCGTGCACGCGATATACATCACGCGCTTGCCATCGTTTTGCTTGGACTGATTTCGGCTGCAAACATCAGTGGATTAATCTATGTGCTTCATTCCCTGATCGTAGAGCATGGAGTCATTAGTGGCGAAAAACTCCTGGCTGCCGCGCTGGCTATATTCATGACCAATATAATCGTTTTTGCCTTGTGGTATTGGGAAATCGATAGCCCCGGGCTAACAAGAACAGTCTGGTCAAAATACGACAAGGACTTTCAATTCACGCAATACGAATCACCTGAAGAATTTCCGGAGTGGCAACCTCAATTTGGTGACTATCTATACCTATCGGTAACAAACGCGGTCAACTTCGCCCCGTCTGACTCCAGGCCGCTGACTTTGCAGGCAAAATTCTTAATGGGCTCTCAGTCATTGGTCGCGGTTTTTACACTTGCCCTTGTGCTTGCCCGTTCTGTCAGCATCCTCGGCTCATAATGTACAATGGTGGCAATGCAAGATAAAAAGGTTCTAGTTTTTGTTGGTATGGCCGGCGCCGGTAAGAGCGTTTGCGTCGATTTTCTTAAAGCCAAGGGCTTACCCTCAGCTTACTTCGGTGGTATTACCCTCGATGAGATCAAAAAACGCAATATGGAGCTAAATGCTGCCAGCGAAAAATTTATAAGAGAAGATATTCGTTCAAAAGAAGGCAAAGGCGCCTACGCGGTGCGCATTATCAAGCAAGTCGAAGAAGAATTCGAAAAAGGCCACAAGTACGTTGTAGTCGATGGGTTATACAGCTGGACTGAGTATAAGATTTTTAAAGATAGCTTTGGCGAAGCCGCCGTTATTATCGCTGTCATCTCGCCCGAAAAGATCCGACATCAGCGCTTATTTGCCCGTCGAGTCCGTCCACTAACAGAGGAAGAAGCTCGTAGCCGAGATTATGCTGAAATCGAAAATCTCGAAAAAGGTGGGCCAATCGCAAATGCCGACTATTTCTTAGCTAACGACAAAAACGTCGAGGAGCTACAAGCTGACCTATCGAGACTGCTAGACGAACTTGGAGTCGAACTTACTTGATGTAATCGTGAAGCTTCTTAGCGTCACGATGTTTGCGAAGCTTGGCTAAGGCCTTAGCTTCAATCTGTCGGATGCGCTCGCGAGTAACTGAGAATTCTTGACCGACTTCTTCTAGAGTGTGACTCTTGCCGTCCTCAAGACCAAAACGGAGCTTTAGTATCTTTTGCTCGCGCTCGGTTAAAGCACCCAGCATGTCTTTAACCTGCTCTTTTAAGAGCTGACCTGTGGCGGACTCCTCGGGAGAAACCGTGTCTTCGTCTTCGATGAAGTCAGCAAGAACTGAATCCTCTTCGTCATCGCGGATTGAAGCGTCAAGCGAACTAATGTCCTGCTTGATCTTCATAATGTGCTCGACTTTGTCGACATCAATTTCCATTTCTTTGGCGATTTCTTCGTTGGTTGGCTCCCGGTTTAGCTCTTGCGTTAGGCGGCGTTGGGTTCGGAGCAACTTGTTGATAGTCTCAACCATATGAACTGGAATCCGGATGGTACGGGCCTGGTCGGCGATGGCGCGGGTTATTGCCTGTCGGATCCACCAGGTTGCGTAAGTCGAGAACTTGAAGCCCTTGTCTGGGTCAAACTTCTCGACGGCCCTGAGCAAGCCCGTGTTGCCTTCTTGAATCAGGTCGAGCAAGTCTAGACCACGCCCAACGTAGCGCTTTGCAATAGAAACGACTAGACGCATGTTAGCTTCAGCCATTTCATCCTTGGCTTTCTTATCGCCGGCAACAACCCGTTGGGCTAGAGCCAACTCTTCTTCGGCACTCAGCAGTGGGATCTTACCGATTTCGCGCAAATACAAACGTACAGAGTCATCAGCAACATCATCATCAAGATAGACTGTCGCCGTAGGAGTAACTACCTCTTCTTCTTCGGGTTCCTCGGCCTCCCAGGCACTGCTAAATGCCACAGGGTCTATACCGGTGGTTGTGATTTCAATGTTTGAATCAGCGAGTTCCGTGTAGAGAGCATCGAGTGCTTCGGCGTTTTCAGGTGATTCCGGAAAGACTTTAAATATTTCCTTTTGATCAATATGACCGTCTTTTTTTGCCTTGGCAAAAAGTTCTTCTCTTAGCTTATCGACCGGTTGGTCATCGGCTGGTTTGGCTGCTTTTGCAGCTTTATCTTTAGCTTTAGCCACTCATGGCTCCTTTCACGTTGTTTAACAATGCGTCGTACTTTTTAACTTGTTCGAGAAGTTGGCGGGTTGTTTTGTCATCGGCACCCGATAACTCATCGGCTAGTTTATTTTTCTGGGTTTTTATAAATGTTTCTACCAAGCGTGCCTGCAATCGAGCGGCTTCGTAATGAAGCTCATTAAGCTCGAGGCCCTGGTATAGTTCCTCATAGAGTAATGACTGTATTTTAACATAATCAGCGAGTTTTTGCACTTCTTTGAGGTTTTTGCCATCAAAGTCCGGGTGAGTTTTTAGGAAGATTAGCAGCTGCTTACCTTCATCTGTAAACAGCATCTCGGGTTCAATTAAGTCTAAAAATTCACGCAAGGTCATGCGCATTAGCATCAAGCTGAGAAAATTATCTTGGGTCTTTTTGTTCTCCACGGCAATTCTATCCAATTTTGCCGGCTCAAACTTTACTCGACGGCGACGTGTTTCAGGATTAGAGCTTGGGGTTTTTTGTAGTTTCTGTCCAAGAGCTTCACGACTTACATCGATTGATTTAGCTATTGCGTTCAGATAGTGGTCTCGCTCGACCTCATCAGACAAACCCCGAACAACTGGCAATAAAATATCGCTATACTGTCTTTTGCCCTGTGCGGTTGTGGTATCCAACTCCTTTAAATATCTTTGCATTAGCCAATCCAGCGCGTACTCATTGTTTTGGATCGCCCCCTCCCATAACTTCGGGTCCTTACGAATTAGCTCATCGGGGTCTTTATGCCCAGGAATGTCGATCACACTCAGCGAAACTTTAACCCTGCTAGCGATTGGAATCGCCCGTTCTGTGGCTGCTACCCCCGCCTTATCCGCATCAAACGCCAGTCGGATATCGCCTGTAAACCTAGAAAGCGCTTTCAAATTTGGCTCGGTTAAAGCTGTGCCGGCCGTCGCCACGACTTGCCTGACTCCAGCTTGATGACTAGCAATAACGTCTAGGTTACCCTCGACCATGACCACAAACTTAGTCTTGCGAATTGATTCCTTAGCCAGATGCAGCCCATAAATATGTCGGCTTTTGTCATACAAAACTGTCTGGGGCGTATTTATGTATTTCGGCGCGTTGGCATCATCTTCAAGCAATCTCGCCGTGAAGCCTATTACCCTGCCCTGCGGATCCTGCAACGGTATCATGATGCGTCCTCGAAACATGTCTTGCGTGCCACCACGATAGCCCTGGGCGCTTACTCCAGACTGTTTCATCTCAGCTTCCGTGAAACCTTTACTCTTGGCAAAATCGATCAGTGCCGAACCGTTATTGGGCGAGTAGCCTAGGCGCCACTCCAGCGCGGTTTCCTTCGTAAAAGCACGTTTCTTAAAGATATATTCAAGAGCTTTTTTGTGTTTACTAAACTGCACTTGATAAAATTTACTACTCAGCTCCAGCAGTTCGTAGATTCTTTCTTTGTTCGGACCACCCGGATTCGACGAAGTACGGTACTGTTCAATGTCTATGCCGGCTTTGCGGGCTAGCAGCTCCAGAGCATGTTTGAAATCCAAGCCCTCGACTTCCATGACGAAGCTAAACATATTGCCGCCTTTGCCCGAGCTAAAATCATGCCAAATCTGCTTCTCAGGGCTAACCATAAAGCTTGGCGTCTTTTCGTTACTGAATGGGCTCAAGCCGCGCCAATTTCGCCCAGCACGCTTGAGTTGGACATACTCAGAGATAACATCTTCAATAGATAAGCGACTTTTTACTTCCTCAACAGCGTCCATAAGTACACCTATTGTACTCCACAAGGAGTTTCCCAAGCATGAGCATCTACTGAAATTCACTCGCTATAAAAGTTTTTAAGATCTAGGCCTTCTTCGGGTTGCGGATTCCAATCAGTGAAATTATGCCGCCTCCAATCAGCAAAACAGCAACTGACACAATGCCGGTATGGAATGCTGAGACCGATGCATCGGTCAAAATCTGGCTGCCAGATTCACTACAGGCGTTTGCCTTAGCAATGTCTGGCATAGTTTGAAGTGGTGCCTGCTTGATTATAGCTACTTCGCTACTACTAAAATAAGACTGGTTGAGCTTATCAATCGAAGCACTAAATTGCGCGGCAACGATCGCCCCAACTGCAGCTACTGCCAGCAAACCAGCTATCCGGGCGATGGCATTATTTACTGCCGAAGCGATGCCAGCCTGTGCCTTATCAACATCACCTAGTATTGTCGATGTAAGCGGAGCCACTGTCAGGCACAATCCCAGCCCAAAAATCAAGATTCCAGGTAAAAGCTGTGTCCAGTAGTCTAGATCTGCCGGAGTATTAAGCATCATTAAGAAACCTATCCCGGCAATAATTGGACCAAAACCCATAAATAATCGGGGTCCGTATTTTGCCGACAGCGCGCCTGTCCGAGAAGAAAACAAGAATAGTATTAATGTAACCGGAAGCAATGAAAGGCCAGCCTTGAGAGCTGAATATCCAGATACTTGTTGCAAAAACAGGACGATCAAAAACATACCGGCCGATAAGCCAGCATAAATTAACAACGTCGAAACATTTCCAACGCTAAAATTATGGTTCTTAAAGAGACTCAGAGGCAACATAGGATGTTTGACGCGTTTTTCGTAAACCAAAAAGCCGATAAATATCATGACCCCAAGCACCAGTGGCAAATAAATAATTGGGTCCCCCCATCCATAGCGAGGCTGCTCAATTAACGCGAATACAGGCCCGGCCAGACCAATTGCACATAACACAGCCCCAAAGAAATCTACTGAGGCTTTAGGTACGACCTCCCTTTTTGGCACTTTTATATCTCTTAACAAATACAATGTCACGGCAATTGGTAAAACATTGATTGCAAAAATCCAGCGCCACGAGACTGAATCAACTAATATCCCACCTAGAAGCGGCCCTAATATAAATGCTATACCGGTCCACGCGGTCCAGCTGCCGATAGCCTTACCTTGAGCCGCGCCAGAAAAAGTCGCAATTATTAAAGCCAATGAGCTTGGAACTAGTAGTGCCCCTGCAATACCTTGGAGAGCACGTGCCCCAATCAAAAAATCTACACTTGGGGTTATCGCACACAGTATTGAAGTAAATCCAAAGCCGATTAGGCCTAGGTTAAGGATCTTTTTTCGTCCAAACAGATCGGATAGCGATCCAGCAATTAGAATAAATGAGCCCAGTGTAAGTAAATAAGCGTCGACTATCCATTGTTGGGCCGACAGGCCACCCCCAAGTTCATCTTGGATCGAGGGCAAAGCTACGTTGACGATGGCGCTATCCAAAAAAGCCACAAAAGAGGCCAGTATACTCACCACAAGCACCAAGCGTTGCTGCTTAGTCATTGTTTTAGCATAGCAGAACGATCCTCCATCTCTTCACTCTAGTGAGACGCTTATGGTTTAATTAAGGGATGTCCCCTCAACCGCCACCTCGGCCAAATCCTCAGCAAGAGCAAGCCAACCGCAACACTTATATACCTGACAGCGTAAAAGCGGCGATGGACAAGCAGATGCAACACAACTTGCCGCCTCACCTGCAAAAATATGCTGGTGCCTATATGCAGCAGCAAGTTTATGATCCAAGTAGAAACCCTGGTCCCCGGCCAGCACCGAACGGAGCGCCACCACCAACCTATCATCCGGTGACTCATCTCGATCGAGAAGAACATTACGTTCAGTACCAGGGCGATGCCAGCCGTTCAGAACAATTACAGGACGCACAAACGCAGGCTCCGGAGTTCAACCCCCAGCAGGCTTATGATTTCATTGACGAACCCATCCAGCAACAATCTAGGGGACCACTTCTGCCCACCAATAGCTCGCTCCCAATGCGGATTGCGATTTTTGGAGGCGGCTTAGTCGTCTTGATGATTTTATTCGTGGTGATTAAAGGTTTCTTGGGAGGCGGATCGTCTTATACTGCCCTCCTATCAGTTACGCAAGACCAGCAAGCCATTATTCATTTGACCGACAATGCGCAAAAACAGTCGGATTTGTCAGAAAGTAACGAAAATTTCTCTGCTACGGCTAATCTAAGCCTTGCGAGTTCGAGGTCTGATTTAGTTAACTATATGGCTAAAAACGGTAAAAAAGTTAACCTAAAAGAGTTGAATCTCAAGATTAGCAAAACCACTGACACACAGCTCGTAGCTGCTGCATCAGCTGCAACCTATAACGAAACCTACAAAGGCATTATGCAAAAGAAGCTAACCAGTTATATGAATGACTTAAAACAAGCATTTGTTGAAACTTCTGGCCCTAAAGGTCAGGCCCTACTCAACAGCCAATACGAGCAAGCCAAACTTCTTCTCATTCAGCTCGAAGATACTAGATCGTAGCTGTGCCGGATCAGTTCTTGTACTTCTTCCCAGCCGAGCTGACCAGTTAAAATCAGAGTATTCCAGTGCTTTTTGTTTAGATGATACCCAGGCATTACCTCGTCATACTTATCTCGGAGCAGCTTGCTGAGCTCAGGATCACATTTCAAACTTATTCTTACTGGATCTTTACCTTCAGGGATTAGGGCAAACATCTTTTCGCCAACTTTATAGACTGCCACATCTTCGCCAAACGGATAATCCAACCGTGAGTTAGGCATGCTCAAAACGTAATCCTCAACAGTTTTATGGTCCATGACAGACATTATAAATCCTCTTGGGTGCTATTTAAGATTTTATATACTTGCTCGTAGGCGGGTTTTGGCTTAAAGCCAGAATCCCAGAGCAAATCATTGCCATACTCCAATGGATAGCTATTGTACTCTGTAGTCGAACCATACTTATCAGAAATCCCCCAGGTGCTATAAGCCACGCAGTTTGGAATTGCGAGACATACCTTTAAAGTTTTGGCGTAATCATCCGCCTGGGCGTCCGTGCCGTCATCTCCAAACACATCAATTTCAGAGATGCGGGCATTCAGCCCTCTCTTGGCTAATTCTTGAAAGTGGCGTGTCAAAACCTTAGTATCTACACGATCCGAGGCTTCATGTATATGAGCCTCGAAGCCTATGCCATCAAGAGGCACCCCTTGTGCTTGCAGCTTATCAATAAGTTTCAACATTGCCTGCCAGCGCGGCCCATCTGCTTCGAGGCCGTAGTCGTTTATGTAAAGTCTCGCTTGCGGATCGGCCGACCGCGCGGCCTGCAATGCAGTGCTAATATAATCTGAACCCATTGCTTTATACCAGAGGTGACGGCGCAAGCCATCGCCACCATTCCTATAATCAGAGTCTTCATCAGACAGCGGTTCATTGATTACATCCCATTCTGATACACGGCCCTTATAATGTGTCATCAAAGTTCTGACATGATCAACCATAATTGCCTGCTTGCTGTCATCTGGCGCCTGGCGCATCCACTCCGGATTGGCTTCGCCAAAAACCAGCGCATGGCCATGGACAGCGATTTTATTAATTAGCGCCGTATCAACCAATAGGTCGGCTTCATTAAATGAATAAGTTTTTTGACTTGGGTGAATGAATTGAGCTTTAAATTCGTTCTCGGGTGTCCAAATATTAAAGTTATTTAGGGCAAGCTGGCGATATTTCTCATCTGTTAATAGTGGATGTAAGGCTATTGCTGCTCCGAACTTTATTTGTCCTGAACGCAGTGAAGTTTGCGCCTTGGTGGTCAGTCCTTTTGAGACCTTTACTGAACCCGCGACATAGCTTACCGTAAGCGATTTCACGCTTAGACTTTGGCTTCCGGCAGAAAATCCGAACCAAAGCTTACCCGATTCAAAAACCGGCCTCGAGGTTATGACAAAAACCAGCCGATTATCGGCGGTTAGCTTCAGCTGATTGCCAGTTTTTTCAAAAGTAAGTTTATTAGGTTCGGCAGTTAGTTGATACTTTTTAACACTGGCGGGCGTAGAGGAACTACCATCCCAGACGCTAACCATAGCAGAATTTTCCTGACTCATAATTTCAATAGAGGCAGGTTCGTAACGCCACTCGTCGTAGACAATCGGTACCCCACTATAAAACCTGATAGCGTCGCCATTTTTTAAACCATCAGTGGAAATATTGATAATAAAATCGTCCCTGTATTCCAAGGAAGGTCCGACTAAGTTAATTGGAGGATTATCTATGTCGCTTTCTGGGTCCTGTGTTTGTATTGTTCGATTTTGTGGGGTTACAGTAAGTCCCTGCTCCCCTTGGGTGCCCCCCGCCATATGCGACCAATCATAGCCGCGGAGTAGATCAATCGTTCCGTTGGTGTCATTTTTTGGCAAAGCAAATAATGCAGCCAGAAGTAAGATAATCGCCAATATTGACAGAATGACAGTAGATTTTTGTAAAATTCGCATAAGCTCTCGCATTAAAATACAAAAAGTATTGCATTTATGCAATTTAATTGTATACTAAATACCCAAAGTACGGCTATGGTGGAAGTCTGCGTAGTAAAACACTTAGCAGGAAAACATTCATGTCATATACTCGTTCAATTTTGTTAAAGGGTCTTAAAACAGCCGCCGCGCTGGTCATTGTCAGCATAGTCGTCCTAACTCCTTTGCAGGCATTAGCGGCCACGACAACGCCATCAACAGTAGCTAATCCGCTACCTGCAGCCAAGATATCTTTTACCTTTGATGACGGCCTGGCTAGTACCTACACGCAGGCACGACCGGCGCTTACTGCCAATGGCCTAACAGGCACGACCTACGTCACTACTGGGTGTATTGGTATGACTACCGCAAATAACACCTGCCGCGCCAACGACTCTACTCCATATATGAGCTGGACCCAGGTCAAAGCACTACAAACTGCCGGGTGGGAAATTGGCTCGCATACCGTTACTCACCCATACTTAGCAACTAGTGATGCAACTGATGGGCAGCCAAACGTACTTACACCAGCCCAGGTGACGACTGAGCTTACAAAGAGTAAAGCAGACCTGGCCGCTCAAGGTATAAACGCGACCGCTTTTGCTAGTCCCTATGGTGATTACAACGGTGCGGTTCTTGCTCAAATCGCAAAATACTACTCATCACAGCGTGGTTTTGCTGATCAAAACAACAATGATTGGCCATATAACGACTACATCATTAATGATTATCATGTTGAGGGGACAACGTCAGTCGCGCAGGTCAAAGCCAAAATAGATGACGCAGTAGCTAACAAGCGCTGGCTGGTGCTGACCTTCCATGACATAAAGACTCGCCCCAGCACTAACCCCGACGATTATGAATGGAGCACCGCGAATCTGACCGCTGTTGCGGCATATGCCAAAACAAAAATTACAGCCGGCCTGCTGAGTAATACAACCATTACAAAAGGCCAGTTATCAAGTACAACCAACCTATTGCCAAATTCCAGCTTCAATAACGGTCTGGCTGATGGCTGGACGACTAATAACCCAAGTTTGGTTACCGCCAACTCGGCAGGCAATGGCAGCTTCCCGGACCCGACTAAATCAATGCGCATACAGAGTCCTACTAGTGGAGGATCTTACCTATTTTCACCAAAAATCGCCGTTAGCAGCAGCAACACCTACGCTCTTAAAAACTACGTTTACATGCAGTCATTTAATAGCGGTGAAGTCTCGTTCTACATTGACGAATACGACATAAACGGCAACTGGATATCTGGTAAGTATCTTGGTGGCGACCGCCGGGCGTTTGCCGAGAATATGAATTACGCCTACAAACCAACCTCTGCCGCTGTCGCTACCGCCAGTCTGCAGATAGGCGCTACCGGCTCTGGCATAAATGCCTACGTCGATAACGTTCAGATGTTCGCGGTTCAGGTCGACACCACTCCACCTCCCGTCACGCAAAATATGATCACTAATGGTGGGTTTGAAAGTGGCCTAAGCGGCTGGTCTACAGATAATCCTGCTGGAATATTTTTGGATAGCGCAAGTAACGGAAGCCTAAATAATGTGGTCAATTCAGTTAAACTGACCTCAACCACAAGCAATAAGCATCTGTTTTCTCCGAAAGTTGTGGCAGATTCGACAAAAAGCTATACCATTAGCTCGTACTTAAAGCTTCAAGCAATCAGTAGCGGCGAAGTCGGGTTCTACATTGACGAATACGATATAAACGGCAACTGGATTTCAGGACAATATAAAACCGGCGTCCGAGCCGTCCGAAACGGTGACGTAACTCTTGCCTACACCCCGTCTTCACCAAACGTAAAATCAGCCAGCTTACAGCTAATTATCTTGGGTAACTCAGGTGTCAGCGCCTACTTTGACGACGTTCGTTGGTACCAAAACTAATTCAAGACGATACTTACCATAAGCATATTTGATAATATGCTTTACATCTTGTCAGTATTATGTATAATTAACCCCTAAGAGAGTCTGGGATCTCCACGAGGGTACATCTGTCACACGTGAGCAGATGTGGTTCGTGTACTCAAATTCTCTAAATTAACAGGGAGGACGTACTATGTACGGAGGCAAAGGCGGTGGAGCAGCATCTGCAGCAACAACTGTTGCCGGTGCGGTAGTTCTACCAAACACAGGTGGCAACCAACTATTGATGGTTGTCTCGCTTGTTAGCATTATTGTCGGTGGGGTCATCTTGCTATCAACACTTGCACGACTTGTCGCACAGCGAACCTACAAGGTTTAAGGCAACAACTCGTCACAAAGGGAGGGGATCGGATACACCATTGGTGTAGTCTATCCCCTCTTTTTTGTTAACAGAAGACTATGAATACTGAGAAATTACGATTTTACGCATATGTTGGCCTCTTCTTTGTAATGGCCGGCTTACTCATGAGCTCGCAACACTTTATCAAACACTGGCAAACGGCAAATGCTCAGCCTGTTTTTGCGGCAGCAAAGCAGCAAACGGCAATTGTGAAGGAGACAGCCACGATTTCAGGCGAACCCTCACATATTGAAGTCCCGGCTGTTGGCATTTCAATAGAGGTTGAGCCGGGCTACTACAATCAAAAAACCCAGACCTGGACTTTAAGCCTGACTAAAGCCGAATACGCCGTAATGACACCGCCTCCGAATAATGCCGGCGGTAATACCTTTATCTACGGTCATAACCGCAAAGACGTCTTTAGTAAGCTACTAAATGTAAAAAACGGCGACCAGGCCATCATAACCACAAAAAACGGTCATAAGTTCATCTACAGCATGAAGAGTCGACACGACACCAGCCCAACCGATAGTTCCCTGTTTGATTACCAGGGTCCGCCGATTTTGACACTTCAAACATGCTCTGGATTCTGGTATCAAAACCGCAGCTTGTTTGTATTTGATCTGGTGAAGGCAGTATAGATATGCTTCTACAGTTCCTTTTTTATCTCTTTATCATTATTAGTGTCATCGACATAATCCATCTAGGCGCATATTTGGTTGGGGCTAATTTTTATGACATATGGCAATACAGGCGGCGCGCACGTACCCCTGCCCGCAATCACCATAAACTACAACCTTTAGTAACTGTACTGATACCAGCCCATAACGAATCGCTTGGCATCATTCGCTGCCTAGACTCAGTCCGCGTAAATACTTACCGCAAGCTCGAAATCATTGTTATTGATGACGCATCGACCGATGACACCAAGAAACTGGTCAAACAGTACATCGCAAAATATCCCAAACGCAACATTCGGCTAATGTATAAGCAGAAGAACGGCGGCAAGGCTGAGGCCCTAAACCACGCTCTCAAACGCGGTGCTAAAGGTGACTTAATCATGACGCTTGATGCGGACTCGCTGCTGCACCGTAAAAGCATAACTAACGCCGTTAGCTACTTTGAAGATGCACGGGTAGTCGGAGTGGCAGCAAACGTACGTATTCTCGACAGTATGACTATACTTGGGCTATTACAAAAATTTGAACATATGATCGGCTATCGTTCGAAAAAGTTTTTCTCTATTACTAACAGTGAGTACATAATCGGCGGCGTGGCATCAACTTATCGGCGCGAGATCCTAAAACGTGTTCGATTTTATGATAATGACACCTCTACTGAGGACATAGGCCTAAGCTTAAAAGTTATTTCAGGCGGCAACCGCGAACAACGCATTATTTATGCTTCAGACGTGCTGGCAATGACCGAAGGTGTCCGTACCTTTGGCGCCCTCGTCAAACAACGCTATCGCTGGAAGCTCGGCAGTATGCAAAATCTAATTAAATATCACGGTCTGATTCTCAATCGTGGCAAACAATACAGCAAAGGCCTAACATTCTACCGACTGCCGATGGCAATCTTTGGAGAAGTGATGTTACTACTCGAACCGCTGGCGATAATTTATGTGCTATACGTATGCTACATGTTACTCAACCCATCCATGATAATTGGCGCCTACATGACGATTACAGTTTACCTGCTCCTAAATCTGTGGCCAGATGAGCATATGAGCTTTTGGAAAAAAATCAAAATGAGCCTCTATACACCGATGATGTATTTCGTGTTTTACCTGATGAACATAGTGCAGCTGGCAGCCATCTTTCGCTGCATGTTCAACTGGCGCCAAACCCTTAACTTGTCTAAGGTTTCGGGCAGCTGGGTTTCACCGGAACGTACCGGTAATCAAAACGTTCAATTTTCTTAATTTGAACTCTGCCTAAACCACTCTAGGTAGTGTTGCAGTTCGGCAATTGAAGCCTGGATGTCATCAAACGCCCGGTGGACTTCCTTTTTTTCAAACTCAACACCGTATTTAGCCTGCATTAACACCTTCCAAGCACTAACATCTAGCATTCGGTAATGTAGCTTTAGATCAAGCTCGGGCCACCACTGTTTTATAAAATTACGGTCATTGTGGATGCTATTGCCTGCTAGTAGTGCCGGCTCCTCTCCAAAGTGTTGCTCAAGTAGTGCGATTAATTCCTGTTCAACTTGTTCACTTGGTTTTGCAAAATCCAGTTTGTTAACAAATTCATCTCGGTTAGCGGGAAAGTCAGCCCACCACTTATTTTTTTGCATCCTCTCGACCACTAGATCTTTAGGCTGCTTAACTATAGCTTCATAGCTACCAAGCGTTTTAAACTCAAAATCGGTCACCTCGGCTGCAACCTCGAGGATCACATCCTCAAGCGGGTCCAGACCTGTCATTTCCAAATCCACCCACAATATCTTGGTAGGCACAGCTTTTTTATCAATCATTGCCTACATCATAGCAAAATCTAGGACATCTAGGCTGCGGCGAGCTGTTTATCTTCTATACGAGCGGAAGAAAGAGCGTCGCTGTACCACTGGAGCTCTTCCAGAAGTGTACTTAACGTCGCTTGTGGGCCATAAGGATTGGCTTTAACGGATTCGTTTAAATCACCCTTTTCATCAATCAGTTCACTCATGCCCAACATTGCAACAAAGTTCGGGATCAGCACAGCTTTGCTCTCCGACAAAACTTCCTTTAGATCGGTTGCAGCCCTGACACCACCAGCTGAACCATGCGAAACGACTGCCGCCGGTTTGCGATTCATTTCCCAAGTTGCATAATCCAAGGCGTTCTTAAGCTCAGCTGGGATAGAGTGATTATATTCGGCTGTCACGAAAACATATGCATCAAATTCGGTTAACTTATCCAGCCAGGGCTTAACTTCCCCGCTGATTTTACGGTCTGGATTGTAGCGTGGCGATACCGGTTCGTTAAAAAACGGCATCGGATAGTCTTTCAGGTCAACCAATTCAACCTCAATACCATCAATCTCTGATGCCCCCTTAACCACCCACTTGGCCTGCTTTAATGTTTGTCGATTTGGTCGAGTCGTCCCAACGATTACCGCTAATTTCATGTTTTGCCCCTCTGTGCTATACTTTTTATAGTTTGTACCAGTCAGTATAAGCTTAATACTATACTTTGTAAAGTAATGAAAACTCAATCTGTTACAAAACCAATTGAACCGCGCGTAGGCTGTATCGCCAGTGCCATGGAAATTGTCGGCAACAAATGGACGGCGCTTATCTTGCGCGACCTGTTTAGCGGCCCAAAACGATTTTGCGAGCTAGAAAAATCAGTCGGCAGCATTAACCCGCGCACTCTTTCCCAGCGCCTCGACACGCTCGAAGAACACGGAGTGATTACCAAGCACAACTTTGCTGAAGTCCCGCCGCGCACCGAATATACCTTGACCGAAAAAGGTCACGATCTCTTACCGATCCTCAAGCAAATGGCTGCCTGGGGCACCAAGTACAGCAACAAATCCGAATATTGTTAGTCTGATTTTTTGAAATCGAGGGCGGCGGAGTTTATGCAGAACCGTTGTCCGGTCGGTTGGTCTGGCGCGTCTTCAAACATGTGACCTAAATGGCTGCCACAGTTCGCGCAAATCACTTCGGTACGGGACATGCCGAGGCTACTGTCCTGTTCAAGTTTAACTGCACTCGTGTTGGCAGGGTCATAGAAGCTTGGCCAGCCACTACCACTGTCAAATTTGGTATCACTTTTAAAAACCACCGCGCCACAGGCCATACAGACAAAGTCACCGGTTCCCTTCTCGTTTAGGAGCTTACCGCTAAACGGTGCTTCAGTGCCCTTTTCGCGGAGAATGTGATACTGCTCAGGAGTTAATTTCTTTTTGAAATCTTCATCCGAGAGATTGGCGGACATGTTATTTCTCTTCTTTGGGTTTATCTAATTTGTTTAGTCTAAAAACTTTGTAGATTATATATATCGCCGCGAGGACAAATATAAAACCTACCAGCGCGTACATGAAAGCACCCCAAGTAAAGGTTGCTGACCTGCCGTGCAATGTCAGTGTAAAAGATCTCTGACTTAAGGCTTGTCCAAAAAACAGCGTGAAGGCCGGATCTATGAAGCTGGAGATCAACTGCTTCATGAGTGCTTGGGCCTGTAGACCGATAACAAAACCTATGGCTACGCCAACAACAGCGTTGTCGCGTAAGAAGTCAATGAAGCCTCCCGCGAATTCCTCTGGTGCGGTAACAAGTACCGTTGCCCGAGACTTACGCTTACGTTTGCTAGTCGCCGCTTCAAATCTAATAGGAGTCCCAGAAGTAACATCTTGAACTTTATCGATATTAGACTTAGTCTTTTTGGCTGTCATGTATCCTCTTTAGCTACATTTTATCAGGTGCGGTGATTCCGAGTAAGCCCAGCCCGCTTTTTAGCGTTTCAGCGTATTTACCAAGCAGGCCTAATCGAACTGCCTGCCTGTCATCCCCTAAGACACGATTGTTTTCATAAAAGCGGTTGAAGCTTTGCGCTAGTTCATATAGATATGTAGCGATCAGGTGTGGCATTAATTCTGCGACAGCCTTATCAACAACCTCAGGATATTCACTGATTTTACGTACGAGTGAGCGTTCGTCGGACTCCAAAACAGTGCCTTCGGCGAGCACTGGCGTGACATCCGCCTTTTTAATGATGGATTGTGCCCTAGCGTGGGCATACTGCAAATACGGGCCGCTATTACCCTCCAGACTGACCGACTCAGCTGGGTCATAAATTACATCGCCTCCCGTACGATTTTTTAGGAAAGAATATTTGACTGCCCCAAGTACCGTTTCGGGGCTTTCTTGGCCATTGCGCAGCTGATTGGCCTCTGCTGCGACGCTTAGAACGTCGATTGCTCGCAAAATATTGCCCAGTCGGCTACTCATCTTAACGCCACCTGCCAGCTTAACCATGCCGTGCGTTAGATGGGTAGTGCCAGATACTAGTTCAGGAGCGAACTGTTCGACGCTCTTAAGCACTACTGTTAAATATTGTTCTTGCTCGTTACCAGTGATGATAATTGAGCGGTCGGGATGATATTCTTCATTTTTTAGAATTACTAAGCCAACGTCCTTGGTCTCATAGGTAGGTAGGCCTTCGGAATTAATGAACACTCTAGTGTGCAAACCATGCTTCTCGCCGTCAAAAATAATGGCGCCGTCACTCTCCTGATATACTTTGCCAATCTGCTCTCGGACAGCTTTCAAGCCAACTGGTGCCGTTTGACTCTCAGGGTAATATTTCTCGAATTTAGTCCCAATACTTTCATAAAAACTATCGAAATAATCATAGCTCCACTGTCGGGTGGCCCAATATATGCGGGCCAAAGGCGATTCATGATCATTTTCGTCATGAATTCTATAGATCCTTTTATTTAGCTCAACAATTTCTATCTTGGCTTGTTCATCTTCGTCATATGCTTGCGTGCCTCTTATATAGTGCTCGGCCAGCCACTCAGACTGATCTTTAATTTTGAGAAGTCCGTCCGGTTTTTCGCCTTGTAATTCATTGATAACTGACCACATCGTTTTGCCAACATGAAGGCCAACATCACCGCCAAAATTCACGCGGTGCACCTCCGCTCCAGCCTGCTCCAACAGATTAGAAATGGCGTCACCAACAATACTCGTATAAAGATGCCCGGCGTGTAAAACCTTGAAGGGATTCGGGTCAGAATATTCGGTTACTATCACCTGCCCGGCTAGGTTTTTGGCCGGCTGATTGCCGAGTGCTTGAATTAAGGACGTGTCATTTAGCTTTAAGTTCACAAAGCCGGGGCCGGCGACAGCAATTTGGGAAACTTCCGTATTTAGACTATCGCGAAGCTGCCCTGCTAACGCCTCGCCAATCTCACGCGGGTTTTGACCGACCTGTTTTGCTAGCTGGAGCGCAACATTTGTCGCGTAATCGCCAAATTGTTCTTCTGGCCTAGTGAGCTCAATCTGTACGTCAACGCCATAGAGCTCCTTAACTGCGGCGGCGGCTTTTTGTTCCAGAACACTTTTCATTGCCTTCAGTGTAACAGATTGGCTAGGCGGCCGGGCTGATCAATTCTACCTGCTTTATAAATGAGCCTCTCATCATATAGCCTAGCTCGTCGACATCAGCGTCGACACATCCATTGCCCTTGTAGAAGTTAATAGCGTCTTTATTATGTGCTGCTGGTCTAACGCGAAATTCACCCCCACTAAATTCTTCCTTGACGCGATTAAACAGGGCCGTTCCGTGTCCCTGTCTGTGAAAACCAGATGCGACATAAAGATTTTTTAAGAATTTTACGCCATTTACTTCAACGGCCCTTACGACACCCCTCGGCGTGTCTTCATCAGGTCCTTTTACACGGGCTTCGGGATCAAAAACAACGAATGATGCAAAGACAACTCCGTGTGCCGATCGATCCATAATCATTCTTTCCCATTGGGCAGTCGTTCGGCCCTCGAGAGTAGAGTTGGGATCTGCGAATTCTTCAAGAATATCTGCGGCAGTAAAACTGCCATGTGGCTGGGCTGCAACCCGACCATCCTTATATATTTGATGTAGTGTGTGAGCATGCCTCGGCATAGCTCTAGCTACTTCAATTCTAGACTGAGGAGATGAACTGATCGTTTCACCTGCAAGTTCTTGAGCTGAAATACTCATTTGTTGTATTTATGCTTATTTTTTCGCAAATAATTCATTAATTTCTATCAAAATCCTTCATTTTTATTAAAAAACGATCAAATTTAATAAAATTTTAATAAATCCGGCTATCGATGTCAAGCTGCCGGTAGCTTAGTTTGTCGATAAATTAGCTACTGCCGTTCGATCTGTCGCTGTTCGGGGGTTTCGTGCGGGCGCGTGTAGTCGTCTTCGAGTCGCCAAGTTGTTCCCGCTTCAGGCGTAGAAACCTCAAGAATATCGCAATCCGAAAGTCCAACTAGACGATGTCGCTGACCTACCTTGGTGCTATAGCCTTTGCCCTTTTGTAGATCTGTTTGAATTAATTCGCCCTTGTTGTTGTCCCAAATCACCGCCGCTTCGCCATTCATCAAAAACCAACTCTCCTGTTTCTCGTCGTGGATTTGCAAGCTTAAGCGTGCGTCCTTGTTAATATGCAGGAGCTTGCCCATATATGGCGCGTCTTCCGGCACCCAATGGAGTTCATAACCCCATGGCTTGTCAATTTTTTTTACGTAGGGTTCATTACTAAAGTCGGTAGAATCAAATTTTGGTGGTTCAGCTTGATCTGTCATTTAATCATCTAGCGCTTTCTTGAATTTTTCGATTAATTCGACTGGTGCTGGGTTTAATCCATTAAGTAGGGCTGTGTAAAGCGTCACAAAATCACCAAATGCAATGGTCCACAGCAAATGCTCTAGCAGGTTTTTACCTTCTGCATTCACGATAATTGGCGCCGGGCGCATACCGGAGAGCATCTGTTCTGTTACCTCAAATCGCTTCTGGATACGAGGATGTTCTAGGCTGCTGCGCAGGTCAATTACGGCATAAGGCTTATCAACTGGCTGCTTTGTCCAGCCCATAAATTCGTTGTGGCTAAATTCGGGAAATTGATTAGTCCAGGCAACGTGTTTGGCGTTTTCGTTGAAGCTGATTTTCCACTTGTATGCCGCTGGGGCAAGCTTGGGACCGGCATAGATAACGGCCGATTTACCAATTACCTCCAGGGCAATTTTTTTTGCTGGGTTATTTTCGGTCGGAACTGTTGGCAGCCAAGCTTGCACCGCTCCTTTTAAAAAGTCTGCGGCCTCGGCTAGCTCTCGATTGACGCCGTCGTCGAGCAAGCCTGCTTTTTCCAATAAAGAAATCAACGCTCTAAGATTATAAAATACGGCGTAGCGCGGTTGTTCTGCTTTTGGTAAGACAGCTAGAGGATAACCTTTTTCTTTGGCAATTTCTGCCAGTTTGCCACCGCCAGCAATGACAGCGATTTTTGCACCTTTTGATTCAGCCTGAGCGATGGCGCTAATTGTTTCCTCCGTATTACCCGAATAGCTCGCAGCAATGAAGTAGGTTTTTGAGGAAACGTAATTTGGGATATCGTAGTCGCGAACTACTTGAAATGGCAGTTTGTAGCCAGGCCAGCTGATGCTGAGAATTGCGGCAAGAGCAGACCCGCCCATGCCAGAATAGACAATATTATCGGCGTCAACTGGCGTTTGCGATGTTTCAAAATCATAACTCAGTTGTTGCCACTGTCTTTCGGCTATGCCAAGTGTGTCTTGAGCGTCTCTTTCGTGAATCTGTTTCAAATCGTCCAGCATGCCTCGATCCTCCCTCTAGATTTTCGTGATAGGTCGTATATAGTATAGCTTAAGATTAATGCGTTGGGGGGCAGATGTTTGGACGCAACGACGATACACAACAGAATGACGATACTGTGACTGGAGCAGCGGCCAGTGACGCCGTTACGCCTCAAATCCCCCAGGAAGAACCCTCGATCGCACCAAGCAACGACCAGACGTGGCAGCACCCGGGCGAGCCAATCGCATCGGCTCCTTCTTTGGCGCCTGAAGTTTCGATCTCAGCTCCGCCTGTGGCACCATCAGTTAAGCCACCACAGCCAAGCGACGATGTGCCAATGCCTGTTCCAAAAACAGACGAAGATATAGTGGATCTATCAACCCACGAATTAATCGACATCAAACAAAAGGCCCTCGGCGAACTAAATCCGCTGATGAGTCATCTTGAGCAGACGCCAGAAGAAAAGTTCCGAACCACGATGATGATGATACAAGCCAGCGATGATCAATCTCTCGTCAAAGTAGCGTACGAGGCTGCCCAAAAAATTACAGATGAAAAAGCCAAGGCGCAGGCCCTCCTTGATATTGTTAACGAAATTAATTACTTCACCCAGCACCACAACAGCTAGCATTCTATTGAAGCGCTAGTTCCACTTCTCTATCAATAATTTCTCTCGTATAGCTTCTCATGTGCCTATCGGTCACGTAGGGCCGAGTGGACACGTCCTTGAGGAGCAACGCCGCCACCAGACCCCTCAGGCCAACCTTCTGAAGGTTTAGCATCCGCTCAGTAATATAATCGTTTTCATATAAAAACCGTAGAATACTTTGGTTACGGATAACGGAAAAGGGGCGGTTAGATACCACCGCCCTGGGGTCTGTTTTTTGTTGCGTAGTTTTTACAAGATCAATGCTTTCAACAACTTTTGACTGAACGGCAATCGAGCCAGTGGTTATTTTTGCGGTAAACCGCTGACCTGCCTCACGCATGTCTAAGGGCGAGGCGAAATTAAACATATTCCTTATTTGCCGCTTGTTTGTATGCACAGTAGAAACTGCTATTCCAAAACTTTCAGCCAGCTCAGCATTCGTTTTTCCCTCACCAACTAGCTCAAAAAGCCTTAATTGACTTGGACTAAGTGCCTCTGGATCAAATAACCTAGCTTCAGGTGGCGGCGGAAATGATTCGTCGGGTAGTGACATCTGTAATGACAGATTACATCATGCCGCCCATGGCACCTGACATGTCAGGACCAGCGGCTTTCTCTTTTTCTGGTACATCAACCACTAATGCGCCCATCGTCATGGAGGTACCGGCAATAGAAACGGCGTTTTGGATGGCCTCTTTGGTGACTCGAGCCGGGTCTATGATACCGGCTGATTTCAGATCTACTAATTTGCTAGGATTGCTGACGTCTACGCCGTAGCCTGTCTTCCCTGCTTTAACTTGTGGCAACCATTCATCTGGGTTTAGCCCAGCGTTTTCAAGCAAGATACGAAAAGGTTTCTCAAGAGCATTCTTAAGAAGCTGTGAGCCTGCGGCAACCGAGTCCGAATTTGTGACCTTAATCTTGTCAGCAAGATTTATCAGCGTTACGCCGCCTCCAGCAACAATTCCATCACTTAAGGCAGCTTTTACGGCGTGGACAGCGTCATCAACGCGGAATTTCTTCTCTTCGATCTCTGTTTCCGTGGCACCGCCAACTTTAATGACCGCGACCTTGCCGCTTAGGGCGGCGCGGCGCTTCTCGAGGTTTTCTTTGTCATATTCACTGGTCGCCTGATCTGCTTGAGCAGTGATTTGTTTAATGCGGGCAGCGACTTCGGCAGGCTTACCGCCACCTTCAATGATGGTAGTTTCGTCCTTATTTGCGATGACTCGTCGTGCCGTTCCAACTACGCTAAGATCAACGTTATCGAAGCTCATACCACGATCTTCACTGATTACTTCCGCGCCAGTTAAGATCGCTATGTCATTCAAGACATCCTTGCGACGGTCACCAAAGGCTGGAGCCTTGATTGCGACCGTATTAAACACTCCTTTTAGTCGGTTCAGAATGAGAGTACCAAGCGCTTCGCCTTCGAGATCTTCAGCAATTAATACCAGGTCTTTTTTGCCAGATTGCGCCAGCTTCTCGAGAAGAGGCAGGAATTCTTGTACGCTGGAAATTTTCATATCTGTAATTACAATGGCTGCCTTGTCGTAGACGGCTTCCATACGAGATGTATCCGTCACCATGTACGGGCTAACAAAGCCGCGGTCAAAGGTGAAGCCTTCAACTACATCGGCTTCGAGGGAAAGCCCTTGGCCTTCTTCAACCGTGACAACGCCGTCTTTGCCGACTTTATCGATGACGTCTGCAATCAGATTTCCAATTTCGGCATCACCGGCTGAAATCGTAGCTACTTCGGCAACTCTCTGTTTTTTGCCTTGAATATTTTCAGCCTGAGTAGTTAAAGACTTAATTACATCGTGTGAAGCGGCTTCTAGGCCTTTGCGCAATTGCATTGGGTTGTGGCCGGCTGCGATCAGTTTATTCGCCTCGTTAAGAATATGGTAGGTCAGGACGGTAACAGTAGTTGTGCCATCACCTGCGACATCGTTCATCTTCGAAGCGGCTTGCTTGATTAACTCAGCACCAACTTTGTAGCCTAGAGTTTCATCATCGACATCTGCCAATTCAACACCTTTAGCAACAGTCACGCCGTCGTGAGTAACAGTTGGAGCGCCAAATTGTTTGCTGATTACCACGTTGCGACCCTTTGGCCCCATGGTAGTTTTAACAGCGTTGTAAAGAATTTCGGCGCCTGCTAGTACGCGCTTACGAGCGTCATCGTCATAAAATACTTTTTTTGCCATCTAAATCCTCCTAGTTAACGGTTGCTAAAATGTCTTCTTCTTTAACCAAAATATAGTCGTCTTTGCCGACTTTAACATCGGTAGTGCTGTAGCTTTTGTAAACTATACGGTCGCCAACCTTAATCTGTTTGGCGTTTGGGCCAGTCGCAACGACCTTGGCGGTCTTTGGCTTTTCTTGTGCTTTGTCTGGCAGATACAGACCGCTGGCGGTCTTAGTTTCGGCTTGCTCGCCGACAGCGACTACATAATCGCCTAAGGGCTTCAAAGGTGTACTCATTGATAACCTCCATTAAATGTTGAGTAATTTAACAGCTGCTGCCTCGCAAACAACACCTGTTTCTAGCACTCATCATACCCGAGTGCCAAAATGAGGTCAAGTCTATGTTGTTCTGCTTTTAAAATCGCCCGTTGTGCTTTGCAATAAGTTTGAAGGTGGCACACCTAGGGGCCACTCAGTGGGTCACCCCACAAAACCTATCGCTCAAGTTAGCTGCTTGAGGACGGCTTGAGCAGTGCCTATTTCGTCCCACGGGTCTTCGCGGCCTTCGCGCTCAATCGTTTTTTCGTGTCCTTTGCCTAACAGAAGTACCGTGTCACCTTTAGAGGCGCGCCCTAGAGTGAATTGGATCGCTTCGGTGCGGTCGTGCACTAAAAATAGGTCTTTGTCTTTGATTTTACCTGCCTTTGTAGCCCCAGCAGCGATCTCATTCATAATCTCGAGACCGTCAATGTCGCGGTCGTCTTCCTCTGTTATGACGACCTCGTCACAGTATTTACCGGCGAGCTCCCCCTGGACGGGGCGCTTTGCTTCATCGCGTCGGCCGGCCGAGCCAAACATTACGATCAGCCTGCCCTTTATTACAGGTTTTAAATCTTTAAATAATTTCTCGAAACTATCCGGCGTGTGCGCATAATCCACGATAATATCGAAATCTTGCCCCTCATCAACTCTAGTCATCCGGCCTTCGACACCGTCGAGTGCGGCAATACCCCTTGTAATTTGATCCGAGGTAAGCCCGAGTGCTCTGCCGACGCCTACTGCAGCTAAGGAGTTGTAGACATTGAAACTGCCTGGCAGCTTGATGTTAACTGGGTACTTGTCGTCCCCTATCGAAGCTGTGTAGCTGCTTCCTGATGGGCTCAGCTTGACGTCAATCGCTCTGAGTTCGCCCTGGTCAATCCCGTATAAAACTGGCTTTAAAACGTCCTGGGCAAATAGGTCTGCGCTCGGATCTTCGGCATTGATGATTCCTGTGCGTAAGCCTTTGCGATTTTTATTAGCACGTTTGAAAAGTTTGCGTTTGGCGTCACGATATCTTTCAAAGGTTCCATGATAAT
Organism: Saccharimonadales bacterium (SeqCode); assembly: GCA_044228525.1. Lineage (GTDB taxonomy): Bacteria > Patescibacteriota > Saccharimonadia > Saccharimonadales > UBA4665 > CAZXDL01. The sequence continues at coordinate 139,054 of JBGAUQ010000002.1, forward strand.
CAAGGTGCTCATGAGTGATATTAGTCATTACGGCGACACTGAATGGAACGCCGTATGCCCGATTCTGTGCCAGGGCTTGGCTAGTGATTTCCATTACCAGATAGTCAACTTTAGCCGCCTTCATAACCTTTAGACGCTGCATAAATTCAGGCACGGGCACGTTGGTGTAGTGATGGATCTGCGGCTTAATCCCATCTCCAACACCCCAAGCTACCGTTGTCATAAGACCGGTGTTATAGCCTGATTCCTGCAACATACGGTGAATCATAAAAGCAGTTGAAGTCTTGCCATTGGTACCAGTTACACCTATTACCTTGAGTTTACGGCCAGGGAACCCATTGATCAGGTTAAATACAAATGCCTCAATAAGGTGTCCATAGGGCTCGATGGCTCGAAACAAACCACGAGGGATTAACTTCTTAACAATTTTCCGGATATTCACGTCTCTAAGTATACTGTAATCTGATGAAAATATTGGGAATTGAGACCAGTTGTGATGAGACGGCCGCCGCAGTCGTCGAAGATGGACACCGGCTCCTAAGCAACGCCGTGGCCTCTAGCATGGATTTGCATGTGAAATATGGCGGCGTGGTCCCAGAGATCGCTGCCCGTAGCCACATAGAGTCTATACAGCCTGTGATACAACAGGCTCTCGAAGACTCGGACAGCTCTTGGGCAGATATTGACGGAATTGCGGTTACTTACGGTGCCGGCCTCGGAGGAAGTCTGCTGATCGGCGTCATGGCTGCGCGTACCCTTGCTATCACCCTAGCAAAGCCCTTGTACGCGATTAATCACGTTGAAGCGCATGTTTATGCCAACTTTTTAACTGATACTTCCCTGTCTGGCTATACATTACGGGATGAGCAACCTAAATTTCCAATGCTGGCAATCATCGTGTCGGGTGGACACAGCCAGTTAGTATTGTTTAGAAATCATTTTGATTACTCCTTACTAGGGCAAACGCACGACGACGCTATAGGTGAGGCCTTCGATAAGGTCGCTAAGATGCTTGGTCTTCCCTACCCAGGTGGCCCCTCGGTGGCCACCCTCGCGGCAAAGGGCGACCCTAAAGCCTTTAGTCTCCCGAAGGCCAAGGTGGGCAAATACGACTTTAGCTTTTCTGGCCCCAAAACAGCCGTTTTACGCCTCGCGCAAAGCCAAATAGGCGAGAATTACGACTTCCCTTCTATTAAGCTAGCTGAGAGGCTTAGCGACGCCCAGAAAGCAGACATTGCCGCCAGCTTCCAGCGCGTGGCGGTCGAAACTATAGTCGACAAGGCAAAACTGGCATTTGACGAGTATTCTCCAAAATCGGTAGTTATTGCCGGTGGCGTAGCAGCCAACCAGGAGCTCCGCAGGCAGTTAACAGAGGCGATCCCCCTACCCTTACAGTACCCTGACTTGAAGTTATGTACTGACAACGGTGCCATGATCGCCACTCTAGGCTGTTTCAAGGCGCAGCTGAAACAGCCTGTGGCCAACCCTTATTCCCTGTCTATTGAACCCAATCTCTCAATGTAGTTCTGGTTTTGTTCGCTGTTTCTGATTTATTACAGAGGTGATATGATGAAAGCTATGAAGTTACCGAAGGTGTACGAGGCCTCTGAGTACGAGTCAGATATCTATGCTCTCTGGGAAAAAACAGGGGTGTTTAAAGCTGACCCGGCCTCTGACAAAGAACACTTTAGTATCAGCATGCCGCCGCCCAATGAAACCGGCACACTTCACATTGGCCACGCTCTATTTATTACCCTGCAAGACATTATGTCCCGACATGCCCGTCAACAGGGTAAGGATGTCCTCTGGCTCCCTGGCACAGATCACGCAGCGCTACCTGTTAATGCAATTATTGAGAAACAGCTAACAGATGAAGGTACAAACAAGCATGAAATCGGCAGGGAAGAATTCCTGAATCGCACCAGGGAATTTGTCGGCAATAGTCGAGATACCATAAATTCTCAAATTCGGGCCATGGGCGCAAGCGTCGATTGGAGCAGGGCACGCTACACGCTTGATGATGCTTTAAACCGCAGTGTTAACGAAGTATTCGTAAAAATGTACAATGATGGACTAATTTACAGAGGTCATCGCATTGTTAATTGGGACCCAAATCTTGAAACAAACGTATCGGATGATGAGGTCAATTATCAAGAAGAAAAAGGGAAGTTCTATACCTTTAAATATGGTCCTTTCGAGATCGGCACAGCACGTCCCGAAACCAAGTTCGGTGACAAATATGTAGTTATGCACCCAGACGACGAACGCTATGCTCAATATAAGCACGGCGACACCTTTGAAACAGAATGGATTAACGGCAAAATAACTGCCACCATAATCAAAGACGAAGCAGCTGATCCCGACTTCGGCACCGGTGTTATGACAATCACCCCTTGGCATAGTTTGGCCGATTTTGACATCGCTGAGCGACACAACTTAGACAAAGAACAGATCATCGACTTTCACGGGAAACTGCTTCCAATCGCTGGTGAATTTGAGGGAATGGCAATTGCCGAGGCAAGACCAAAAATCGTCGACAAACTTAAAAAGAAGGGTTTGCTCCTGGATATCGACGAAAATTATGTACATAACGTTGCTGTTAACGAAAGAGGCAAGGGGATAATCGAACCTCAGATTCGCCTGCAATGGTTCGTGGATGTCAACAAGGCTGTAGTCGATTGGAAAGGCAAAAAGCTAAGTCTTAAAGAGGTAATGCAATCTGTTGTCAGGGAAGACGACATCGAAATTATACCCGAGCGATTCCAAAAGATATATTTCCATTGGATTGATAATCTGCGAGATTGGTGTGTCAGCCGACAGATCTGGTGGGGACACCGCATTCCGGTCTGGTATCGGCATGATACTGACGGCAGGGAAGAGATTTATGCTGGAGTCCAACCACCAACCGACCAAAGCGAGGGCTGGCGCGAATGGGAACAGGATCCAGACACATTAGATACTTGGTTCAGTTCGGCTCTTTGGACGTGGAGCACCTTAATCGATCCAAAACTGGCGGATGATTACTCGTTATCACTTGAGGATCTATTAAAACAGAGCCCTGATTATAAGGCCTACCACCCAACAACAGTTATGGAAACCGGCTGGGACATCTTATTTTTCTGGGTGGCGCGGATGATCTTGGCTACCACATACGTCACCGGAGAAGTGCCGTTTAAGCAAGTATACTTGCATGGTCTGGTTCGTACCGAACACGGTAAAAAGATGAGCAAAAGTAATCCAGAAACAATCATCGATCCTTTAGAAGTCATCCCAGAATATGGCACGGACGCACTACGCTTTGCTCTAATCCAAAATACTACGGCAGGCAACGATCAGAGTCTTGGGCGCAGCAAAATAGTAGCCAACCGAAATTTTGCCAATAAGATATGGAACATCGCGCGATATGTAGAGGACATCGTTGGCGACAAACCTGACCGGGCAGGAGCAAAACCCCACACCCCAGCCGATCATTGGGTGTTGAATAATTTGCAACGTTCTCAGGAGTTAATTTCGGCAGATTTGGATAATTTTCGGTTCGGCGAAGCCTATGACAGACTTTATCACTTCGTTTGGGATGATCTAGCTGATTGGTATATCGAAGCTAGTAAAGCGGAGCCGAACAAGCCCTTGCTTGCATACCTGTTGGAGCAGATTTTGATTATCGCCCATCCGTTTGCCCCATTCTTGACTGAAACAATCTGGCAGACTTTGGCATGGGAAAATGACTCGATACTGGCAAGCCGGCTACAAGCAAAAATTATAGATTCAGATGCAAAAGAAGCCGCCGATTTCGAAGAAGTAAAAGTCATAATCACTGAAGCCAGATTTATCACCAAAGCCCTAAACGTATCAGATACGAACCTGCACTATCAAAACGTTCCACTTATGGCGGGTAACGCGCCTGTTATTAAACTCTTGGCCAGATTAAAGAGCGTTTCAGAAAAAGCCGAGGGCGATGGTATAGAGCTCACGACAACTAAATACCGAGTCTGGTTAGATATTGATAAGTCAAAGGCCAAAGCTTATGTCAAAGAACTTGATGAAAAGCGCGCTAAGCAGCAGGCAAGCATCAAACAGCTAGAAAGCCGCTTAAACAACAAAAACTACGTACAGAACGCTCCAAAAGCCGTCGTAGAGCAAACCAAAGACCAACTCCAAGCCGCAAAAGACCTCCTCGACAAACTAAGTATCGATAAACAAAAGTTTAGCTAGGCTACTCAGCTGGTTCAAGCGCTTGACGGATATAGGCAGCCGATTCGGCTGGTCGCGCATCGTCAAAAGACAAAATGTTCCAGCCTTGCTTCTCGGCGGCAGTCAAATTAGTCCTCAAGTCATCAATAAACAGTATTTCTTGTGGTGGGCAACCGGCCAAACCTGTCGCGATTTCAAATATTTTGGCGTCCGGCTTTGTTATGCCAACCTCAGAGGAGTCAACTACGGCGTCATAATTAATGTTCGGTAAAATATTGCTTTGCTTCAATCTGTTGATCAACCCGGGCATTATGTTGGTAAGCAGCCCAACCTTGTAATTTTCGGCTGCCCATCTGACAACTTCGTGCATTTCTTCGACCGGTTCAATTGCTTCTAGGTAATATTTGAGCCAGTCAATGTCATCTACGCCAAGTCGCTCCGCGAACCTAGCATTAAATTCCGCCTCAGTCAGCTCGCCTCGACAAACCTCGTCATTGTAGTGCCAATAAGCCGTCTCCACTGCGTCAATTGGTGCGTTTGTATCTTTGGCAATTTCGGCGAAAGCTCGCTGATAATAAAGCACTAGGCAGCCATTAACATCAAAATAGATGAAGCTGGCGCCGCTTTTTGTCCGTTTAAGATTTCTGACAGGGGTAATATCACCAACTAATTCATCAAGGCTAAGGCCTACTGCTCCAGCAATCGATTGAATTGTAAATATAGAGGGAGATTTAATCGCCCCACGCTCAATCTTTGTAAGAGTCGAGAAACTTAAATTTGCTTTTTGACACAACTGCTGTTGCGTCAATCCAGCCGCCTGTCGCGCCTCTTGTAGTCGTTTGCCCAGCCCCCTCTCGTCCATGGCCGTATCATACCAACAATCTGTTAGAAACCCAAGTAAAAACTAGTACTAAATGGCTAGGATGGATTTAAGAAGGTGACCATGATCGTAAAAAACACGATGGAACTTAGCACAAAAATAACACCGGTAGTAACCCAAACATTCTGAGAATTTCCATAGCCTAATCTTGGTCCTAGTTTGCTATAGGCGAAGCCGGCGACGCCAGCCCCAAAAAAGATCGAATATAAGAGATTGTTCATATTGCTTATTGTATCCTAAAACGCAAGCTTCTTGGCAATCTCAGCTAAAGCCTCATGGTCTGGGTCCTGGTTAGGGTCTGGAATCCGACGTGATTCCTCCATATTGGCAAAAGTATAAACATGGACATGGGCGTGTGGCACGTCTATGCCAACGACGAGTTCGCCGATGTACGGTCCACCCAGCACTTCTTTTAATCTATTTGCCACCTTCTTTACGGTCGCCATAACCGCTTCATAGTCTTCATCTTCCAAATCCCAGACAAACTCTACCTGTTTTTTAGGGATTACTAGGGTGTGGCCAGGCGTTTTTGGATGAATATCTAAAAACGCGTAGGTCTTTTCGTCCTCGTAAATTTTATGGCTCGGAATCTCGCCCTTAATGATCTTAGTAAAGATACTGTCTTGCATATATATAAGTATAGCGGGGTAGGGAAGAGAAATTAACTTTTCATTAAATCCACCAACTTCCCCCTCGCTTATGCTTGCCACATTTCCTTCGCTGTTCAATAGTCCGAATCAATGGCAAGCCAAAAACTACAAAATAGAGGAAGCCTTAGATTCCTTGTCTGTTTGGTCGGGGTAAGCTTACTGTCACTGCACCTAGTTTTGCAAGTATCGGCAGAGGCTGTCACTTCGGGCAGCTCTACCTGGGCAAATCCGTCAGTCATGGCAATTAAGCAAGTTGGTCAATCAAGTACCGTTCAATCTAGTCCTGTTTTATTGGACAATACAGATTGCGTGAGCGCGACATATCGACTGCCAACAACTAACAGCATGGGCATGGGATGCTTTAGTCAAACCGGACTCGGATTACTTGAATCAGATAGCGGAATAATAATATTTCATGGAACGGACGAAGGAGTACCGCTACAAGCTTTTTCTACGCATCAAGTAATAGTGCCATGGCCAAACCACTCAGGACTTTTCATATTAGATACAGTGAGCACAGGTGGATCATATATAAGCATCTATACGGCTCCTGTTACGGTCATCAAAGATTACCGCAATGTGGCCCAACAATTAACCGGTAAACAACTGACAGCCTCCCCCGACAGACAAATCAAGGATCGGTTTGGCCAGCGACTTGTGATCAATGCCCAATCAATCGCTTTTACGGATGATGGCGAGTGGCTGATTGCCGAGACACTTATGGGTTCTTTTGTGCGCGTCAATCTGATTGACTATACCGTAAAGCCGTTTGCCCCGTCATATTCTATGGCTGGTAATCCTGCTGTCTCAAAATCACGTCTTGCAGTTGCTAGGGATGGGGACTCAGGGGCCATCTATAACAAAGATAATGATACATTTCGAGTGTATGATCTCGCAAACTGCACGCCACCAGCAGCAAACGCCGTAGCGGAAACCTGTCCATTCTATGACTATTTACCCTATATAAAGGGCCAAATTCCTGCTCTCCAATCAATTAGACATGTTCGCTATATAAATGAGCGGCTCCTCAGCTTCGAAGCCTACACAAGCTCAAATAACGGCTCAGTCTACTTACTTGCCCCTGAAAAAAGTATTGCTCACCAAATTGATTACCTCGGACTGGGCGACTCATATACCTCTGGCGAAGGCGCATTTGACTACTTAGGTGGTACTGATCGGCCCGAAAACATGTGCCACTTATCGATTAGATCCTACCCTCTGCTGATAGCTAACGACCTTTTTTCTTCGGCTGGGGCGCACTCAGTGGCTTGTTCTGGTGCAGTAATCAATGATGTGGCGAGCACTAGTGAATCATATAAGGGTCAGGTTCGAGGCGCTTTGGACTTCAAGCACCTTAGAGAGGAAAACCCCGTATTACTAAATACAATATTTGCGAACTATACGCCAGGCTTTATTGCGCAAAACAGATTCGTGAATAAGTATCAGCCCGCAATTATTACCGTTTCGGTAGGAGGAGATGACATCGGGTTTGGCAAAATCTTAGAGCAGTGCGTCGGGCTGCATATCAGCGTCAATCGAAGCGATAATGACTGCTTTAATACTTATGAAGATAGGCTGGAAATATTACAGCTAATCAATCGCACATCAAAACATTGGCTGGCGATGTTTAAGCAGCTCAGATCTCAGGCGCCAGCCTCGGCAATTTATGTGATTGGCTACCCTCAAATTGCCCTAGACAGCGGTAATTGTGCTCTAAATGTCCACTTAAGCAAAGTAGAGCTGGAATTCGGCACGGAATTAATAAATCATCTAAACGAAGCAATTATGCAGGCCTCCAAACAAGCAGAGGTCAATTTTGTGGACATAAGCAGGGCCTTGAACGGCCACAGGATGTGCGAAACCGACTCTAGTGACGTGGCAGTGAACGGGCTGACAGCAGGCAAGGACGCCGGTATATTCGGCATTAATGTGCTTGGCAAAGAAAGTTATCACCCAAACGCCTTGGGTCAAAAGTTGATTGAGCAAGCAATTTTAAAGCAAACAAATAACCTCAAACAGTATGTTAGCCAGCATGAAACAACTGATCAGGCAAATGAGAGTATTCTTAGTGTCAAAAAGACTGGCAGGAATCTTTACGTTCGGCATCCCGCCACGTTAACCAACTCGGGGACTATCAAAAAGGGTTCAATGGAATTAATAAGCGCAAAAGGCGCCTTATTCGCTCTGAAGCCTGCTACTAGCTACTCGGTCAACCTTGACGGTCCCGATGGTATCAATATTGGCACAATCAATTCTGATAATAACGGTGATATTTCTGGACAAATTAGTCTGCCAGCTGACACCGTCGCGGGGTCACATACGATTGATATACTTGGCAAAAACCAGGCCGACAAAGACACTGATATCACTCAGCCGATCTATATACCTGTAAATACTACAGATGCAGACGGGGATGGCGTACCAAACCAAGCAGATTCATGCCAATTTGCTGTAAACAGCAACGTCGATGCTGACCACGACAACATAGATGACGCTTGCGATTCTGTGATATTCAGCTCGTCGTCAACACCTGGATCATCAGTTATGCAAAGTAGTTTGCGGACAACTACTGCACGTCTCGGTACATCCTCAATGATAAGTGCTGCGGTCATGCCAAGCACCAGCGTACAACAAGCGATCCCACAGCACTCCAGCACTTCGCAAAAATCCCAACAAAAACTAAAGCCAATAGCTGCCTCAACAAACATTAAGCCCAAAAGTTCAAACAGAATAAAAATAAAGATTGGGTGGCTATACTGGCTTATTTTGGCAATTCTCTTATGGATTACTATCTTGTTGCTTGGGCAGTATTGTGAAAGAGCTGTCGACCGACGACTACCGGCTGCATAAAAAAGTTGTGGGTTGGGCAGGGTTTCGGATACAATTGTGGTCATGCATTGGTTCAGAAAAGTTTTGGTGGCCTTCTTCGCTTTCATTCTTTTCGTCTCCGTTATCAACACAGCCTGGACATTCGCGGTTGATCGCAACTTTGGTAATCGTGAGCAGATTAAAGCATGGCTAACAGAGAGTAAAATCTATGAAAATGCTGTTTCTGCAGTTCTCAATAGCACTCAAGATGACGAAGATAAAACAGGTAGTGACGGCTCTATCTCATTAAAGGACCCTGTCGTGCAGCAAGCTGCAAACGAAGCTTTTTCGACTGAGGTCATAAAGAACAGCATTGATACCTTTATAGACAGTAACTATGAGTGGCTTTCTGGCAAAACCACGACCCCTGAATTCAAGATCAATCTTACCCAAGCTAAAGAAGATTTCGCAGTTAAAGTCGGTACGGCGGTCCAAACTAGACTGAGTGGCTTAACAGTCTGTACTGCCGAACAACAGGCCTTACTACAGATCCCAGTCAACGTAATGACCGTAACCTGTCGGCCAGCCAGCCTTGACCCTGTAGCAGAAGGCTTGAGAGTGTCACAAGAGGTCCGATCAAGTGACTTCCTTACAAATCCCGTATTGACAGCAGATACCCTTGCTCGAGACCCAAAAAGCACGGCTAAGCCTTACTATGTAACAGCGTCGGTAGCGCCAAAGATCTATCAGGCAGCCCAGAAGGCGCCCGCCGCCCTTGCCCTCGTAGCCTTAATCAGCGCCCTACTAATTATCTTTATAGCAAAACCTAACAGGAAGGGCTGGCGCCGTATCGCTAGCGTTCTCTTAGTCGCCGGTATTTTATTGATAGGTTCAAAATTCGCGGCAGAATTAGGTGTCAGTCGCATCCAGCGCGAAGCGGCCAACAGCGACACCGTTATCAGCCAGCTCAAGCAGCCAACCGATGATCTAGTCGACCACATTGCTACTAAGCTGACCGAAACTAACCTATATTTCGGCATCGGTTACGTAGTAATTGCCATAATTATCTACGCAGTTCTTCGCAAAACCAAAGAGGGAAGTCGCAAATCTAAATCAAAAAAGACCTTTGAACCACCTAAGACTTCAGGCAAGCCTTTTGAAGACGATGATGATGACGTTCACGGCAAGAGCAAGCCACTCGATACCACTGGCATCAGCAGCAAGCCAACCGGTCCACCAGTCTACAAAACACCCAAGCCTACTACGGTTCGCAAAAATCCAAAACCACCGCGCCTAGTTCAATAATAATGGCGGAGAGGGAGGGATTCGAACCCTCGGTACCCGTGAAGGCACACTTGTTTTCGAGACAAGCCAGTTCAACCACTCCTGCACCTCTCCAGAAACTACATTATACTATTGACAGTACTATACCGCACGTAGTATACTCCGTGTAGCATACTTAAGTTATGCTTCAAGTTTAAGGGGCTTATGGGAAAATTGGATGACTATGAAGAACGGCTTCTGGCTGGGTGGGAAGAAGTTCATCATAAGAGCCAGCTAAGTTTATGGATACTGCTGGCGCTCAAGGACGGCGCTAAATATATGGCATCTATTAAAGAATTCATTTCTCACGCTACAAATCAGCAGATACAGCCTGATGATAAGAGTGTTTACCGCGCTCTGAGGCGATTTCGCGACTCGGATCTAATTGAATTCGAGCTGCAGCCAAACGCAGGCGGTCCAGACCTCAAGATATATCAGCTCACCAAAACCGGCTCTAAAGTGCTAGAATCATTTCTAGAACGTAATATTATCGACATCTTTTACCAACCCAGGAACCGCAAACTCATCGAAGAAGGGATGAAATAATGGAACCAGCAGCTCAGACAGCAATGCCAGCCAACGCGCCGGCCCCCAAGATAGGACGCATCCGCCGCGGATGGCAAATAACCAAGAGTTCTTGGCACATTTTACGCCTAGACAAGGAACTTACCGCCTTACCTTTTATGAGTTTTGTAGTTGCTCTCGTCGCTTTGCTACCAATTGGCTTAATCCTATGGCAAACCACCGAAATTATCGATACTAGTACCCGCGAGATCGTCGTAGACCAGGCCTATTATCAGACCAGCCTGGAGCCTTGGCAGATGTTCGCGCTTGGTTTTATCGCCTATTTCATAACCACACTGGTCGCCAATATATTTGGTGGCGCGATTATTTATGGTGCAACTCAGCGATTTAGAGGCAATGACCCGACACTCAGAACAAGCATTGATGGCGCTATGCGCAAATTACAGCCGCTTATCCTGTTTAGCTTGATGATGACTACGGTCGGACTATTCTTTCAATTCCTCGAAGAGCGCCTGCCGTTCGCCGGGGCTTTAGCGGCGAGATTATTTGATGCGGCCTGGACCATTGCCAACATTTTTGCCATTCCGGTAATTGTACTGAGCGAAAAAAACGTTCAGCCACTCGATGCTACCAAGCAATCCGTCCAAGTAATTAAGAAGGTATGGGGCGAAGGTATTGTCGCCAACATTGGGATCACCATTATCGCCTTCATCAGCTATCTCATATATATTATGGTCGCTGGTGCTGCCTCAATTGCAGCATACAGCCTCGGAGGAGGTGAAAGCATCAGCGCGCCTCTCGTTATAGTCGGCTCGCTGGCTATTGCCGGATTCATCGGTTTGATCTTAATCTTCACAACCCTCACTTCGATCGCAAAGGCAGCCCTATACCACTATGCGATGACAGGTACGGCGCCAGGGCCCTTCGATAAAGAATTGTTGCGCACCAGCATGACACCCAAAAAAGCCCGCAAGATCTTCGGCTAGACCAGGACTCTAGCTATTTCAACTGAAAGGTGATAGAATTACCCCTGTTGCGCGCACCCGTAGCTCAGCTGGATAGAGCGTTGGCTTGCGGAGCCAAAGGTCGTAGGTTCGAATCCTGCCGGGTGTACCACGCATATGCTTACCTTTTTGCTATAGTTAACGAATGTTTGATATATTTGCTGGAACTATTGACCCGGGTCCAACTAACTGGGGCGAACTTTTATCTACGTTAGCTTTCATTTTTGTATATTACTCAAGCTTTTTGTTAGCTATTATCCTGTGGGTAATTCTCTTAATTAGGATTATTCAAAAGAAAAAATCATCAAGGTTAATAAAAGTTACCATTACGTATACCATTCTCTTGTTGTTGGCACACATGTTACTCAGCATATTTGCAAATTAGACTAAGCAAGCCTCGCTGACAAAGTTTGAAAATTCGACCAGAGCCTGTACCACGCTTATTCTCAAAGAGCCGAAAGGCTCTTTTTTGTTTGGTATGATTATTAGATGCGTCACTTTGGAATCGTATTCTATGGAATTGCGGCCGCTTTCTTGGGTGGAGCACTAATATTTATGCCGTTTGTCTACTTTTTTGCCGGTAACTTTACTTCGAAGCCATTCGACTGGCAACAAGCAAACGAATTACTGCCCAGCTTTATAGTTGTTCTCTTACTTTTTAGCTTAGTTTCTTGGAGACTAGTTAAAGCCATCCGGAGTTAGCTGAGAATTATTCGTGACATAATCATTAGAGCCAGAAATAGCATCACAGCCAATGAGTAGCCAAGTCCGCTTCAATTATTACTTTATGCTGAAAGTTTATAGCAATAACGGGCATGGTAAGATTCTCTTATGCTAAATCCACATATTGCTCGTAAGCTCACGTTTGCGCTTCTTATTGTCCAACCAGTAATATTCCTGCTTACTATCTTAGTAGGTAGCCTAAACAGCGACAAAAATGGATTTAATGGGATGCAGGCTGTTTTTGTTATCCCTATTTTTCTGGTGATTTTAGCCACCTATCAGCTCTGGAAATATTTGACCGCTAAATCTACAGGGAATAAAAGCTCGATAATGTTCATTAATGGAATTCTTGTGGCTGTTTATGTTTTAGCGATTATTTTTGATCTTGGAATTGTGGCAAGCGCGTTCATGCCGGAATCACACATAAACCTATTTAGCTTTCCCCCTTCGATTATAAATAATTAGTATCTGCTGAGCGTTGACCGTGCAAGGCTTTTCGTTATATTGTTAAATCGATAATTGCTTAAGGTTTAGATGGCTAACAAAGATCGCTTCGCAAAACTAAAAGTATTTAAATACACGCCCGGCGGGATGGCCTTGCCGTTTGTTTTGCTGTTTGCGGGTCTTGGCACCTACGTTTTTACCCAGTCCAAAGCTGATACGATCTCTTACGCCGGTTTTTATAATTCAAGTAGTGTAATACCGGCAGCCGGCGTATTACCCTCGACAGACCCGATAAATGGCGGTGGTTCGCAAAATGTTAGTCAAGTTTCGACTGGCAGCAAACTGACTTTTGCAGGGGTAAACAAGGCCAAATATAAGACAATTTGCTATTACGTGCGGGTTTCTAGCGATATTAGCAGCGATACATCGGCCAAGATTGAATTTGTCGGCAAAGGCAATTCTAAGACCGTGACTCTAGATGCTTCCGACAAATATCAGTCAATTTGCGTGAAATCGGCTCGCCAAACACAAAAAACCTATAATATCTACAATGCCTCTGGGGCAAATGGACCAGACGTACTCGTATATCAAGCAATTACTGCTAGTTAGTAACCCGTCAGTGAATTGTAGGCGCTATTTATTACTATTTGAGCAGTAACGATGTTGGCAACAGACACGATCGTATATGTCGCCGCGCTTAAGCCAACCACTGTGAGCGGACTGACTGTTTTACTTTTACGGTAATTAATTATGGCAGCTACAACGGCAATAATTGCTACGACAAAGCTTACTACCCCAATGGCCCAGAGATTTTTTACGAAGTATAGAAGAACAATGTAAATCGTCGATGATGCAATACCCAATATAAGTACGATTGCTTCTTGAAAGGCAGACGAAGCCTCATTGTATTGATTATCAGATGGTAGGGATGCCGGCTGAAAGGGGGTTGGGGCGGCCGGGCTGACAGGTGTCGGATAAAGTTCTGGCGTGCTGCGATCGACGATGTTGGTATTGCCAACAAAGTTTGGGGCTGGTGCGGCTGCTGGGGTTGTCGGGGCCGGTTCGGTCGGGCTAACTGTGGGCTGAATGGGAGATTGGGTGTCCATGGATAATTCCTCTAATAATGTTTATGTATAAATAGTACTACAACGCTTGTGTTTAACCGAAGTTATTTTGTATTGACATCTTAGGGCCGTGGTGGCATGATGAAGTCACAAATCTAAGGAGGTTTTATGGCTGCAAATAGTCAACCATCAGGGTGGGTTGGCTGGGTATACTTTGCCGGTATGCTTATGCTTATATTAGGGTTCTTCTCAATATTCCGAGGCATTCTTGCTCTCGTAAAGCACACGGCCTACGTCGTGACACCAGACTCACTTATCGTGTTTAACTTCACGGCTTGGGGCTGGACGCACATCGTATTGGGCATTGTGCTGGTAACCGCCGCCGGTTCTGCTATGTCAGGACGCTGGTGGGGCAGGCTTGTCGGCTCAATCGTAGCCGCTTTAGCTCTTTTGGAAAACCTGGTTTCATTGCCAGCATATCCAATCTGGTCAATCACAGCGATCATCATCAGTGGTTTCGTACTTTACGCACTGTTGGTTCGCGGTGGCGACGCCAAAGAAGCTTAGTTCGAACTAGTTCAATTAAAAAAGAGGCCCGGCAAAGGCCTCTTTTTTGTTGTCTGACTCGTGTTTTTAGAAGGGCTGAATTATTTAAGAGTCGCCGAGTTTCTTTAGATCGTATGCCAGTGCGATTGTGATTGGACCGTAGATCAAGGCAAACAAGCCGAGGATCCAAACAAACGCGACACCGCTGGCAACAGGCTGCTTTAAGACGATGATACCTGCCACAACAGATACAACACCGACAATAATGCTAAGCACCCTTGAAGTAGCTAGCTGACCGTTTAGAAAAGCTGCAACGATATCCACAATACCGCGAACGATAAATGTGAAACCAATTAATAGTATGAACGTGGCGAATGTCACGTTCGGGTGACGTGTTAGATATACGCCAACTCCTAACGCAAAAACACCGAATAGCAAAGGCAGGAACCAAGTGCCCCGACCGATACTAGCAAGTCCGTGAATGATTTCCGCGATACCCCAAACCAAGACATAGACACTAAAAATAGTAACCAAGGTTACTAATGTCAGGCCTGGCCAAAAAAGGGCAGCGATGCCAAACAAAATGGCGACAAGTCCTTCGATCAAACCTACCCACCATAGTTCAGTTGCAATATTATTTTTACTCATTTATCCTCCGATATTTTATATAGAGTCAGTTACCTTATATCAGCCTCCTTCTGCATACTTTTATACACCAAGACGACCAAATAGCAAGCTTGAGCAATTATAGTTTATTGCGGCGTTTGGCGCTGCGAATTGCCACTTCTGTCAGGATTATCCGTGTAAGGGCTACAAAGATGGTAATGCCGAAGAAAACATAGAACATTGTAAATATCTTGCCGGCGTCGGTTTTGGGTACGATATCACCATAGCCCACTGTCGCAAGAGTAATGGTGGTGAAATAGAAGGAATTAAGCCAGCTGAGTTTCTCGACAGTGTGATAAAAGAATGCGCCAAAGACTATAAAGAATAGAGCGACACTGACTAATTTCGCATATGAAGCATTGGCTTTTAGAGTCGCTACAGTTGCGTCTAGATCTTCTTGGTCGTCTGTTTTAGGCATGACAAAAACTAGAACTCCCGGTCGTAATGACCACCCTTACTATTTGGCGAGATGATAAGTCCAGGAGTGAGCGCATCGTGTCTGGTGTGAGGTTTAGCTTCACTATATTTTGTCGCGGAACTCATGCCCGCGGCAGCACCCTGACCACCTCCATGGTGAATAATTTTGTCGACGTTGTTCTTGAAGCCACCTTTTGATCCAAAAATCAGATCAATGAGCAGCCCGATCACAATCAGTCCAACAAGCAACATAAGTATTTTTGGTATCATGCTACTTCCGGCGTCAAAATTTACAAGAATTGTCTGGGGATTTGTCGCCGAAGTGCCCGGCTGGATTAGAACTTCGATTTTTTGAGTCTTATTATTAAAGACAACTGTTCCTTTAGATAAACCAGGCTGCAGGTCCTTCAGCAGGACCTGGCCGTCTTTGTTTGTGACGCCGGATCTGCCGGGCAGGGTAACTTTAGCGCCCTCGATGGCCACGCCCTTTTTATCTACGACTGTAACCTTAACGGTGCCTCGTTGTGTTGAAGTGTAGCCTGTGGCGCTCTCCGCTGAAGTATTGGGGCTGACAGTCTCGGCTATGGTATCAGCTACTTTACTAATAAATGATTTTTTCTTTTTAGGTGTTGTAGTTGCTGCACCCGCAACAGGGACAGCCGAAACAGTATAGTTGCCGCCAGTAACCGTCGCTAGCAGGTTTGTACCCGTGCCATTGGTTACTGCAGAGCATGGCGTAGTATCTGACGTACTACTACAAATATGCGCGAAACTTAGCGCCGTACTGCCAACGCCAGCTGAACGTAGGGTAATTTTTGCCATTGCTCCATTTGTAGAAGACGCCGTCTTTGCATATCTGGTTATTTTTATCGTCCCACCTGAAGCAACATCGGTAGTCGGATTGAGGGTAAAGTGTGAAGACGGATCAGTCGCAATGCTTGCGGAACTAAAGGCTGAAGTCGAATAATTGATAGTTGCTTTCCATGCGTATACCGAATTCCCGCCTGTATCAAGCATCAGATATACGACAAGGTCATCCCCGACCGTAAGAGTTTTTGTGCTCGGCGACAGAGAAAAGCCAGCGTTAGCCACGGCTCCAACTTGGACTACGGAAACCAAGGGGATTAAGGCCATTATTGCTACCGCAGTTAACTTAACTGAGTTGGATAGGCGCTTAAGATGTAAGTGTTTAAAGATCATAATATTGCCTAAGGCTGATATATCCCTAATAAAGTGCCTAAATCTGTGTCATCAACCGTGCCACTACTGTCGAGGTCTGCGTTAGCACAGCTCGTACTACAGGCTCCAAGATGACCAACTAATATCCCAAGATCAAACAAGTTTATGATTCCGTCGCTGTTGAGGTCGCCGAGCTGGGCTTGGACAATATTACTTGCGTCAGTTGTGGCCGAATCCTCTCCATCGGCATTGTGGGCAGTAACAACCGCTCGAACTGTACCCCCTGAGTCGCTAACCTGCAAAACATAAGTAGAGTCGGTCGCCCCAGATATATCCGAACAATTGGCACCACCTGAGTCACAAGCCCGCCATTGATAGGTGTAGCTGGTAGGGGCGCCACCCCAAGAGCCGTTAAAGGCTGTCATGGTCTGTCCGACAGCGGCTGTCCCAGCAAGCGAGGGGGGTGACATGTTGAATGGCGGCTGCGGATCGGCAAAGGTCGTAATCGTGTGAGCGCCGATGCCAACCAAAAGCATGCCGCCAAACAGCAAAACTCCTAAAAAAGTCATGTGAAAAGGCTTGTGCTTAAAGCCATGCTTGGTGTGCTTAATCAGCGATCTCATTTTTGCTTTGTTTTTTGAACTTTTTATTACAAAGAACTCCTTAAAGATTACACCGTGCGCCCAGAGAATGCAAACATAAAAAGCAGATCAATTTTCTGTGGATAAATCGGTGTTGTAAGAAAATTGACAGAACGGGTCACGCCAAAAATATACGATATAGATGGTGAAAGTTTTGGGAGGTGTAATTATGTCGCTAACAACGATTCATCAAACAAAAACCCCCAAAAACAAGCCCGGCTGGTGGCGTCAATACATAACCAGCTAGTTTTTGTTTTTATCGGAGTTAAAACTTCGTGGCCACAGCTTTTTTGAACTAACTACTGCGATCTCATTGGCGTAGTAGATAACTTGCGCCTGAAGGTAGATCCAAAATAGGAGCCCAAGGGTTAGGGCGAAGTAACTATATAGCGCGTCCAAGCTCCTAAGCTCACGGGTAAGAATGTAGCCTCCAAGCGATTGCAATATCACTAATCCAACCGCCGCGCAGGCGGCCCCGAGCCATGTTTCTCTGAGCGTAATATGCTTGGGCAAACTGGCTTTTATTAGAAATATAAATAACGCGAATAAAATAAGCAGGTTTAGGGCCAACGACACTAAGCGAAATCCCCAACCCTGGCCGGCCGCTGCGGCGAAACTAGCGATAACCGACGCAAGGATAAAACCCAATCCACCGACGACTATTATGGCCATACTTCTGATTAAGCCGCCCGGGAAACCGTCTTTCGCCCTACCTTCAAGCCCCCAAACTTTCCTCAGGCCATGCCGAAAGACCTCGGCGACACCTCGGGCGCCATATAGAGTAAATAGAATCCCCACAACTAATGCGAAGCCATTGCTCTGCAGGGCGTTAATATGACCTGCTAATTGCTCGCCAAGCACGGGGAAATAGTCTGTAACTCCATCTGTTATTGCTTTTTCGAGCTCAGGATAATTATTAAGCGTATTGTTGGCAATCGTCGTGAGTATCATCAGCAAAGGGAACAGCGCCAAAAAGCCATAATATGTCAGCAGGGCGGCCCAGTAGCCAGCCCTATCATCGCCATACTTCTTGATAACCGCATAGCTAAAACCAGATAGATGATGCCTTTGCTGATAGGCATCCAACTTGTTAATAAATTTATCTAGCCGGTTCATTTAAAACATTCTAAAGTATTTTGCCGACAATAGCTTAGAATCTGATGCGATGCATTAAGGCGTCTACGGCATCACGATTGCGCTCCTCAAACGGCAGGGTTGCACTCAAAATATTGATAATTTGCTCCTCGTCCTCTGGCGCGAAGTACAACGAAAGCGGCGGCGCGAACCGCTTCAGTGGCATAAGTGTAATACTCGAGAATGCTTCCTCCTGGATGACAGAAAATGATCGATACTCATTAAAGCTATAGTTCTTCTTGTCGATTGTAATACCACGGTGGTTAAGTCGATATTGCAGTTGACGGGGCTTGTGTGACCCAAAAATTCCAAACACGATTGCCGCGAAGATAACCACACCGGCAGATACGTAATCTCGTGTCAAAAAATATACCCCAACCGCCACCAAGACCGCCACCAAAGCTAGAGTCGTATACCACCCAGCAGACTTATCATGGGCGACAAATTCTGAGGCGGTCCAAACGACCTCTTCAGCGCTGTCTTCGACGGTCTGATTATATGGGCTCGCGGCCGCGTATTCTTGAAGTTCAGCCGCGGAAAATGACGCTGGCTCTTCTGGTTTTTCCTCTGACTTGGCTTTTTTGGTCTTATCTGCCATAAGCGTATTGTACCGCATTTTTATAAACAGGGCTCGGACTGGTATAATTACCTCTGTTGAAGGAAGGGTGTCCGAGCGGTTTAAGGAACTGGTCTTGAAAACCAGCATGCCAGCAATGGTATCGTGGGTTCGAATCCCACCCCTTCCGCCAAGCAATAACAGGAGGGTCTATGGGTTTATTTTGGGAGCTCTTTCAAGAGTTGCAAATTCATAAACGCAAAGGCGAAAACGGCACGCTCGAAGAGAGAGTTGAAGTACTTGAGAGCGAGCTTTTGTTTACTCAAGATGTGCTGGCCCAAACACTAGAAAAACTCGAAGCGAGCACCGGGCAGGATTTTACAGGTGATGGGCAAGCCTAGCTTAGCGCGTCTGTTTTAGCTAAAATAACTAACTATCACTGCGGTGATGTATTTGGAGAGGTACCCAAGAGGCTGAAGGGGTCGGTTTGCTAAATCGATAGGGGGGAGCAATCCCCCGCGAGGGTTCGAATCCCTCTCTCTCCGCCAAAGATATAGTTCCAAAGAGACCCATCCACCTAAAGACATATAAGAGGTGCGTTGGGTCTTTTAATTTAGCTCAAAACGTTATAAAACACCCATTCCCGTTTACTAGGGCGATGCGATTCGAACTAACTTAGTTAAACTTTTTAGGCCTCGGTTTTCGCTCGATATAGACCTTTTTGTCTTTGAGGAACAGTTCGCCGGTAACAAATTGGAGAATTTCGCGTTTTTCCTCTTTGGTGCCGTTTTGCAGCACATATTTCGCATAAGATTTTAGATCAATCGCTGGCTTATTTACTAGCGCTTTGCCAGTTTGCCCTAGTATTACGTTGAATTTTCCGTATCGTTCCAGTTCTTCTTTGAACTGGGCTTGAGCGCCGATTTCATCCAGCTCTAGCTTGTCTATTAGGCCTAGAAGCTCAACCATGAGGTCTGCTTCGCGGATATAGGGTTCAATACAATCCAGATCACTGGTTCTGCCGCAATGGTAGTACACGTAGCGCCTAACTTCGCCAGTTTCCAGCCGTTTCAGGTGATCTTCGGCCGTAATGCCAGCTTTACAGTTACCGCACTTCAATATCTTGGTAAAGCTAAATTCTTTGCTACCGGTCGGTGCTCTGGGCGCAACCGCTAGCTGAATTTGTACCTCGTCGAACAATTCCTTGCTAATAATTGGTCGGTGTTTACCTTTGTGCATAGTTTCGCTGGTTTTAGGGTACTGAAACTCACCGTAATAGAATGGATTTTTCAAAGTTCGGTAAATGTGGCTTAAGCCGAGTCGGTTACCATGTTTTGACTGGAAGTCTATCTCATCCAGCCATCTTTTGATGTCACGGCCAGTCCAGGCTGATTTGGCGACTCGCTCGAACATTTCAATAATGGTTGGTGACCTCTCCGGGTCAACGATTATTTTCTCTTCACCCAGCCCATTATTCAGATAGCCTACTGGCGCTACGCCAGGCCGCCAGCCGTTGGCAGCTTTGTTGTGTAGCCCTCGTATAACATTCATACCCCTGTTATCGTTCTCCAGCTTGGCCTGGGAACCGAGAATCATCAGTAGGAACTTCTCATTTGGTGAGTTAGTGAAGGTTTGGCCATGAGTACGAATCTCTATTAACTTACCTTGGTCCATTAAATCCACCAGAATGCCCAAATCTCCAGCATTTCTGCTCAGACGATCAGGAGCCCACGTCACAATCCCGCTAAAATAGCCAAGCTTAATGTCCTTAATCAGCCGATTATAGACTGGCCGGGTACCTGACTCCTTGGAAGAATGGCTTTCTTTGCGAATTTCACTGATTTCAATGTTCCAGTGTTCGGCTAGAAGCAGCATTTCTTTGATCTGCTGCTCTATGGAAAGAGCCTGCCGTTCATCCTGTTCGCTTGATTTTCGAGCGTACAGGCACCAGCGAATCGGTGCTGTTTTAGGTGCATTCTGTATCTGTTGGAGTACTGTTGATTCCATCAAGGACAAGGTACCGCAACTGTGGTCGAAGTCTAGCATTTAGCCCGATTATAATCCTAAACACAACCACAGTTATATCAAGGACAAGAGATGCCGCCAGATACTTGCTATGCCGACAATAGTAGACTCTTTAAGCAAAGATAGTCCCTGAGAGACAACTTTGATAAACTAACAATTAATGACTATAAAGGTTTTAATTTTTGGAATGGCAAAAGATTTAATGGGTGGTAACCAAGTTTCATTAAAAATAGATGGTGATTGTGTTTATCCAGAAGAATTAAAACAAATTTTGATTATAAAATATCCGAGACTACAAGAAGCATCAAATTTTATGATTGCAGTTAATAAAGAGTACTCCAGGAACGAGACCAAAATCAAAGATAGCGACGAGGTAGCAATAATACCGCCCACTAATGGCGGTTAACTAATACGATATGATTGACATAAAGATAACTGATAAACCGCTTCAGGTTGAAAAATGCTTCAAAAGAATTACGTCAGATCATAGTGGCTGTGTAAATATCTTTGTCGGCACGGTGAGAGCAGACAACATGGGTAAGAAAGTGCTCTATTTGGAGTTTGAGTCATATGAAGATATGGCCATAAATGAAATTAAAAATATTGCGAATGCAATTAAAGAGAAGTTCAACGTAAAGAACATCCTTATTCACCACCGGCTAGGTAAAGTCGAAGTAGGCGAAGCGCCGATTATTATAGCCATTTCTGCTTCACACCGCAGAGAGGCAATTGAAGCAATCGGTTATACGATTGATACTTTTAAGAAATCCGTTCCTATTTGGAAGAAGGAAGTCTACGAAGATGGAGAAGCGTGGGTTTCGGTACACCCTTAGTAAAATTTTATTTGCGGAAACCTTCAACACCACCAGAGAGGACAAGTATTTTTACATTAGGATTATCTTGGATTGCCTTTTTGGCAGCTTGAGTACTTCTGACATCTGTCCTGCAATAAAAAACAGTCGACTTTGAGGGATCTAATTTAGTCTCTCGCTTCATGTATTTATCTAAAGGTACATTGGTACCCCCTAGGTTAAAACTTTCGTGCTCCTCCTCAGTACGAACATCAATAATCTGATAATTTTTGTCATTTTGAATGTTAATAAAGTCTTCCGCGCTGATTGTTGTAAACTCGGTTGTGTTAGACCCAAGAGTCTCAATTTTTACAGACGAGCGGACTGGTAAACTAACCGCGTAGCTCTGCATAGATAATGTATCGAAGATTAGCAGTTTGTTTGTAAGCATCTCGCCAATACCTGTAATGTACTTTATGACTTCTGATGCTTGTATGCAGCCAATTATGCCGGCTACGGTTGGGATAACGCCTCCGTCGGCACAATTAGGTATATCTCTATCGTCCACGTTCGAGAAAATATCTCTATAATTCGACGAATATGTATCACCTTTCTTGATGTTCCATACACCCACCTGTCCTTCATACTTATAAATAGCACCGTAGACTAGGGGCTTTCCCGACAAAACACAGGCATCGTTAAGCAAATACCTGGTATCAAAATTATCGCTGCAATCTACGACCATATCGTAATCCCCAATAATCCTCATAACATTTTCATGTACTATTCGAGGATGACAAACTATTTTTACTTCTGGGTTTTGCTGGAGGAGTAATTCTTTTGCAACTGAAGTCTTTGGCTTACCGATATCACTCTTTTTATAAAGAATTTGCCGATGAAGATTTTTGACGTTAACCTTATCGTCATCGGCCAGTCCTAGTGTGCCGATTCCAGCAGCCGTGAGATAGAGAGCAGCCGGACAGCCCAAGCCTCCAGCACCTACAATCAACACCTTGGCCATTTTCAACTTTTTTTGTGAGGAAATCCCAAATCCGTCTAGTGGAATTTGGCAGCTATACCTAGCAAAATCATCATGCTGTGTCATTTAACACCTATTAACTCTCGCGCCTGAATCATATCAGCGGGGGTATTAACATTAACTACCGTACTTGGAAGTTTAGGATCAATCAGCTTAACAATGTCCGCGCTTTTTATCAGTGCTTTTCTGGGGCAAGAAATCGCGTCTGTTTTGAATGACTCTAATAAAATTTGAAGACTGGCTGGTTCCCATATGGCTGCTAGAGGTTCCGGCAAGCCATTAGCGGGACTTTTATACGCGGTCGCGATGAAATTAGTATCACGATTCTTAATAAGAGTTTCTGCCGCTTCATCATCAAAAAAGGGTAAATCACACGCCACTACCAGCCAACTAGCTTTAGGATATTCTTTCATTGCAGAGATTAAAGCTCCATAAGGCCCATCGACACAGACGAAATTATCTAAAATTGTTCTGTAGTTCAAATCTTCTATTTCTTTAGCTTGATCTTGGCGACAGGAAATATATGTATCCTGACAGTGTCTGTTCAGTAAGTCAGCCAAATAATACCTCTGTTTTTTACCATACCAATCGATTAGGCCCTTATCCTCACCCATCCTGCGACTTTTACCGCCAGCCAAAACCAGTCCGAAAAGCTTCTCGTCCATGATTATATTGTCTCATTCTTGTACAGCCAGAGTCTGCACAGGCTGTTTTGTTTGTAAACTGGTTGCCCTGCAGGCAATTCTATAAATGCGTTTGCTGAGCTAATACTCGTGTAGTCTCCAGAAGTATTGTTAGTCACGGGCTTGGCTCGCAAGCATGCACTGGCATCAAGATAGGTTTTTACTAGAACGAAGTGTGTTAACGCTGGGTTGATATTTACATCCTGATCGAGTATCGCTGTGACGATCGGCCGTGGCTTGACGCCCAAAGAGAGCTCGAGCCAAGGTATAACGTATCTCACCATTGATATGTAGACCGACACAGGATTTCCCGGTAGCCCGAAGATCGGCTTATCTTTAAGCGACCCAAACCATAATGGTTTACCTGGTTTTTGCTCGACGCCGTGGAAATATTTTGTAGCGCCTAGCTTGGCTAACGCAGTTTGGACATAGTCGTATTTACCTTTTGAAACGCCACCAACTGTTATGACAGCGTCAAAAGTCTTCAATGCTTTCCTGATATTTTGCATGATTAATTTTTCGTCGTCTTTGACGTGAATCATTTCGGCCTCTGCGCCGTAACTACACAAAAGGCTGTAAATTGCTAGGTCGTTTGATCTTCTTATCTGATAATCATTAACGGTTTTATCGGGATCAACCAGCTCGTCACCACTTGTAATAATAGCTATCTTGGGCGGGCTCACTACACGAACAGAGGTTTTGCCTACACTCGCCATTGTCGCTAGGAGATCCGAAGTTATAATCTGACCTGGGTGAGCCAGTAGGCTGTCTTGCTGTTTGTCTGAACCTTTGACGTGCACAAACTGGCCTTTTGATATATTCCCAACGGTTATAATCGCCAAATCACCTTTTATAACTACATCCTCTATGCGGACTACTGTATCTACGGTCTTACCCAATGCTGCGCCTGTCATTATCTGAATGCATTCACCAGCATTTTTTATTTTAATAGGCAGTGCGCCGGCAGCCTGTATGCCTGTTATTTTGAACGTGCCTTTATTAGCTGTTACAAAGTCTTTATGGCTAATCGCAACGCCATCCATTGTCGCTCTATTGAATGCCGGGATATCCCTATCAGCCGTTATTGGTTCATCAAGAAACTTGCCAAGCGAATTCGCAAAATCAATACGGCTGGAGCCAAGCCCAATTTTGTGGCGTAAAACAATTCTTGCGGCTTTATCTACGTCTATCACTACCTTAAATCATAACTCAATACAATGATGGAGCAACAGAAGTTTATAAAACTATTTACAGTTATATGGTTTTATTCTATAATTGGAACTATGAGTAAAGGGCAATTCGAAGTAAAACTACCTCACGTTGAGGGTATTTCTGCTGAAGTTTTAATGGGTACCTTGCCAACAATAGACGAACTCATCGAGCTTGATGGGATGATGCCGTTAATCATAGTGTCCGAAATGCCCGACCCGATTGTGGCAACTAAAGTTATGGTAGGGGTTAGACCTTTTGATGGGCACGATGGGGTGCCCCTCATTGGAGTTCGCTTCCTCGGCAATATAGATTTATCAGATACTCAAGAAGTAGAAGATGGTATGGACGCCTTATTGCATCAAGGTCTAGATGATGGCCCTCCAATTGAAAGCGATATAGATAAAGCCATCCGACAACAAGTTAACAAGTCTGATACTTCTATAATTTTAAGCTCCAGTTCTGTCATAGGCTCAGAAGAAACAAAACTACCCAAAAAAGATCTGTGTGCGTTCACCAGCAAAGTTTTTGCTACATCGCTGACAATTATCAGGAACCGCAATATAACAACCGGGGATCCCTCAAGCGCTAAATCTAGTCATTTGGGCAGTTTTGTACTATCGGCAACTTAGTTCTACCGCGCTTTGTATGTAGACAGGTCCTGAAACCGTTTGTTTATGTAGAAGAAAGCAATTAGAGCGCCGAGGGCCAGCATCATTAGAGCTATGGAGTATGAATGCGTCTTTTGATATGTAAATCCAAGAATTAACGGTGGTAAAAAGCCGCCTAGTCCTCCACTGGCACCTACAATTCCCGTAACACTACCCATGATGTCTGGCTTAGATAATTTTCCAACCAGCGCAAAAACTGCACCATTGCCACAGCCAAGCGCGAATGCCAAAGACAAATAAGCTATCGTGGTGCGCAACTGCAACGTTGGCTGCAATGCAACGAACATAGCCAAAACGACTACAGCTATTAGAACAATCCGGATAACATGTTTGCCGCCAACCTTATCGGCTAGCCAACCACCGACTGGTCGGGCCAAGGTTGCTAACAATACAAACCCTGCTGCTCGCGAGGCTGCGTCTGTCAAAGAAAGCCCGTAGGATACTTTTAGTAAAACGGGTAGATATACACCAAACGCAACAAAAGCACCAAAAGTAATAACATATACGGTTGCAAGGTCCCAGGTTATGCGGCTTTTTGCGGCAGAGGCGAATCTTTTAAAAGAAGAGCCCTTCGGTGGCTTCCATCCTGGAGCATTTCTACCCCAAACTATAAATATCATAGACATAACAAACAAGAGAGACGCTACTAGATAGTACGTCCATTGTCGGCCGATCGCATCATCTAGCCTAGGTGTAAGAAACCCCGATACGGCAGTTCCAGCATTTCCCATGCTATAAATTCCAAGTACCAATCCACGTTTTTCGGGCGGAAACCAGGCGCTTACAAAAGGAATTCCCACTACAAAGGCCGCGCCACCGATACCCAAAAAGATAGCAACCAAGATTAATTGTGTATAAGTATCCGAGAAAGCTAGAGCAATGACGGGTATCATAGCCAGTAAACACGTAACTGCAAACACGATACGCCCACCAAACTTATCAGTTATCATGCCCAAAATAATACGTCCGAGTGAACCTACTATGACCGGCACAGCCAAAAGCAAGGACAACGATAATGGGTTGAGTGACAGCTCACTGGCATATCTTGCGCCCAGCGGGCTGAGTAATGACCATGCCCAGAAATTAATAATCAGAGCAAGCGTTGCAATTGTTAGGGCGAAGTACGCGGCGTGAGGTTGATTATTAATGGTTTTAGCTGACATCTGAGCTAAATTGCGGCTTCCCAATCAAAGAAAACGGTATCTTCGCGATAACCGCCACGACCCGCTCCAACATGATCGAAACTTTCGACAAATTCGATTGATCTGATGTATTTTGCCATTTTATAGCCATACTTCTTTTCGCAACGTAGTCTGAGCGGGGCTCCGTGATCCATAGGCAGAGTTTCGCCGTTCATTTCGTAGGCGAGGATAGTTTGGTCGTCGTACATGTCTTCCGCCCGTAACCCAGAATAATATGCACGCCCTTGATCATCGATATCGTAGCAGTGAAACAGCACGTATTTGGCATTAGCTTTTGGTTTGCATAGCCTCATCACATCAGCCATAGGTAAACCACCCCATTCAGCGACAGCAGTCCAGCCTTGTATACAGTTGTGCTTTGTTATCTGGTCCTGTTTCTTGAGCGCTTTTATATCTTCAAGTGACATGTCCAAGGGTTCATCGACTAACCCGTAAACTTTGAGTCGCCAATCTTTAAAATTGTTAGCCTTAAGCTTTTCATATTCTTCTGACTTTGGCGGATAGCCGTTGACTCTAAAGAACGGCGAAATATCTTTCTTTGAGTAATGCTGTCTAGATTTCAACTTGCCAAAAAACAAACGTACCACAGGTGTATAAAACTTAATTAATATCCGGCGCAACCTCACTTGATCGCCCAATGTAAAGAACGATGCCCAGACGTTAAATGCCACGAGCAAGATCAACGCCATTAAGAAAATGGTGAGGGCTAACGCAAAGTTAACATCGGTACTACCTAGGGTTATTCTTTTAACGCTGTCATAAAAGTGAAACCCAAGTGCCATGGTTATGTGCACGAGTATGAACAACGAGAAAGCAACCATTCCTATGAAGTGAAAACTTCTGGCAACTTGCCGTCGCCCGCCAAAAAGATTTAAGAACTTGGGGAATCGTGCTACTAACGCAGGAGATAATGCGATTCCGGTTATAATCATTGCAGGAGCTAATATGAACACAACTCCGGCGTACGTTAACTGCTGAAGCGCGTTATAGCCACCGGCTTCGGGCGGGATGTTAAACGTCAAATAGCTGTACATAATGTCAATAGCTCTGTGAAACACACCAAAATCAGTTGGTATAAGCCTGCGCCACTGACCAGTTGTAAACAAAAATCCCATGTAAATAAAACCAGTGACTAGCCATATAATTGCAGTTGTGAAATGCCAATGACGTGCGGAGCCTAGATTATGGTTACCTCCTGGTAATGCTAGCTTGCCGGGGTCTTCGGCTTCGTCAAGTGACGTCCAAAGCTTATCTTTTGGCATAATCTTTTTACCAAATCGTAACCAGTGATTATCGTCTTTGGTATCATCGGTCCAATACAATTTTGGGTGATCAAATAGTATCTGTATGCCACTTCGAATAAGTAGCACTAAGCAAAATAGGTTAATTAAGTGAACAATAATTATGAATGTTGGTATATCTGATGATCCTTGCATGAGAAGCCTAGTCCCTTACCCGAAGCTTTATTGTATGCTTACAGTTTATATCTTGGCTGTACCTAATTCTAGTCATTGTACTTATCCTAACATTTATTAATTAAGTGTTTGCTGCTCATAACCTTAAAAATCATAATAGAGTCGACCAGTAGTACCAGAAGTGTTGTAGTAATATCCCAAATATTGCTAAGTACCAGACTAACAAGATGTCGCCATGATGTCTTTGTATAAAATGTGACAACGTCTGAAATTTGTTGGGGAGTCGTATGTTTTTCTCTTGTAGATTGTAGAGCGTGATATACCAGAAGGTCGGGATAGTGATCATCCACACTACAAAGCACCAAGGACATATAGCATTTATTCTATATACCCCTTGAAAAAATAAATAATGCATAAAGATTATGCCTAGGGTTGCGGCTAACTGAGCACCAATCCAAACCCATCTTTTAACCTTTGCGCCACCAGCCAGCAGAAACCCAAAAGTAAACAACATACTGAAGGCTATTAGTCCAAACACGGTATTCGGCACACCCAACAGACTAGCTTGTTCTGTTTTCATAACAGAGCCACAACTTAAAATTGGATTTATATTACAGCTTGGCTCGTAGCTTTTGTCTATAAGGACATGTATCTTGTCATAAGTCAGGGCGAAAGACGCGACAATGCCAACAACCCCAGCCACTATTAAAATATACGGCAATACTTTGTTTAGTGGTGTACGGCCTCTTTGGGTTATCGGCATGTTGCTAATTAACCCTTCCTAGTACGAGAAACAGAGCAGCGGTGAGCAGTATAGAACCACTAGCAAGCGCCACGTATGCTACCATACCCGCGATCTTGCCAATAGTACCAAAGCCGTAACCACCCATGAGTAATAAGCCCTTTAGAGTTTCACCCTGGAATAATAGCTCCTTTTGCTGATGCAACTTTTTATCATCGGGATTCTTCATTGACGCAGCACTGATTTCAGCATACGTTTTGCCATTAGAAATTTTTTTCAGATGCCTACCAATAAATCCATTTGCATACGCCCTGGCTTTCTCAGGAGTATCAACAAGCTGTCCGGCATACTGTTGTAAGTCGGGGTATGTTGCAGGGTTAAGTGCTGAGCTACCTTTTTCGGGAAAGTATATCTTTTGGGCTGTCAATTCGTCTTTGACTAGATTGCTAACAAAGTTATGCGCCCATAATGCTAGACAACCGACTATTAAAAATAACACGACCACGAGACAAAGGAAGCTCAACACTTTATTTATTGCTCGGTTTAGAGTTTGTCATTTTATTCCTTATTTATAGGGTAATTAGCTGTATCATATCAACAGCGCTAAAATAAATATGTGACGGCCATCAACTTTTCCCCCGGCCGACCAGGAATGATGTGATGAACCAACAGATACTAGATAAACTAAACGAGCACTTCAGTAAATATGAGCTAAAGAAGTATGCTAAAGGCGAGATATTGACGCTTGCTAATCACGAACCAGGGGGCGTTTCACTGCTGGTGAGCGGTCTCGTTGAGCAGTACGACATCACACCGGGGGGAAATAATCTAATTGTTAATGTATTTAAGCCGCCTGCTTTTTTCCCTATGTCGTGGGCAATCAACCATACCAAGAATACTTATTTTTATGGCGCTTTAACTGATGTTGAGCTGAAGCAAGCCAATGCTGACGAAACCGTGGTTTTTCTGAAAGCAAATCCTGACGTCATGTTCGACCTTTTAAGTCGAGTATATAAGGGTACTGACGCTTTGCTAAGACGGTTGGTAGTGGCTACAAGTGGCGCGGCGGTCAGCCGCCTAATGTTTGAATTATTGATAGAGGCTTACCGGTTTGGGGTTGAAATTGATAACAACACGGTGTTAATAAAGGTACGGCAAACTGCTTTAGCCGACCGGAGTGGACTAGCTAGAGAAACAGTCAGTCGTGAATTACACAAGCTTGAACAGCAGGATCTGATAGGACTTAGTGGGCAAAGAATCACTATTGACACTAAAAAACTTGAGCAAAAACTAGGACTTAATCACTTATAAACACTTGGGTTTGATCCTTTTTTGTTACCGCCTGCACCTTGTGGAAGCAAGTAAAAAGAGCCGCATGCATCACGGCCCTTTTAGATAACTTTGTGTTTATTGTAAGCTAATCTTTATACCTCCCGAGAACGCACTGTCGTGAAGTTCAGCAGTAGTTGGTGTCTTGTCTTTTGGTAGATCGAAGACGAGGATGCCCGTCACGCTATTGCCTGGGTTGATCTGATTCAGGAAAGTACTTCCTTGTGGGTTCGCATACAGTGAAGCTGTGCCGTCGGCAGAGAACTTGGCGTTTGCTGCATCATACAGATATTGGCTGGAGCTGTCGAAGGTTTGTGCTTCGTTACCTATATTCTTAACCGTCACGTTCACAAGGCAGAACTGTCCCTGTGCCTGCTTGGTAAGGTATTCGTTAGTTCCGACTGATGCCTTGCCACATTCCATACTTGCTACGGTGAACTCGAATTTACCATCTCTGGCTACTTCGCCAACCTTAGCCATAGCTGGCTTACTATTGGTTTTGGCTGTGTCCGATCGTTTGTCACCACCGCTTGTTGTAGTGGTTGACTTGCTACCATCTGCTGCACTGGCAATTATTCCTATAACAATGAAGGCACCTATTACAGTTAGTATTTTGTGTCTTTTAAACCAGTTTCCGGTTTTATCTTTTGACATTTGACAGCCCTCCTTAGGCCTAAATTAGTTATTGGAGGCTGTCTCTAGATATACAAAAGGACAGCCACGCTAGACTGTCTAGGCCTCGAATAAGCGGTTAAGCCTACTCTTTTCACGTAGCTGCCCATTCTTATGGCTTAACCACGTGGAAAAACGTGTAACTCACTTATTCGAAACCTAGACTCTAGCATTGTACCGCTAACTAGTGTGCCAATGCTAGAGGTGGGGAGCATTTTGAGGCCCTATGATCGTTTCTTGTGCTCGTCTAAATATTTAATGGCATAGTACTCAACGGTTCTACCGTCACGAACGTTGCCAATTGCAAAAGATATCTCCCAACGAACATTCGTTTGAATGTAATTGAGCCCCATAGATATTGCATCGGCAAGATCGTCATATTTTTCAACCCCAAAGCCCACAAGTTGTTGCACTACTGGTGCTATATTGCGGTCTTTTGGAAAGTATACTTTTCCCATCTGAAACAGCGCACTAGCTAATTGCAAACGTGCTCGCTTATCCGTATGTACTCGAATACCTTTAGCTTTTAGGTCACGGTCACGCAACTGCTCTGTGACTGCTGCTTGGTATTGCACCTGTTCTACCAGCACCATTGGTGTTTGCTTGCTACCTTGTGCCAAGTTCTGGTACATAACGGTAATTCGATCTAGTGTATCCATATGTGTTAGTTTGTCGTTTACATACCTAACGTCAATGTAATACCGCCTATCCTCGGGCTTGAAACCGTACAGGTGAATTATGACCACAGCTGTTTTGTCGGCAGTAGCAGCCTGAGAGATAGCAAGGTCAACAGAAATAAACGAATTAATATACTCGTTGTCGCTGGTGCGAGCTGGTAACTCGCCGTAGTACTGTACCCAACGGGAATCTATCACCTGGTCTTCGTCAGGGATGATCCTAAGCATATATTCTCGCTCCCACGAGATTTTATTGCCAATTGACCTCCGAAGCTTATTGAGTGACGCCTTGTCAGGATACTTGCCAATCCAAAGGCTTTTATTGCCTTTAGCTATTGGCCAAGCGTAGTACTTGCCGTCAATTTCATCATTGTCGATTCGCTCTTTAAGGCGCATTAGTAGCGAATCCTCGTGGAGTAAATTACCGACAGCTATTCGTTTGGTATTGGTGTCGCCAGCAGGGATTATCTCGCTGGTGTACCAATCAAAAGTCTTGTTGCGGCCCTCTCGGGTTTTAACCGAAGCCATATCCTCAACGTCGTCAGCAATTATCAGGTCGGGGCGGTAGCGCCCATGACGGATGCCACGAACACTTTGCTCGGTAGATATCGCCGTAATGCGAGCGTTGAACTTTGGAATGTAGAGCGAGGTTGAACCCCATTCTTCACGCTGTTCGACAAATGGGCCTAAGTCATTTTTGAGTAGTTCATTGCTTTCTAGCTCACGCTTGATGTTAGTAAGGTGAACTCTGGCCTGGTACTGTGTTTGGCTGGCTATCAGCACAAACTTCTTTTGTTGTTTACCAAGTACTGCCCATATCGGGTAGGACATGGTCATTATTGTTGATTTACCAGAGCCACGGAAGGCCACCACTACGGATAGCGGATTCTCCTCATCCTCGGTAATCGCAAACAATGATTTATGCAGTTCCGCCGTTTGGCATGTCAGGTATGCCGCAAAGTAGGTCGAAAAGAACCATTCATGGCTCTCAGACGTTACTGCTGTTCTAAGTTTCCTATCTACAAATAGTTTGTCTTGTAATTCATCGTTATTCATCTTGTGTCTCCTTATTATTTTCGGTTGTTAATCCTGCTAATTTAAGGGCTTGCGCTACCAGTTCGGCTTGTTCTGGTGTTAATTCCTGCTGAACTGATTCAATCTTGGCGTCGAGTTCAATTCGGGTGCGATAGCTACGGTGATGGTGCTTAAGCCAGAACATTACCGCCGTCATGTTTTGATCTTTAATGGCACTAATAAGCTGTGACTCTGCTAGGTCATTTACGACACTAGAACTTTGCTCGATCGCTTCGTCGCAAGCTTCAGCAAAAGCTTCGTCGTCTTTCCGCCACCGGTAATAGGTGCTTCTTGGCACGTTAGCTTGGTTGCAGGCTGCTTCCACAATTGGCGTTTTAACTAACCGTAGGAGTAGTCGTTTCTTATCGGCTGTTTGATTGCGACTCACGATAGTTTCTCCCGTTCTAAGCCTGTTAATTGCTCCCAGCGAGTTGCAATAATCTCGCAGTACTCGGGATCAAGTTCAACAGTCAGGCATGTTCGACCAGTCTGTTCAGCGGCCATTAATGTACTACCGCTACCAGCAAAGCCATCGAAGATCACACCAGCAACGCTAGAGC
Organism: Saccharimonadales bacterium (SeqCode); assembly: GCA_044228525.1. Classification (GTDB taxonomy): domain Bacteria; phylum Patescibacteriota; class Saccharimonadia; order Saccharimonadales; family UBA4665; genus CAZXDL01. The sequence continues at coordinate 171,894 of JBGAUQ010000002.1, forward strand.
TATTCAGAATAAGTCGGCGAAGTAGTCCGACTGGCTTCATGGTCGGGTGTAGTTTGCTTTTATTGGGTCTTGGGTAGACGAGGATGCTCTTATCTTTGCTTTTAGCAAAGGCGTGAGTCCCGTACCAGCCGTAAAGAATCAGCTCATGCTGAGGTAAGTAGTCTAGCCGTCCGATCACGGCGTGAGTTTTTGCCCATATGAGTAGTTGAGCAAATTTACCGCCAGTAGCTTTCAGTGCAGTGACTGTTGGTATCAACATCTTATCGGAGTTGAAAATGTAGATGGTATTCTTGCGATCTAAGTACGGTTTAACCGCTAACAGCCAGTCTTCGGTGAACTTCTGGTAGGCTGATTCATCAATAATGTTATCGTTGGCAATAACTTTGTCCGTTGCCAGTTTGGCAATACCACGTTTGCTCTCAACGTAAGAAATTCCGTACGGGGGGTCACAGAGAATCACGGCTATTTTGTCATCACCAACTAGTCGTTTTACGAGTTCTTGGTCACTGGAACTGCCACAAGCTAAGCGGTGCCTACCTAGCTGATATATTTCGCCCGACTTCATAGCTTTACCGCCTTTTCGCCAGTCATTGCTTCCCAGCGGTCAATAATGACTTGGCAGAACACAGGTTCAATTTCGCTAAGCAAAGCCACTCGCTTCATTTGCTCAGAGGCAATAAGCGTTGACCCAGAGCCACCGAATACATCAAGCACGACATCACCAACTTTCGTGCAACGCTTTAAGGGCTTTTCGTGGAGTGTGACTGGCTTTTGAGTCGGGTGTTGGTAATCTTGCCCAGCTTCTCGCTTAGCAAGCCAGATGTCGAAGAGGTCGACTATGTCATCAATACTGCGGTTACCCGAAGCCACGTCCTTATTGAGAATTTCAGTCAGATTTCTACTGCTGTCAGCTAAATACGGTGTACCTCTTGTTGCGTAAACGCATGGCTCGTAGGCTTTATTGAAAGCAACTTGTGGCACCACGTTAAAGCCGTTCTTGATCCATAGACAAACTCGTCTATTCTTCAAACTATGTTCGGTCATTAAGGCTTGCAGTAGCCCAATATATGTCTGGTCGCAGTACATGAATATATGGGCGTTGACCTCTAGGGTTGGTAGCGAGGCTACAAGGATGTTGCCCAAGAAGCTTGAATACTCGACTTCGCTTTTATTGTCATTTGTTTTTCCGCCATAACCAGCCTTTAGCCCAACACCTTTGTCGTAGTCGAGTCCAATGTTGTAGACGGGATCACTATAGAACATGGTTGGCTTACTGTCTCCAACCAGTCTTTTGATAATTGCTGGGTCTGCGGAATCGCCACAAATCAGACGATGTTTGCCCAGCTGAAAAAGATCGCCTAGCTGAATGGTCGTTTCGGCTGCTTTTTTGACAGCTTTCTCTTGGTCAAAATCGTCGTCATCGGTTTCTAGCGCTTCGTTCCAGATGTCGCCGAGGTCGCTGTCATCAAAGCCGACGTCGAGTAGCTCGCTAATATCGAAGTTTTTAAGAAGTTCTAGGTCGAATTCACCAGTGTTGCGGTTCAGGCGAAGGTTTAAAGCGCGTTCATGCTTCTCATCGAGGTCAATAAAGACAACTGGTACTTTTGTGTAGCCGAGATGTAGCGCCGCTTTCAGCCTTTGATGTCCCCCTATGAGGTTTCCATATCTCTCGGGTTTAGAGTTTACTACTAATGGCTCGACAAACGAGTATTGCCGAAGGCTCTCGACCAGTTGGGCAAAATCTTCGTCTGAAATCTTGCGAGGGTTGTAGGGAGAGGGCTTTATCTCATTTATGTTGATTTGTTGAACAATTAGTTTGTCTGGCATAACTTTTCCTTTCGTTATGCCTGTAATTAAAAAGAATCCTGCCATGTTACGGGAGGACTCTTAAGGGTCTCTACTACTGTTTCTAAACTGCTACTATGCCATTTAAGGCGATGCCCTCGGTTCTGACTAGCGTGTAGTCTAGCTCATATCCCTCTTGCTTAAGCTTGTACTTCAAATCTTTAAATGCCTTAATGCGATCACCAGCACCAATATGACTTTCTATATCTTCATAGGTCACGACCTCCGAAATGTTCATAAGAAGCCTATGCAGAAACCTGCCAGTGCGTGATGTACGTGAATGAAGTCTGAAAATAGTTGTGCTACCAAATATAAAATACCCATAAGGATTTACGACTGCCTGTAGATACCTATCCTTCGGTTTGTGCTGCTCGGCTGGGGGAGTTACATATATAATAGGCTTCCAACTCAAGGTAGCTAGCAACGGCTGTACCAGGTTTGCCATAGCTAAACTTAAGGCCTCCATAGTTTTCTTGAAATATTCACTAATCATTTTTAGTGCTTGACGCAATGGCGTTACGTATACGTCGACTACTTGCTGTGCCATTTTTTGGATGGTTTTTAGTGATTCAGATACCGGCGACATATCCGGAATAATTGGTACTACTAATGCGATCTTAAACTGACTCGCCACGATTGCTGGTTCGGCAGGGGCACCCATTACTAGCTAAACCTTCCTGCTGACTAGGCAGTAATCAGTTGTTAATTTATCGCCTTTTTCTCTATTGTTTTGCCACTGTAAGGCTTGTAAATTACCGAGGACATCTGTTCCACCGCGTGCGACGGGATTGATATGATCAATCTCCCAGCCATTACCATTTTCTACGGTTTTACCATACTCATTCCAAGCAATTAGAGCACCACAGCTATCCATGCGCATAGTACCAGGGTCAAAACCATTTACAGCGCTGGCTTTTTGCCACACGGCTAGCTTGTCTGAATCTGTAAATCCTCGTCCGCCACTTGTTGTGCCGTAGTTTCTAGTGGAAGGTAAGTTAGGGTACATTGCTAACCTCGCTTGCCGACTTTCGCTGGTTTAGCGACAGTCTCTTTTACTGTTGTATTTGGGTGCACCTTAGCATAGCTGGGCTTTACGTACTGTCCAGACTTTGCGCTTCGATACTTTGGTGTTGGTTGTGTTACCATTGTGGCCTCCTTCTGTTTCGGATATACCCTCCGAAGGTGTTAATAAGTTTGTAATTACTATTTTATCAAAACGATAAATCTTTGTAAAGTATTTTGTGTATGTTAATATATCAATATGATAAACAACCTAGAAAAAAGCCCTTCGACAATAGGGCAACGTATAAAAGCTGCTCGTGAAAAAGCCGGGTTATCACAAACTCAGTTGGCTGAACTGCTCGGATACAATACGCCGACAGCAATATCACTCATAGAATCAGATGAGCGTAGTGTTAAGGTAGAGACATTAAAAAAAATTGCTGATGTATTACACCAAGATGTCACGTATATTGCTACGGGGAAAAAGAGCGAGCCGACTGTAAAAACGGCCTTGAGAGCTGATGATAACTTTGACGCCAGTGATGTAAAACAGATCGAGTCTTTTATAGATTACCTAATGGCTCAAAAAGAGAAGAAAGATGGACGAGGAAAATCAGAGTAAGGGCCCCGACCTTGCCAATGCGCGTCATTCGGCAAAGGCATTATTAAAGTCTGCTAAAATCACCTCGACTCCAATAACAATTAAACAAATCATGCCTTTTGTAAGGGAGACCTTCGACGTAACAGTTGAAGGGTTAGATGATGCTGCATTTAAGGGCAAGGGTGATGCCATGACTCAGACTCGAGGTGACTATGTTTTTATCATCTACAATAAATCAAAACCCGAAGTAAGAAAGCGTTTTTCAGTCGCTCACGAGATTGGTCATTTATATCGTGGTCACCTACACGGGAACTCAAGTATAGATTTGAATAGTGAAAATTACGACGAAATGGAAGCAAATACATTTGCCGCCCACTTACTGATGCCGCCAGACTTGCTCCGTAAAGATATCAAAGCTGGGATAAAGAACCCAGAAGAACTAGCAAATAAATATAACGTGAGTCTCGATGCGCTATGGGTGCAGTTACGTAGTACGAACTTATTTAAGATTCTCTAAACCTCCAAGTAATAATCTTTTGAACCCTTTCTCATATGTAACAATGGGACTCCACTTCTCATCGGGGCAATCAACTATACCGGCAAATTCACACATCCACGGTTGATGAGGGGGGTATAATCTCGTCCCAACTAATAGTGCTTTCATTGACAATAGTAACATTCTCGCCGAAAGCCAAAGTAAATAAGTCTCTGCTAATTTTCATCGGTTGCTAGCATATAATAAGCTGGTGATAGATTTACACAAAGACATCAAAATCGGTGAATTACCAAGCATCCTACGACTATTCCTAAAAGATGAAGCCATTGGCGGCAGACTTATCCTATTGGCTGCCGCTGCAGCCCTTATAGCTACTAATACCATTTGGCAAATCGGCTACGAGAATTTCTGGCACACTCATTTGAGCATTGGACTTGGACAATGGTCGCTTACTCAAGATCTGCAACATTGGGTCAACGAAGGCTTAATGACCGTATTCTTCTTAGTAGTGGGGCTAGAGATTAAACGTGAGATCATCGGCGGGGAGTTAAAAACCCTACAAACTGCTGTTTTACCAGTTGCAGCTGCTATAGGTGGCATGTTAGTCCCAGCAATGCTTTATATGCTCATCAATACAAACCAAGCTGGCTTTAACGGCTGGGGAATACCTATGGCTACAGACATTGCTATTGCGCTTGGCTTATTGTTGCTTCTGGGTAAACGAGTGCCATCAAAACTCAAGATCTTCCTGTTAACACTGGCTATTGTTGACGATATCGGCGCAATCATTGTTGTCACAGTCTTTTATAATCAACAGGTTAACCTACTAGCTTTACTAGTGGCGGTTCTGCTGGTCGTAGTTATGGTTATTCTAAGCCGAAGTAAGTTCATGACGATATCAATTTTCGCACTGTTAGGAATCTGCCTATGGCTGGCTTTTAACGCTTCGGGCATCAACGCCAGTATCGCTGGCGTAGTACTTGGCCTATTAGCACCACTTACTGCCACTAAAGCGCATAAGCATCCCATTGCCGTACGTTTGGAGAGATCGCTATTGCCAGCTGCGACATTCATCATTGTACCGTTGTTTGTCTTTGCCAACGCCGGGCTAACCTTCAAAACAACGGCTTTCGATGACTCAGGTGCCGTACTGGCAGCTTTCGGCATAATTGTAGGTTTAGTCATTGGTAAGGTAGTTGGTATTACGGGCGCAACCTGGCTAGTCGTAAAGTTTAGGCTAGGACGCTTACCAACGGGCACTACGTGGTCTCAGTTCATCGGAATTGGCTTCCTAGCCGGAGTTGGCTTTACAATCTCTATCTTTATAACTGAGTTAGCCTTTAGCTCAGACAGAAGTCTTATTGACGCCGCCAAGATAGGTATCTTCGTTGGTTCTGTGCTTAGTGCTGGGCTTGGGCTGTATAGTCTCAGAAAAACAGCTACTCCAGAAACAACAAAATAGCCCCTCTCTCGCAAGCGAATCAGGGGCTACTTGATTTCATATTACCATATGTGATTTCAGGGTGCGGGTTTTGTTCAGCATGACCATCACTCAATTCGATTAATAGCGTACGCAGGGCATGTAATCTGTCGGTTAGCAAGTATTGCTTGCAAAATTGCCTACCCCTGTTAGCTCACAAGAAATTGGACACGGCTGTATGTGGCTTGCTGTGTCCCATTTGTCTCATTTTACCCCTGAAAGTGCTAAAATATGAGACACTGGTCTAGTTCCAGACCCGTGTGTTCCGCCAAATAATAACACTGGTTCGCCGGTGTTATTTTAGTTTTTGGCTTGGCGGGCGGCTTGACGTTTTTGGTAGGTGCCGTGTTCTTTGACGATGGCTTTTCCAACTTGGAAACCCAGTCTTGCCGCCGTGGCGCCTGGGCTAGCAGCTGCGTGCTCAGCCGCCTTTGGTTTAATGCGAGGCTTACCGTTCTCAGGATTGAATTCGACCATACGAGAAGATTTAATCGCAGTATAGCCGACCCTCGCCGCCGTGACCGACATATCGATTAATTTGCCCCTAAACTCGGCGTCAGACAGTTTAGCTTTTGTTGACTCAGCTGCTCGCTTGGCGGCATCGACGCCACGGTCAATAAGGCTTGGTACGGTCGGTGCGACGGGCTCTTCAGTCTGGGCCTTTGGGGCTTCGCCTGAACCAAAAGGTGAATCGGGGCGGGGGATCAGCGGCGTCACAGTGGCGTCGCCGGCTTCGGGAGCTGGTGGTGTCGCTTGGGCAGGCGCTTCGATTGGTGATGCAGATAACGGTTTCATATTTGTTTTTACTTAACAGTACTAATGTATCATACTTATGCTTATTAGTCAATATTATTTTGTTGGAATACTCCTTAATTTAGCTTGGGCAAAGACGATAGCATCAACCGTGGCAGCACCGGCTTGCATTAAAAGCTTAGCCGCAATTTCAAGAGTCGCACCCGTCGTCACGACATCGTCAACCAAGACAATGTGGCTGTTTTTAATTAGTGCGTCATTCTTTAGACTAAAGGCGTCTTGAAGCTGATATATTCTTTGCTCTCGTCCCGCTCCAACCTGATGAGCTTGACCCTGTCGGGAGAGACAATTCGCATATCGATGGTTGGACAGTTTTGAAAGTTCTCTTGCTAGCAACTTTGCCTGATCATAGCCTCGCTGACGGACACGACTACTGGCCGTAGGGACTGGCACAAATACCGTGTTACTACGGGAGGGAAGCAGGCGAAGCATGCAGCCGGCCATTATCTGAGCGGCTTCTTGGGCGCCAGAGGACTTTAGTTTCCATATTAGATCCTTGGCAACTCCTTGGTAGACAGTAGCCGAGCTTACTAGAGACAGTTCAGCGCATGATAGTTCTTTTGGCGTGGCAATAGGCAAGGAAGCTTGACAGGAATTACAGAGTAAACTGCCCTCGGACTGGCATATCAAGCAGTCGTGTGGGGCCAAAATGGCAAATATTCTATCGAGAAGGCTCACGTTGTGTTTAATGTGTTGTAAATATGTACTCCACCCGTTGCGCACCCTTTACAACCTAAGCTATACTGCTGGTAATACAAAAACGCAAGGTTTTTAATCTTTCTTTAATCCTTGGCAAACAGCTACAGGATAACAGACACTAATTAACCGGAGGGTAACAACTATGGCGCGACGTAATCGCGATGACGATCTTTTGCTCGAGGAAGACGAACTAACTGCGGCTTTCTTAGGCGACGAAGTTGCTCTTCCAGCCGAAGACAGCCAACCACAAGCAGCCGCACCAGCTGCCGATGATGAATGGGACGAAGACGACAATGTACCGGGCCAATTGGCTGTTGATGTTTATGAAACTCGTGAGAAATTGATAGTTAAGGCTCGTACAGCCGGCGTCAACAAGAATGATCTAGATGTCAGCATTTCTGATAACCAACTAACTGTTCGGGGCACCCTAAGCTCAGGCACAGAAGAGGGCGTTGAGAATTACTTCTTACAGGAATGTTATTGGGGTGAATTCAGCCGCACAATCGCACTACCTGTTCCAGTCAAAGAAGAAGAGATCGAAGCTGTCCTTAAAGATGGCGTGCTGACCATCAGCTTTGGCAAGGTTCAACAAGACACTGTCAAAAAGATCCAGGTCCTTTAGTCTAATCATAGGCAACCAAAAAGAACCCCTGCAAAGGGGTTCTTTTTTTGTCTAGCTGAGTATCTATCTATGAAACTGCGTTTGTTGACGCGGTAAGCACATAGTGGACAATGAACTGCGACAGAGCCACGATTATCAGACCGATGATGGCGTAAATAAGCGTGTTTTTAGCATTTCCAACCCGGCCACTGTCACCACCAGAAGTGATGTAGCGGAAGCCGCCGTAAATGATCATGATGATCGCGACTATACCAACAAGCAGTGAAATAAGGTTCACGATTTTTGCCGCTAGGGCCTTTAGATCATCATTGTTATCGCCACCGGCACTACAACTAGCATCACCACCACCGGCTGCTGCGTTTGTCCCGGTACAAAGACCTTTGGTTATATTGTTGTCTTCAGCCGCGTAGACTGAAACTGGCGCGAGCGCTGGTGCAGAAACACCCAGCAACAGTGCCATGCTGACTAGGGCAAGTTTTATTTTTTGGATCATTGTTTAATGGACCTTTCTTTACGTTTACTTAACTTATACTACATGCTTGTGCTTAGATCAAGCACGGGTTAAGGACTAGCTTTCTTAGTTGTCTTTGGCGGATCTGTCGCATTGGTTGCCTCGGTAAATACAAAGTGCACCATAAACTGCGCCAGCACAACTACCGCGACGCCAATTAGGGCGTATATCAACGCGTTCCTAGCGCTGGCCACCTTGCCGCTGTCACCCCCAGAGGTCATAAACCTAAATCCGCTGACAATAATCATGATTACCGCTACGATGCCGGCGATATAGCTGATGATTTTTATTATGCCTTGAATGGTACTTGTTACGGCCGTATCGTCACAATTATTCCCAGTTTGGCCAATGCCTTCATTGACTTTGGCTTTAGCGGAATTCTCGGCGCCACAGTTGTCTGTTGCAGCATAGCCAGTGCCGGCAAATGCAAAAGCGGGCGTTAGTCCTAGTACGATTAATGCCATGATTGTGATTATTTTTTGTTTCATATGTGCTCCTTATATTCTTGCGGTCACGAAAAGTATTATAGCGCGGGAAAGTATAATTATAACGATGCCGATAAGGGCATTGATGGTGGTATTTCTGGCGCTCTTGATTTTTTCTGAGTCACCACCGGCTGTCATAAACTTAATGCCACTGATTATTATGATAATCACAGCCGCGACACCCGCCATGATGGCTATGATATTTGCGACCTGTACTAAAATACCGTTGTTGCCAGATATGGGATCGATTGTAGTCCTACCTTGGCAGGCTGCTGATTTCGCCAGATCACCAGTACATACATCATTTGGATTTACTAAAGAGTTTGTCTCTGCGGCCAAAGCAGATATTCCGCTAAACATAACCACTGCAACCAACATTACCGACAATAGCATCGCGACGCGTTTCATTTGATGTTGATCCTGTTTACGACGAAAGCAACCAAAGCTTGTGCCGAGATCGCGACAACTAGTCCAATCAAAGCGTATATGATACCGCTGCGGGCAGTTGAGGCTTTTTGGGGGTCACCCGAAGAGGTTATATATTCAAAACCTGACTTTACGATCATCACTAGAGCTATGGCGCCGATTATGCCAAATACAATCCCCAAAATAATCTGAATCGTGCTCGGGCCTGCAGAGACTTTAGGCAATGAATGTGGTGCAATTTCTGAAACCGCAATTATTAGTGTGTTTATCATGCTTATTTCCCCGTTAGTTTAGCCTACTGCCAATAAATGTTACAAAAGCGACAGAAACAAGCGCTACCGCCAAACCTCCGAAGGCATTGATCAGAGTGGAGCGGGCTTTGGCTGTCTGCTCAGGGTTGCCACTGCTGGTCGTGTACTGAAAAGCGCCGACAAAGACAAAGGCAATAGCCACCATGCCGGCAATTCTGAGCAAATTATCTATAATCGCGAGCATCAGAGCAGGCAAATCGCTGCTGGTCTTGCCGCACTCATTCGCCACAGACTGGTTAAATATGTTGAAGCACTTGAAATCACAGGGGGACGCTTCATTGGCATTGGTCCGGCTACCCGTGAATGATTTGTCCATGTAGTAATACCACGGCACCAGCCCAAAAAATGTTCGTTTGCAGTCGGCGGCGCTGGCTACTTCAGAGTTTCTGCCACCGTCCTTTGGTTGTACGGCTGATGCTTTTTGTGTCGTGACACCGACAATCCCGGCTACTAATATGGCCATGCATAACGCGGAAAATAATATCGGGAATACTCTTTTAATCATGTCTTAAACAATCCTCCGGGGATTAGGAACTGCAAGAACGAGAATAGCAGCAGATAGGCAATAATTGCCAGCAGGGTATTGCTGATACGCTTTTTTGCCTCAGACACTTTTTGCGGGTCACCGGCAGACGCCGAGTATTGAATACCGCCCATAATTAACGACGCGATCGCGATTAGTCCAAAGATGGCAGTCACGGCTTCAATCGCTGGATTTACATACTTTTTAATCAAGTCGCAGCTGTTTTTTGTGCATTTTTGGTTGGCGTCGCTAGGGCAGCCTTGCGGCAATGGCTGATTGGCGTTGGCGGCTGCCGTGCAGGCGGCCGGGTCAACCGTGGACTCAATTTTAGCGTTACAGATTTCATCACCGCTCTCACAGGTTCCTTCGGGGTCCTCATCGACTCCAAACCCTGTGGCAGCCTTTGTGCGACTACCGCCTTCGGCATCAAGCACCGCGTCGAGATTCTTTTTGAAGGCCGTGACGCTGGCGGGAGTTTTGTCCTTTGCCAAAGCTTTTGTAAAATATGCTTTAGCCTTATCTGTGACACAGCTTTCTTTTACTTCAGCGTCCTTACAATGATGCGTCGCGACCGTACGGGCGTAGCCCACATATTTGCCGTCACATACCGAATCAACATTTGTGGGCAGAATTATTCTACAGTCTTGCACTGTTTGGCTTGGACCCCGAGTACCAGGATCGGTAGGAATAGGTTCAGCGCCCGTTTTGGGAGTAATCACGACAGTAAACAACGCTAAAAATATAATAAGCAACCCAACTAGCGCTGCTACACGGTGTTTGCTGACGATACTCAGCCGGTTTTTTGAAGTTGTACTTGTCATTATTGTTTTGTTTTAGACGCTTATGCTCCATATTATGCGTCTGGAGGCGGTCTTTTGCAAGTCGATCGCTGATAAGAGATGCCGCCACTATACCGCTTGTGCTATAGTATTGGTAAAAATGAACAGCGTATGAAAAGAAAATTATTGTATCTTGTACCCCTTATCGCCTTCGCCTTTATAACTATTGGCACGACTTTTGTGACACCAGCGACAGTTTATGCCGTTGAACCTAATGCGTCTGAATCAGATCCTGGCGCAAATGTTTCGCCACAGATCGAGTGTCCAAAATTTTCTTTTGATCTAGCCTGGGCATTTTGCCCCGTCATGAAGGCGATGGCTTTTTCTGTCGCTTCGATGGACAATTTCATAAACAAAGAGATGACTGTGGGCAGCAGCAATGACAGCAGCAATCCCAATCAGATATTTTGCGATAGTCAGTCCAGCGGCCAGGCCCTAAAGAGCTGTACCGCCTACCATAACGCCTGGACCAGCGTGCGTAACATCGCTCTTGGTCTAATGGGAATTTCGATCATTATCGTCTTGATTGCTCAGGCATTGGGCTTTGAGTTTCTCGACGCCTATACCATTCGCAAGGTGTTGCCACGACTCTTGATTTCAGCAGTCGGCATAACTTTGTCATGGCAATTGATGCAGTTCTTCGTAACTCTATCGAACGATCTGGCCTATGGCATCAGGGTAATTATTTACCAGCCGTTCGTTGATTTTGGTGATGTAACCCTCGGCAATGGAATTTTTGGTAGTGGCACGGTCGCCAGCTTGTTGGCTATCGGAGCTCTGACGGCCTTGGGCTGGATTGGTCTGCTTAGCTATCTCTTAACAGCCTTGTTGGCAGTATTTATTGCTTTGCTAGTACTAATCCTGCGACAGATGCTAATAATTGTCTTAATTATAATGGCGCCTATCGCCATAGCTTGTTACGTGCTGCCTAACACCCAGAAAGTTTACAAACTCTGGTGGGAATCATTCAGCAAAGCACTCTTGATGTTCGTCATGATCGCCGCTTTGATCGCCGTTGGTCGCGTCTTCTCGGTAGTAGCCCTGACTAGCACCACCGGTACTATCGGACAATTGGTCGGTTTTGCGGCGTATTTCTTACCGTATTTCTTGATCCCAGCCACCTTCAAATTCGCCGGTTCGGCCATGAGCCAGATTGGTGGCTTCGTCAACGACCGTGGCAAAGGCGGCTTCGACCGTCTACGCGGCTACCGCGGTAATGTCGCCAAAAAGAATATGAGCGACCTGGCTACAGGGAATCGTCTGCACAACGAGAGCACTCGCTTCTTAGGTTATGGTCGGTTTGCAAGGGGCTTTAACCGAGCCACCCGCAACACTGCCAACCTGCAAAATGCCGGATACAATCCTCGGCGCATGCGTGAACGTATGCGAGCCGCTTCAGGCACGGCGATTGTGAACCAAGCCAACGAAGCCGCCGAAAAGAACGAGGCCTTTAAGACCTTGCTCGGCAATGACGACGTCATGGAGGCCGCACTTTATGAATCTATCCACGGCGGCGGTGAAGCAACCATCCGTTCTATATTGCGAGAGCGCGGCTTCAAAGAAGACATGGTCTCAAATGCTGTCGGCGCCTTTCACAATGCCAAGAATTCTATGGGCACGGAAGCCTTCAAGACGGCACTTGCGGTTCACAGCTTCGGTACCAGTAGCGGTTGGACGCCTCGTTACAAAAAGAACGCCGCGACCGGGAATTACATTGATGCGAACGGTAATGATATCGCTGGTGGCGAACAGGGAGATGTCAGCTTGCGCGTGCTAGCGCGCGGTGGCGGCGGTGCGGGTGAGGCCCGCGCGGCAATAGATTCCGTTGCTGGCAATGACCGTCTACGCATGATTTCAATGCTTGGCCAAGCCAGGCAGCAAGCCGAATCCAAGGGTCGATTCGATCTAGTTGGTGGCAGCTTCACCCAAGACGTTCTTAACATGGAAAGATTCCACACTGGGCAGCTTGGCGGTGTCACGCTAGGTCCTAACGGTGAGCCAAGCGGCATACAAACCCTGACCAAGCTAACTCATGAGGGCGCGATCGACGGCCAAGCCCGACACCGCATCGCCTCCGGTCACCGCCGCTCGATGGACGCCCTGGCGCCAGAGTTCCGCAAGGCTATCGAAGCTTCACTATATAACTCCAAGGGACAGGACGGCTGGTCAGCTGACGAAGGGGTCGCCCAGCTAGCCTTTATAGCCAACTCGCTTGACGCCGCCTCAAACGGCGCGCCAGAGAACGCTCGCGTCATCAAACAGCAAGTCCTTGATCAAACGATAGACGTCAAAAATATGCCTTCCGAAATGGTCCAGGCCATCGCCAATACGCCTCAAAAGGCCGAATGGCTGGCCTCGCAAGACAGTGTCACTATCGGCTCACTGATGGAGCAGATGCGTACCGACCCAAGCTTCTCCAGGTATCGCCGCGAATACAACCGTCCAGAGGATAGCCGACTGGCTGGCACGGCGGCTGAGCTCGAAGCCCAGCAGCAACAAGGCAAGCCTTAAAGCGGGTTTACGGATTATCGACCAAAGAAGTCAGGTCGTAAGTGTGGAGGTATTAATCCCTCCATTGGGTTAGGTGAGCCGGCTGGCACCGTTTCTTGACCAAGAGCATATAGCGCGTTAGCTAGGGCGATTAGCTTAGTAACTTCAACGTCGGTATTGTCGCCTTCAGGCTTATCGCTGCGCGTCCAACGATCGATCGCGTCTTCACCATACTGACCAAGGCTGCCCATGCGGCTGCCAACTCCAACTACGGCTGGGCGATCAGTACGACTACCTGGCTGTTGACCAGGGATCCTGACTTCCATACCACCACCCCAAGAACGAGCTTTTTGCCCTTTCTTGGCTGGCTTTTCGATGATTAGGTCGGCGTCACGGTTGCGGTTCGGGCTAGTAGTCTTGATATATATCTGGTCGCCTTCCATCGTGAAGTTCAGAACCCAGCCGGTTGTAACATCAACCAGTTGTGATCGATCAGTTTTACGGTCATGGTTAACTTGGCCTTTGGCGACCTGAGCTGGATCAACCGCGCGACGTCGCAAGCCAGCCAGACGAGCCACGTTTGGACGACCTGGCAAGCGAGGCTGAAATACTTTGATCTCAGTTTCGATGGCAGGCGAAGAGACGTCGGCGAGAGCGTCAATCATTACGTTAACACGCTCAAGAGCAATTCGACGCTGTTCACGCGCATCCATTCGTTCCCATTCCTCATGACCCAAGTTGTGGCCAACGAGACGGCCCTCATGAGTATCAGTTGTCGGGTAGACGCCAGCTAGTTCAGGAGGTGTGCCTTCGGGAATCAACCCGCCGAGCCCAACAAAGTGCATCGTGGCTCGACCGGCCTTGCGGCGACGGACTGCCCATGGGTTTTCTTGGTCACTGCGTCGTTCGCCGTGTGGGCGTGGAGCTGTGCGGGTCGCTAGTGGAATCAGGGCATCAACAGCGTCAAATGGGTCAGCGCCGCGATTAGGCCGATCAGCGAGTGGCAGCGGGCTTGGGCTGACTTCGCCGCGTGTTTCAACTTTAGAAATTATGATTCGGTTATGAGGGTCGTTGCCGCGATGACCAGGGAAGATTGTGCGGCCTTCGCTATCGATCCACTCTTCGCCAATTCGACCCTGCAATATGTCCTTGCCGATTTTGCGCTGCGGCAGGGCAGAGCCGTCATCACCACGAACCGTTCTATGCAACGGAATGCTGGTTGGGAAGTCACGGAAATCAGCCGGCGCTCCGGCAGCTTCTGCGGCAGTTAGGTCATAAACTCGTGAGCCAAAGATGTAATATCGGTTGGCTGGAGTGCCGTCCTCATGGCTGGTAGTAACGATGTACTCTTGGTCCATCGATTGGTCGCCCCACTTCATTACAGCGCCTTCGGAATCTTCTAAATTCCACTCCGTACCACGTCGTACCGTGCCGTCAGCGCGATCGTATTGAACTGGGACTTCGTCTTCAAAAGGACTCTCGTAATCTTGTCGTTCAGGCTTGCCAGTTAGTGGATTTAATTTTTTCTCAGAAGGCCTAAAGCCCTCACCCTCACGGCGACGCTTCAGCTCAGCACGAACTTCGAACTGATTTTCAGTCAGCATTTCGAGCTCATAAGGAGTAAGCTCTTGCATATTAGTTTTTTTAGTTGCTGGATCAAAAATAGGAACGTAGCCAGTGCCATGCGGATCAAACTGAATCAAATCCCTGACCGATTGAGGGTCTGTAGGGGTGGTTGAGCCGGGGCGTGGTGCGCGTTCCATGATTATTTACCGCTTGCCTTGTTTAATATGTTTTTTGTTTTATGCATATGTTTATCCGATAGTTATCTTAGCAAATTATACTGTTTTTGTCAAGTATGTGGGTTTGTTGTTTTTTTGATTTGTTATACTTATGGTTAGATGGCAACATATAAACTTATTCAAGATATCGAGGCTGAGGACAAAATCCTAGGTCCCTTAACGTTAAGACAGTTTATTTTTGCCTTGATTACGGTGTTTTTTGGCTATTTGTGCTTTATTGTGCTGACAAAAGGCGCCGCCTTTATGTTGGTGGTTTTTTTGCCGCCGTTTTTGTTCTTTGGTTTTTTTGCCTTGCCACTGGGACGCGACCAGCCAACAGAGGTCTGGGCGCTCGCCAAACTGCGTTTTTTGTTTAAGCCGCGTAAGCGAATCTGGAACCAGAGCGGCGTCAAGGAGCTGGTTACAATCACGGCTCCAAAAAAGATTGAGCGGCATCTAACTAAGGGCTACTCGCAAGTCGAGGTCGACAGCCGCCTGCATGCCTTGGCCGATACGATTGATAGCCGTGGCTGGGCTGTTAAGCACGTGAATTTGAATGCCTATGCCGCGCCGGTTTATACGCCGCCGGCCTCCGACCGCCTAGTAGACCTGTCGACTTTACCGCAAGTCGTGCCCAACAACGACATCGTAGCGGCCGACGATATGATGGATATTGATCACAGTCCAATTGCTCAGCAGTTTCAAAACATGATCGAAGAATCTTCGGCCGGCCGCCGCGAGGGCGTGGTGGAGCGCATGAATAACGCCACTCCTGTTCAGACACCGACCGCCCAGCCCCAGAATAACTACTGGTTTATGGATAATTCCGCTAAGCCTGCCTCTGACGACGATAACAGCTTGGCTACAGTCAAGACTGGCGATTCTAGCAAACCTAAACCATATGGCAATTTGCGGTCGGTCAAAACATCTACCAAAAAAGCCCAAAAAGCGACTACACAAGCCTCTCCACCGCCGATGACAGCCCCGTCTGACCCTGCTATACTATCCTTGGCAGAAAACGACGATCTTAATGTGGCGACACTAGCCCGCGAAGCCAAGCGTGCAAAGGGTAAAGACAATTCAGACGATGAGGTCGTTGTTTCACTGCATTAGTCCGCCAGCCGGACTTAATGCTTATCAGAAACAAAGGTGGGAACTGTAAATGAATCCTCAGGCACCAAATCAGCAATATCCTGGCCAGGGGCAAATGCCTGCCGGTCAGCCGATGCCAGCGCCTGGTCCGGGGCAAATTATTCCACCAAATCAGCGACCCGCCGGCAAAAGGCGTGGTAAAAAAGGCGGCCAGCAAGGCGCTCGCCCGGCCCAAACTCACCCCAACAGCACCCAAAACGCGCTGCAAATTGCTGAGGTTCGCGACGGCATAGTAATCATGAACGACGGGTCCTTCCGGTCGGTAGTAATGGTTAAAAGCATCAACTTTGATCTGATGAGCCCCCAAGAAAGAGATGCCGTTGAATACAGCTATCAAGGCTTTTTAAACTCGTTGTACTTCCCAATTCAGATATTTATACGTTCCCAAAAAGTTGATTTGCGGCCGTATCTCGAAAAACTAGATAAAATCCGCACTGAGCACGACAATATGCTGCTAGCTCTTTTGATGGAGGACTACATCGGTTATATGGATGCTCTGAGCCAGCAAACCAACATCATGGATAAGAATTTCTACGTCGTCATACCGTTTTTCCCAGCGGTTGACGTGCAAAAGGGCATCGAGCAAAGCAAAACATTTTTGTCTGGTCTTGGCGGTTTGTTAAAGCCAAAAGAACAGCACGTCGTGATTAACGAACGTGACCTCGAAAACGCCAAAACCGAACTACGCAATCGCGTACAGTCTGTTTTGGCAGGGCTGCAGCAATGCGGCGTCAAGGGATTGCCGCTCGACACCCAGGAATTGATCGAGCTTTACTATGACACCTACAACCCAGACACGGCGACGCGCCAACAGATCAAGGACTACACTTCACTGACAGCTGACGTCATCACTAAGGGCCAGGGCGACGCGCCGCAAGCGCATCTAGAAAGGGAATTGCAATAGCTATGGCTAAGCGTCGAAAACAGCCGAGGATGGATCCGGTCGCTATCGCCCAGGCGCAGCGTGCCCGCGAGCAACAAGAGGTTCAGGCAGCTTTCCTTAAAGGAGTCACGGCCTTGCGTGACTTCATCGCGCCAAGCTCTTTGGAATTTAGTAGTACTCATTTCCAAATCGGCACTCGTTACGCCCGAACTTATTACGTTTACGGCTACCCACGACAGGTCTACACTGGCTGGCTGAGTAGCATGGTTAACCTCGATGAAGTTATCGATATGTCGTTATACATTTATCCGGTAGAGAGCCAGGTCGTACTAGAAAACCTGCGCAAAAAAGTCACCCAACTCGAAGCCGGTATCCAGCTTGAATCCGAAAAAGGTCACGTCCGCGATCCTGGCAAACAGGCCGCCATCATGGACGCCGAAGAGATCCGCGACAAGCTTCAGGTTGGCGAAGAACGTTTCTTCCGCTTTGGGCTTTATTTCACGATTTATGGCAGTAGTCTTGAGGAACTGGAATATATTTCGCACAAAGTCGAATCAATGCTTGGTCAGCAGCTGGTTTATAGCAAGCCGGCAACCTCGCAGCAGGAGCAGGGGCTCAACAGTACCGTGCCGCAAATGATCGACCAGCTGCAGATTCGCCGCAATATGAGCACTGGTGCCCTCTCGACAAGCTTTCCGTTTACTAGCGCCGATTTGACGCAGGATAATGGCATCCTATACGGCATTAACATGCACAATTCCGGCCTGGTCATTTTTGATCGTTTCTCTCTGGAAAACGGCAACTCGGTCGTGTTTGCTAAGTCCGGCGCAGGCAAGAGCTTCACGGTCAAATTGGAGGCCCTGCGCAGCATGATGTTTGGCACTGAAATATTCATTATCGACCCCGAAAACGAGTACCAACGAATGTGTGACGCGGTTGGCGGTGCCTACGTGCGACTTAGCCTTAACTCGTCGACACGAATCAATCCGTTTGACCTGCCCAAAGTCGTTGATTCCGATGAAGCCGACAATGCCTTGCGCTCAAATTTGATTACTCTGCATGGCTTGCTACGGCTAATGATGGGTGGCGCACAAATTCAAATGCAAGGTTCGGGCAGCACAACCATGCCGGCTCTATCACCGACCGAAGAAGCCGATCTAGATTCAGCCCTGATTGATACCTACGCCAAGGCTGGTATAACCAACGACCCACTGACGCACACTGCTCGGCCACCGGCTATATCTGACCTCTATGACACCTTGCTGCACATGGGCGGCACTGGCCCACAGCTCGCTCAAAGACTCCGCAAATATACTACTGGCACATTCGCAGGAATATTTTCTCAGCAAAGCAATATTGACATCAACAACCCGTTGGTCGTGTTCAACTTGCGCGATCTCGAGGATGAACTACGACCAGTCGCCATGTATATAGTCTTGAATTACATCTGGAATAAGACAAAGAGCGACCAGAAACGCCGCCTGCTGTTGATTGACGAGGCATGGCAGCTTATGAAATATGAGGATTCAGCCAATTTCATGTTTAGCTTAGCCAAGCGAGCGCGCAAATATAATCTTGGCATTACCACGATTAGCCAGGACGTCGAGGATTTTATGGGTTCACGGATGGGGCGAGCCATCGTCGCTAACTCTTCGATGCAGTTCCTGCTCAAACAATCGCCATCGGCAGTTGACGTCTTAGCCGATGTATTTAAGCTCACCAGCGAGGAGAAAAAACGCCTCAGCCAATTCCCGGTCGGCCAGGGTCTGTTTTTTGCAGGACAAAACCACGTCCACCTCCAAGTTGTTGCCAGTCCAACCGAAACCGGCCTGATTACAACCAACCCACAACAGGTTAAAACCATCAATTCTGCCGATATTGAGGGTAATCTCGATCAAACCCCTGAAGGCACGATTGATCTCGAAAATCGCCTATCCCCCGGCAATGCCTAGCAATTAGTGCTTTCTGACCACAGTTAGCGTATAATGTAAACTACTAATGCTTTAGGTTGAGACAAAAATGGCAAGAGCCGCCAGAAAAAAAGACCCCGTCTATGATCCCGACTCCGACAGACCGATAACCCGGCCTGACCTAAGAGTCATGGAAGGCGGCGGTCAAGGTGACGGTGTGCCCCAAGGCAACCTCAGCGCTGCCAGCTCGGATTCTGCTTCAGGCGGTCTGTATAACGAGGGCGGCGATAAAGGTGGCGCAGATCCCGACTCAAGCGGAAATCAATCCGAGGGTGATGGATCGAGTGAATCCGGCCAGTCCAGTGACGCTGTTGCGCCTGACGACCTAGAATCTAAAGAATCTACTGGTGATTCTGGCTACGCTAACGGCTTTGATAACAACCGCCCCAACCGACGAGCCCGCGCCGGCGCCTTCGCCAAACGTAACAAAAACAAGCTAATCTGGGGCACAGCGGCCGGTGGAGGTATTTTTGGCTTAATTATCGGGGCGATGATCAGCTTGGTGCCTTTAAAAATCGAAAACATGGTTAACAATCTCGAGCAGCGCTTCATGCATCCGGTAAGCAGCGCAGTTGAGGCAACTAACCGGATTCTCCTAAGCAAATATCTACAAAAACACGTTCTGCCGGCCTATAAAAACTGCGGAACAGTAATCGATAAAAATTGTAAGATCCTGGTTACAGGCCCGGGCAATCCAGTCAAAAATTTATATAAATCATGGGCAAAAACCAGGCTCGATCTTACCCTTAAAAACAAATATGGCATTGAGGTTAGTTATGACCAGTTTGCCAGAAACGGTAGAGGTACATTTATCTTGAGGATAGATGGACAAAACCGGAATTTTGACGTGGGGCCCAACGGCGAACAGCTCGACACCCTACTGACAGGGAGGAGATCGGACGTTACAGATGAAGTCGACCGTGTTCTGTTAAGAGAAACAAAATGGAGACATATGATCGCCCGCTATAAGGTGGGCAGATTGATGACGCAGCTTCACAACACAAAGCGATGTATTGCCTTTTGTGGGGTGCGCGAAACAGTCAAAATGCCCAAAAAATACCTAGAGCAGCAGGCCAGGATGTTCCTAGCTGAGAGGGTTCTGGGCACACGGAGCGAAGCAACAGTAATCGCCTTACGGTGCGTATTGTCAACCACGTGTCACCCGGAACAGGTTGACAGAACACAGTGTACTCCGGGAGTAGATTGTGAGCTTGACGGTAGACCCTTATCTGATACAGAGAGGGATATGAGAACAGAGCTACAAAGACTAAGTGCCGGCTTTGGCAGAAATCAGCAAGACGAAATATTCCGGATTTATGGAGAAATGCGCGAGGAAGGTCTCCAAAAATATATGGTCAGGACCGTTATGACCAAGGTCTTTAATGAAGCAACGGGTAAGGTTGCCGCAAAGTCCATACCTATAATCGGCTGGATGCAAACATATGCAGAAGTCGTAAATGGCGCATACGAAGCTGGGCCAAAAATTAAAAAACTTAGTTATGTAGTTGCAGCGGGGGCCGCAGTCCAACACTGGAACAACTACCGCTCCTACGCAGATGAAATACACACAGGCGAAGTCGACCCTATTGCTGTTGGTTCATGGAATACTTCGCTTGGCCGCGGAGAGGAAAGTGACAAAGACCCTTTAATTGGAGGGACGGCCGCGGCCGAAGAGACTCCATTGTATGGTGCTTTGATGAACAATGCTGATACTCCCGCACCGTCGGCAGTCGCTTCGCTGCTTGGCGCATTCCTGCCTGCAAGGGCATACGCGGCAACTGCCGACAACTCTGGCTCAGCCGGTAACCCAGATTATGTATGTGGCAACAACAAGCCGGTGCCTTCTGGCCAACTTGTCTGTTCAGAGGAACTGATCGGGCAGGGGAACGGGGTTGCAAACTCTGTTCGAGATTTTCTTGAAAGGCCTGAGGCACAACCGTTCGTTTTAATTGCAAAAGCATGGAAAAATACTGGCGGCTTAGCTTTCGATGCTTTCTATAGTGCTACTGGCTTCGTAGGAGATTTTTTATCGGCAGGTTTTGAGCAAGCACTTGAGAAAGGTTGCGGAAAAGTCCTCGGGATCCGACCTGCAGACGTTCCACCCTTCAGCGCGCTTGGTGCAGGTCCTGTTTGCGAAGTAAAAGATCTTGCTGAACAATACCTGCCACAGGCAATCGAAGCCGCAACTAACTATCTTATTCCGAATCCATTCGGAACAAATATGGGAGGCGGCAGAAATTTTGACATGATTGCAGCGGGCGCCAATGTTCAAGGCCTTGATGGCTGTGATCAAATCGGCTGCGAGGCTTCTTCGGATGCCGCTGTCGCGCAGGTAACCCAAGATGCGATGAATAAAGAACGTGACATGTTCAAGAAAGAGTCCTTAGCGACTCGGCTGTTTGATACGGAAAGCAGCCATTCTCTTGTAACCCAAGTTGCTATGGCAACGCCGTTTGATATTCAGGGATCCTTGCAGTCTGGGTTTGCAAGCGTACTAAGCAACCCGATGGGCACCTTAGCTGGGGGCTTTGATTCCGTATTCTCATCCGGCAAGGCCTACGCCGCCTCGGCAAAAGCGGCAAATCCATTCGGGGCAGGAGCGAAAACTTTTCCGACTAAAAAGATACCCAAAGACCCTGAGCAGTACTGGATAGACAATAATTGTGGCGACGAAAGTGAAGACGGGCCGGTTGCTAGGTGGCAAGAAGCCTCCATAAATACAACCGATGATGCCACCGGCATGCCTAAACACACAGATGTTGAACCATGCCTGCTAATTAAATACACGACAGGTGTAGTCGGGGGCAAAGAAGACACTTCTCTGCTGACAAAGGATGACTTGGCTGAGATCGGTCCCAGCTCAGGGGACAATGCGGCAGATCCATCTACCGTATCTGGCGAACCTGCTAAATTGGCCAAGGAGCTTATCAGCTCGGGCCGACTAACTGGGCCTTCTAAATACATGGATCAAATTAAGGCAGTTTCGGAAGGCGATAACTCCTGCAATGTTAATCCCACGCTTCTCCAAATGCTATACGGGGTTGTGGTTAGCGATGGTCATAAGGTAGAAATTAGTTCCTTGAATAGGAAGTGCACCAACAGCCTAGCTGGCGCGGGATCAAATAGTGCCCACTTCAAAGACGGCGGCGGTCACGCCGTTGATGTTGTTGGCTTTGATGGCGGGTCTGTGGCTGGAGGTAGCGGTGATGCTACTCTTAAATATCTTAAGGCGGCTTCGAAGTACTTACCAAAAGGCACCAGCTACGGTCAAGTTCCTAACTGCGGATCGGGTTTTAAGATTCCCGAGGGATCGAGCGCGTTCAGTGAAGACAGCTGCGACCACCAACACATTGGCGTGCCAGTAAAGCAGCTAGAGTAAACAATGCCGTATGAATATATCTCGTAATTATACTTGTCCAAAAGGGATCATCCGGAAATGCTTCAGCCAGCGTTTTGTGTTTGCTTTGCTTGCTTTGCTAATGGCGTGTAACGTCGTATTGCCCGCAGCATATGCCGTACAGGCTGATGGTCCATTGCCGGAATCTGAAAAAAAGGCACTCGACAATTTCACGCACTGGGTAGGTGTTTGTGGCAGCGACATTTCAGTTGGGGACGCAATCACGGAAGCCGCTAGCATTACACCAGGTCCGATATATATAATGGGCGACTCAATAACAAATTCGGCTAAAAACTCATACAAAAATAAGTTTAAAAGTCCCTGGAAGCCTACAGTGGAAGGGCTTGATAGTCGCCAGATCACAGGATCAAGACCCAGTCCTAGCGGGATTGGTCAAATCCAAAAAGACAAAACCAAGATTGGCGAGGCATCCGCAATCGTTATAGCTCTCGGCACGAACGGCGTGACTAACCCGGCAGCTACGACAACAGCGCAAGTCAAACAATTTATGGAAAAACTGAAGCCTCTTAACAAAAAAAATGCTCCTGTGTTTTGGGTAAACGTCATCGACAGCAAGCGCGATGCGGCATCCAAAACAACCAACAAGGCGATTGAGGAGGCCGTAGGCAATGACGCTACGATTATCGACTGGTACACTGCCGCTAAGTCAGGCGCGAGCTTGAGCTCATTTGAGTCTGGCATACATCCGACAAAGCAAGAAGATATTTATCTATTGGTGAACACTGTTTATGAAGCAGTTTCCCAGGCAGCGCCTCCGACAACTGCCGCTGCCGCGAGCCCAGCCACTCCAACTAACGGCCCTGTTAGCACCACCAAACCAACGCCGAGCACAAACATTAAAGTCGGCGATGCCTTTAAAGGCACAGCGTCTAATTATGGTTGGGACCCTGTTACCAAATACGTAGATCCCAATGACGCGAATGATCCGGCTTCCGGCATAAGTAATGATAATCCTGGCATTGCCGTATATAACCGCGGCACTCTCAAAGGCTATTGGCTAGTTACAACCGAGGATGGCAAGAGCGCTATATTACAGCAGACTGACGTAGGGCCTGGCAGCGTAAACGCCTTTATTGATATCAATACCGTAGCCGTTCGATCAGTTTTTGGTATGGAACAAGGAAACTCATTTCTAAAGAAGAATTGGACCTTTAAGTATCTCGGCAAAGATAAGCCAGCCGGCGCAATCACTACCGATTCTGGTAAGAAGGAAGATCGAACATCTGCAAATCCAGAATCCGCTGCTGCTGCCCCAGCACAAACAGCCCAGTTATGCTGCCCGACTTCAACAGAGAACGGTGACGCCGCCCTCGTCGGAGGAGATAAACCTGAAAAAGTTTACAACTTTTTTGTAGGTAAGGGGCTTAAGCCTTACCAGGCAGCCGGAATCATGGGTAATATTCAGCACGAATCTGGTTTTGAGCCAAAAAAGATTGAAGGCGGTAAGCTCAGCGAAGATCCGGCGGATGCTGGGACTGGTGGATACGGTATTGTTCAGTTCACCGCCGGTAACGGCGAGCAGTCAAAAACCAAGGTAGACGGCATAATTGAAGCAGCTGGCATCACAGGCGCGCCGCATGAGCTTCAAACACAGCTTGAAATGATCTGGGCGCAATTGGAAGGCAAGGCCGGTAAATGGTCCGAGGAACAGGCAGGCAAAGACATAAAGGCGAGTAAAAACGTCGAGGACGCGACTCGGGCCTGGCAAGGCGATAACCGGGCAGGCGGTAGCTACATTGGATACGAGCGTCCCGCATCTCAGACAGGAAGCCTGCAAAAGAGAATAAAAGCCGCTAGGGGTTACCTAACTAAGTATGGCAGTGGCGGCAGTCCGGCGGCAGACGCGGCCGCCAACGACCCCAATGCCCCCGAGCCATCGCCCTCCATACAAGGGTCAGACGCATCGGTTGTTTGCTGTCCACCTGAAGGCAGCCTCGGGACAGGCGAACCCGTCGAAGACGGCTCACCCGCTGATTGGAAAAAAATGTATACTGGCGCCAACAAGGCCAAAGTCGACCGTATGGCCCGTGGCAAAATTACTCCAAATACCTTGGTAATTCACTATACAGTTGGCTCACAAGAAGGACAGGCCTTACTAGACTTTTTCACGTCTGGCGGTAGAGTAACCGGTATTCAGTTTAATGTTGGCAAGGACGGACAAGTCTACCAGTATTACCCCTTAAATGATATGCAAAAGGTTAATCACGTTGGCAACGCCAACGCTAAGTCGATCGGCATCGAAATTACCGGTATGGATGTAACTGAAATTATTAATAACGAGAAGCAGTTCCAGGCTGTTGCCGCATTGTCTAAGTTCCTTTGCGACAAATATCAAATTCCTTGCTCACAGCCTAAGGGCGACATTACTGGTGACGGTATCGAAGGCATGCAAGGCATGATAGGTCACGACGAGACACCGACTAATGACCACACTGACCCAGACGCCACAAAGGCAGAAGCAACAAAAGGCATAGACCGAACCGATTCGAGCAAGCACCCCTACATGAAGAAGCTTCGTACCGCGCTGGGCTTTGATCCTACTCCAGGCAAACAAGGCGGTGGCGCAAGTGAAGCCGCAGTAACCGACCCATCAACAAATGGTCAGTGCGCCGGAAACGATTCCGCAAGCGGCACGGGCACAAAAGAAAATCCTGTAGGTGAAGGCCCAAATAAATCGCTGGCACTGGAAGCCGTTAAGTATGACACTAAAGCGAATGACAATAAGTACACCTATAAAATGGGTGGGCTCCATGGACCACTGTCTCAGCTAAAAGCTTTCGCACAGAATGGCGGTGAAGCCGACTGTAGTGGTTTTGTAAGATACGTTATCTGGAAGGTTTATGGCCATGATGTCGGTAGTTTTGTTACCCAAGACTTACCTGGAAACAAGAACTTCCGGGAAGTCGCAGCAGCGGACGTAGCAGCTGGCGACATTGGGTGGAGAAGCGAACACGTTGATTTTATTACCGAGAATAAGGGTGGAGGTAAGCTCCACCAGTTCGGCGCCCACTCTACAGCTAACGACCTTTATGGCGGGGACATACCAGCCAGTGGCTACACTAAGTATTACCGCTATGTCGGCCCTAAGGGTGGAGGAGGTCAGTAGCTATGAGGATAAACAAGAAGCTACTTCTCGTAATATTTATTGTATTTGTATTTATAGGCGCCGGCTTATATTTACAAAAAAATACCGGTTCCAATAAAAGAGTTCTGACCGTCAATTCTACTACTACGCCACTAACGCTTGAGCTAAATGACAGCACATATGTTATTGACGAAGATGGCCAGGAGATCTCGCTTGAACCTGGTATGTACTACTATAGAACTAGCACTAAAATCGACGGTAAGCGTGTAGTTTTGGAGAATAAAATTGATCTCACTGACGAAAAGTCTGCTGAACTGAATTTAGATTTTTCGATATATGACAACAAGTCTATTTCTGATGCTATTTGTAATAATTACGCTGAAGCGAAATGTCCGTTTCCGCCATCGAGCCTTAAAGTTACATACGTTGAAAAATATCAATGGGCGGTGGTATTTATTGAAAGCCCTCAGCTCGGTGCATCTAAAGCAGTTCTCAACGTTGACCCATATACAGGTGGCTGGATTGTTGCCGGCGGACCAGACACCGACCCAACATCAGGCTACTTCCCTGATTCCGTTGAAAGGGCATTAAACAATGCGCAATAAGAAAACCTTACTTATCCTTGCCGCGTTGTTGGCTATCGGAGCGGCTGGATATTACCTTTACTCACACGCTAAGCCAACTAGGGAATACGGTAAGCTCAGTTCAAATCTTCAAAACTCGTATGTAATGAATGACTCGATATACTTCTATACTGGGTCCTTTTTTGCCAAATATAACACCAATAACACTGTAACGAGGGTGAGTGATTATTTATATATTGCTAGTGGTATAAATAATGTTAGCTGGAAGCCCGATGCGGTTTTATTCCAAACAAATCCGCTTCCGCAAGATCGAGATGACATCACTACGGCGGCAAGCGGCTTAGGCTCACAACAATACTCGCCTCAGTGGTGGAAATACAGCTTTAAAGACAAACAATATCAGCTGCTTAGCTTCGGCAATATTAGTGGCTGTAAGCTTGTAGCGCAGATAAATGACACTGAGCTCGCCTGTAGTAAAGAGCAAGAACCCGGCAGCAGCGCGACAGACCTATATCTATATGATCTATCGAGCAAAACTTCAAAAAAACTACTTAGCAGCGATAACCCAATCGATCAGTTGTCGGGTAGCGATAAAACCATTTATTACACCGAAACAAGACTGAGTGGAAAGCAGTCGCTGAAAGCAATTAGCACAAAATCATCATCATCCCGACTATTGTATGAGGGGGCAGGTAATATCACATATGCTGTAGCGCCAAATAACGAGGTCCTTGTTAGTGATGCGCTCGGGTCTAACGCGTCAGGCAAAACAACCAAAGATGACATATCTCATTCCGAAGAATCCAGTCCTGTAGCTAGCACACAAAAAATTGTATTAATAAATGGCGGTGAAGCCGTTGTCGAAAAGCAGTTCAAAAGCTTGCCGGTAACGGTTTTTGTGGGCAGTGCAGGGCAGCTAATGTATTCATCGCTAGACGGATCTGTAAATGCCGTTACAGAGGACGGTATTGAAACTCTCGATAAAGCCACAAAAAATCAGCTTGAGACTGGCGATACATTGTATAAGCTAAACGAGCGGCTGTACCTAATAAATAATAGAAATGAGTTGCTTACGTCACCAGACGATATCAACACAAGTCATCGTAGCCCGGGAAGTTTTGACGGTGTAAAAGACAATGATGACCGTAGCGACTCTTGGATAGATGACACAGACATGAATTCTCCTGGGGGTTATTTGTATTCAAATAGCGTGCCTTCGTCATTACAGCAATTAGAAATCGATAAGTGGTTGATTAAACGCGGTTTTTGGCCATCGGAATTTAGCTTTACTTGGGTAGTAGACGGTGTGGATTTCAATGCGCCCGTCAGACCAAACTACGTAATTATCCAGTAGTTAGCTTAGGGCTATGACGTTGCAGGCCTTGGTGAAGTTTTTGACTACGAGGTCGGCGTCGGTGGTGGTGATAAATGTTTGGTAGGGCGCTAGGTAGTCAGTCAGGGCGTGGCGACGCCGACCGTCCAGCTCGCTAAATACGTCATCCAGTAGCAGTAGGGGCGTCTGGGCGCGGGCGGCCTCGATGATTTTGAGCTCGATTATTTTTAAAGCCAGGACGGCTGTGCGAGCCTCGCCGCGCGAGGCGGTCTGCTGGGCCGCCCGCCCGTCAAACAACACCTCTAAATCTTCTCTGTGTGGACCTACTGAAGTAAAACCCCGAAGTCTGTCATCAGCAAAACTAGTCTCCAGTTTTTTTAGCATTTGGCTTTCATAGCTTTCAACTGGCCACCGATTTTGGTAATTTACTGTTACCTTCGTTTTTGTCCCTGATATTTCTTTATATAGCTTGGTAATTTCTTTGTTAATTTCTTGGGTTAAAGCCGCCCGGGCTCTGATTATCTGACCGGCCAATTGACTCAGGCGCACGTCCCACGGGAAAACCTGTCCTTGCGAACTAGTATGCGATTGTTTTAGTAGACTATTTCTTTGAGCTAATGCTCGTCGGTACTGCCGCCGGATATTGCCATACCCGCCCGTTGTTTGCTCTATTAGGTCGTCTAGGTAGTCGCGGCGACGTTCCGGGCTACCACCTAGCAACTGCAGATGGTTTGGCTCAAACAAGACCACGGGTAGGCTGTGTTGAAGGCTCAGGCGTTTAAAGCTTTTTCCTTCTATTTCGTACGTCTTTGCAGCCGGTTCGGTGACAATTTTAACTGTTCTTTTACCGCCAGTAGATAGGTCGGCGTCAATTCTAGCCCAGGGCTTAGTGAACTTTACCAACTCAGCATCTTTAACTCTATAGGATTGCCCTCTAGCCAAAACTAGAACAGCTTCTAGGAGATTGGTTTTACCGCTGGCATTTGGCCCTACGACTATATTTACACCTTGGCTCAGTTCGAATGAGCCATCTTTATACGAACGAAAGTTCTGCAGGCGCAGATCGGTAATCATTTATCTATTTTAACTCTTCAAGGGCATGATAATGTGCCTGTAATCTGGATCGTCAGGGCTATACAAAAGTGTCGGTTCAAGCTTTCCGTTAAAACCAAAGATGACATTTTCTCCTGTAACTACGTTTAAAGCGTCTAGCAGGTACCTTGAATTAATAGTTATACTACCGCTATCTGTAATCTTCGCTGGCGCAGTGGCTGTATTCTCACCAAGCTGAGATGCTACAGAGCGAATACTTAGTTGTTTTGATTCCTTATCGAGCTCTATAGTCACACTACCGGCACTTTCTCGAGCGAATAAACTCGATACTTTGGTTACGTTAACTAGGTCGGCTTTCTTAAGAGTTGCTTGGGTTTTAAAGGTGGTAGGAATTAGTTTTTTGTAGTCAGGGTATTTACCGTCAACAAGTCTGGTAACTAGTTCGATATCGCCAATTTTAAACATGGCTTGTTGCTCATTGTGTGAAATTTTTACTTCTTCGTCATCATCACCGACTACTCTCAATAAGTCCTGCATGGCTGAGGCTGGGATCAGTAGGTCAATTTCATTCTTGTTGGCCCCAAGAGACTTTTCGGCTAATCGGTAGCTGTCTGTCGCCGCCATGTTTAACTTACCTTCTTGGGTTTGTAATAATACTCCTGTCAAAACAGGTCGTGTTTCATCTGATGAAGCCGCAAATACAACTTGCTGTAGGGATTTTTTAAATATATCACCCTTGATTGACCAGTTTTTACCACCGCTGATTGCTGGCATAGCAGGGAAGTCGTCAGCAATAATGCCGTTGACGACAGATTTATACTGGTCTGTGTTGACGTGGAGTTTCGTTTCTTGAAGATCTAATTCAATAACACCGTCTGGTAAGCTGCTGACAAAATCCTGCATCAAGCGAGCTGGCACTGTTATTGAGCCTTCTTCGCTTACTTTAGCACCGATGTAATGTGTTATTGCAATATCGAGGTTGGTAGCCGAAATACTTAGGCGATTATTGCTGGTTTTGATTAAAACATTGGCTAGTATCGGGAGTGTACTTCTGGTATTCGCAACTCTTGCGACGGCAGCCAAGGCACGGTTAAGGTTTTCTTGAGTTACCTGAAGCTTCATACGGACCTCCTGTTACTAATAACAAAGTTATTTATATTAATTAGTTGTAGTTTGTTGTAGGTGGTGTGGATTGTGGGTATAAGTAAACTATTAACAGATATAAAAAACCTAAAACCTAGGTGTATAACCCGCTGGTAAAAGTCTTGTATAAACTTGTATAAACCCCCATTTTTATAAACAGCCATAAAACCGGTATTTTTTACAGCTGAGAATAAGCCCCGCAAAACCCCACAAATACTAAACAGCTTTCCCACAGGTTGTACTACTAAAATAACTGGCTTAAGCATATAAATGATCCCTAATTTCTGTGATTGCCATGCGCAAACTAGCGTCTGTGCGAGCTTCTTTATTGATCTTTTCGACTGAATGAATGGCGGTTGTATGGTCTTTGCGGCCAAGTTCGCGGGCAATTTTAGGGAAGCTTAGCTTCAGCTCGTTACGCAGCATATACATAGCGACCTGGCGCGGCACCACTATGTCTTTGTCTCGTTTTGGTCCAACAATATCTTCGACCGGAATCTGGAAATGTCGAGCCGTGCGTTCGATAATTTGCTTAGCGCTGAGGTGCTTAGGACGGGTCTTACTTACGTTTAATAGGCTTGAAGCGATGCTTAAGGTTGGCTCTAGGCCGCGCATTTCACAGAAGGCCAACAACTGGTTTAAAGCGCCTTCTAGCTCTCTAATATTTGTCTGTATATTAGTGGCTAGATATTCGACAACTTCGTGGTCGAGTTCGCTGTCGTGGTTTTGAGCTTTGGTTTGGATGATGGCGCAGCGGGTTTCAAAATCAGGTATTTGCATATCAATGCTCATTCCCCCGGCGAAGCGCGACTTAAGTCGATCCTCAAGGCTATCAATATCTCGTGGAGGCCGATCAGAGCTTAGAATGATCTGCCGGTTACCTTGGTGCAAGGTGTTAAAAGTATGGAAGAATTCTTCTTGCATTTTATCTTTGCCAGCAATGAATTGGACATCGTCAACTATCAGAACGTCAGCTGATCGATAATATTTTGCAAAAGCAGCCGTTGTGCGATTTCGGAGGGCTTGGACGAATTCCTGCACAAACTGCTCAGTGGCAATATATAGAACTTTAGCGTTGGGGTCTCGGGCTTGCAGGGCGTTCCCAAGAGCTTGAATCAGGTGAGTCTTGCCGATACCAACACCGCCATATAAATGAAGTGGGTTGTATTTTGTGCCTGGTTTTTGCGAAATGGCTTGGCAAGCCGCGAAAGCTAGTTCGTTGCCGTCCCCAACCACAAAATTATCAAAGGTATAGCGTTCATTTAGAGCTTGTCGGAAGTTTTTTGGTCCGGCAGAGACTCTTGGTGCCTCTGGCTGACTGATGCTGGAGTGAGTCTGTTGATTAGAAGAGGGTTCAGCCGGGGGGCTAACAGTGCGCTGGTTCATGGCGCTAGCCGGCAGCATTTTATATTCGATTTCTTCGACGTCTACTCCCTGTTTATTAAGGGTGGATGTTATAAGAGGGCCGTATTTTTTTTCGAGTGTTTGTTTAACAAAAGGATTAGTAACGCCAATAACAATCTTGCCTTCGTCTTGCTTCAAAAGACGAGTGTTTTTAAACCAAGTCACGAAGTTACCCTGCGATAATGTAACTTCCAGTTCCCCCAAAACCGCCTGCCAGACAGTATCTTCCTGCACTTGTCCTCCTACTCGTAGCAAGTAACTATAAACCAAGCCGAGCTAGTTTTCCACACCTTTTTAAGTGTCAATAGGCATATTTACCTCGCCGAAATTAATTATTTGTGAACTGAGGCAGGTTTGTACACACCTTTAGCTGTCATCTGTGGAATCTGTGGACAATAGCTCAACTTAGGTGGATAAACCAATCGGATCAGTGACTAAAAGTTGTCAAAAACACGTCGTCAGTCAATTTCACACCATGTAGGGAGTCTGGCAAAGAGACCGCAAACATTTCCATCATCCTTACTCCCCGGCAAGACATACACAATGTACCCTCTTCGGGGGGTCAACCTGTATGCGCGCCCAGACGGAGACACTAAATTCTTGGCGAAAAATTTTCGTTTGTCGTTGTTGAGGCTTTGACTTTTTGGCGATTAACAGATATAATTTGGTGAAATCATCACAAACTTATAAGGAAAAATAAGTGCCTAAACGAACTCATCAGCCTAAAAAACGATCACGAGCCCGCGAACACGGCTTCTTTAAGCGAATGTCTAGCAAGGCTGGCCGCAACGTCTTGAAGCGTCGTCGTATCAGGGGTCGCGCCAAACTTTCAGCCTAAGAGAGACCAAGCATGTTTACAAAAAGCCACCGCTTCCACGGCTATGGCAGCCTCAAAGGCGTCTACCAACGCGGTCAAAGTGTCCGCGGCGGCATGATTAGCCTCAAGTATGTGAAGCGAGATCCAAATAAGCCATATCGCGTGGCGGTTGTCGTTAGTAAAAAGGTTAATAAGTCTGCCGTAAAACGCAATCGGATCAGACGACGAGTTTACGAACAGGTTCGCCAGACGGGTCAAACGATCGAACCGGGCACAGACCTGGTTTTTACTGTATTCAGCGATCAGCTGGCCGAGATCGAAGCGCCAAAATTACAAAAATCGATCGACGAATTACTCCAAAAAGCCAAATAATCCAACAATTCGCCGACCAAAACACCGGTCGGACATGGTATAGTAGGAGTTAAATTATGTTTACGACTCTGATTGTTCAGCCACTTTTTAATTTGTTGACGTTGATCTACGCTATCTTGCCGGGTCACAACTTCGGCATCGCCTTGATCGTCTTCACGATTATCATCCGTCTGCTGATGTGGCCGCTGGTTAAGAAGCAGCTACACCAGGCTAAAGGCATGCGTAAGCTCCAGCCAGAGATCAAAAAGATCAAGCAGGCCACCAAAGGCAACCGACAAAAAGAATCTCAGATGCTTATGGAGCTCTATAAAGAGAGAGGCATCAACCCCTTTGCGACCTTCCCAATTCTGATTATTCAACTGATTGTATTATTTGGTCTATATAGTGGTCTAACAAAAATTATCAAGGACCCACACACTCTTGTAACTTTCTCCTATCCGTTTGTACAAAACCTGAGCTGGATGCAGGAGCTGGCTGGCAATATTCATCTGTTCGACAACACGCTTTTTGGGGTTGTTGACCTTGGTAAAGCTGCCTGGAGCCAAGCAGGTATTTATTGGCCAGCTATGTTTATTGTCCTTGGTAGCGCTGTAGCGCAATACTTCCAGGCCAAGCAGCTCATGCCACAAGAAAAAGACCAACGCTCACTGCGAGCCATCCTAAAAGAAGCTGGCACTGGCAAACAAGCCGATCAGTCTGAAATCAACGCCGCTGTAGCCAGTAGCACCCGATTCTTGATCCCGATCATGATATTTGTCTTCACGGTTGGCATCCCGTCGGCGCTCGGTCTGTACTGGCTGGTGAGCGGTCTGGTGGCCTTCATTCAGCAAAGCATAGTCCTAAATCGTGACGAAGAAGAAATGGAAGCCATCGCTGACGGCCCTTCTAAAAACGTCAAAGAAATCCCCGAAGCCGAAATCGTTGAAACCAAACCAAAAACCAAAAAGAAACCCTCCAAGTCAAAGTCTTCTAAAAAACGGAGGAAATAATGAACGATTCGATGGAAGAAGCAATTCTGTACGCCAAGAAGTACATAGAGGATCTATTGTCATTTTTTGGGCTCAACACTGATGTCTACGCGACCAGCGATGATGAGGTAATTCAGCTGAATGTACCTAGCACGCACCTCAACGGTTTCTTGATCGGCCAGCGCGGCGACAATATGCGATCACTGCAGTACTTGACTAGCACTGCACTTAAGAATAACGGCTACGCTCACAACCGCGTTAATGTCGACATTGCCGAATACAAGAAACAACGGGCTGACCGCCTGCGTGAACGAGCCGAGGAATGGGTTAAACAAGTTCGTGATTCCGGTGAGCCAATGGACCTAGACCCAATGAATGCCGCCGATCGTCGTGTCGTTCACCAGCTGGCGGCCGAATATAGCTTGACTAGCGAATCGACCGGCGAGGGTCGTGACCGCCATATCGTGCTCAAAAAAGCCTCAGAGTAGGGCTTTTTTATATACCTCGAGCGTTTGCTCGGCTGTCTTTTGCCATGAATATTTAGCGGCCTGCGCTTTGCCCTTAGCGACTAAGTCGTTACGCAGCCCTTTATCTGTTAAAACTTCATTGATGGCATCGGCCATGGCGCGCGTATCAAGTGGGTCAAAGTAGTGCGCAGCCTCGGCATAAACTTCGGGCAGACAAGTCGCGTTGCTGCTGACCACCGGCGCGCCGTGCAGCATGGCTTCGAGACCCGGTAGGCCGAAACCTTCGCTAAGGCTGGGAAAGACGTAGGCCGCGCAATTTTCGTACAGCCAGCGCAGGCGGCCCTCACTGACAAAATCCGTAAAGACCACGCCCTTGATGGCTTGTCGTCTGACATCGGCCTCGATTCGTTCGTAGTTGGCGTCTTTTTTGCCGGCTAAAACCAACATCAGTTCGGGGTGCTGAGCTCGGAGGGTCGCGTAAGCCTTGATCAATCGCTCCAGGTTCTTGTGTGGCGTCGGTCGGCCAATATACATAATGAACTGCTTGCCTTCCAGGGCGTGTAAGGCTTCGGCTGGCTCGGCGATTTGATCGGCAGCTAATGGAATTGCAGTAATTTTATCTGGACTAACTCCGGTGTAGCTTGCCACATCTTCTTTAACAAACTGGCTGTAAGTAATTATTTGAGAAGATTTTTTGGCGGCAACTCGGTTGACCCAACTATAGACAAGCTGCTTGAACTTATAAATCAGGCTATTTTTAGAAGGGTTATCAAATCGTAGTGTCGTTAGGTCATTCATGGTGGTGACTGTTTTGCCTCTGTAACGGACAGGCTGTTGTACCATTCCAAAATGAACCAAGTCAGCCTTCAGCCCAGTCAACTGCTTCTTAAAGCCCAGCTGCTCGGAGAAAGTAAATTCTTTATAAGGGCAGGCTAATTTGTGGAAATTCGAGGCTTCAGGCTGGTATTTTTCAAAGTCGCGAGGTTTTACCAAAACTGTGTAGTCGTTCTCGGAGTTGATCTTTTCTAAATGGCGAACCAGTCCACTGATGTACCGGCCGGTGCTGGTGCTCCATTCGCGGGCATCAATAACGATCTTACTCATGTATATATACTAAACACTGTTTATAAATAAAACTACGAAATCCGGCCATTTACAGGTATAATTTCTAGTATTCATCATCGAAAGCGGAGGACTTAAGTGGCGAAAACAGCACTGATTACAGGCATTACCGGACAAGACGGCTACCATCTCGCCGAATTACTGAACGAAAAGGACTACAAAATCTATGGCATTATCCGCGGCCAGCACAATCCTAAGCGCCTGCGTATCGAGCAAGAGCAGCCATACATCCATCTAATTGAAGGCGATCTAACTGATCCCTCGTCGATTGTTCACGCGATTGAAGTATCAAAGCCCGATGAAGTCTATAACCTCGGCGCTATTAGTCACGTTGGCTACTCATTTAAAGCTCCTCAATTGGTAGCGGATGTTACCGGCAAAGGTGTTTTAAACGTCCTTGAAGCTATCCGACAAACCGGTGGCACCAAATCAATTCGTTTTTACCAAGCCTCAACTTCAGAGATGTTTGGCGGTCTAGATTACAATCGACCTGGCAGGGGCTATGACGAAGAGGCCTTGTTTCATCCGCGTAGCCCATACGGCGTCGCTAAGCTATACGGTCATTGGATCACCAAAAACTACCGTGAAAGCTACGGTATGCACGCTACTTCAGGAATTCTGTTTAATCACGAAGGTCCGCGCCGTGGCGTCGAATTCGTCACCCGCAAAATCAGTAACGCTGTCGCCCGCATTCACCTAGGTAAGCAAACCCACATCGAGCTGGGTAACCTGGACGCTAAGCGTGACTGGGGCTACGCCGGTGACTACGTTGAGGGAATGTGGCGTATGCTGCAGCAAGACAAGCCTGACGACTACGTCTTGGCCACTGGCGAAACGCATTCAATCGAAGAATATCTTGAGCTGGCATTTAAAGAAATCGGTATCAACGACTGGCGCCCATACGTCAAGCAAAATCCCGAGTTTATGCGCCCTGCCGAGGTCGACATTTTGCTCGGCAACCCAACTAAGGCAGAACAAGTCTTAGGCTGGAAGCGCCAAGTCGACTTCCCTGGTCTTGTAAAAATGATGGTCGAATACGACCTCGGTCACGAATCAGCCACAACCCTAGAATAATTAGCTTCGGCCACGCCAGTCAGCAATAACGTCTGACAAAGTAGTTTCAAGTGGAATTTCAGGCTGCCAGCCCGTGTCGGCGCTGAGCTTATCGTGGCTACCATACACTAGTGGGTTATCTGACGGTCGCATCTTGGCCGGATCTTGCTTAACTTCGGGCTTAACTTCAGTAGAAGCTAATAAACCTTCAAGAATCTCGTGCCCGCTGCGAGGCGTACCGGAACAGACATTATAAGTTTCGCCTGACTTGCCCTTTTCGAGTAGCAAACGATAGGCCCGCACGATGTCTCTGACATCAGTGTAATCACGTTTAGCGTCCAAATTACCGGCCATTAATTCACTAGCTTTGCCTTTTTCGATCTCAATAATCTGCTGAGCTAGATCAGGCACAATAAAGCCTGGACCTTGCCCCGGCCCGATGTGGTTGAAGGGGCGGGCAATTATCGACTCAAGTCCCCGGTTTTGGTAATACAGCGCCATCTGCTCCTGTCCGATCTTGCTTACGGCGTAGGGGTTACTAGGGTTTACGGGCGAACTTTCGACTAGGGGTAACTCGGCGTTAATGTCGTAGAGGTTGCTACTACTAATAACCAAAAATCTCGGTTTTTCGCCTTGTGACAATGCAGCTTCAAACAAATTAACTTCAATGCCAACATTAGTAGTCATATATTGCAAGGGTTTATCAAACGAAGGACCGACGGAGGCTAGGCCGGCTAGGTGTATAACTCCGTCAATATCTTTAAATATAATTTTATGAGCATCGGCAGGTTTGGTAAGATCAAGCTCCATATACTTAGCTAAAAACGGGGACTGCGTTCGTGTGCCCAAAGCACCTCCAACTCCTATAACTGTAGAGCCGCTATCCGCCAACTCTTTAGCTAGATGCTGTCCAACAAAACCATTAACACCGGTAATCAAAATTTTAGACATATAAATAGCCTACATTAGCTAAACGCCATTGCCAAACAACGTTGCTTCAGAGGTAGCTAAACTGTAAAATGAGGTGTAATGCACAAGCTGACAAAGCGTTATCGCTACTCATTTATTTTGCTCAAACAGCTTGTTAAAACCGACTTTAAATTACGCTATCAAGGATCAGTTCTCGGCTATACCTGGTCGCTACTAAGACCACTATTTCTCTTCGGAATTTTGTATGTAATATTTGCTCGATTTCTGAAGTTTGGTGAAGGAATGCCGCATTATCCTCTTTATTTACTTCTTGGTATAGTGCTGTGGAATTATTTTGCTGAAGTAACTACTGGAAGCGTGAGCGCCATAGTTGGCAAAGGTGAGGTCTTACGCAAAATTAACTTTCCGAAGTATGTGATAATTTTAGCCGGATCATTTGCAGCGTTTATCAACCTACTACTCAATTTTGTCGTAATTGGTGTCTTTATGGCGTTGAGTGGAGTCACTATTTCATGGAACGCGTTACTAATAATTCCACTTGTGGCGGAATTGTTTGTGATTTCAATTGCGCTAGCCTTTTTCCTCAGTGCTCTCTTCGTGAAATTCCGAGACGTCTCGTACATTTGGGAAGTTATCATGCAGGCAGCGTTTTATGCCACGCCAATACTTTATCTTTTGAGTATGATTCCAGATAAAGCAGCAAAAATTCTTTTGCTGAGTCCCGTCGCTCAAATTATGCAAGATTCTCGCTATGTTCTTGTTACCAATAAGACCGAGACTATTTACCAGCTCTATGATGGAAACATTAAAGTCTGGGCAATACCAATTGGCTTCACGATTATATTAGCTATATTTTCCAGTATTTATTTCAGGAAGCGATCTCGCTTCTTCGCGGAGGAAGTGTAATATGTCGTCTGAAGAAATCGCCATCAAGGTTGATAATGTTTCAAAAAACTTTATATTGCCACACGAAAAAGTAAATTCCGTCAAAGGCCTGTTTACAAGCGCGACAAAACGTAAGGCAAAAAAATCCAGCGAAATCCAACATGCCCTCAAGGACATTTCATTTGAAGTAAAAAAAGGCGAGTTCTTTGGGATTGTAGGGCGGAATGGAAGCGGCAAAAGCACACTCCTTAAAATATTGGCGGGGATTTATCAGGCAACTTCAGGGGAAGTTCACACTCGCGGCAAACTTGTACCGTTCATCGAACTTGGAGTGGGCTTCAATCCTGAACTTACAGGTCGGGAAAATGTCTATTTGAACGGCGCATTACTTGGTTTTTCTGAGAAGGAGATTGACGTGATGTACGATGACATTGTTTCGTTTGCTGAGCTTGAAAGATTTATGGATCAAAAGCTAAAAAACTACTCTTCAGGCATGCAAGTGCGGCTTGCTTTTTCGATGGCTACGCGTTCGGATGCTGATATATTGCTGATTGATGAAGTACTGGCGGTCGGAGACGCAGATTTTCAGCGCAAGTGCTTCGAGTATTTCAAAAAACTTAAAAAAGAGCATATCACGGTTGTTTTTGTAACACATGATATGGGAGCAGTTCGCGAATTTTGCGACAGAGCAATGCTTATTGATAACAATGTCCTTGTAGAAATTGATGATCCTGAAATTATTGCGAGGGATTATGCAAAACTTTTTGTGCACGATGATCCTTCCAAGAAGGATGCTTCTGATGGAAAAAGGTGGGGTAATAAAAAAGCCGTATACAGCAATGTTAAAGCTGAGTTTGTTGATGACAAGAAGAATGTGTTGCTGACAATGAAGGTAGAAGTAAACGAAGATATACCGGATCCTACACACGGTTTTATGCTCTCAAATGAAGCAAGGCAGCCAATGCTCGGAAGCAATACCAAGATTGAGCAAGTAAAAGCCAAGCCGCTTAAAGCAGGACAGGATCAAGAAATAAGCTGGAAATTTCCAAATATTTTTAACGAAGGAACAGTCTACGTTGAACTTGTTTTAATGTACAACTCAATCACTGAAGTTGCTGATTGGTGGGAAAACGCAGCAATTTTCTCAGTAAATAATGACAAAAGAACGCCCTATATCGTTAATCCGCCAATTGAATTTTCGGGTAAGTAGGCATAATGAATATTCGCGAAGACAGAATATACTATGCCCAGAACCGAGAAGACCTTATCCTAGAATCATTTTTTGGAGACACAAAAAAAGGCTTTTACGTTGATGTTGGAGCTTGTCACCCGCATGTTGCCTCGGTGACAAAGCGATTTTACCTAAAAGGCTGGCATGGTATTAACATCGAGCCACAAAAGGAACTATGTGCGCTTTTTGATGACGAGCGCCCGCGTGATATAAATCTGAATATCGGTGTCTCAGATGAGGAAACAACAATCATGCTGAGGGCATATATCAAAGACCGTGGTCGTTCGACGACAGCTCAAGAAATAAAAACCGACTATGAAGACGAAAAGGGAGAAACCACCGACGAGTACGAAGATATCCCAACAGCCGCGAAAACCCTCAAAACAATTTTTACTGATCAAAAGGTTAGCTCGATTCAGTTCCTGAAGGTTGATGTTGAGGGATTTGAATATGAAGTACTGAAAGGCAACGATTGGTCAAAATTCCGCCCAGAAGTAATTTGTATAGAGGCGGACCACATTGTCAAAGACTGGCGCCCGATGTTGATAAAAAATAACTACGAAAAAGTTTTTTTTGATGGGCTGAATGAATATTATGCTGACTCTAAAACAAACCGGGCCCAGCAGTTTAATTTAATAAACCATATCTTGCTAGACCTAAAAGGTGGAATATCTGCCGATGATTATGATGTAGTCAAAGAACTTCAGGATGAGCTAGATGACACATCAAGTGAGCTTCAGAGCCTTAAAAAGTTGCTTAAAAGAGCCGCTCATCTCGCACCTGCGCGCGCGAAAGGAATTCTCATGAAGGCCAAGACAAAAAGCGCAAAGGACTGAGCTATGCAGCAGAAAAATATTCTAATTGTAGCGCCCTATCCAATCGCCAACCCGTTGCATGGCGGGCAAAAAAGAGCTGATGCAATCTTCAAGTTTTACAAAACAATAACTGCCGAGGTGAAATTTGTCGGTGTTTTTCATAGGGGGCAATATCCAGATTGGGGCAAAGACGATATCCTACTAGGCCAACCCGATTTAATAAAAAAAATTGACGAAAACCCCTACGCATCCGAATTGATTAGTGGAAAAGCAATTGATAATGACATACATGTGCGTAGTCATTTTGCAAAGCTTCTTATGGAATTTCAGCCAGATATTATTCATATCGAACAACCCTATCCATATCTTGGCTTAGAGCCTCTCTTGCTAGAGTTGGGCATGAGTCCTAAGATCGTGCTTGGCTCCCAGAATATCGAATACGTAATGAAGCAAAGAATTTATGAAGGGCTCGAAATAGCTCCTGAAATTCGTGATCCACTTGTTGCGCAGACAAAGCAGCTAGAAGAAAAATTTTCGAAAAAAGCCGACCTTATAATCGCCGTTAACGAACAAGATGCTGCAGACCACAAAAAGATGGGAGCCAAGAAGTGCGTAGTTGTGCCTAATGGTATTGATAGCAAAGTCGCTTCTAAGGCAGCTAGCGGGTACTGGGACAAGATTAAAAAGGAAAAATCTATTAGCAAGATCGTAACTTTTGTTGGTAGTGGTCACCCACCGAATTGGGTTGGATTTCTCGGAATGATAGGTGCAGACCTCAGCTTTATTCCGAAAGACTGCAAAATATTTATTGTTGGCGGAGTGGCTGATTATTTTGAAAAGGAATTCGAAGATAAAGAAAAATATTCGAGTTTTTGGAGTGGAGCAGAAATAGCTGGAAAAATCGATGATGATAAGCTAGCCGGACTACTTGAGGTTAGTGATGTAGTACTCCTACCAATAAGTATTGGCGGTGGCTCTAATCTTAAAACCGCAGAAGCGATTCTATCAGGGAAGAAAATTGTGGCTACCCCATATGCTTTTCATGGTTTTGAAAAATTCAGAAACCTTCCAAATATATTTGTGGCTGACAACAAAGACGATTTTAGGGAAGCTCTAACTGAGGCACTTAATGCTGAATATCAGGCTCCCACTGATGCGGAAAAGAAATTATCCGAAAAAGTACAATGGAAATATTGCCTCGAACCACTACGCATAGTTCTAGGTATTAGAGATACACCGTACGCTAGGCTAACTAAAGCCTTCTCTCATCGCAAGCACGCGCTAGTGATTTGGACAAAACGTGCCCTATCTAAGCTAAGGTGAGTGCAGAATCTATCTTCTGATGCGTCTTTTTAACTGAGCTAGGAGCGTTCTAACAATCTTTTTATTAGAGATATAATTCTCAGGTGATTCTAGGATTTGATCTGAAAGCGAAATTGCATTATTAAGCTCCTTCTGCGCATAATCCGTATATATTTTTGAAAAATCCTTTAGAATAACGTCTGAATTTACAGGGGAGAGTGCAAAATAATAATTTAATCCATCAAAAAACGCAACCGTATAGCCTTGTTTCTTCATCGTATCCATCCATTTCCCAGGCGTGTTCTCGATAACCACAATCTCGGGTCTCCACTTACTCCAGTTGTTACTTTGCAAGACCTCACTCTCCATGCCCTCAACATCAATTTTTAAGAAATCAATATGTTTTACGCCATGTTTCCTAAAGACATGTTCTAGTGGCTCAACATCAACTGTGATGTCTTTGTACGGCTGTTTTCTTCTGGATTCGAGGTTTTTTATTGAGCGCGAGAATGTTGACCAGCCGTGGTATCCATTTTGGTACTCCCTTAGTTTTAAAACGCCTTTTGTTTTTGCAATACCGATATTCAGATTGATGTCTTTAGGTCGAGCCGCAACAAGCTTTTCATAAAGATGAGGGATAGGCTCTATATTGATACCTCTCCAGCCTCTATCATAAAAGAATTTTGTAACTGAATCAGTTGCGGGCAAATTCGCGCCAACATCTACGTAGAAACCCTTTTTTTGGGGAAGCAGGATGCTTATTAGCAAGTCCTCGCAGTTTTGCGCATAGCTTAGTGGCTGTAATTTTGCTACAGTTTTGGCCTTAATAGTTGAATAATTCCCAACACATTATTTTCATAGATAAAGCATAGCATGCATTCATCAAGAGAAGCCGAAGGTCCGTTTTTTGTTCCCCTTAGGTTTGTTTGGTAGTATAGGTGTCTATGACTGAGTATAAAAAGAGTGTGGTTTCTGGTGCCAAATTAGTGCCACTATTTAGCGTTGGCGAATTATATGTTTCTGATTTTTTGGAAAAAGGCGAAAAGCCGAAGGGTCCACCCTGCGAAATGGAGCTGGGGTTTGATCCTATAAGTAAGGCCGTACAACTCACAAAACAGCCTGACGCGTCACTTATGTGGGGTAGTATGTATTACTATCGAAGTGCAGTGAACCCAGCGATGTGTATAGCCTTAGAAGATTTAGCTGAAAAAACATGTAAGTCAGTCCCAGAAAGCGATAAAAAATCTGTCTATTTGGATATTGCGTCAAATGACGGGTACCTGTTGTCGACGGTTGACAAAAAGAAGTACCAGCGAGTAGGCATAGATCCGTCTGATTATCCCGAAGCCAAAGATAACACAGACACAAACATTCAAGAGTATTTTTCTGCAAAAGCTTTCAAGAAAGCGGGTTTCACCAAAGCATCAAGGGTTAGCTGCGCGGCCTGTTTTTACGACGTAGACAACCCGAATGAGTTTCTACAAGATGTCCATAAAATACTTGAAGACGATGGGTTATTTACCCTCCAGGTTTCTTATACGCCGGCCAATATTCTGCAGACTGAGCTAGGCGTAATTTGTCATGAGCACCTCAGCTATTACAATCTCACTTCACTTAAATGGATGACGGACCGAGCTGGCTTTGTAATCAGAGACGTAGAGCTTAACAATGTGAACGGCGGCTCCATTCGCCTTTATTTGCAAAAGCAAACAGCAGCAAATAACTATCTAACTCCTGCAGATCGTGATATTTGTAAGATCAGGGTTGAGTCGTTGTTACAGTGGGAAGAGCAAGCAGGCTTTAATGATCCGACAATATACAAGAATTTTTACAAGCAAATTCTAAAACTTAAAAATGAGACGGTCGATTTTATTAAAAAAGCTAAGTCTGACGGGAAAACTGTCTGGGGATACGGTGCAAGTACAAAAGGGAATACCCTACTGCAGATGTTTGAGATAGATGACAAGTTGATTGATGGTATTGCCGAAAAACAAGAATTTAAATGGGGTCGTCGTACCATAGGTAGCAACATACCAATATTCTCTGAAGCTGATATGCGCAAGGCGCAACCTGACTACCTGCTTATTTTACCTTGGTTTTTCCGCGACACTTTTATTGAACGTGAGCAGGCTTATCTTAAAAAAGGCGGCACCATGATCTTTCCCGCGCCGGATTTTTCAACCTATTCTCTGAAGTAGTTTCTTTGTCTTAAGTTGTCAGAATGGTGTCTATGATTTGCTCCGAGGTTTTACTCCATTGCCACTGTTTTGCTTGAGCTATATTCGCCGAGCGTTCGGCCTTTGAAGCAGTCGTTCCTTCGTGCAAGCTGGTTCTCATAGCATCTGAAAGCTCCAATATGCCGTCGACATATGTTGGTCGATCTCCAGCAACTTCCTTAACAGCCGCGTTTTTATAACTTATTAATGGCGTGCCATAGCTCATAGCTTCCAGCACGGGTAGTCCAAAGCCTTCATACATACTTGGGAAAACAAACACGCGCGCTTTTTTATAAAGCCAATCGCGAGCATTGTCATCAACGAAGCCCATAAAAATAATATCGTCGATATACGAAGAAGACTGTAGCGCGTATTGATTTTCAGCAGTTGATATATTGAGTGGACCCTGCATGCTATCGCCTGCTAAGATCAGTTTGAAATCTTGACCTTGGGCTCGCAAGAGATTAAAGGCGGCAACCAAGTCGTCTAGCCGGCGTCTTCTATCAGCACCACCAACGTACAAAATAAATGGGGTTTCTGGATCAAAATCAAACTCTCGCCCCATATAGCCCCAACTTGTTTTTACGTAGCGCCGATGGGGTGCTTTTTTGGCCGAGTTGTCTGTCGGTAGATTTACGCCTAATTGAGTTACCTTAATTTTCGCTTCTTTTGTTCCTAAAAATGACACAAAGTCGTTTTTGGTATGTTCTGAGATAGATAAGAGAACGTCTGCTCGTCTGGTGTTTACCTTGAGTTTATGAGCGTATAAGCCACGTCGAACATGAACGCGTAGGGCAGCCTTTCTTGAAAATCCGTGTCGCCGAGCGGTTTTATATCCCCACATGTATTCCCACTCTAAAACGTAAGGAATAATATCGTATATTATCAGTCCTGTTTTTAGATTTTTGTGCCCACGTGGCAGATATTGAGATTGATCGGTCTGTAAGAAAAAATCAACTCCTTTAAGATCCTTCACTCTGGAATCTCCAAA
Organism: Saccharimonadales bacterium (SeqCode); assembly: GCA_044228525.1. Lineage (GTDB taxonomy): Bacteria > Patescibacteriota > Saccharimonadia > Saccharimonadales > UBA4665 > CAZXDL01. Next base: position 216,012 of record JBGAUQ010000002.1, read on the forward strand.
ATATAGATCGCTGATTTCATAAATCTGATTAGCCGCACTTACAAAGATGTTCAGCCTTCCGGGGAGCTTTTTATTAAGTTTTTTGGGCGGCTCAAGCGGCCTCATTTCATATTTCACACCCTCCAGGTTAAGTAATGAAGTAGGATCTTGAACGTCTTTACCGACATAAGTATAAAAAACAAACGTGTGTTTTTCTCGGTCAGTACTCGACAAGTTATTTATTAAATTGATAAGGGTGTAGCCAATACCGCGCATTCGATGGGCGCCCTGTAGTGAAGATAAGTCTATGCCAATCGTCATAGTGAACTCCCCGTCGCGGCTTCAAGAAAAATCTTAGCGCTTTCTTTCCATGAGAAGTTCCGGGCCTGTTCTGGACCCTTCATCTTAGCATTTTCAGATATTGCTTTGTTGTCCTGCAGACAATCTATCACAGCATCGTAGAGTTTATCCGGTTCATTGCTTGATATCATGATCCCCGCAGTTCCCACAACTTCCGGTAAAGACGAATTGTCAGCCGAAATAACAGGAGTGCCGCAAGCCAACGCTTCAAGCGGCGGCATGCCAAAACCTTCGTAGTGGCTAGGATATACCAGCATTTTAGCTCCGCTAATTATTGCTGGTTTGTCTATATCGAGCACATATTTGGAAGGCCGGATGATATTGTAGCCTTCATCAACACGTGCGACTATTTTATTAAAAAGCTCCTCAGTTTTCCATCCATTTACTCCAACGAGTAGCAGTGCCGTTTTGTCTGTAATACTTTTTGGTAGCTTGCAGTATGCATCCACCAAGGCATCCAGATTCTTGCGGGGTTCTAGATTAGATAAGGCAAGGATGTAATCACCTTCGACTTCATATTTTTGTTTAACTCGCTTGATTTCATTTTCACTTCGTCTATAAAACAGTCGTGGGTCAGCTGCGGGGTAAGCAACCACAACATCCTTAGGGGGCAGTTTATAGAAATCAATAATCTCCTGTCTGGCATTCTCGGATATTGCGATAACTTTATTAGTATTTTTTATAGAACGCTTCACCTCTCTAGATAAGAAAACAGCGTTTTGCTCGTCAGAATACTGTCTGTGGAGTTCAAAGGACAGATCAAAAATTACAAGGGCCGCAGACTTATTGAAAAGCAGAGGCATATCTACAAAACGCGGAAAGATATAGGTTCCTGGTCCGCACCATAGATCGATTGGAGGCAGCCTTTTCCTATGCCAGAGTGCGCTCATAACACGAAAAGTTAACGGGAAGGATTTATATCCAATATGCTTAAAAGCGAACTTTTTAAATCTTCGCCTAGAATTATAAGGAATAATTACTTTTATTTCTGGCACAGGCCTGCCGGCAAACTTAGCTTCTTCAATAAGTTCATCAAGGCCTCGTAGAATACCCAGTGTGTACTGACCTATACCGCTGAAGTGACCCTCAACGAGGGCAAGGCCTTCAATATATATTTTATTCGATCTCACGTGAACCTAATTATATCAGAATAACAGGGGGTTGAGCGCGAACCATCTCTTTAAATGGAATGATTTCAATATGTGTGAATATGTTTCGATCAACGCTATACTACTTGCATGTATATAAAAAGGCATATAAGTTGAAAAAACTGTACATTGATATCACCGAATCCTATGCTTGGGAAGGGGAAGTAACGGGGATCATTCGCGTTATGGATGAGCTCTCTTCAAGATTTGCCAAGGACACTAGCATTAGCCCTAATTTTGTAATTTGGGACGAAGCAGCGGGCGTGTTTCGCTCGGTTGAGTTTAATGATATGCCTCATCTAGCGCCAAATGGCAAAATATCAAAACAATCTGAGTTCGAGACGAATCAAAACAATTTAGTATCTCCAGAAAATGAAAAATCTGGCCTCTCGCAGTCAGTTAAACGTATCTTTAAGGCCAGAACCGGCAAGGCCGTAAACGTTATTGAAGATAAGCCAGAAGCGTTTATAAACGATAATGCCGTACTTTTTATGCCACATGGCGGCGTATGGGGATCGGACAAATATGTACAGAAATTATTTGTGCTTCAAGAAAGCCACAATGTTAGTGTTGCACCTATTCTTTATGATCTATGCCCAGTTGTTACGCCACAGTTTTGCTCAGCAGGGGTCAGGAAGATTTTTAATAACTACATGAGTAGGGTATTAAGCAGAGCAAGTCTTGTTTTAGCTATTTCAGAGAATACGGCAAGTGATGCGAAAACCTGGACAAAATCAATCGGAGCAGGCGAAATTAAAGCCATAGATGTTTTTAGGCTCGGAGATGAAATAAGTACAAAGTCATCAAAACCCCAAGAGATCTCACTGCCCGGAAAGTATGTACTGTGTGTAGGCACTATTGAAGCACGCAAAAATCACATAAGTATTTATCTTGCGTATAAACTAGCCCACCAACAAAACATAAAACTTCCACCGCTCCTTATTGTTGGCAGAAAAGGTTGGCTCGCCGAAGATATTTACGAAATTATGATTACGGACCCAGAAATAAAGGACAGCATTATTTTTATGCATAATGCGACAGACGATGAACTTGCTTGGCTCTATCAGAACGCAGAATTTTCAGTTTACCCTTCGTTTTATGAGGGTTGGGGTTTACCTGTAGCGGAAAGTCTATTGCACGGTGTGCCATGTATCGCAAGCGATCAATCTTCTATACCCGAAATTGCAGGGGATTTAATCGAATACTTTTCGCCCTTTTCTCCGGCGGAACTACTTACTCGTATACAAAACTTAATCACTGACCAGTCGAAGCTTTCAAAAATGCGTGATGAGATTGCTGAAAAGTATAGAGCAACTTCTTGGGACGAATCATATCAGCAGGTGTTTAAAGCCCTGCAAAAACTCTAGCTATCAGACAGAAACCTTTACAGAAATCTCACTTCCCTCAAGATGAGCGTTTCCTTCTTGTACAATAACAAATCTTTCCGTGTAGGTTCCCTTTTTTATACCTTTAGCACGTAGTTTAAGTCTATAAGCAAATTCCGCTCGTGGCCTGATGTAGTCTGCTTTTATCCAGCCTAGCTTTTTGTCTTTTACGCATAGAGCAATGGAAGGGCGATTTTCGTTAAACCATTCATCGGATTTAAAGGTACTGGTACGATCAAAAGGATCAGACGTCGAGAGTGCAATCGGCTTTGTTGTATAAAGGCGGTCATGCATTCCAAAGACTGGGTATTGAGTTGTGTTTTTAAACTCTAAATAAATTGTATCCGTTATGTTGGTGAGCTTAATGGTTCGAGTCTTTTTTAATGGGATAATGCTATTTGATTCGAGGAGTATATTTTCGTATTCGCGGATAGACTGGAGCAGTTTATTATCTTTGGAGAAAGCATTTTGCTTGCGAATATTATTACGATAAGCCAACTGGTCTTTGACCCTATCAATCAAATTCTCTACTGGATCATTCTCGTCCATACGGCTGATAATCAATACGACTTGAGTCAAAATATAGCCGCCAACTTGAAGCTTAGAGTAGTCGTTGCCGTGTTGAGGGCTGATTGAGATTCTCTGATCTTTGGCTGTTTTTCCGAAATCAAGCCTAAGAGGACTGAGCCTGAAGCCTTCTTTTCGAAGCATTGATGAGAGGCGGTGAATGTCGCGTGGACGAAAGATTACGGTTTCGGGGTTGTTATCCAGGGTAATTTTATTACTGATCACATTGACTTCTGTCGTATGGACTGCATAACCACCAGACTTTAGGCACTTAGCAGACTCAACGATAAACTTTAGACCGTTCTCAATTGAGCCGAGGTGCCCGAGTGCGCAGTTGCTCCAGACGATATCATACTTGCCTCGAAACTTTTTTGGGACACGGTTCATATCAACTGCTTGATAACTGACATTTTCTTTAAAGTTTTTCGGATCACATATGCCAAGCTTATTTAAGGATTGGGCTCCCGTTGCAAGCTCGTGCTTTTGCCAGTGCTTGGCTTTTTCGGTTCGATAATCTTGGTCAGTTGCTGTGACTTTTACTCCATGTTTGGCGAAAAGGGCAGGTAGGCGTTCGCGGCCAACACCAAAACCAATCGCCGTCTTACCTTCTTGGATAAGGCCTCTTTCATACAATGATTGAACCATGACAGCGTTCTGCCAGAATTTATTTGCCTTTAGCTGATGTCCCTCGAGATTGTCTTTGTCTTGCTTTAGTTCTTTTGCCCACCGCTTGTACCAGCTAGTTGTGAAATCTGAAAAAATCAGTGAATGACTTTTAAGCATGGGCTCCAATACTGATCAAAAAGGTAATATTACTAAAATTATACACGATCGAAAATCGTCAAAACTTCTAATTTCTTAAAGCCTAAAGATATTCCCAGCCGCGCCAACCAGTTGCGTCTGGCAAGTAATACATATGCCTGACTGTACCGTCTCCGGTGGTTTCAAAAAGATCAATGTGACCATTGCCCCACGAGATTGCGGCTGGCGTTGAATTAACAGAAGACCCTGTTACGTTGTTCCAGGGGTTGTTCCAATTTGTGCCATCAAACCACTTTTCCCAAAGTCTGCCATCACTACCCTTAGCAAATATGTTAATTCGGCCATAAGCTGATGTTACGGCTGCCGGTGGAGAAGCGATGTATGGTCCGTTTGGTCTACCAAGTCCTTCCCAGCCGCGCCAACCAATTGCGTCTGGTAAGTAATACCTGTGCCATATAGTTCCGTCACTGGCAGTTTGGAAGAGATCTACGTGACCATTGCCCCAGGAAATTGCCGACATACTAGAGTTGACCATATCACCACCTAAGTTATTCCACGTATTAACCCAGCCATGTCCATCAAACCATTTTTCCCAAAGCCGACCGTCAGCTCCCTTTACGAAAACATTAATTTTGCCCGGGCCAGATGAAATCACGGCAGGGGAATATATTAACGTAGAATTTCCAGGATGACCTAGATTTTCCCAACCGCGCCAACCGGTTGCATCAGGCAGATAATACCTATGGCGGAGATTTCCGTCGGCAGTTACTTCAAACAAGTCCATGTGCCCATTCCCCCATGATACGCCAGCCGGTGTAGAGTTGATTGTAGTACCAGCCAAATTGTCCCAAGTTGTCAGCCAGCTACTGCCATCAAACCATTTTTGTAATAACCTGCCGTCATTAGCGCGCGTAAAAACGTTTGTCCGACCACTTGAGGCAGACAGGGCAAACGGTGCGGAGGCGACCATGGTTCTTGTGCTTCCAAACCAATCATTAAAATACTTCCAGAAATTCCGATTGCCATACGCACTACAAGCATCGCCGGTGCCGCTAAGATTGGCTAGGGCTGCTGCGTTGGGCTGGTAGGGCGTGTAGTTATATAGAGCGGCCGTTGCGCCATTTTGGATGTTGACGTTAGTGCCACCACAATCTGGCCTATTTGCCTGATAAGCAATAAAGCTAGTTCTGTTTACGGCGTAGTTAAAGTTGCTCGGTTGCTTAACATAGCGTTGGAATTGCCGAGCAGCATTATATACCTGATTAAAGAAACCGTAGTAGGTTGAATCGCAGGCGCTTGTATCTGGGCAACCATAGCCGGTTGCCCCTCTGTACTGGCCTGGCCATGGCCATTCGTCGGTAACTAAGCCCTGTTCTTTTTGAAGCAGGACAATGATGGCCTTAGGATTTACTCCGCAAGCTTGTGAAACATCGTATATGATTTGGGCGGCGTTCTTAGTTCCGGCACTGATACCGCCAGAACAGTAGCTGTCGGCTGTAGTACCCGGAACACTCTGTGGGTAGTCTTTTAAGCATGTGTATGGTGGCGGATTGCCGTTGGCGCGTCCCCAATCGGCTCGTGTCGCATAGCCACTTCGACCGGACGGCTGTGTGCCATTTGTGTCACAAACCGGAACTTTAGCATTCAAAAATGCCTGTATATCAGACACGCTCATACCGTCTTTGTTGAAAAACACGTTGTTATCAACAATATTCGCAGCATTGAAATCGCTGCCCGATAAGGCCGAGGCTTGGCCTTGTGCCAAAGCAGACGCAAAAGCAATCGAGCAAATCGCTAGGGCGAGCATCGCGAGTTTTGATTGCAAAATGTTCATACTACCATTGTACCTCTAAAGGTAAGTCTTTTGAGATGTTCCCTCTGATGTGGAGGAGCTATATTTAACGGTTACTGACCACGAACCACCGCTTGGCAGGCTAGGAGTTATTGGAGCGCATTGAGTGTACGAGACATTACTAAAGCCAGCTGAAGTTCGAGTAACAGTGGTTGAGCCTTGGGTGAATGTCGCTGTGCATGTGCCGCCCTCTTCCAAAACGCCTGAAACGTAGGAACTTACATTATCAGTAGTTGCATTGGTTATAGTAACTGTAACCTGTTTCTTGCCGTTGTTTGTTGTGTTGGCGTCCTCTTGTTGGTCAACGATTTTTTGTTTGCTGTCTTCGGACTGCTGCTTTTCCTCTTCGGTCGGAGGAGCTAATTTTACGCCGGATGGTGTTTCAGGAACTGGATCAGGCTTTGTCGCATAATGATAGATGCCATAACCAATACCAATTGCTGCAATAACTGCGAGTGATATAAGAATAACTTTAGATTTCGATGACTTTTTGTTTGTTTTCTTAACCATGTTTGATTTTAACCATTAACAGATTAATATTAGCACACGATTATGGAAAAATCAAAAGCTCTATATCTTGAAAAGTACGTAGCGGCTGTCTTCGTAGACCTTTTTCTGGGCCGAAGCCTCAACATTGTTGTCTAGCGCAGGATTAGAAGTAGAAAGCTTTTTGTCAACGATGATGTACTTCAACCCGAGTGCTTTAAGCTTTGTTATGTCATCAGATTGAAAATCGACAAAGTCGATATACTGCTGGGCATATTGCTTTGGCTCGTAGCCGCTATAGCCATTAAAAATGTTGCGATTATGGTATCCAGCCCAAAGTGTGTCTTCTGCTCTCGCAACTGGTATTGGTGCACCAGGGTAGTCTTTATCAGATCTTAGGATGATAATATTGTCTATATTTGGTTGCTTAACCACATAGGTATATACGCCTGGTATTTTGACACCTGTCGCATAAGCTGCAGTACTGATTCTGTATTGGTGCGGTGGCATAAGCTCAAAAAAGAATACGACAAACAAGACAGCCGTGGCCAAAATACGCTGTTTCTTTGTGAGTCTCTTGAGGAGAATTGCTGCTATCGCAAGAATGCACAGCATGGCCAGCAGCATGATTACGCTAGCTCGGCCAATCGCACGGATGAAAGATAGTTGAGGTAAAAATTTATCGACAAGTATATACGGCATTGGCAGCACAATACTTTGGGTTATACCCGGTACGGTATAGGCGAAATCTTTACCTGCTTTAAGCAGTGGTCCAAGAGATGCAATAAAACCAATCAGTGCAATTCCGTACAATGTGAACAGTAATTTCACATCAGTTTTAGGAAATTGTTTTCTGCCGAATTTAGTAAGTAAGAAGACAAAAACCGCTCCGACCAATAGGTAAACGCTATAGCCGTGGAAGGAGGAGCTATCTGGGTTATAACCATTTACTTGCGAATGCGGCCTAATCTTGTAATAAGCTCTTCCTTCGAGTGTGTCGCTATAGGGGATGCCGTAGTCTTTAAGGCTAGACGAGAAGAGCGCTTGTTCGGCTATTTGGAAGCTTGCTTTGTTGGTTTTAGAGAAGCGAACGTACTCCTTGGCTAACGGAAGAGTCGCAACGATTGCTAAAATACATGCTAGTGCAAGTACGCCTATTCTTTTGGGGCTGAAAGCCTTCGATATAAGTAGCCCAAACAGCAAAGGGAATATGAACATTAACCCAAAAACCATCTGGTACCATGATGCGTAAAACAACAATACCATTGCAATAAAGCCGCCGATTAAGTAGCCTTTCTTTGCTTCTTTAGTTGATAGATATTTCAAAAATAGAAGTATGACTAAAGGAAGATAAAAAATACTTAAGTTTTGTAAATGTCCCATGGCGGTCATCTTGAGAGGCGCGAATTCAAAGACTAGTGCCAATAATATTGAAATAGCTTCATTGTTTTTACTGAGAAATTTGGCCAGTAAGTACATAAAGATGCCGGACATGAGCACACTTGCTATTAACCACATGTTGTATGAAAAGATCGGATTGTGATTCATGAAGTAGAAAGGCAGCGTCAAGAAGCCAGCCGATAGCTGGGTTTCTGAGTAGAGCATGCTGTCTTTGTTAGGGAAATATATATTGCCGTCGCTATAGTTGGGGCAGGCCTGCTGGAGTATACAGTGCTGATCACGAGCTAGAGTCCAAGCATTAAACATTGAATCACCGCCATCACTATAGGATGTGGCGCGTATTAGTAAAGGTCCGAAAAATACCAAAGTAATGGCTGTGATTACAGCCAGCCCAATCCAGTTTTTCTTCAAAAAAGAGGCTGCTATGCTAACCAGCCCGCGCAGATAAATCACTAAGCTGTTGGCTCTTTGCTTTGATTTATTATTTGAAGACATTAAACTTGATTATCTCCCATATTGCCTTAATGCCGTCTTTCATGCCAATTTTTTTGCCTTCTTCTTTGCTGCGGCCATAATAACTGATTCCGATTTCATATACGCGCGCTTTACTCTTGGCTACTCGCGCGGTAATCTCAGGCTCGAAACCAAATCGTTGAGCCTTAAGATCCTTGCCTAGCTCACGAACCAAATCACCCTGAAACATTTTGTAGCAGGTTTCCATATCGGTAAGGTTGAGGCCCGTGAAAATATTTGAAAGCATAGTCAGGAATTTATTGGCAACCTGATTGCGATAATAAATAATCCTGCGCGGTTCGCCTCCTATGAATCTTGAGCCGTAGACTACGTCTGCATGTCCACGCTCAATAGGATATAAAAGACGGGTATACTCTTGCGGATCATACTCGAGGTCAGCATCTTGTATGACAACTACATCTCCTGTTGATTCTAGAATGCCCCTCTTTAAGGCCGCGCCCTTTCCCTGATTTTCTGCTTGGAAGATAAGCTTCAAGCTCTTGTTGTTGCTTGCGAGTTTCTTTACGATTTCTCTAGTGCCATCCTTAGAACCGTCATCAATGATAATAATTTCTTTTTTGGTTGCACCTAAGTCAACGTCCATGATTTCATCAAGGATTTTTTCAATTGTAGCCTTCTCGTTGTAGCAAGGCACAATAATAGAAAGTTTCTCAGTTTTGGGCATATTTCCTCAGAGGTTACTGCTTAGAATATGCTAACATATCTAGAACATGGTTGCATACACGAAGGCCAGGTTCCGCCACCTGATTAGGATTGATTTTGTTCGTTTTTGTATTGTTGGTGGGTTGGGGTTTGTTATCAACTTCGCAATACTGACACTAATGAATAAAGTCCTGGGTTTGCCAATATTTATCTCGCAGCTTATCGGCGCAGAAATTGCGCTGTTTAGTAACTTTATGTTACATCACCACTGGACCTATATAGATCATAATGTCCAGAAGTCTATTCCCAAGCTTTTGGTACAATTTCATGCGAGTACTTGGCCAGCTATTTTAGGAAGTGCTGTCATGGTTACTGCGGCTGAAAGATATCTGCATTTCAGTAACCTTTTAGCGCTTATGACGAGTTCGGCCATTGCACTTTTCTGGAATTTCGGATGGTCAAAATATGTAATTTGGCGTAAAGTAACGCGAGCAGAAATTGAAAGGATTGCAGAGTGAAAATTGCAGTAGTTGGTACAGGGTATGTTGGTTTAGTGACAGGAACGTGCTTTGCCGAGGCGGGTAATGATGTCGCTTGCGTTGATGTAGACGAAGCCAAAGTTAAGCGAATGCAGTCGGGCGAAGTGCCGATCTATGAGCCAGGTCTTGAGGAGCTATTTGCTAACAACGCCAAAGCCGGTCGGCTTACTTTTGGCACAAGTCTGGCCGAGGGGATCAAAGATGCCAAAGTTATCTTTCTCGCACTTCCAACCCCTCCGGGCGAGGACGGCTCGGCAGATTTATCTTACATTCTGGGGGTCGCCGACGATCTAGGAGGGCTGCTGTCAGAATACGCAGTGATCGTTGATAAGAGCACCGTGCCGGTTGGTACGGCTGACAAAGTTATTGAGCGCATCGCCAAAAACGCCAAGGTCGAATTTGATGTCGTGTCTAACCCTGAGTTTTTGCGCGAAGGTCATGCTGTCGAGGATTTCCAAAAACCCGACCGTGTCGTGATCGGCGCTTCTTCGTCTAAGGCGCAAGAAGTCATCACCGAACTCTATGAGCCATTTGTGACTAAAGAAAACCCAGTGCTATTTATGGACGAGCGTTCTGCTGAGATGACAAAGTACGCCGCCAACTCATTCTTAGCTACAAAAATCTCGTTTATGAACCAGATGGCAAACTTGGCTGAAATACTCGGTGCAGATATTGATAGCGTGCGACTTGGCGTGGGTTCTGACCCCCGCATTGGCAAACAGTTCTTGTACTCAGGCATCGGCTATGGCGGGAGCTGTTTTCCTAAAGATGTCATGGCCATTCAGCAGACTGCTCACCAAAATAACTATGACCTCAAGATATTACATGCTGTTTCGGAAGTAAATGAAGCGCAAAAGTTGCGATTAGTCGAGAAAGTCTCCGACTATTACAAATCAGATCTAAGCGGCAAGACTTTCGCTCTGTGGGGCTTAGCTTTCAAGCCTGATACAGACGACATCCGCGAAGCACCGGCGCTTGAAATCATCAAAGGCTTGCTGAGTAAAGGCGCGAACGTAGTGGCATATGACCCAGAAGCTGCTGACAACGTTAAGAAATTCTATCCGGATCTAAAAATAACTTTTGCGGGAGATATGTACGCTGCACTCGAAGGAGCTGATGCATTGCTGGTAGCAACCGAATGGAAGCAATTCCGTGAGGCCGATCTAGGCAAGATAAAGTCAGCGCTCAAGACGCCAGTTGTATTTGATGGCCGTAATATTTATACTCCCGAAGAGATGAAGAAACTCGGATTTTACTATGCCAGTATTGGCCGTCCAACCGTAAATGGTAATCAAAATGGCTAAAACCATACTTGTTACTGGCGGCGCTGGGTTCATTGGGTCGCATCTTTGCGAAAGGCTGTTAAGTGAAGGCAATAAAGTCATCTGCCTCGACAATTTCTTTACGGGTACCCGTGAGAATATCCAAAAATTAACGGCCAACCCTGATTTTGAAGTTATCGAGCACGATGTTACTGAACCGATTGATCTAAAAGTAGATGAAATTTACAACTTGGCGTGTCCGGCATCACCGCCACACTATCAATACGATCCGATCAAGACGACCAAGACTAGCGTACTCGGCGCTATTAACATGCTGGAGCTAGCCAAGAAGCTTAATATAAAGATCTTGCAGGCCTCAACTAGTGAAGTTTATGGTGATCCTGACGTCCACCCTCAACCGGAAAGCTATTGGGGAAGGGTTAATCCAATTGGAATTCGTTCTTGCTATGACGAGGGGAAGCGCGTGGCCGAGACATTATTTTTTGATTACAATCGACAGGCTAAACTCGATATCAGAGTGGTGCGTATTTTTAATACGTATGGTCCAAATATGGATCCGAACGATGGACGCGTGGTTTCTAACTTCATTGTCCAGGCTCTGAAAGACGAAGACATCACGATTTACGGTGATGGCTCACAAACTCGCAGCTTTCAATATGTCGATGATTTAGTCGAAGCAATGGTGCGGATGATGAATAATGACAAAGCTTTCCTCGGCCCCGTTAACACCGGTAATCCTAACGAATTCACCATCAAACAGCTAGCCGAAAAAGTGCTTGAAATGATTCCTGGCAGCAAGAGCCAAATTGTATATAAAGATTTGCCGCAGGATGATCCTAAACAGCGTCAGCCTGACATTTCTCTTGCCAAAGACAAGTTAGGCTGGGAGCCGACAATCGAGCTTCAAGACGGTCTGACAAAGACAATTGCATATTTTAGAGAAATTGTCGCTGCGACTGCCAAATAATATATACTTGTACGGATGATAGTTGTAATAATCGCAGGCGGTTCGGGGACGCGCCTTTGGCCATTGTCGACCCCCGACTACCCCAAACACCTTCTAAAGATTAATGGTGATGACCGCTCGCTTCTGCAGCACACCTATGACCGCGCTAAACAGCTAACCGACAAAATCTATGTGGTTTCTGATAAAAGTCACATTGAGCATGTCCGTGAGCAGCTGTCTGAGTTGCCTCAGGAAGCCTTTATAGTCGAGCCAGCTCGACGCGGCACCGCCAACTGCATCATGGCGGCACTGGCGACCATTAGCAAGCTCCATGACCCCGATGAGCCGATGGCTTCAATCGCGGCTGATCATTACGTGCGTGATACAGCCGGCTTTACGCACAGTTTTGAAACAGCCAATAAAGTTTCGGTATCCGAGAAACGCATCGTCTTGGTTGGAGTCGAACCAGACCACCCAGCAACCGGGCTTGGCTATATTCAGAAGGGTGACTTATTGAATGAAGAAAAATTCGTGTATAACGTCCACTCTTTTACGGAGAAGCCAGAATTTGAGTTAGCCAAACAATACGTCGAAAGCGGGAATTACCTCTGGAACTGCAGTTATTTTGTCGGCTCAGTCAATACGTTTAAAGACAAGATGCAGAAATACGCGCCCGACTTGCTAGCAAATTACGAGAAGCTTGTTAACGCCACGCCCGAAACTTTCGAAGATGCTTATTTAAGCCTAGAAAATGACGCCATAGATTACGCTCTAATCGAAAAAGTTGAAGACCTGCTAGTTGTGCCAGCTTCGTTTGACTGGATGGATTTGGGCTCATTCGGCGATCTACATAAAGCTATCGGCAGCGACGAACAAGGCAATCACGTCAGTGGCAATACTGAAATAGAAGAAGTTCAAAATTCCTACATTCATAATGAAGAAAGCAAGCCCGTCGCGGTCATCGGCCTAGACAATGTGGCAGTTATTAACACCCCGCAAGGATTATTGGTAACTCGCAAAGACCTGTCGCAAAAAGTTGGCGAAGTCAGTAAGCGCATTGGAGGCAAATCGTGAAGAAAGTTATAGCTTTTGACCTTGACGGTACGCTGGCTGACAGCAAATCGCCGGCCGATGACCGCATGACAAGTCTGCTCAACCAGCTGTTAGAGAAATTTCATGTCTGTGTAATTTCAGGCGGTAAGTTTGAGCAATTCGAAAAACAACTACTCAGCAACCTAAAGGCTGATCCTGATAAACTCGAAAAACTTCATCTTATGCCGACATGCGGTACGCGATATTACGCCTATGACATGACAAAACCCGGCTGGCATAAGGTTTATGCCGAGAACTTTACCGAAGCACAAAAAGACAAGATTATTAAAGCGCTCAACAAGGGCTTCGATGATTTGGGTTACCGTGAAAAAAAGACTTACGGGGAGACGATCGAAGATCGTGGCAGCCAAGTTACTTTTTCGGTTCTTGGGCAGGACATCGTCGACGTACTGGGCAAAGAAGGCGTTCGCATCAAAGAAGAATGGGACCCAGACAACAAGAAAAAACTTGAATTGCGCGACTACATTTCTCCGTTAATACCAGAATTCGAGGTTCGCGTCGGCGGAGTTACATCAATCGATGTGACTAAGCTCGGCATCGATAAAGCCTATGGCATGAAAAAACTTTGTGAAATTCTAGAAATTGATAAAGACGAAATTTTGTTTATTGGTGATCGACTGCAGGAAGGCGGCAATGATTATCCGGTTAAAGCTATGGGTATCGATAGTCTAGAAATTTCACGCTGGCAAGAAACGGCTGTTGCCGTTGAAACCATCATCCACGTAGTCTAATTATTCTACGGTAACGGATTTGGCGAGGTTGCGTGGGCGGTCGACGTCGAGGCCTTTGGCCATGGCGATGTAGTAAGCGAATAGCTGAGTTGCGACCGCGTGAAGAACTGGCTGGAGCTCATCCATGACCTTCGGCAGATAGATTACATCGTTAGCTAACTCGTGGATGTTTTCATTGCCCTCGGTTGCCAGGACGACTACGTGACCTTCACGGGCACGAATTTCCTGAATGTTGGAATATGTTTTTTCTAGGAGCGGCGAATCGGTCGCAATTGCGAAAGTCGGGAAATTCTCGTCAATCATAGCCAACGGTCCATGTTTCATTTCTCCGGCGGCGTAGCCCTCGGCGTGTATGTAGGAAATTTCTTTTAGCTTTAAGGCTCCTTCGAGCGCTGAAGGGAAGGCGTTATGGCGGCCGATAAACAGAAAGTCGCGGTGATGAGCGTATTTTTCGGCGATAGCTTTGATGGTTTCGGCTTGATCGAGCACGCGCTTGGCCTTTTCGGGCAGTTCATTGAGCTCCTTAAGCATTGGATCAAACAAATCGGTCTTGCCATCGCTTAAGTGGAGGGCAACTTCCGCCAGAATCGTGACTTGAGCGATAAATGCCTTGGTGCTGGCGACTGCTTTCTCTGGACCTGCATGGCAATACACACCAGCGTCTGTCATGCGAGCGATCGTGCTGCCGACAGCATTGACGATGCCCAGGCGCAACACGCCGTAATCCTCTACCTTTTTTAGTGCGGCGATGGTGTCGGCAGTTTCGCCAGACTGTGAAATGGCCAGCATTAGTGTACTGCGCGAAAAAGGCTCGTCTCGGTACTTAAATTCGCTAGCTAAGTGGACTTCAACTGGGATGCCAGCAAGCTCCTCGATTAAGTATTCGCCAACCATGCCAGCATAGTAAGAAGTCCCGCAAGCGACTACCACGATCCTATCAATGTGCTTCAATTGCCGTAAAACGCCTTCAAGGCCGCCAAGTTTAACCACGCCTTTTTCGATATCTGCGCGACCTAAGGTAGCTGACTTAATGGTAGCCGGTGCCTCAAAGATCTCCTTGAGCATAAAGTTTGGATAATCACCAAGTAGGGCTTTTTCATTTTCGAAATCTAGTAATTCTTCTTTTGGTTCAACCGCTTGACCTTCTTTAAGGTTGTGGACGTTAACACCGTCGCGGGTAATAACAGCAACGTCGTAATCTTCGAGATAAATGACTTTTTTGGTGTGCTCCATGATGGCTGACGGGTCTGAGGCTAGATAATTTTCGCCTTCACCAACTCCAATCACCAGTGGACTAGAAAGGCGAGCGGCATACAAGGTATCGGGGTCTTTGGTAGAACTAGCCACGATCGAGTAAGCGCCACGCACGTCGTTTAAGGCGGCCTTAAAGGCATCTTCAAACGAAGGCAGTTGCTTCAAATAGTAGTCGATAAGGTTAGGTACTACTTCAGTGTCGGTTTCTGACTCAAAGTGATAACCTTCCCCTTGTAAGCGGTCACGAATTTCACCAAAGTTTTCGATAATGCCATTGTGGACGACAAATATCGAGTGGTCGTTGTTGGTTTGCGGATGAGCGTTTTGGACGGTGACGCCGCCGTGAGTAGCCCAGCGGGTATGGCCGATCACCAGTTCGGCATTTAAATGTTCCTGTCCGGATAATTCTTGGATGAGGCCGCTAACACGCCCAACCTGCTTAAAAACCTGACCGTTGTCATGGTCGATCAAGGCAATTCCAGCCGAGTCGTAGCCGCGGTATTCTAGAGCTTCAAGACCCTTTATTACGATGTCTTTGCCTGGTTTATTGCCTATATAGCCGACGATTCCGCACATGTTTTATTTAGGACCTTTCAGATAAACGGTTGTTGATATATTTTTGCATACTTTCGGTAAATCTGTTTACTGAAAACGCTTGCGCATGTTCGGCAATGGCATTGTGGTCAAAACTCTTGGTGGCAGCAACCTCCAGTGTTTTGGCGAGCGTTTCGACATCCTGCTTGTCAAAAAACAAACCCGTCTTGCCTTCTATGATGTAATCAAGTGTGCCTCCCTGATTAAACCCAATAACTGGTGTACCGGCGGACATTGCTTCGACCGCGACGATGCCGAAATCATCCATGCTTGGCATGATAAATCCAAGTGCTGTCTGGAAATGTTCGGCCATGTCAGCGTCGCTTACGCTGGTTAAAAAGGTAGTGCCGCGGCCGGCAAGTTTCTTTTCAATTTTTTCTAAGCGTTTGTGATCCGGTCCATCGCCAATAACAACTAAAGGGATGCCTAGCTGGTCGCAGGCCTCAATTGCCAGGTCAAACCGCTTGTAGGGCACCTGACGGCCGGCTACGACGAAGCCATGACGCTGGGCTGGCTTGCCTCTGACTTTAAAGCGCTCGGTATCAACGGGCGGGTGGATTACTTTAGCATCACGATTGTAATACTTTTTGATCATCGTCTGGGTGTATGAAGAGTTCGTTACGAAATAGTCTGGTTGTTTTGCGGCTCTTTTGTCCCAGCGGCGTAGCGGCTCAACCATTAGTTTTAGGCCAAGCCTTGCGAGCCAGTTCAGACCACGCGGGAAGCCAGGGTTAGCCAGATACTCGTCGTGGCGGATCCAATAGTAATGGGTCGGGGCATGACAATAACAGATGTGCGTGGTTTTTTTACCTGTCTTGATGCCTTTGGCCTCGGCACCGCTGGAAGAAATCACTAAATCGTATTCACTCAGGTCCATGCGACCAAACTCCCACGCTCTTAAGGCCGGTAGGATCTTTTTGAAGCGCTTTGGCAATCTTTGCAGGGAAGTCGTACGGATATCGGCGTCTTCGAACCCTGTGATCCCACTGGCATCGTACTGTGAGGTATAAATTGGCGCTTCGGGATACATTTTGTGAAGTTCGTAAACCACTCTTTCGGCACCTCCAATGCCGGTCAGCCAGTCGCAGACAATTGCGACCTTCACCCGCGCGTCCCCTTATGGAAGAGCACGACCCAAAAAGTCTTCACTACAATTACTAAATCATTCCAGAAGCTCCAGTTTTGTACGTAGTAGAGATCGAGTTGGCGTCGTTCTTCAAAACTGAGATCGCGTACTCCCGAAATTTGGGCCAGTCCGGTCAAGCCAGACTTAACGCTCAAAATCAGGTTCTTTTGATCAGATTTATCCAACTCTGAAGGTATTAACGCTCGTGGTCCAACAAGGCTGATGTCGCCGCGTACAACATTAAATAACTGAGGTAATTCATCTAAGCTTGTCCGACGAATAACCCGGCCAACTCGGGTCAGTCGAGGATCTTTTGGTAGGCTATCGCCATTTTCGCGGTACTTGGCCAGCAGCTCTGGTTTATGCATTTTTTGAAATGCTTCTTTGGGGTCGAGGCCGTTGTACTGCTGCTTCATCGAGCGGAATTTAAATATCTTGATAATTGAGTTGTAGCGGCTTAAGCGTTCTTGCCGGAAAAAGATCGGTCCGCCGCTTAGCTTCACGGCTACAGCGACAACTAACATAATCGGAGAGGCGAGTAGCAAAAACAATGATCCAAGCAATATATCGGTTAGCCGTTTAACAACCCGGCCCCAGCCGATAAGCGCCGTCTGGTGTACGGCAATAATTGGTACTGAATGAAACAGATCAACCTCGATTTTTCCGACAAATAGTTCGCTATTGCCAGGTACAAACCTATAAGCCACGTGGTGTTCTTGCGCGTAGGTTAGTATTTCGTCGTTCGTATCGCTGTTGGCGTAAAGCTCTGTTTGCATAATCGTATGCAGTTGTTTGTTGCTAAGGTGCTGAATTGCCTCTGAGAAGTTTTTATATTTGTGATAGTGCCGGTCTTTATCTAAGACATGCTTAACGCCACCGACGACACCAAGGATTCGGTAGCCTGTTAGCTGTGTGTTGCCTAGTGCGTCAATCATGCGCTGGGTCGTCTTAGTATCACCTACCAGCAGAATATTATTGATGCCAACGCCGTAACTAAACAGCCAACGCCTAGTCCCTCGAGCTACGGTTCGGAAGAGGAACAAGCATAAAAAGGCCAGGGCGAAACCATAAATTGTCACTAGTCGGGCAGGGAATATTGGCGTATTTGTAATGTAGCTGTAGCTGATAACAAACAAGATACCGATGAAGACGCCCAAAAGCAGACGGCCAAGTTCGCTGAACCGCTTATCGTAAATCCTAGAATTATAGAGACCGAGTAGTCCAAAAGTTAAAATCCAGAAGGGGAGCAGGCTCACCAGTATCGTTATATATGATTGGGAGCTGACACTGGCGCTAAGCGCCTGACTGTCAAGGCTGACCCTCAGGATGTAGGCAATCGTAAAAGCCAGCGTGATAGCTAGGGCATCACCCAGAATTAGGCAAAAATTGTAAACGAGTGAAGCGTTGTTTTTCATAATTTGCGAATCGAGCTTAGAGCGTTTTACCAGTGTAAGCTATACTAAATTGTAGCATTATGAAAGTTTCGGCGCTCAAATACACGGTTTTGACGTGGGTTAGTGGATTCACTATCTTGATTTTCTTCTTGGTTCCTTTCCATGCCTTTTTGACAGTATGGGGGTCGAGCATGTTGGGGCACTATACCGCTTTGCGTCTCTGGAAGGAGGTGCTTTTAGCACTCAGTGTTGTCGGTGTTTTATATCTGTTGGCGACTGATAAAAAAATTAGAAGCCATACGCTTTCACGCCGGCTGGTGTGGCTAATTCTAGGTTACATTGCTCTCAATTTGATCTGGGGGCTTTTGTCTCTAAATCAACACGATGTGACCGCCAAAGCCGTCGGCTATGGGCTGATAGTAAACCTGCGGTTTTTGATCTTCTTCTTGATCACGTGGGCAGTAGCTTTAAGGTTGAGTCGTTTGCGCGCAAACTGGGAAAAATTAGTGCTTTGGCCGGCTGCCGGTGTCGTTTTTTTTGGGTTGCTTCAGATATTTATCTTGCCACACGATTTTTTGCGACATTTTGGTTACGGCCTAGCGACTATTCCTCCCTTCGAGACAATTAATAATAATCCAGACTATGTGCGAATTGCTTCCACGCTTCGGGGTCCAAACCCGCTTGGCGCCTACTTGTTGATCCCAATGAGTTTATTGGTTGTCCTATTGATCAGGAAAGGCCGTAATTGGCGCCATGGTGTCTTCTTAGCCAGCGCCGCCGTAGTCTTGTTTTTTACCTTCTCCCGAAGCGCCTGGGTTGGCGCGGCCTTGAGCATTATTACGATTCTAGCGATTAGCCATCTATCAAGGCGGGCGCAGATAATTTCAGTGTCAGTTGCGGGAATATTAGTCGTGCTCGGTCTGGTATTAACTTTAACGTTTAGAAATAGCGTGCATTTCGAAAACTTCATTTTTCATACTCAGACTAACTCAGCCAGTAGTGTAACCTCAAATGAGAGTCACGTTGAGTCACTAAAGCGAGGGCTAAGCGATCTCAAGCATCAGCCTTTGGGTGATGGCCCTGGTACGGCAGGGCCGGCAAGCATTTACAACAGCAAACCGCCTCGTATCGCTGAGAATTATTTCGCGCAGATCGGTCAGGAGCTTGGTTGGCTCGGTCTGGGGCTATTCATACTTATTAACGCAGGCGTTGGCTATCTTTTGTGGCTGAGACGCGCCGATCCACTGGCTCTAAGCCTATTCGCTACACTTATCGGAATTACCTTTATTAACTTGCTATCTCACGCCTGGACTGACGATACCATTGCTTACGTCTGGTGGGGACTTGCTGGTATCGCCATGGTGGCAGACCAGAGAATCAAAAAAAACCGCGAAACATAAGTAATTTACATTTATAAACACCAGTCATATACTGCTGGTTATGAACAGAAGTATCTCTAGAGCCGATCAGTACATTAAGGGTGATTTAAGCGACGGAGCATAAGATGAGGTTTACTGACAGATTTATAGGCCTAGATCCAGAAAAAGCACAGCATGGTAATCCCGACTACGATACTTATAGAAAGGGTGTGTTTACGGTCAAGGCTTCAGGGGCAATCCTCGCTGCCGGAGTGGCTTTCGACCTCTTTGGTCTAACAGTCCCAGCAGCCATAGCAACTTTAGCTGGTGTGGGTGGAATTAGTGTTGGCGGCACGCAGATGGCGCTAAATACTGGAAAGCTGAGTCCAGAAAACATTCACGAAGCGCACAGCAATTAATTGCCCCGCTTATGGCATAATAAAAGCATGAACGAAAACCAAACAACAAAAAACCAAACAACTCGTCCGACCAAGAAGCAGAAGGAACTACTTGATTTTATTTCGTCCTTTATTGCCGAACATGGCTATAGCCCGAGCTACCGTGAAATCATGACTGGCTTAAATTACACCTCAGTGGCAACGGTTTCACTGCACGTAAATAATTTGATCAAGCGTGGCCACCTGCGAAAGCGTGATCGCTCGGCTCGATCTCTTGAGGTTGTAGACGAAGCAGATCAAAAGACAATTACCTCTAATCAGGTTTCTCCCAGCCAAGAAAAATGGTTGGTCGAAAAAGTCGAGCATGCCTTCCAGCAGATGGAAAATAGTGGCGGAGAACTGGCTGAAGCCAGTCTTGATCATTTGTATGTTTTGATCGGAGCCTTAAAAGTCCTCAGCCTAGACGGCGCCGCCCAAAGCTTTATCCCACGCCTAACCACACTTAAAGAGCGACAAACTAACTGATTGATGCTATACTTAATATAGTTAACCAATCGAAGGGCAATACATATGCACAGTGCAGCTGAGCTGCAAACCGATTCTTTAATTTTCCCAACCAGCCGACCAGAGCTCTCACTCGTCGGTGGCGGCTCAGAGCAAGCCGATATTCTCCAGACAGAACCTGAAAAATTTACACCACCAATCCTAAAATTAGTACCCGACCTAGAACCAGTCCCCGACTTATCAGCAGAAACGACATCAGACGATGAGCCAGATACAAATGAGCCAGAAGAACTAGTGGAAGTTGATGAGTCTGAAATTCTTGTCGACGAAGCATCTACTGCCCAATGGGCCATAAGAGATGGCCGTAGAATCCGCACAAAATCGCGCGACCTGGATTTTACGAAGGGTGGCTCGCCAAAGATCAGAGAGGGACGATGTGTTAGGTGTACGCCGCCAGGTCTGCTGCGCGGCGACGAGAGTAAGCACGGTTGCCGTAACTGTGTCTCTCATGGCGGCAGCTCCAAATCCTCCAAGCACAAATAAGCACCAACCGCAGCCGAAATTTATCATTTTTCTTGACAAGTATTTTTATTAGAATTACTATCAAAACGCTACATATTGCGTGGTGCCAAATTTTGAAGCACTAGCGTATTGGGTAAGCAGGGTGTAATTCCCTCACTGTGCCGCAACTGTAAAGTCAGAAAACCACATGTAGCCTTAATCGAAGCCTTCGAGCAAGGGCGTGTAATCTGAGTTTTAACTTCGTATCACAACCTCCGCTTGAAAATCTTCAGTCGGAGGTTTTTTGTTCCAAAAACTCAAAAAAACACTTTCACCGTATGCGGTGGTGCTAGTCGGACTAACAGCCTTGGTGCTGATCACGATCCTAGGCGGCCTTATTCAATACAGTCAGGAACTAAGTAAGCAATCACTTCAACCTGCTGCGAAGGCCGTAGTTAACAGGGAAATCAGTTCACCCTCCAATCTTACAGCCAGCAATAATCCTAATGATTCGTTGCCGAGCGATGTTGCGCCAACCAATAAAAATAATCCTAAAACAACCGCCCAAGCTAAGCAGACTCCCACGTCCAGCAATACTTTTAGTCAGGCAGGTGCCGTAGCGAATCAAACTACAACAATCAGTGTCGTGCTGAGTATTAATGGAGTTATGAAGGGAACGGTCAATATTAGTTCGCCAAGCAACCAATGCGACGTGTTAGCCCAGGCCCTGACTAAAGGACTTCTGAGCAATTTAGACATGCGTTACAGCGCACAATACAAAACCCAGGCGGTATATGTGATTGACGGTATTGGCGACCCAGGCAGCGTCTGGTGGACATACAAGGTTAACGGGTCTACTCCACCATACGGCTGTGGAGCTATGCCAGCGCATAACGGCGATTCAGTAAATTGGCAATACGTAAAAACATAGGAGAAAACATGCCAAAAATATTTTCAAAACACTATCTTCTAGGAGCAGTCTTAACCGCCTCGATTTTAGCAGGCTCGCTAGCTCTGCCTGCTTCAGCTGCTGCCGTGACCGACCAAGCAGTACAATCAGCGGCTCAAGCCGGCGTTGACTACCTTGCCAATAATCAAAATGCTGACGGCAGTATTGCTGGATACGGTGGTGAGTCTGACTGGTCGGCAGTAGCAATCGAGGCCAGTGGACAGAACTCTTCATCAATTAGCTCTGGGGGTGCTAGCCTGGCTGATTTTTTGGCAGCGGACACGCCGACTGGTGGAACGCCTGCTACAGCAATTGAGCGCAAGATCATTGCGGTTTCTGCAATAGGGGGAGACAGTGCGAATTTTGGTGGAGTTAACTATGCCGATCTGCTTTCAACCCAGCATGTCGATAATCAGATCGGCAGCCCAACTTTGCTCAATGATGATATTTTTGGCGTCATAGCTATCGCTTCAAGCGGGGAGACCGATTTAAGCGAGGCGGCACAGGACGGGCTAAATTATTTCTTAAGTCATCAAAACTCTGATGGCGGCTTCAGCTACACGACCGAAAGCTGTGCGTATTGTGGTAGCGACAGTAACGATACGGCTGCGGCAATTATCGCAATGTACGCGGCAGAAAAACTTGCACTAACATTTAGTAACACGGCAGCTAAAGGCTCGGCGCTAATCTATCTTCTTAGCACGCAGCAAGCCGACGGAGGCTTTGGTTATGACATCTACAGCCCGTCAGATGGCAGCTCGACTGCCTGGGGGCTTATGGCGTTAAATACCATCGGTGAAGCCGTTTCGGCTCAAGCTAAACTGGCTCGGGAATGGCTCCTAAATAATCAAAACTCTGATGGGGGATTTAGCTTTGGGGCTTACGGTATTACAGCCAGTGACACATTCACAACCGCGCATGCCGTCACGGCACTACTCGGCAGTACTTGGCTGCTCAGCCCAACGCCACTATCAGTCCAACAGCCTGCTGCTGGTATGGGTGGCGGCCAGAACACTTCTACAGCAAGTAGCTCGGCGCCAACTATCAGCACGGTCAGCAGTTCAACAACTCAAAGCAAACCATCGCGCAGCGACGCAGGGCTAGGTCAAAAAGCCGCCGCCGCGTCGTTGCTTGCCTCCGCTGATACTGGCAAAAAATCAATTAGCCTGGAACAGACTAGCAATAATAGCCCATGGGCAAAATACGCGGCGTCCAGCCTACTAGTCCTTGGTGCAGTAAGCTGGTTCGTGCTAGAATCACGGAAAGCAAGAGGGGTAAATTAGATGTCTGCATTGAATCAAAAAACTCAAATTAATATAGCGTTAATCATAATTGTTAGCGCGGTATTGATGCGGCTAGTACCGCACATACCAAATTTCGCCCCTATTACGGCGGCAGCAATGTTTGGCGCGGCATATTTGCCAAAACGCTACGCACTACTTACGCCTTTGATAGCTCTAGCCATTAGCGATTATCTACTGCTATATATAAGCCCATTTAGCCAGCCAATCTTTAACTTCAGCCAGCTGCAGCCTCTTAGTGCCATATTTAATAGCACGACCGCTTGGGTATGGGGTAGTTTCATGGTCAGTGCCTTGCTGGGGCTGGCATTACGCAATAAACCGAGTTCGACCAAAATTGGTGGATTCACGATATTGGCCTCACTGCAATTCTACTTACTGACCAACTTTGGAGTCTGGGCCGCTGGCGCGTACGCCAGAGATTTATCTGGATTAGCTGCTAGCTATATCGCAGGCCTTCCATTCTTAAGCTGGACTATTGCAGGCGATCTGTTTTATGTGGGTGCATTTTTTGGACTATACGCGCTAGCACTCAAGCAGCCAGACCAAGCTATTTTTAAACGGAAATCGAAGCGTCTAGCAGGGGCGCCGCTTGAAAGCTAAACAGAAGTTCCCGAGGATCGGAATATATGCCGGCACTTTCGATCCGGTACATGTTGGCCACGTATCCTTTGCATTGCAGGCAATGCAAGCAGCCAAGCTAGATGAGATATATTTTTTGCCAGAGCGGCGACCGCGGTCTAAGCAGCATGTTGAGCACTATGGCCACCGTGTTGCTATGCTCAAAAAGGCCTTAAAGCCCCATCCAAATTTCGATGTGCTGGATCTTGTGGAAGTAAATTTTAGCATTGAACGAACCTTGCCGTTTTTAAAGAATAAATTTGATGAAAATGAATTGATATTTTTGTTTGGGTCCGATGTCATCGTAGGTTTGGCTGACTGGCCAAACGCTGATAGGCTAATTCAAAACGGCGAGTTGGTAGTTGGTCTAAGAAGTCAAAATGACCGCGCCGAGATCCATAAAATCGTCGAGAATTGGCCCCAAAAACCGCTCTCTGTCACGATATTTGATAGCTACGCGCCTGATGTGAGTTCTGGTAAAGTCCGTGATGCGCTGCGCGAGCGTAAGCCCGCCGAAGGCTTGTTAAAAAGCGTCGAACGCTACAGTAATAACAACTGGCTTTACGTGTCGCTGGCTTGACCAAGCATAAGAGATTTGCTAATATTATTGGACTTCATTGAATCCGTTTAGCGGAATCCGTGAGAGACAAAAATTTCTACAAAAAATAAACAGTAACCTAGGCATATGGGAGTGCCCTTTGGTTTATGAGAGGTGAGGGAGTGTTTGTAAAAATAAAGATCGTTAAGTCACGCGAACAGCGCGTGCCAGTACATGTTGAGAAGCCCGAGTGGCGGCAGTTTGTTTACTACTAGTTAGTTGGTTTAGTCTTGGCTGATTGTTGAGCGATAGCGTCATTAACCGTTTTGCGGAATGAGTCTATGGTTGGCTGTATCTCGACCTTTTTACCATTTATGAAGAAGGTTGGTGTACCAGTAATCTCGAGTTTCTTGCCTTCTTCCATGTCGGCGTTGATGGTGTCATTCACCTGACTGCTGGCAAAATCAGCCTTGTATTTATCCATATTTAAGTTAATTTGTTGGGCGTACTTTTCAAAGAATGGATTTGGGTTGCTGGCTTTTGTCCAGACAAGATTATTGCTGGCGTCATACAAAGCGTCATGCATTTCCCAGAATTTCCCTTGCTGTGCGGCGGCTTCAGCGGCGCGCGCGGCAGCAAAAGCGTTTTGGTGCAAGTTAGTTAGAGGGAAGTGACGGAACTGGAACTTAATCTTATCCCCCAGTTCGGCGACCCCAGCTTTGATAACAGGTGCGGCTGCTGTGCAATACGGACATTCGTAATCGCCGTATTCGACTAAAACAACACCGCTAGTACCCTTACCCTGGACGTTATTGCTTAGGTTGCTATTTTTATCTGTGCTTGACGTCTTGGCTTTATCTTTGCCGCCAAAAACTGCGATTCCAACAAATAATAAGACTATAGCGGCAATTATCGCCCAGAAACCCTTAGACATTAATTTCTCCAATTTGCATTAATACTTAAATTATACAGCAAGTAGTTGAGGGCTTTGTAATCACGGCGCTGGCAGTATAAGCTAAAGAGGCATGAGCCTTACTTTTGCAATCATTCTGCTATTACTTGCTATCGGCGGCGTCGTTGTTCGCAAAACCTATTATTACGTTCCGGTACGTGAGCTAAAACGCCGTGCCGAACATGGTGATCACTTAGCAAAAAAGCTGTACCCGGCCGTGGCTCATGGCAGCAGCTTACGAGCTTTATTATGGCTTTACATTGGGCTTACCACCGCGGCGAGTTTGATCGTGCTGGCTAAGATCCTGCCAGTCTGGGCAAGTCTTTTAATTGTTGGCCCTATCTTGTGGGCGGCTTTCTCATGGCTGCCGGCCAGTCGCGTTACTAAAATTGGCGCCCGCTTAACTGTACTGGTCACGCCCGCGATACTTTTTATCTTAAATTTCTTGCACCCTCTGTTGAGTCGAAGCACGGACGCGATCCAGAAGTACACTACCGTTAACAGCCACACCGGTATTTATGAACGTGATGATTTATTGAAGCTTATCGAAGATATCGAATGGCAAAAAGACAATCGCATCACTCCTGAGGAACTAGAAATTGCCAAACGAGCTCTTAACTTTAATGATTACAGCGTCAGCGACATCCTTACTTCACGCAAAAAAATTAAAACCGTACTTGCTACCGATACCGTCGGGCCAATATTAATCGATGAACTGCATAAAAGCGGGCAGGATTTCGTCTTGGTTCGGGACAAAAAAGGCGGCGATGTTGTCGGTACGCTGGCGTTTAGCAAGCTCGGTCTGGGTAGCGAGGGCAAAGTCAGCGATTTGATGAACCCCAAGATTTACTATATCCATGAAAATGACGGGCTTGGCGAAGCGCTGCACGCCTTTTTTGTGACAAATCACTCGCTGTTTATCGTCGTAAATAGCTTTGAAGAATATGTCGGCATAATCTCGGTCGAAAATATTCTCAAGCAGCTGTTGGGCCACATACCTGGTGAGGATTTTGATCAATTTCAGGACAAAGTCGCCGTTGCCAGCCGCCATCCTAAAGCCAAAAAAACCAAAACCGACACCGAAACCCCTGTAAAAACCGACGATAAAGTGTTAGAATAATCCTTCATGAGGATTCTAAGTTCAGAAGTCATAGACCACGTCGACCAGACTGTTCACATCGAAGGCTGGCTGCATAAAAAGCGTATGCTGGGTGGCCTGACTTTTATTAATGTGCGAGATCGAAATGGTTTGGTCCAGGTTGTAATTCAAGACAAAGAAGAAGTGGAAAAGCTGCGCGGCCTACAAATCGGCACTGTGCTAGCCGTAGATGGCAAAGTAGTCAAAGAGGAAAGAGCTCCGGGCGGAGCCGAATTGCATGAAGGTAAGATTACTGTAATCGTACCGGTCGAGACTGAGCCAGCTATCCAGATAGACAAACCTCTCAGCCACAAGCCGGACAATCTAGACACCCTATTTGAATATCGCTCAATTGGCTTACGTAACTTGCAAGAAACAGCCATTTTTAGGGTCCAATCGGAAATCAGCAAAGCGATTCGCGACTATTGCTATAAAGCAGGTTTCACCGAAATACGTACTCCAAAGTTGCTCGCAGCAGCGACCGAGGGTGGAGCAGAGGTTTTCAAGCTTGATTATTTTGGTCAAGAAGCTACCCTAGCTCAAAGCCCACAGTTTTATAAGCAAATTATGGTCGGGGTTTTTGAGCGAGTGTTTGAAATCGCGCCAGTATATCGAGCGGAACCCAGTGCCACGACGCGCCACATGACAGAGTATATTTCTGTTGACGGCGAAATGGGCTTCATAGGCATAGCTGATCTAAAGTCTTTCTTAAGCGGACTATTGAACTACATAAGCGACGAGATTTGGGGCAACAAGTCGCAAATGGAATTATTGCGAGCCACAAAACCAGTTTTGCCGAAAGAAATTCCGTCCATCCCAATGGAACAAATCCACGAGCTTTACAGCAAGGCGAACAATCAGAATACAGTCGGCGAAAAAGACCTGCGGCCTGATGAAGAACGCTGGATTTGCGAATATGCCGCTAAGGAACTTGGCAGTGAGGCCGTATTTGTGACAGATTGGCCGGCCTCTGAAATGAAGTTTTATCACAAGGCTCAAGCTGACAATCCCAGCCTAGCAGACCGCGTCGACCTATTATTCCGAGGTGTTGAAATCGTGACCGGATCAATGCGCGAAAATGATTACTCTATTGTCATCAAGCAGCTTAAAGAAATGGCCGGCGGCGACCCAGAGGATCCAGGCTTTAAGCCGCTCCTCAGTGCCATGCAGGCTGGAATGCCCGCCCACGGCGGCTTCGGTATGGGTCTTGAACGCGTGACTCAAAAGTTCATTGGATTAAACAATGTCAAAGAAGCCTCGCTATTCCCCCGCGACATTAACCGACTGGCACCCTAAGCAAAGGAGCGATATGGCAGATCAGCCACAAATAAATTTCAATCTCGATCCAAACAAGATAAAAGTCCTTGCCGTCGATAGTTATTTAATCGGCTCAAATGAGCATATTGTCACCCTAAACTTCGCTCAAGCAGTACCGGATGGTACACAGCAAAACATTGTAGCTAGGGTTTCTATGAGCCCAACTCAGGCAAAAGAATTCCTTAAAAATCTCAATGACCACATAGAAAAATTTGAAGTCTAGGCTGAGATGGGCACATCGTTACAAATATTATTAGTAAACCTCTCGTTATTAGTGGTGTTTTTGAGCCTGGCATATCTTGTTGCCAGATATAAGCAGCGGATTGATACGATTGATATTTGCTGGGGTCTGGGATTTGTTTTGGTCGGCTGGTCTACAGTGCTCCAGGCGCCGAGCAAGCAAAGCTTACTGGTCGCTTTATTGGTAACAATTTGGGGACTCCGGCTAGCTTCACATATCTACGCCCGGCATAAAGGTCGCGGCGATGATCCACGCTATAAAGAGATCACAAATAAATGGAAGGGTAATATTTGGGCTCGGGCATACTTCTCAATCTTCCTACTCCAAGGCCTTTTAGTCTGGCTGGTTAGTTTGCCGATCGTAATAATCACAAATCCAAGACTTAGCGGCTGGTGCTGGCTAATTTACGCCGGCGCTTTAATTTGGCTGATCGGCTTTGTCATCGAAGTTATCGCAGACAAGCAATTGCAGAACTTTTTGCGTCAAAAAGCCCATCCAAAGGTTTTGCAGACTGGTCTCTGGCGCTACAGCCGCCACCCGAATTATTTTGGAGAATTAACGCAGTGGTGGGGTATTGGGATAATGGCGCTTTCTGCCAGTTACGGCTGGATCGGACTAACTGGGCCACTGCTTCTTAGTTATTTAATGATTTTTGTATCTGGAATCCCGCCAATCGAACGTCGTCGGATAAAGGATCCTGAGTACCAAGCCTACAAACAAAAAACCAGCTCGCTGATCCTGCTACCTCCTAAAAAATAGCTGTTATAAGTGGTGAGAAGTGTCAATTTTTGCTAGACTGGCATTAAAGGATAAGCGTAATGGCAAAAAAATCTAAGACTCCAGAACAACCCGATCCCGATAAGTTATTAGAGCAGCGGGTAGACGCTATGATGGATATTAAGGGTGGGAAAGACAAAGCTCCTGCAGTCGACGATAGCAGCGCTGTCTCTGAAGTAGCCGCCAGCGTCAATGAATCATTAAGCGAGAGCTTGTCCGGCAAGCAGCCTAAAACGCCAGAACCAGAAGTCGAGGAATCCAAGACGGCCCCTGAATTACCGTCTGAACCGGAACCCGAAAAGCCTATTGAGGAGCCTGTTCCAGAAGTTGACGCCACACCCGCGCCAGTCGATACGCCCGCTGATGCAGAGCCGGAACCAGCGGCTGAGCCCATAGCCATCCCTGAGAGCGATATTGATGATAGCTATACCGAAAAAGCAGTTGACGACATTGTTGCGAAAGAGAGCGATCAGCTTTTAGCGGTTGAAGACGAAAAGACTCAAGATGCCAGCAAGGCTATTGTTTCGAAATCTAGCTTCAAAGATAAACTAAGCAGATTTTTTGGGCACAAACGGTTTTGGCTGATCCTGGTAACTTTTTTGTTGATAATTTTTGCCATCCCCGCGACTCGTTACAAAATACTTGGCTTAGTAGTTAAAAAATCTGTAACCATTACGGTACTTGATAATAAAACCGCTGCTCCTGTAAGTAGCGCGACCGTGAACCTTGCGGGTGCTGTTGCTAAAACCGACGCTAACGGCAAAGCAAAAGTTAACGTTGGGCTGGGTAAGCGTGAGCTAACTATCAGTAAGCGATACTACACGACTCTTGATACTTCGTATTTTGTTGGTTTTAAGACCTCTAATTCATCTCAAAAACTAACTGCGACTGGCCGGTTAGTGCCCGTTAACGTGATAAATAAAGTAACTGGTAAGCCGGTCGCTGGGGCGCAAATTCAGGCCCAAGGCACCAGTGCAAAAACAAATTCCAAGGGCCAAGCCCAAATAGCCCTTCCAACAAAAGTGGCAACCTACTCAGGTAAGCTAGTCAGTAAAGGTTTTAACAAGTCAGACATAACTATCGTAGTAACTGATCAGACCGAAAAGGCAAATACATTTGAGATTACTCCAAGCGGCCAGGTCTATTTTCTATCAAATCGCAACGGCACCCTTGACGTAGTCAAGTCAGATCTGGACGGTAGCAATCGTAAAGTTGTGTTGGTTGGTACCGGCAAAGAAGACCCACGCACGACCAGCTTACTTGCTTCAAGAGATTGGCGCTTCTTGGTCCTCAAGGCTCACCGGGAGGGTACTCTCGCCTCGTTATACCTGATTGATACTAGCAACGACAAAGTAACCCAATTCGACAACAGCGACTCGGAGTTTACACTCATTGGTTGGCATCAACACAATTTTGTTTATTCCTTGAATCGCAACAATATCAGCTACTCGCAGGAAGGTAAGCAGCTGATAAAAAGCTATGACGCAGATAATCTCCAGCTCAATCAGCTTGATAAAACACTTGCGGAGGGAACCACCGGCAATGTGGTATACCAAAGCCTTGCCAATTTCTACATAGCAGATGACCTAGTTGTCTATACGACGCAATGGAATCGAGAGGGTAGTACTGCGACAATTGCTGCAGAAAAGAACGACACCATTCGCGGCGTAGAGCCGAATGGTCAAAACAAGAAGGACTACCAGACCTTTCCTTCGGCGAATAATAACTATATGCAGGCGACACCATATGAGCCGCAAGGCATATATTTCGCGGTTTACGATAATAATTCCAAGGCCGCATTTTATCAATTCCAAAATCGCTCAGTTAAGGTTGCCAGTATTGATCAGGCAACTTTTGATAAAACATACCCAACTTTCTTACTCTCGCCAACCGGAAAGCAGACTCTTTGGACTGAGCTCCGTGACGGCAAAAACGCGATTTTCACAGGCGATTCCAACGCAGGCAACAAAAAACAAATTGCTGGCCTGAGTGAATATTCACCATATGGCTGGCATAGCGACTCATACGTCTTGGTTTCCAAGAACAGCAGTGAACTCTACATTGTGCCCGTCAATGGTCTTGGCGCGGATAGACAACCACTAAAAGTCACCGATTACTATAAGCCCGCACAAAGCTACGCTGGCTATGGTTATGGCTATGGCGGCCTCTAGCTGCGGCCTAGTTTTGCTAAGCGCACGATAGTCATTTTGCCGTCGGTGTGCAAGCTGCCACTGACGACACGGTTAATCAGCCTATAAGGCTCGCCCAGTTTGACTGTTTCAACCTTTTTAACAATTCTTTTTGCTTTAAGCCGGTCGACAATTAAGTCACGTTCTTGGTTTGTGTCAGGATCTATGGTGTGCGTAAGTTGCAAATTGTGACGAATAAAGCCGATGCCAATATCAAGCGATGCTGCCCCCACCCACAACAAATTATCCTGCTCCACATGTTCTTGACGATGCTGCCATTGAATAGCTCGCACATCCAGCGGCTGTTTATTATCATAAGTAGTTGCCCAAAATCTAACGTGATGTCTTTCGCCCGAGCGGCCCTCGATCGGTATCTCAAAGGCTATATCTTGTTTGCGGCCAAACAGGTATAGGTTGCTGACTGGTGCTTTAGGATAAGACCAGCCGTAAACCGTGCTTAGACCCTGCCTTAACGTGTTACGCAAACTGTGGCGGTCGGCCATAAACCAGCCGGTCTTTTCCATTGCAAGTATAAGCTCTCTTCTGGTGCCAATAATGCCGATATTGATCGGATCGGACGCGAAGCCATCAGGTGTAACGCAATAGAGCGGAAGATGGTCAGCTGGGCGAATAATTCTGTAAAGTCGAATAATTGCCGGCACCAAAACATAGGCTCCAAGAACGTATGTGAATAGAATGGCGAACCCCAGAGGAAGTTGTGAATCAAAATATGGAAAAATATTATTTAGCGACAAATAGGCAATAATAAGTCCAGGCACAAGCAGGGCAAAACGCTTGCTGATACGAAGTAAAAACTGAATCATTAGTCCCTAACATAATACAGCATGCTAAAATGCTTATAGTATGCAAAACGAACCAACAACTCCTGTAATGGACGTGTCAGCACCGCCTCAACCGTCTAAACCTGCCGAATCCACTTTAGCTCAAGCGCCTCCCGAAGCCGAAGAAAAACCCAAGGCAGAGATCGATCTAAAAAAGGCCGAATCTAACGACAAAAAGAAGGCGACCGTTCAAAGCAAAGTCCAAGAGCCAAAAAACAGCAACGGTGTCGGTATGGCAATTACCGCGACTGTTATTATAGTTTTTGGCCTAGCCGCCCTTGCCACATTCGCCTACCTTCAGCAATACAACTAATGTCTGCCATCGATCAAATCAACCAGCCAGGTTCTGTCGGCGTCATCCCGACTGATACTGTCTATGGTGTGGTCGCTCGGGCTACAGACCCTGCCGCCGTGCAGCGGCTATACGACTTAAAAAAGCGCGAAGATAAACCGGGCACATTGATCGCCGCAAGTATAGAGCAAGCTGAGGAACTCGGCCTAAAGCATCGTTACTTAAAAGCAGTTGAGCAATTTTGGCCTGGACCAGTAAGTATAATTATTCCGAGTTCCGATTCAAAGTTAGCCTACATTCACCGTGGGAAAATGAGCATTGCCGTACGCATTACCGCCGATAAACAACTCCAAGAAATCCTGAAGCAAACCGGACCACTATTAACTAGTAGCGCCAACAACCCAGGTGAGCCAACGGCCAACACCGTAGAAGAAGCCAAGGCTATATTCGGCGATAAAGTTGATTTTTACGAAGATGGCGGCGATCTTTCAAAACGAGAACCATCGACGATAATTCGCGTTATCGATGACGCAGTTGAAGTAATTAGGCAAGGGGCCGTCAAAATTGACGATGATACAATTAGTCCATGACTTTAGAGGAGTATCAAAAACAGGCCCTGACGACAGTTATTAAGACCGATAACGAATTCCGTGATTTGCTGCATTGGGTATTAGGCATAAATGGCGAAGCTGGTGAGATTGCCGAAAAAGTAAAAAAGATTATCCGTGACAAAAACGCGGTTGTGTCAGAAGAAGACAAAGCCGAACTAGCCAAGGAGGTCGGTGATGTGCTTTGGTACCTTGCCGTATTTGCGCATCACCTCGATATTCCACTTGAAACAATTGCCCAGCAAAATCTTGATAAGCTGCAAAGTCGCAAAAAGCGTGGCGTCCTGCAGGGCTCAGGCGATAACCGCTAGACTATAAATCGAAATTGAGAATTAAGGCTTTGTGGTCGGACAGGAGCTCATCTGACATCTTAAAATCAACCACTTTAATCTGATCGTTCACGAAAATATAATCACAAACTTCGTTTACGACGCTGAACTGGTTATAGGTGCGCTTCAAATCATTAGCTACCGACAAATTAGTTAATTTTTTGTCAAGAATCTTCACGGAGTCGCTAGCTGGACTCAAGTTTAAATCACCGCAAAGAATAACCGGCCCCTCAAGATTTTCGATGGTGTCGGCAATCATGTTAATCTGGCGTATTGTCCGATAATCGCCTAGTTTATTGAGCCCAAGATGATAGCCATGATGATTGAGAATGTTTAATGTTTTCCCACCGACTTCAGTTTGTGTAACCTGAAGGTTGCGGATATTGCCATCATCGCTAACTATGTCAAAATTATTCTTGTACTCACCACTGGTAAAAATGGTTTTTGTAGCTTTAAAAGGCAGGTTACTCAAAATTGCATTACCGTATTCTAACTGGCGCTCCATGTAGCCTGAGGAATAATTTGCTGACATAAAGGCTTCTTTAAAACCGGCCCCCTCTTTGATCTCATCGAGCGTAGCAAAAAATTTATAGCCGGCGCGGCCCTTAAGGTCATTGACCTCTTGCATGCATACGAAATCAGGCATTTCATCGTTCAAAAAATCAATAATCTGTTGACCCAACTTACCGCCCCAGATATTTAACTGTATTATTTTCATGCCTTAAATACTTCGCGTAGCCAATCATCCAAGCTATCGCCGCCACCACCGGCCATACAGACTACCATGTCATTGTTTGCTAAGTGTGAGTCGATAACTTCTTTGAGTTTTTCATCTCGTTCCATTGGCGTGGCTATCGATGGGTCTGACAGCTTTTGGATCATTTCGGATGGAGGGATGACTCGTTGCTTGGGGTCCTCACGAGCCAAGTAGCTTGGTATCCAATAGAGCTTCTTAGCACCATTAAACACATCTTTGTACTCGTCTAGCATATAGTGTTGACGACGGTTGGTCAGTGGCTCATAGACGACGACAAGATTTTGACCAGATTTCTTAGCCATTTCAGTGGCAACGCTCATGGCGCCGCGAATTTTTTCGGGGGTGTGCGCGTAATCGCTATATAAGTTTGGAATAACCGTCTCCATACGCCGAGAAAGGCCAGGGAAGCTATTAATAATCTCGAACAATTTATCCTGGTCTTTGATCGGTTGATCAACGCCATCCATATAACCCCGCACTACAAGTAGCGCGTCCTCTCTGTTATATTTGCCGGCTAAAGTAATCTCTTTAAGTTTGTCCGAGCTGGTGTCTAGGATCTCCATGGCTTCGGGCTGAGACCAGCTTCCGTATTCGTAACCCAGATAGTCAGCATCTCGATCCCACACTAGAGACCAGCGACTCTGTTTAATGAATTCTTTAAATGCTTCTTTGTAATTTTCGCGAGTTGGAAAGATTTCGTGGTGATCCCAGCTTACACCGGTAATTAGACTAATATCAGGCTTAAATGCCAAGAAATTACGGTCGAATTCGTCAGCTTCATAGATAAAATATTCCGAGCCCTCCTGATATTGACCCATATCTCCAAAAGAAAGCTTGGCCCCTACCGAGTAGCTAACGGGAA
The DNA here is from genome assembly GCA_044228525.1 of Saccharimonadales bacterium (SeqCode). Lineage (GTDB taxonomy): Bacteria > Patescibacteriota > Saccharimonadia > Saccharimonadales > UBA4665 > CAZXDL01. The sequence continues at coordinate 250,582 of JBGAUQ010000002.1, forward strand.
TTCCTAACTGCTTAAATAACCAGACAGCCATTGCCGTAGTGGTGGTTTTGCCATGGGTGCCGGCAATAGCAATTAATTTGAGATTTTTATCATCTAGAATCTGATTAATAAGGCCGTCACGTTTGGTAATCTTAATGCCTTGCTCTTGAGCGTAGACTAGTTCGGGATGGTCTGGTTTGATTGATGAACTATGAACCAGCCAGTCTATTGGTTTCGCATCGTGGGTGGCGGCGATTTGGTCGCGCGATTGGCCAATTGAAATATCTGTTATGCCGTGTTTTTGAAGGTATTCGACATATTGTGAAGTCTGTTGATCTGACCCAGAGACCTCATAGCCGGCTTGCTGAGCTATTTGTGCCAACGGGCCAATACCGGCGCCTCCGATACCTGAGAAGTAAACATGCATGCTTATAGGTTACTATATATTCGTGGCGCACATGCATAAACGAAAACACAATCGACTGACAAAGATGCTCCTGGCGGTTAAGCCCTGGCATTTCCTGATACTAGCGCTTGTAAGCGCTGTTATTTGCGTTGGGGCAATGAGAGCTAACAATCAGCGCATGAGTGAGCTTAGGGAGGCTGTGTACGTCGCAGATAAGAACAATGGTGACGTAAAAGGGGCGCTTCAAGAGTTGCAAGCTTACGTCACATCACATATGAACACCAATCTTAGCTCCGGTAAGACCGCGGTTTATCCGCCAATCCAACTTAAATACACCTATGAAAGGTTAGTTGAGGCGCAAAACGCGCAGTTTGCTAAAGGCTCGAGCCTCTATAACGATGCTCAGCGCTACTGCGAGGGACAAAATTCAGCTGATTTCTCGGGCCGTAACCGCGTACCCTGTATTGAGCAGTACGTCTTATCGCATACGACCGCTAAGCCGGCAGCTATTCCCGACGGTCTTTACAAATTCTCATTTGCGTCGCCACGTTGGTCGCCTGATCTTGCTGGCTGGAGCCTTCTGGTAACGCTAGTCTCTTTGGTTATGTTTGTGCTCTTGCTTGCCGGCCAAAGAATTAGGCGACGCCTAGAATAGCAAAACGCCCCTGTGATAGGGGCGCTGCCTTTTAGTTTTATTAGCCGTCAACTAAGGTTTAGCTGAATTTGGGCTAGCGCTTTGAACGCTATTGCCTGAATCGCTACTTGAGCTGGAGCTCTGATCAGTACACTTCTGACCTTGTGGATTCTGTTTCTTGAATGTGGCTACGGCTTTAGCAACTTGTCCTTCTGGAGATAGGTTTTCCCAGAAAGTTACTTGATCGCTGTTGATTACCATCTGATCGTATGGTTCGTGCAATTCACAACCAAGCTTCACTAATGTCACGTTTGAATTAGTGTTGGCTGCGCTGCTGCCATTGCTGGCGGTTTGCAGGTAATAGATATTAGCAAGTACTAAGTAGTTATTGTTTAGGCTTTTGATAGTACCGAAGTAGACCTGACCGGTGTTAAGAAACACCGCCTGTAGTTTACTACTGTCCACGTACTTGTATTCATTCTTAGTGGCATCACCAGTGGCGAATAGGGTAGTCAGTCCAATTAGAAGGGCTACAACTACGACAACTCCTGCCACGAAGCCTATTCGGCCTAATATTCCTTTATCTTTTTTGCGCTTACTAGGCGACGCTGCAGGCTGCGGCGCGCTGGCTGTTGGTGCCGTATGCGGCTTGACTTCGCGGTTAGAAAAATCCATACCCTCCCTCTCAAAAACTCTTTATTACTTTTATGCTTACCGAACTAGTGTAATACAGCCTCCCCTGACAAAGCAAGGCAAATCGGCTTAAGGGGTTGACAAAGAAAACGCCACCAGAGTATGTTAGGGGTACATTACTAATGGTAAGAAGAGGGAGAGTCTAGATGGCTTACAAGCATACGAACTCAAAGGGTGTCACATATTACCTAAACTCCAAGGACGTTGTCCTTCGTGGTGGCAAAAAGCAAACTATTTACTACTTCAGCAAAGACTCACGTCCTGAAGCGACTGACTTGCCAGCTGGCATGGAAGTTAACGAAAACCCACGCAACGGTTTCTTGACTGTAAAGCGCACAAAATAAAACTTCTGGCCCCGCGCACGGGCGCCACCAAAGCAACGCACCCGGTCCTCATCTGAGGCCGGGTGTTTTCTTTGACCTGGGGATCAACTTAGACTTGTTCCTGCCATCCGCTTCCGGCCGCTGTGGGATTGGCCGTCTTGGCAGCTTGAATTGCCTGAGCCCATTCATCGCTCTTACCGCCCATGCCGAAGAATATTTTGTGTTCCTTGTCGCGCGTGTCGGCAATAGCAAGGCCTTTGCCAGGAGTTGGGATAAAGCCAAATAACTTATATTTGGCTGGTTGCAGGGACTTTATGTCTCCAAGCGAGATACTTATAATATTCCCTTGAACTTTAGAGCTCATTTTTTCGGTGACGCCTGTGGCTACTCCCGCATTCATCATTGCTCCTGCTGTGCCAGTAGAAACCGCGCCACCGGCGGCTCCACCGGCTATCGTTGCCGCTTGATTCACATTCAATACTTTATTACTAACTTCTGAAACCAGTCTGTGCGAAGTCAAAAACGTGTTGCACTGTACAGCTTGCTTGCCAATATATCTGGTGGCCAGATAGCTCGTGATTATTGTTTCGCCTGGTAAAAGAGGGGTGCGCATGTCCTCATGTAATGCGTTATCAAGACTGTCATTTATGCTCATTTTTATATTTCCTTTATCTTGCTTATCGTTGTTAGGCTAAAGATAGCATATTTTTTTAATAAAGTCTCCGGGGGTGGCCCACTGGGTGTGGCATGGGTGGCCCCTCAGTGGGCCACCAAGCAAACTCTGAAGCCGATGAACACCGGTATTGCTAAATATCGAATAAAATGGCAAAATAGGGGTATGACTTTTGAAGCCTTGCCTGGTCAGATGCAGTTATTTACCCCTGAACTACCGACTCCCTCGGCGGTGCGTGCTCACGCACCAGATCCTAGGACGGCAGATGTCGCTACTGATCAGAGGGGGCTAAGTGCTGGAGAAGCAGCTATGTGGGGTGGTCTCGAAGAACCAAAGCCGCGGGTAACTCCTGGGGTTACGCCTTCTACAATACGGTACGCAAATGCCCTCCATGACGTATTGACTGGTCGACATAGTGCCACAAATCCTACTCCCCCCAGAGGCAGTAAAAAGACAGGTCCGATAGATGTTGCGGAAATTCGTGCTCAACACCAGGAGGCAAGAGGCGCGGCTGCTCGCCTAGAAGGCGATGAGGGCAAGGTTACACTGAGCGAAGCAATAACGTCCGGTCATGTCACGCTGCCTGCTAAAGTTGCGGAGGACGTACAGACCGCGGCGGCAAATCCACAATCGCAATATGAGCGTTCTAGAGGCTCACAGCCTCAACTGCCTGGATTTCTTTTGGATGAAGTCATACTTAGGTCGTAGTATCCTTGTAATTACATGAAGCCATACAGCGAAATATCAAAGCCCTTTTTTGTGTTGGCACCGATGGACGACGTCACTGACACGGTATTCCGACAAATAATTGCCGACACAGCGCCACCAGACCTGTATTTCACGGAGTTTGTGAATGTTGATGGCCTGCAGAGCCCAGGTCGTCAAAAGCTACTTAAAAAGCTTCGTTTCACTTCAAAAGAGCAGCCGCTAATCGTACAGGTCTGGGGCAAAGAACCCGAAAATTTCAAAAAAACAGCACAGCAGATAGCAGACGGCACATTCGCCAGAGAAATGGGTTTGCGAGAGGGGCTTAAGTTCGCTGGACTGGACTTGAATATGGGCTGTCCGGAGAAAACCGCCGTTAAGCATGGCACCTGCTGCGCGTTGATGAACGACAGGGAACTAGCAGGGGAGATCATAGAAGCCAGCAGGGAAGGGCTTGCCGGTCGCCTTCCCCTCTCTGTTAAAACCCGCACCGGCTTCAACGAGGTCGATTTGAGCTGGACCGAGCTCTTATTTAATTATCGACTTAACATGTTAACTATACATGGCAGGACTAAGAAAGACATGAGCAAAGTCCCAGCAAACTGGGACATAATTGGTCAGATTCGCGAACAGCGCGATAAGCTCTCCCCCGACACTTTAATAATCGGTAATGGCGATGTTATGAACCGCCATGAGGCCGTCGCCTTGGTGGAAAAGCACAAATTAGACGGCGTAATGATAGGTCGCGGCATCTTTCATGACCCTTACGCGTTTGCCGAAAAAAGCCCTTGGCCAGATTACAGCCAGCAACAGAGGATAGATTTATATAATAAACATGTCGAATTGTTCGCAGAGACGTGGCAAAACAATGAACGTGCCGTCCATACACTCAATAGATTCTGCAAAGTCTACATCCAGGGCTTTGATGGGGCCAAAGAACTCCGTGAAAGACTAATGGCTGCCAAGAGCACAGCCGAATTACTTGACGTACTCAGTATGTCTTAATAAGTTATGCCGCCTGTGGCACTTCTGTGGTTGCGGTCGGGTGTGCTGAAGCATAGAAGCCAGTATATTCTAAGACTTGTCCGCCTTTAACAGCTTTGAAACCAACATCTTTTAATACCTCGACCGGTACTAATGAATCCGTCAAATCAACTTTAGCGGTTTCAACGCCTCCGACAGCCATTGATTTATCCAATGCCTTACGTATTAGCGGCACATCTTCGTCAACGCCAACGCCTCGGAAATCTAAACCTAGCTTAGCGGTGCCATCGTGTATATTAAGCAGCCCTACAGTAAGATCTACAGGATCTTCCACGTTATTGGGATTGGTTACGACAAATAGCCGATTTCCTGATTCTCGCAGTGGACTGGCAGGCGGAAGTACAGCTTCACGCAATCCCCGTCTAATAACACCACTTGCCCTAGTACGTATATCATCGATTAATCTACCTGGAGCAGCTTCAGCTAATGCTTGTTCTTCTCGGATACCCACAATAAATTAGAGTCCTTGCCTCGATTACTTTTTAATAAATGTGAGGTTTGTTTGTTTCTATTGCCTCAACAAATATTATACGCCCCCTTTGCAACCCCCCTTATGTTTTCCGGACGCTTCCAGACAAATAACCCGCAGATGGCGCAAATAAGAACTGTTTGACCGAAGCAAAAGCAAAGTATTGACAAGACACCTTTAACGTAGGATGATTGCATTCATGGGAGCAGAGAGCAACAATGGTGGTGTTTTTGAAGCAGTCGACCTAACGCGGCAACCAACTGCTGTAGCTAAGCGCGAAAAAACTGTCGAACGCCTCGGTGGCAGGATATTAGGCGCAGCCTCACGCGGCGAGAGACAGCTTCTGATTAGAGGCGGTCGTTTTGGGCTGATGCCAACTGCTCACACACTAGATGTTTATGCTGATTTAGTAGGCAAACTCCAAGCTCAGGGTGTTGGGGTTGCGATTATGCGAGTATCTTCTGAGCTACCAGCTATGATCGATTCGGGTAGCGGAACCCCGTTATCGACCGGCCAAACGCAAGTCTTTGACGAAGCTTTTATAACTCGTTTCAACGGTCAAGATTATGCCATGCCAGAAGAATTAGCCGGCACTCAGATATACCCGCCGCCCGAGAAGTAGACATTAAGCCAAATATATTAGTTGTTTTCGGGTAATAATTTGGCAAATAGTTTCAGCCCGACGAACGTACCGACAATCGCGCCGATAGTTACAGAAAACTGACTGAGTGGAAACATGGCGAATGCTAAGATAATTCCTACGATTGGGTTGATCATTCCCATAAGTATTCCTGTAACTGCGCCGATGTTTGTGCCGGTCTCGGCAAGCCCAGATAGCCCAAAGAGCGTGCAGAAGGCCAAGCTCAGAGTAACCCCCATATATATCGACGGAAATACCAGGCCACCACGATAGCCGCTGGTGAGCGACCAGGAAGTAGCTAGTAGTTTCACGACAATGAGTCCACATAGTGCCGCTAGACCATATTGCGACGGGTTTTCACTAAGCAGCTTTAGCCCTTCTGAGCCACTAAACTGAACGGTTTGACCTCCGATCAGATACAAAACACCTAGTATTAATCCAAAAATCAAGCTAGAGCTAAACCAAGAAAAGCGTTTATTTATTTTTGTTATACCAGAGAAGGATATTTTTATCATTCGTTTTACCGTGGCCGCTACCAGAACGCTCAAAAAGCCAAGTACAGTGGCTAATGCTAGATTCTCGAAGCTAAATGTGCCAGTTACGGGTATTTCAATATAGGCGCCTTCTTTAATTAGATGAATCAACAGCCACGCGATTAATCCGGTAAAGGTAACGATTAACCCACTGGAGGCATTCAACTTTTTCTTTTGCTTCAAAATGAGCAGTGGAATTAATATTGGGACGACCGAATCAAAAAACGCCGCTAAAAGTGCTCCCAAACTTGCTATGCTTAAGACAAAGGCAAATGGTTGTTTAGTGGCGTGGATTTTGGCACTAAACCAGGCGGTCATGCCGGTTGAGGCAGCGACTAGTGATGCTTCTGGTCCAAGGGACGCGCCAGCGAGAAGGCTTAGAGCTCCGATTACTAGGATGGCAAATATGGCGTAGAGACTGGTTTGTTTTATGTCATCCAGCTCATCTAACAGGCTACTAGCGGGTTTCAAGACTCTTTTATTGCCAAAAAAGGTGATCACGATCGACAAGACCACGCTCATTACTATGGCCAGTGGTATTACCCTCCAGCGATAGGTATCCGATTGAACTAAATCATTCCATAGCCAATTTGTGCCGTTGTTTACCAGCCATTCGAAACCCAGATATAGTAGTCCTACAATCAGCCCGGTAAGTCCGGCTACAAAAATATGGACCGGCTTGACGGCTCGTTCCATCTTACTCTGCTGCTGTAGATGGGGCTGGAGATGCGCTTCGGTCAGCGACAAGGTAAGCCACTAACAAAGCAAGCGGGAAGAATACTAGACTAAAAAGGAAGTACAAGAAAAAACTGTGTCCTTTGCGACCGGCGACACGGGCTGGCCAAAACGCAATTGCGATCCAAATCAACAGGACGATGACCGCCCAAATAGTACTAATCGTAAACCCAAGTAAAGTTACTCCAAACATTTCAAACCTCTCCTTATTATATTAGCTACCTAAATACTCTCATTTTTAAATAAAATATCAAAATTTTTCACAACAGATACTATCGCTTGGTGGCGAGCTTTTTATATGTCCCAAAGCCTATCAATCCCAAAATCGACCACAGCGCTACTGATTCGATGAAATGCAATAAGTTTGTTTCATGACCGACCACCGATGCATCTTTTATATCTGACCTGTATGGATTATCGGTCAGATGGATTACTTGTGTCTTGAACGCGACGGGATAACCAAATTGCCTTGTCTTGTCATATTCGGGCGGGCAGAATGTAGCTTCATTTCCAAAACATAACTCTGGGCCGTTCACGGTCGTACGATCCCTCGAAGGGGCGTATTGTGACAGAAATGTGACAAGAACTGAGGCGGTTACGATACTAATAAATAGTTTGACTGATCCATTTCGCAATCTGGGCATGGGCTCATTGTATCAAAACGTTTATGCCGGTGACCTTGAGAGCTATGTTTTGAAATCATGCGTATGAACAGTTCAGGCTTTGGTACTACGATTTCAATCGAGCCAGAAGTCATGCTGACACGACACGTTAGCTTAAACTCCTAGCTGTCTTTGCCTTAGCCTGTTTTCCTGGAACAAGTATTTTTAAGAGAAGTGTAAAAACAAAACCAGCAGCGATGCTCGAAAGTGGGTTAATTACATATTCCGCTCCGCTATTTGAATTTTTATATTGTAAGAGCGGAAAATCGCTTGGCCCGATAACCAAGTTGATATGAAAATTAACCATAGTAAATATTATTGGTACTGTTGCATTGATGAAAAATATTATTGCTGAGGCGGTGAGCCAAATAGACATAAACCCCGAGTTTAAGACCTTAGGATTATCCTTAGCCTTCTCTTTTCTAACTATGTCTTTAACTCTACTACCGCTCCCATAGATTCCCATACCATCCCTAAGATCAACAATCACTAAATTATCTATTTTTCTAAACTTATATATTTTGTTTAGAAGCCAAATATCTCCTATTGCCCCAGAAAAGTTTGATGCGAAAGCAATCAAGCAATAGGTTGCTATCGAAGGGGCTAATACTGCAACAAATATTGCAAAGCTACAAATAATTATCAAGGGCGACAATGCAACGGCTGTCATTTGCATCAAAGTAAAGCTCTGACCAGGGCATGTGGCATAGGCATAAGGGAAAATATAATTGCTTAGACCAACCCCGTACTTAGGTTCCCCCCCAAAAAATTTAAAAAACACGCCATGAATAAGCTCATGTATTAAAATTGTGACGATGAAAGTAAATACAGCGATTACAAAATTCGTGTGAATTTTATTGGAATGCAATATTAATGATTGAAAGAGACCACCACCTATAAATAAAAGCAGAGTTCCATATGCAGCTAATCGAATACTTTGTGGCTTGTTAAATCGAATAGTGTAAACCAAATTTTTCGGTTTTGTTGACATCAACTTAACTGTAAAACAAACAGATTAAGTAGTCTATAGTGCTTATGTTTGGTGGGGGTGGATGGAATCGAACCATCTACCAAGCGGTTATGAGCCGCCTGCTCTAACCGATGAGCTACACCCCCAAAGCGCAACATTTCATCGGATGCTAACAGATGAGAGTATACCAGATTTGAGCGAAAGTTATATAATGTTGTTACGGTCCGATGCAAATAAAAAATGAACATAAAGATCTAGCGCTAGGCTATGCTAAACGCCTGAACGATCCTCGTTTCTTGGGGCAGGTGGTTTTTGTGGTGATCGTGTTGCTGATAAGCTGGAGCGGTATTAAAACCATTCAGTCTAATTATGGTTTGCAAAAGCAGATAACCGCGCTTGATCAGCAAAACCAGCTCCAAAAGCTCAAAAACGATAACCTTGCCCTAAAAAATGACTATTACAAAAGCAACCAATATCTCGAGCTAGCGGCTCGTCAAAACTTCGGTTTAGCCGCGCCTGGCGAAAAATTGATCGTTGTACCCGAAAGCGTAGCTATGGCAAATACGATTGATCTACCTATAGAACAGCAAGATGCCGCGACCAAAGCCAAGCAGCCCGCTTATCAGCGCAACTATCAATCATGGGTCGACTTCTTTTTGCATCGGCAAAACAGCCCCAATTGACTTTTTCACCTCTGTTTGGTAGAATATGCTGACCACTCGACGCGGGGTGGAGCAGCGGCAGCTCGCGTGGCTCATAACCACGAGGTCGCAGGTTCGAGTCCTGCCCCCGCAACCATAAGCACTTTGACCTCTATAACGGAGGTCTTTTTTATTGCTCATGCTTGCAAATGCTTGCTTTAGTGCTCAGGATTATAATATAAGTCGGAGACTTTAAATGATTGAAGTAAGAAAAGCGTGGCTTGATGAAGGTAACTTCGTGGGATTCGCAACCCTCGGTTCAAGTGCTGAAGACGGTATTTTTGTCGCAGACCAAGCTATTAGAATGAGAACAGGGCATGCGTCGGACTACATAGTATACGGAGCAACACAAGTTACCTATGAAGTAACTGGAGACGGTCTGTCAGACTCAGATGCAGCAAGACGATTGGACGAATTTGCCACAGATATTGCAATGCTAAACGATGGCAATGAAGACGTGCTTAAAAAGTATGTAGCACCTCAAGCTCGCAGGGACCCAGTTAGCCGCTATGAAGCTCTTGGAGGCGGTGCTATAGCCAGCTTTCGGTTTGGTGATGGCTACCATGGCCCTGGTGCTGGGTGGCAACCAAACTTTAGAGCAAATTTTATAAAGGAATATGCTTTAGTAGAAGCACTAATGTCGACGCAATCCTAGCATCTCATATAGAAGTTAAGCTCTGGGTAAACACGGATATAGATTTCCATCTACTTAATTCTGCAAGGAGCTGGTTCCAATTCGAGTGTACGTGGGCAACCATAAGCACTATGACCTCTAAAACAGAGGTCTTTTTAATTCCGGCATATTCTGTAATACTTATGCTTAATGAAGAAGAACCAAAAAGGCTTCGGCGCACTTGAAGGAATACTAATTCTGGTTATTGTCGGACTAGTTGGATTTGTCGGCTGGTATATATGGGATGCCAACAACAAGTCTAACGAGATCATAGGCACAACATCACAACCCGCCAATTCAGCAGATTCTAAAATGTCAAAATCAACGCAAACTTATACTGACCCAACCGGTTTCACTCTCAAATATCCGGCCGATTGGGTATTTGCGGCAGCTGGGTCTAAAGACGCTTCAGGCGAAGGCGAATTTGGGAGCAACGAATTTGTCTCAAAAGCCAACTACCAAGCGGGCAACAACGCTTACATACTAAGCTTTGAAACAGATACAACGAACGAAAATGCCAAACAATATGCCACAAGTAGATTTGCAAATAAAGTGGAGGGCAATGAGGTAATTAGCTCCACGAACTCCAAAACCAATGGATACGATACGCAAACGGTGAATTATAAGTTACCAATGGGTGGTTCGCCGAACGGTTATGAGGTTTTCATCGTGAATAATGGCAAAGTAGTAACTTTTAATTACCACGGGGGAGAGTCTGAAAAGGACTATCTCCCTACGTACAAATCAATCATCAGCTCAATCAAATTTAATAACTAGAAAACATTTTATCTCAGAATTTAGGTGATTTAGTCTCGCCTTTTTGCGGACTATTTCAACACTCGGATTTTTGAGAAGTTCTTGCCAGTTAATTTTGGAAAGTTCATATTTTCCCAATCGAATTTTGCCTTTGAGAGCTGACTTGGAGTAAGAACAAGCTGTCGGTAGCTGTCATCAACCCGCTTAAGGGCTCCTACGCCAACCCAGAACTTAGCAATGGATTCCTTGGTCGTGCCAACAGCTAGATAATTTTTTGAGGTCAGCTGTGACGTAAACACTCGGATTTTTTCAGGATGAAAATGATAATTGGTTTCTGCTTTTGTATAGGTCAGGTAAGCGTCATGTACTAATGCGATTTTTTCTCGCCACAAAGGATCTTGTTTTTGTTCCTGAGTTGCGTGAGAATTTAGCTCTATGGTTGCGACGCGCTTGTCATCCAGTTTTGGCAAGCCGTGAGGCAAAGTGTTTGCTAAGCGATCAGTATCTTTTTCGAGTTGCGCATAAAATGCTTCTTCTGTTTCAAACTGGCTACCGACAGTCGTGATAGTCATCTTTAAATTTGCTGGCTGATATGACTTCAAGAAATCTAATATATCTTGGTAGCTTGATTGATAAGCGCGAACATCTTCAATCGGAATGTTATTAATTTTTGGCACCAAAAGATCGTCGGCATAAAAGTCAAACCAAACCCCAGGTTTATAAATCGCACAGATCTTTTTGAGCCATGCCGTGTAGTGCATAAAGGCAAAAAGTTCCGCCCAGTCAGCTTCAGGGGCTTCTTTGAGTCGCCACAGCTTGTAGACGCCATGAGGGTATACAAGCTTTATAGGCTCGTCCTTCGCGACATTTAGACGAATCGCCTCTTTAATATCAGCCGATAGCTCTGGGGTTGCAGAATACTTCCGGAATTTCTTCGAAGTCAGCAGACTAAAGATTGTCTCTTCTAATATATCTTGAGGAGGCTCTACAAGCCCGCTGACATGAGAGAGTTCGCTAAGTTTTAAGCCGAGGTATTCTTGCGCAGTCATAGTTATTGGAGATGCGGGGCAGACATAACCCTACCGTATGTAACTTTGCAAGTTACTACCTATTCTCGGTCACCGCATCGTAATAAATGTATCAGGTTATGCAATGCAGCGGTAGATTGATGAGACATTTCATTTCACTCATACATGAAAAATACGTAAAACTAGAGCAAAATTATCTGCAATAAGGAGATTTATGCAGAGATTGCACATGAGCAATCGTAAGTAGGTTGAACTCTAGTAATTTGAACATTTTTAGTGATTTGACCGTGCTAAGATTTAGCTATGACGCGGCCTACGCTTTTGAAAATTACAGTTGTGGCACTAATCGCTATTCCTCTTCTTGCGCCTTATGCGGCATCATTATTTTTTAGTAGCGAAAAAGCAAAACAACAATTAGAGGACAATGGCTATACAAATGTACAGTTAACCAACACTTACAAATTGACCGCGCGATTTAAAACGCCTTGTTGGTATATACACGACACGGTGGCATACGAATTTCAGGTAGACTATAACCCATCTGCACTGACTGTTTCGGATTATCAGGACTCTACACCGCCTATAAAAAATATGCGTGCATATGTTTGCGTGAATTTGCTCAGTGGCCGCATCGTTTTGCGCTAAGACTCGTTTATGGTTGCGGGAGTCGTTGATTGATATCACACGTCATAGATGAGTTCGGTCAACGACCAGGATGGTAGCACAGAACATACTACAAAGGTAGGAGTTGCTATGTATGCCCTAAATCATGTGCCGGCCATAGATCTTACCCGATCAACTACGGGGTGCTGCTCACTGATCGAGCCGAGTGATTGGGACGAAAAAACATTTAGTTTTAAGGATAAGCTTTTTGTAAAAGCGCGCACGCTTGGCTTTTTACATATGCCGCTCAACATGTCGTCCGTTATGAGTAAGGCGCAGGCAAAAATTGACGAGGCGGGGGCAAACGTCGACGACTTTATTATTTTGAGCTATGAGACATCACCTTGGCACGCCGAACATTATTTTGCTGTCAGTAAGGATGTTCCGGGAATGCACTCAGAGAGACTAACCGGTACATTTATAACTAAAGTTTTTGAAGGCCCGTTTAAGGATGCCCAGAAATGGCATAACGAACTACTTGATTACGTAAAATCCAAAGGCAAGACCCCTCTTAAGACGTATTTCTTTTACACGACTTGCCCCAAATGCTCCAAGTATTACGGCAAGAACTACGTCGTTGGTTTTGAGCAAATTGTTTAGCTATTTACTGTTTGGCGCGTTGTGGTATGCTTTACGTAAGCATTAGAGTAGTGAAGGTTTTCATGCGTCGCCAAAGACCAAAAAATCAATCCAAAACACACAGAGCAAAGACTTACCTTGCACTTGTTGCTGGCATAGGACTAATAGTCTCGGCACTTGTTGCTGGGTTTGCGCCTAATCCTACTCAAGCTACAACCACCGGCTATGTTGGTGAATATTGGAACAATCCTTTAGGTGGGGGAGGCCAGTCCCCCAGTTTTCCTGGCGGAGCACCAGTCTATACTCATACCGATGACGCTATCAATTTCAACTGGGGATATGGCTCGCCAGATGCGAGCATCCAAAATGAAGATTTTATCGCCCGCTGGACCAAGACGACTTACCTAGCTGCTGGTACCTACAACTTTTCTATTGCTGGTGACGATGGAACTAGGGTTTACATAGATGACGAGCTTATTATTGATTATTGGGTCGATCAAGGCGCCGGCTCAGTTCACACAACGACGCATGATATAACGGCCGGCCAGCATACAATTAAAGTCGAGTTTTATGAGAATGGATCGGTTGCCGAAGTCTATTTTAGCTATACCAACCAGACCGATTCGGATGGCGACAGCGCAAACAATACGGTTGAAAACGCCGGGCCCAACGGTGGTGACGCCAACAACGATGGTACGCAAGACAGTTCGCAAGTCAATGTTGTGTCTTATGTCAATCAGATAACGGGTAAATATACCGCACTTGAGGTATCAAACACCTGCGCCATCATCTCTTCCGCTATCGCCGCTGAATCATCTAATGCGGCAGTTGATGCAGGTTTTGACTACCCGGCCGGGCTCATGCGATTCACTCTTTCTTGTGATACTCCGGGCGCTACTGCGCAGATAAACCAGTTTTACTTTGAGCTAAATGCATCGAATTATGTAGCTCGCAAATACAACAGCATTAACCACAGCTACCAGGCTATTACTGGGGCCGCCGTTTCTCAAGTTACAATCGATAGCATGAATGTTGCTAAGGTAAGCTATCAAGTCACTGATGGAGGCGCTCTTGATGAAGACGGTTCCGCTAATAGCACGATAGTCGATCCGACAGGAGTTGGATCAATTGTCGTCGCAACACCAAATACAGGCTTAGGTGGCTGAGCGTTTTCGACTTACAGGCTCAAAAAAATTGGCGGCGTTACTTGCTCTGATCTTTGTATTGGGTGTCGGTACGTTAATTTTGCTTGGATCAAATCAGCTAAATGAAACATCCAAAGGTCCCACTATCACTTCGTCTACAAACAGGCCTGTAGAAGTTGCTCCCAAAAAGGAAACATATAATTGGAAGGGCGGCAGCGGCGATCCAAAGTATATTGTATTACCGACTATTTCTACCGAAGGCTTTATTCAAAAGGCGGATATTGATCAAAATAAACAAATAGCCGTACCGAGCAACATCCACATGGCTGCTTGGTTTATTCGTTCATCAATACCTGGCGATCCCGGGCTGAGCATCATTGACGGTCACGTTGACGGCAGAGAAAATGCCGGCATTTTTAAAAAGCTTGGTAGCATAAAGCCCGGCGATCAATATTCTGTCGAGCTTGGGAGCGGCGCCATAAAAAAATTTAAGGTAATTAAAGTGGAGACCGTTCCCGTTAACGATTCTACAAATATACTGTTCTCACAGGATCCCACAGTCTCCAGTCAGTTGAATCTGATAACTTGCGGAGGGACTTTTGATACCGAGACAAAGAGCTATGACCAGCGCGTAATTGTGTCATCAGCCTATTTTAAATAAAGACTCGTTCAAGTTTTAATTCGGGTGTTTGGTATCATGAGGTAATGAAGAAAGTCGGCGTTATTGGAATTGGCACCATGGGCCACGGCATCGCCGATAATTTCATCAAAAACGGTTATGATGTTGTCGTTTGGAATCGATCGCAAGACAAAACCGCCGATCTTATCAAAAAAGGTGCGGCATTTGCAGATAATCCTAAGCAAGCGACTCAATACGCTGACATAATTTTTGAAGTTACGGCAAATGATGAATCTTCCAGGGAAGTTTGGGAGGGCGAGCAAGGCATACTTGAGGACGCCAGCTCTGATAAATTCCTAATAACCTGCGCTACACTTTCTGCCGATAGAGTTAATGAAATGGCCCAAGTTGCCCAACAAAAAAACCTAAAGTTTTTTGATATGCCAATGACGGGTGGCCGCATGGGGGCGGTAAATGGCCAGCTTATCTTGCTGGCAAGTGGCGATCGCGATCAAATTGATGAGATCAAGGATGTACTTAAAGCCATAGCTAAAGACGTGAAATATTTTGGCGCGGTAGGCTCAGGCACAAAATATAAGCTGATCTTAAATTCCTTGCAGGCAGTGCACGCGGCTGGTTTTGGCGAAGCAATGAAGATGGCAAAAGAAGTTGGGCTTGATGAGAAGCTAGTTGGCGAGGCTCTGGCTGAGCTGCCAGGCGGTTACACGACTCAGATGTCATGGAATTGTTACAAGCATGCCCCTGAGCCAATTAATTTCTCAATCGACTGGCTAACTAAGGACTTAGATTATGCCCACAAGATGATTAAGGGAAATTACGACTTGATGGATGTCGCGCAGGCAAAGTATGATCAAGCTAAGGAGCTTGGGCACGGCAAAGAAGACTGGACGATCGTAAATAAGCTTGAAAGCGGTGGTATTATAAAGGAAAGAGGAGGTAGTTATGGGTAGCCAAGGTAAGATTGATTCCAAAGTTGTGGCGATCATTATAGTGGTCATTGTCGCATTGCTAGGGGTATTCTGGTTTGTGATGCGAGACGATGGCAATAACGATGACAACAAGTCCGCCACCTCAAGTTCTCAGTCAAATAAGTCAGACAGTCTCGATTATAATGGATCTCTTGCCAGCCTGGCGTCCGCCGGCAAGGCCCGTAAATGTACCATGAACTACAATGACGAAAGCGGCGGTACTGGCACTGGTACCTCATATACCGATGGTAAGGGTAAGTCGCGACTGACCATTACGGTAACCAACAGCGACGGTAAACAAAGTACCATCAATACAATTGTTAAAGACGGCAAATCGTATGCTTGGTTTGTGTCGGGGGAGCAGTCATTTGGTTACATTAGTGACGCAAAAGTTCCGCAAAGCGACGATAAAGTCCAGTCTACAACGACAGCCCCAAGCGGCACCGTCAGTCCTGATAAGAAGTTCTCAATGAAGTGCGTCAGCTGGAGTGTAGATACCAGTCAATTTGACGTGCCAACTACAATCAATTTCATTACCCTGCCTACTTCTTCGTCAACGACTCAACCATAAGTAACCCAAATGACAACACAACTACACACACCCGAAGACAAGATCAAGCATCGACGTCTAGTCATCCAAAGCTACCGTGCCAAGGCTGACGCCAAACGGACCATAACTGATAAGTTTGCCGACAAATTGACTGTAAAATTTGGGTCCGTTCTCTTCCTAGCACTAAACGCGACTTGGTTTTTCGTATGGATAATTCTCAACACCAATATTATCCCAGGTGTCGAGCCGTTTGATCCATTTCCGTTTGGACTACTCACCATGATCGTTTCTCTAGAGGCAATTGGCTTGGCGATCATTGTTTTAATATCGCAAAACAGGGCCGCCAAAATTGCCGAACTGCGAGAGGAGATCGATTTACAGGTTAATTCCATCTCTGAAAGTGAGGTCTCCAAAGTAATTGAGTTAATGGGAATTCTGCTCAAGAAAAACGGCGTGAAACTTGATGATCCGGAGATCGAAGATATGGTTCGTCCTATCCGCAGCTCAGACATCGAACGCATCCTCGAAAAACAACTCGGCTAAACCAAAAATGGGTGTACAATCAAATCATAAACAAGGAGAGGTTTATGGATGTACAAATCAATTATCTAGCCGTTGTATTAGCCATGCTAAGTTCGATGGTGGTAGGCAGTATTTGGTATGCTCAAGCGGTCTTTGGTAAAGAATGGGCTAAGCTCGCCAAGGTAAAAATCAAAACTGATACAGCAGGAATGTTAAAGCCGATTGGTGTAACGCTTGTTGTCAGCCTGATAACCGCTTACGTTTTAGCGCACGTTGCTTACGTATCAAACCAGTTCTTTGAGAATAGCTTTTTGCAAGATACTTTGATGACAGCCTTTTGGCTTTGGATCGGTTTCACGGCCGCCCGGTTCATTACGCATGATGCCTTTGAGGGTCGTCCCGAAAAACTTACCATTCTGAATCTAGGTAATGAATTCGTCACCATAATGCTGATGGGCCTAATTATTGGTCTGTTTGGAGTCTAGATGAACAAGAAGATTCTAATCGGTGTCGTGGCTGTTTTGGTAATCGGCGGAGTAATAGTCTTAGCAAGTGAAAAGAGCGGCGAGGACAAATCCTCCAAATCAACAGCTAACACAAGCTCGCAAACTAGCACCGAAACAAACTCAGCAACAACTATCACCTACACTAATGATGGCTTTAGCCCGGCGACAATCACTGTCAAGTCGGGCACGACTGTAACGGTAAAAAACGCTTCGTCCCAGCCTTTGCAGTTTGAGTCCGATCCTCACCCACAGCATACCGATAACGAGGAGCTAAACGTCAGCAACGTCGCACCAGGTGAGAGCCAAACTTTTGTAGCGAACACCACGGGTACTTTTGGTTATCACAACCACCTAAACTCAAGCGACACCGGCACCATCGTCGTCAACTAGACTAGTAGCGGATAAACTTTCGCCAGAAATCAGGGTCGGCCTCCACGTCGAGCGGCTTCTTTGTTTTTATAGTTAAAACACTCATACCACATAGTATGACGGCTTGGATCGAATTGGGCTGTTAGCTACATAACAGGTCGGATGTTACATTCATCACATATTTTAGTGAGTTCACCAGACGAATTGCTTTACAATAGTACTAATGGCTGATAACTCAATTACAGTTACACCTGGTTCTGGCGGCGGTCAGAACGCCAGTACGCAGAGCAACCTGCAAGGGTCGGCCCAAGGTAGTTTAGATAATGGCCTGACCGGTAAGGTTCAGCCGGGCATCGCCTCGGAACAACTTAAGACCGATCAAGGGATAACATTGACGCCGACAGCTTTGTCGACTGTAGATCTAAGCGGCACAGCTGGTTCAACCACAACAACAACTGCACCACCTAAACAGCAAGATTTTAACCCAGTCCTAATCGCTTTTTGTGCCGTATTATTTATAGCGGCAATCGTCATGTTTTTTATAACCAACCAATCAGGTAAAAAGCACAACCAATATAAGTAGATTAGGCTTGCTGGTTGCCAGGGCAGACAGTATGATTAGCGCTGAGATCACACGAAACTTCTCAATACTCAATTTGACAAAATAACAAATTTGTGTATAATAATAAGTGTTCGTGATCACAAACAAAAACCACAATTAAACAAAAAAAGGAGCGCCATGAAAGCCAGCAATGGTTTAGTCTTTGAGGTTACAGCTAGCGCGAACGCTGATCTTTTTACCAAGATCGATCGCATTCTCAAAAAGCTGTAATGCCCAAATAATCATAAACGAGCCCGGCCCTAACCAGTCGGGTTTGTTTTTGTTAGAGGCCTAATTCTTAAAGAATATTTCCTTATCAAAACCGCGGTTAACGATATGGCATAAAACCACCACACATATCTGTACCAGCCATGGTGCAAGCTCGTTCCTAGCCTCAAGCCATGAAAGACAATCGCCAACATCGCGAAGTCACTAGCGTCTACCACGTACTGCCACCATGGTTTCTTATCAAAAACGCGGTGAAGTTCGTAGGCCAAGAACACCAGTAGGCTGGCACTGCCGAGCAATGTTACCCAGCCCAAACCTGGTCCGACGTATCGCTCATAACTAAGAGGGGGCAACCCGGCGCCGTCGATAAATAATTGAAATATCAACAAACCCGGGTGCAGACAGATCAATATCAACACAGCCCAGCCGGTGTAATGATAATAGGATTTTGTAACTTCTTTATTGATGCCGAGCATATCACGGGCGGTGCCAATGACGTAATGAGTCCACATGATGCTAAAAGCCAGCAACCCCAAAACCGGGAATGCTAAGTAGGCGTTTAGAGGAAAGATATTCCAGTTGTAGCTGCCTCCCCAAGCGGTAATAGCTAGTAAGCAAACTAGGGCGCAAAGTGCCCATGATCCAATAACCAATTTTTGTCCACGACTTGATGCCATGGTCTAAGTATAGCCTACCTCAGGTGGATATTGTCGGGAGGCGGTTGGCGCTTAACCGTCTGAGTCCAGATTGGTTCGGATGTAGCGCCGGCAAGCTGTTGACCCGCAAGTTCAAGTAACTGAGTCTGCAGACCGATTGGGCCAGGGGCTTCTCCGATTAGAGCGGGTTGTCTGTGAGTTGGGACGCCGTTTACTAAGGTATCCTTGTCTACCAAGTCACCCGGTTGGATCGGACGACGGACTTCCTCTAGCTTTAAGAGCTTGTCAGAGTGGGCAGTATCACCGTCTACAAATAATACTAATTCACCGGTGCCGGCTACCATGCCAACGCCCGTCTTTCGATAGACGGGCTTGCCGGGTTTAGATTTTTTTGAATCAAACTCACGCTTTACTCTAAGTGGCCAAATGGCTTCAGTTTCTCGTTCTAGGCCGTCCATTTGATCCGCGGGGACTGGTTCCCAGCCAGCTGGTCTGGTAGAACCTCGCCTCTCTTCGCTCCACATCATGCCACCGTGTACGGCTCGGGCGGGGGAACGGGGGTGGGTTCTATCTAAGGAATGACAGCCATTTTTGCCAGGCGTTGGAGCAACACCTTTCTCCTTAAGGTGAGCGGCGATTTGTCGGGCGTCGCCCTGGATGCGCTCAAAAACCCTTCTTTGGATAATACGGCGTTCCATACGACGACCTTTTTCGGTATTGGATTTTCTAGATTGTTCCACTTGGGCGTTATGATCAGCCCTGCTTCGAGCAGTATCGCTTTGGGCTTTATCGGCAGCTATTCTTTGTGCGACTTCTGGTAATCTGTCTGTGATTGGTATTGGTGTTTCGGACATGTATACACCTTAACATAAGCTTGTTAAAAAGTCAATATAGTGGCGCCGGATTTGTATACTTTATTAGTCTAGCGTTTCGTGAAATTTTTATATAAAACGTAAACATCGATCAGAAATAAAACAATGGCTGTTGGCACCAGTGCCATTAGCAGGAATACGTTGGCGAATGAACCATCACCGCCGCCTTTTTTTACCCCGTCGGCGATTAATATAATTACCGGCACAAAGACGATCAAATTCCATATCACCAGGCCCGACGGCGAATGCTTTGCCCAAAACTCGTTCCATTTATCCAGCATGCCTATATTTAAACACACCTAATCCAGTGGTTTTCTGGTATATTCTAAAATAGAAACGATAATCATGACTCTAAATAAAAAGTCTCAAACGTCAAACGGTTTCGCGCATGTAGGTATATTGATTGGAGCTATTGTGATGGTTTTGATTTCTGCTGTTGCCTGGCGCATTGCCAACAATCAAAATGGCGGATTAATACCACAGTTCCTTAAAGGGGATAAAGGCAACTATAGTCTTAACATAGAGGTCTCGGCAGATAAAAGCCATGCTCAGCAGGCGTATGTTAGTGTCTACTTCGATGACAGCATAATTAGCCAGAATGGTTGCCCAGAGCGCGATCAAAACTTTAGAGGCGACGCTAAGATCAGCTACAAAAATGATAAAGAAGCTGTCATTACTGCCTCCCAAAACGTTAAGCCAGTTAACAGGTCGGACTCCGGTGGTTATAGCCTGTGTCCTGACATGGTCGTTCCGGGATTTTCAAAAACGCTTAAGTTGGACCCTGACTGGGTCCGTCGTCGGCCCGACCATACGATAAGTCTGGCTGGCGTGAATTATCCAATTATTTATGATAAAAATACCTATCAGCTCACGATCGACCACGCTGAGGCGCTTGATCAAACTTGGTTTTACGCGCCCGGCAAGGTGATGCTGCTCTTTTCGCATCAAGATACCGGCTACTCGACCTGTATGAGCGAAGCCGAGCTTAAAGCCTACGCTGCTAGTCATAAAATGACACTGGTTTCAGATACGGCTCCCGAAGTAGAAACCGCCTATCGCCAATTCAAGTATGGCGCGAGTAGCCCCGACGACAACTACTACATGCCAAATATTCTTATCAATGCAAATAGTCATGTCGATGATATCCTCAAGGATATGCAAGGCTCTGGAGGCCTGGGGTCCGATAGTGACGAATGCAAGGTCAAAGTTAGCGGAAGTTTAACCGTTTCCCAAAACTAATCGCCAGCAAGTCTGTGAGATAATATTTACATGGATAGGCGAACAGTAATCACGCTTGGATCAATTCTCGCATTAATTATCGCCGGCTTCTCGTTTTTGATCTTTAACCCGACCGCTAAAAAAGCTATGCAAAAAAACCTCGAATCATCAGTCCAAGACGCAGCCGATCAAACCATCAACGCTGACACCAAAAAACAATAGAACTTGAGTGTTATTCCCCGTAGGGGTGGCCCCTCGGGGACTACTGAGTGTGCCACTCCCACAACCCTCGAGCATCGTAAATATATTCCGTGCGTACTAGCGGGCTCTAACTCTGGCAGGCCGCGCATTAAATCCTGGTATTATTGTCTTCTTTTTTACGGATTTACCCTTTGTTTTTGATTTATTGCCAATGCGTCTATCTCTAAGTTGGTGTTCGTATTCATATATGGGTGCCCAAATAAATCCAAAAGTTAAAGCGTATAAATATTCCTCGAGTGGTATGCCAAGGATTATGAGCTTAGTTGTATGCTGCAGGTGGTCGTATGTGGAAATAAAGTCGGGGAAAAGCAAATTGAATATAGTAAAAAGCATCCAGTAGATTATCATAAGAATCAGTGCGCTTAGAACAGCCTGCTTTAAGAGGTCAGGGCGTTGGTAGATGATTGCTAAGCCGCCAAACAAGTTAAAGAAAATCAACAGGTACATAGAGTTAAGATTAAAGACAGAACAAATGATCACTGAGCCCAATAGGCCAATCCAAAGAGCATGACGCTTTTTGAGTCGCCGGTCGCTTGTTTTGAGGATCCGTCGATTTGTTAGAACTTCATAAGTAGCTGCGGCAATTCCTGCCATAAAGAACATAAAAAGTGCATCCTCAATGCTATAGCCACCTGTTTTGTTATTTAGATCAAAGAGGGTCGGGGGTGTCCAATAGCCGGGGTTAATACGCATTGAAGGATCGATATTGACCAGATACAAAAGCAGAAAACCAATTGATAACATCACAATATAAAAAGAAGCGCTCCACAGCATGGCATGGCGTAAATCTTTGCGTCGCAAAAAAAGTATCAGCCAGATAATTCCTAGCATGCCAGTACCGATTAGATAAGCGTACATTTTTATTTTTTGTCCTAGATTGAGTATATCAAATATGACAAAAATGAGTTGTTTTTGAGGAGTATCTTTTCGCTACTAACAGGGTTTAAAGTTTTTGAAGATTACGGAAATATCTTCCTATGATACAACGGCAAGTTCTTGGGGTCGTACTGAACTTAGTAGTTTTACACCAGTAGGTGCATTATCTAAGTCGCGAGTTGAAACAATAACGGTAGCTGTATGACGGGAACCTTCGATTACTGGCTCGCCACTCCATTTTGTCTTAGGGTGGTGATTGCGAGCATAAACGACACCTTGACCCAATTCATTCATCAAATTTGCCAAGAGTGCCGATCGTCTATTTGTGATAGCCATTTGTCCTTCTTTTGCAATTCGTTCTGCGACTGTAACCTGAGCACCAAATAAAAGAATAGCGCCAAGACCAGCTTTGTAGACTTGACTATTTCCATGCTTGTCCGCATG
The DNA here is from genome assembly GCA_044228525.1 of Saccharimonadales bacterium (SeqCode). Taxonomy (GTDB): domain Bacteria; phylum Patescibacteriota; class Saccharimonadia; order Saccharimonadales; family UBA4665; genus CAZXDL01. The sequence goes on from JBGAUQ010000002.1 coordinate 273,304, forward strand.
GTCCATAACGGAATCACGGACATAGTCAAATTCACCGTCTAAGGTTAATCTACTTAATGCTCTGCTTAAGTCGTTATCAATAAAGGGTGGCATATTTTCAGTACCAGGCTGCCAGATAGCTTTGTGCTTTGTAGGCTCATACACTTCTGGCAAATCGTCCATGTGTGATTTAATTGTCTCTTGAAGAGCCGCAATTTGCTCAGCCTCAAATTCAGGAGATTGCTCTCGTGTCACTTCAAGCATTCCCAAACTAAGCTGGCCATCCTGTGCATCATGTAAAGCAAAGTTTACTTGATCTGTGCCTTTTGACTCATCAAAACCGACTTTTACAAACATTGAATATACTCCTGCGACAGCAAATGCGTGTCTTGAATATATAGTATCAGAAAATAGGCAAAAAGTCAATAATGGTAGCGGCGAGTGGGCTTGAACCACTGACCTCAGGCTTATGAGTCCTGCGCTCTAACCAGCTGAGCTACGCCGCCACAACAGGGGTTAATATAGCACGATTTCAGCTTGCTTACCAGTTAGATCACCTTGAGCGCCATGTATCCGGCCGTCGTTAAGCCAAAGATTATTACGGTGGCTCTTATGGCATGCGTTGAGAATCTTTGCGTAATAACCGAGCTGTAATAACCACCGACAGCTGTTCCGGCACCCATCACTAGCCCGTAGTGCCAATTGATTAACCCGCTGTTAAACAAGTACAAAATCGTGACGCCTGCGATTACGATGGCAGACAGGTTTTTGATGGCGTTCATCTTGTGTACGTCATGCAGATTTGTAAAGCCCAAAAATGCCAGCATGATAAAGCCAAAACCCGCACCAAAATATCCTCCATAAATTGAAACCGGCATCATAGCGAGTCCAATCCATAAAAGTGGCCCAAGACGGCGGCTTTTGGTGCGAATGTGTTTATGTAGATGGAAATGAAGAAACGGCTGAATGGCAAATAACACGACTGCCAAAAAAACCAGGGTAGGCACGTATTCTTCGAACTGACTATTCGGAGTGCTTTTGAGGATCGCTGCTCCGATCGCCGCTCCGACGGCACAGGGCAGTAGCAGCCAAATATATATTTTTGGCAATTTGTGTAACCGTTTCCTGTAGCCATATACAGATGTAGCTAGGCCTGGAATGACGACTAGGTGACCCGTGGCGTTTGCCACGATCGGGGGAACGCCGATCGCTAATAAGACAGGGAAGCCAATCAATATGCCTCCGCCAGCAACCGCATTCATGGCGCCGACTATAATACCCACCCCAAAAAGTAAAATGTCTTGCACGTCTACTCGAAATGTTTATTATCGGTCATTGTTACAATAATAAGATATGGATGTTGTATTACCAAAGGCCGGCAAGTATGTGGTGGCAGTTAGTGGCGGCGTAGATTCGATGGTTTTGTTGAATATTTTGGCTAAACAGCCCGACCTGAAGTTGACTGTCGCGCATCTTGATCACGGCATTCGCCCCGATTCGGCTGAGGATGCGGAGGTTGTAAGTTCAGTGAGTGCCACACTGGGTGTGGCATGGGTGGGTCACCAAGCCAAGCTTGGCAAGAAAACTAGCGAAGCTAAAGCCCGCGAGATTCGGTATAAGTATCTACGCAAAGTCGCTAAAGACACCAATTCAGAGGCAATTATCACGGCGCACCACCAAGATGATGTCATAGAAACGGCTATCCTTAACATGCTAAGGGGAACCGGGCGGAAGGGCCTAACTTCACTTGGTGAGCACGATGGAATACTAAGGCCATTGCTAAAAGTTCCAAAGGTTGAACTAATCACCTATGCGAAAGCACATAAATTGAAGTGGCGTGAAGACAGCACAAATTCTGATACGAAGTATCTGCGGAATTACATTCGACATAACTATGTGACCAAGCTTGATCAGCGGGATCGCCAAGAGCTACTTGATATAATTTCGAGTCTGCGCTCGACCAATGATGAAATGGACACTTTACTGGTTAAGTATCTAAATAATCAACCAAACCCCGATTCAATTGACCGTGATTGGTTCAATCATTTGCCTCACAACGTATCCCGCGAGGTACTTGCAGCCTGGTTGCGCTCCAATGACGTTAGGACTTTTGACTCCAAAACACTTGAACGATTAGTTGTTGCCGCGAAGACTGGTCAGACCGGCAAGACATTTCCAGTAGTTTCAGGCTATAATATGAGTGTAAATAAAGATCATCTGGCACTCTCCGTGCCAGAGCGCTAGCCAAATTATTTGAGAGAAGGTATAATTGAGCTCAATGGATAAGAAATCACGTGGACCGAAAAATAAGGCTAGCAACAATAGCCGCAATGCCAAAAATGTAGGTTTTATCGCTCTTTTGATCTTATTTGGTCTTGTGATCTTCGCGGCCTATAACCAACCCAGTACCCTTAAAACAATAAATACTACCAAAGCCGTCGAAGACACCAACGCGGGTAAGTACAGCAAGATTTTAGTTAGTAGTAATGAACTGACTATTACCCCTAAAGGCGAAGAAAAGCCAACGCTAAAAACTTATGTTGATGGCAATTCTAGCTTGCAGGAGCAGGGCTTTGATACTAAAAAAGTTGCCCTGACCTACAAGCCTCAAACAAGCAGCGGCTCAACCTGGATAGGTTTGGCCGGCTCGATTATTCCATTTTTGATCATCGCGGGCGTTCTGTGGTTTATGCTGCGAAGTGCACAGGGCCAAGGTAATCAGGCGTTGAGTTTCGGCAAGAGCAAGGCACGACTTTATGGCAACGAGAAAGATAAAGTCACGTTTAGCGATATTGCCGGTTCTGACGAAGCGAAACAAGACTTGCAAGAAGTTGTTGAATTCCTGAAGTTCCCCAAAAAGTTTGCTGGCATGGGCGCCAGAATCCCCAAGGGTGTTTTACTTGTTGGTCCCCCCGGCACTGGTAAAACTTTACTATCGCGTGCAGTTGCTGGCGAAGCCAATGTTCCCTTCTTTAGTATTTCTGGCTCAGAATTCGTTGAGATGTTTGTCGGTGTTGGCGCATCTCGTGTGCGCGACTTGTTTGCCAAGGCCAAAAAGAATGCTCCATGCATAATCTTTGTCGATGAAATCGATGCTGTCGGTCGTCGACGCGGTTCCGGCATGGGCGGCGGTCACGACGAGCGTGAGCAAACGCTAAACCAAATTCTGGTTGAAATGGATGGTTTCGAGCAGGGTCAAAATGTGATCGTCTTAGCCGCAACCAACCGTGCTGACGTGCTTGATCCAGCATTGCTTCGTCCAGGTCGTTTTGACCGACGAGTCAATATTGGCCTGCCTGATCGTAAGGACCGAGAAGCTATCCTTAAAGTGCACTTCGCTAAGAAGCCTTTGGCAAAAAATGTCGACCTAGACTCTCTAGCCGCCAAGGCTGCTGGCTCGTCGGGAGCTGATTTAGCAAATATCGCCAACGAATCGGCGATTATAGCCGCCCGCAATAGCCATAATGAAATCAGCCAACATGATGTGACTGAAGCTTTCGAGCGTGTGGCGATTGGACCGGAGCGTAAGAGCAAGATTATGACCGAATCTGACAAGACTACCACTGCCTACCATGAGGCTGGGCACGCCCTTGTAGGACATGTATTGCCAGATAGCGACCCAGTGCACAAAGTTACGATTATCCCTCGTGGTGGTACGGGCGGAGTAACTTGGTTTATTCCACCCGAAGATCGTGTGTTTGTGTCGCTCATTCAATTCAAAGATATTTTGGCACGAGGCTTAGGTGGTCGCATTGCCGAAGAAGTTATACTTGGACGCGACCGCATCACCACGGGAGCAGGCAACGATCTACAGCAAGCGGCCGAGTTGGCTCGTGACATGATCGTTAACCAAGGGATGGGTCAGAAATTACGTGACCAGGTTTTCCATGTTGATGATGGCATGATGATTGATCGCTTGGTACATGAGCGGGATTACTCCGACGAAACAGCAAAGATTATTGACGATGAGGTCGAAAATCTAATCACTGAAGCCGCTAATCGTGCCAGAGCTGTCATCAAAGCTAACCTCGATAAACTAGAGAAACTCAAAGACCACTTACTCGAAAAAGAAACCGTTGACGCGGACGAAGTGATGGAAACCTTAAAAGGCGCTAAACTTCCGCCAGCAGCTGCATTATACTAAAGGGTGAATGAACCCGTCCCAGCCTCAGGCTAAAAAGAAAAAAGTAATTAGCATCGGCAACGTTGCCTTTTTGTTGATGGCGACCGCCCTAACCGGGCAGCTGCTTGGTTTTTTGCGCACCAAACTGGTAAACGCTAACTTTCCATTAAGTGGTCCCCAAAGCACTGATGCCTACTTCGCGGCATTTACTATTCCGGACTTCTTCTTTTTTACCATAGCGGCAGGCGCCCTTGGCGTGGCATTTATGCCGGTTTTATCAGATAGACTTCATAACTCTACTCGGAAAAGCGCTTGGGAACTTTCTGCTTCATTAATGAACCTACTAGTTATTGTGATGTTTATAGTTGGCGTGTTTATTTTTATCTTTGCCAAACCACTGATCAAGCACGTCGTAGCTCCTGGCTTGAGTCCAGCCCAACTTGAGACATCAACTCACATCATGCAGTTCCTAGCCTTTAACCCGTTGCTCTTCACGATATCAGGCGTGCTTACAAGCGTGCAGCAAACCATGGGTCGTTTCTTTTTCTACGCGATCGCGCCTCTGTTTTATAACGTTTCAATTATTGTCAGCATCTTTCTCTTCAAAGATAATATTGGGCTGGTCGGTCTTGGAATTGGTGCCTTTATCGGAGCGATCCTTCAGCTAATAATCGTTATCTGCGGACTATGGAAAATGAATTTCCACTGGCACCCGCGCATTGTCAGGCATGACCCTGAGCTTAAGACAGTGCTAGTCAACTTGCCGCCGCGCTCGCTTGATCAGGGGATTGACCAGGTGCAGGGGATTGTCGAAACCAATATCGCTAGTGGGCTGGGATCGGGCAACATTACGTACTTTAACAGTGCATTTATTTTAGCTCAGGCACCGGTTCTTCTGGTTGGTACGGCAATTTCCTCAGCGGCATTTCCTCGCCTCAACGCTCGGCTTAGTCAGGGCAGGCCTGATTTATTCCGACAGGATTTCCTAACAGTATTAAGGGCTATGATATGGATTGCTGCGCCGCTGGCTATTTTTTGTTTCTTTGCCCGAGGCTATTTGGCGCGGTTGATTTACACCAATGGGAACATTAAAATCGCTAACATTTTTGGCTTACTAGTGGTCGCTATCTTCTTTAGGATTATATATACATTTCTATCTCGATGGTTTTATGCCCAGAAAGATACGCGCACTCCGTTGTTTGTCTCTATCTTCACGATCGGTTTAAACGTAATTTTGGCTTACACCCTAGCCAAGCCATCGGCATACGGCGTAGAAGGATTGGCTATCGCCCAATCGTCTGTGGCTGCTATTGAAGTCGGTATCCTGTCTGTCATCATGCTAATTCGTGACCCCAAATTGTTCAACGGAACTTTCTGGAGCGGTGTGTTTAGGATTGTATCGGTCAGTGGCTTCAGTGTCGTCGCGTGTTTTGTTATGATCTCGCTCTATCCATTGAGTCTTGATGACAGGGGAATCCTAGCGCTTGGTAGCAAGCTGCTATTCATCGCGGGAGTGACGTTTAGTGTCCACATCGGAGTCTCGGCCCTGTTTGGGCTTGAGGAAGTTAAGCCGATATTTAAGCGAGTCAAACAAGTAGCTACAAAACCCGTCAAGGTAGATATCTGATAAATTTGCACTCACCTCTGTTATAATAGCCTGACATGCAGCAGGCTAAAATTCGGAACTTTTGTATTATCGCTCATATTGACCATGGTAAATCCACCTTGGCCGATCGTTTACTTGAGCTGACTGGCACTGTCCAAAAGCGTGACATGAAAGCCCAACATCTAGACAAGATGGACCTAGAGCGCGAAAAAGGCATAACTATAAAATTGGCACCGGTGCGTATGAACTATAAGTCACATGAGCTGAACCTCATTGACACGCCAGGCCACGTCGACTTTAGCTATGAGGTTTCAAGAAGTCTCGAAGCTTGTGAGGGCGCCTTGCTGGTCGTTGATGCCAGCCAGGGTATTCAGGCGCAGACTTTAGCCAATGTGTACCTGGCGCTTGCGGCTGAGCTAACCATTATCCCCGTTCTAAATAAAATTGACTTGCCAGCAGCTGACGTTGAACGAGTAAGTGCCGAAATAATTAGTCTGCTTGGCTGTAAGCAAGAAGATATTTTACAAATATCAGCCAAAACTGGCCAAGGCGTCGATACAGTACTCGATAAAATTGTTGAACTAGTTCCCGAGCCCGAAAGTTCAAAAAATCCTGAAACGCGTGGTTTAATTTTTGACAGTTATTATGATGACTACAGAGGCGTTATTCTTTATGTTCGTGTTTTTGACGGCGCTATTTCAAAGAATGATCAGATCAAAATGATGGCAACTGACGCGGACGGTATCGCACTGGAAGTTGGCGCGCTAAAGCCAGATATGACAGCTGGCCAGAAACTCCAGGCGGGCGAAATAGGTTATATTGTAACTAACCTCAAGACAACTCGTGACGCCAAAGTTGGCGACACCGTAACGTTGGTGTCCAGCCCATCTCGGCAAGCGTTGCCTGGGTATCGCAATGTGCAGCCATTCGTATACGCCGGCTTTTTCCCGGAGAGTAATGAGTTCTACCAAGAGCTTAAGGACGCTATTGAAAAACTTTCTCTTAGTGACTCAGCACTGCAATTCGCGCCAGAGAATTCTCCCGTTCTTGGTTTCGGAGTCAGAATCGGATTTCTTGGCTTACTACATATGGACATCATCCGTGAGCGGCTTGAACGTGAATATGACCTAGATCTGGTCGTCACTAATCCTTCGACCGACTATCAGATAAGCCTTATTAATGGTGATGAGCTGGACATAAAAAGTGCCGCCGACCTACCCGATCCTGCCAAAATCCAAGAAATACGAGAGCCTTGGATTAAGGGTGAAATAATCGTGCCTCAAGACTACGTCGGCAATGTTATCCAGCTAATTAGTAGTAAGCGTGGAGTGCAAAAAAACATCAGCTATGTCGATAAACAAGCGCTGGTTAGTTTTGAAGCGCCATTGGCAAACTTATTAACCGATTTTTATGACCAACTAAAAAGCCTGACAAGTGGCTATGGTTCTTTCAACTATGAATTAGATGACTACCGGGCTGAGGATTTGGTTCGGCTGGATTTCTACGTCGCGGGCGATATAGTTAGCGCGTTAAGTGTAATGGTCCATAGGAGTGAAGCGCAGAGTTTGGGACGCGAAACGGTACAAAAATTAAAGGATATTATTCCTCGTCAAAACTTCCAGGTAGCCTTGCAGGCTGCGATTGGCGGTAAGTTTATCGCCCGCGAAGATATCAGTGCCTATCGTAAAGACGTAACCACTGGGCTGTACGGCGGTGATGTCTCTCGGAAAAAGAAAGTTCTAGCCAAACAAGCCAAGGGCAAGAAACGCATGAAACGATTTGGTAAGGTCGACATCCCCGCCGAAGCCTTCACCGTAATGCTCAAGCGCGACTAGTGCTATACTTTTGCAATGAATAGCTCCCTCACAGAGAAACTCAAAAAATATACAACAAGCCCAGCTGCGATAAGACTCATTCATGACACGCAAATACTCATGTTAGTTGGGCCGACTGGCGCCGGTAAAGATTCTATTAAGCAGAAGTTATTAGATACAGGCGACTTTCATCATATTATCTCTCACACAACCAGGCCGCCCCGTATTAACCACGGTATCCTAGAAGAAGATGGCAAAGATTACCACTTTATTGACAAGCCGACAGCAGAAAAGATGCTGCAAGACAGGGCTTTCATAGAAGCCAAAGTTTACAGTGACAACCTCTATGGCACCAGCGTTGCTGAGATTCAGAAAGCGCATGATGAAGGCAAAATCGCCATGACAGACATCGAGGTGCAGGGTGTAGCCGAGTATAAGGCACTAGATCCAAGTGTTATGGCTGTATTTTTACTGCCGCCAGATTTTGAGACTTGGCAACAGCGCCTGCAGCGTCGTTATGGCGACGTGGTTGATGCGGATGATTACCGGCTTAGGCTCAAAACTGCTTTACAAGAACTAGAAGAGCTGCAAAGTACCAATTATTATGTGGCCGTCATTAACGACGACCTTGAAGTTGTCTTTAGGCAAATCCAAACAATTGTCTCATCCGAAAACCATACTTCGCCTGATGAGCCTGCTGCCCGGGCTGTTGCCCAAAAGCTATCAGCCGACATCAAAACTTACCTCACAAATAACGAATAATCGCTATTTGTTCCTGGCGAGTGATATCAACGCAAATAGGTTTGCTGCACCAAATATTGCGTAGGCAACATATAGTTGCTGAACTGCTTTTTCAAATTCTGGGTCACTATAGCTAATAAGCGTTTGCTCTGATGAACTTTCGAAACTCTGATTAATTTTTTGCGCATCTTTAAGCCCTACCACGGAAATAATTACCATTGCTGCCGCCAAAACCATAACTAGCACTCTTCCTTTTGGACGCTTCTTCAGGAAGAAAATTACAGCCAAAGCGAAAGCAACCGACAACACAAGGATCCAGTTTTCTGTTTTATATGAGAAGGAATCGCGTATGAAGGCATAGTTTATATTTGAGATTGCACCGACAAAGTACAGGGCAACAAAATTTAGAATCGCAACTATCGGAAGCGCTTTTGACCTTTGCTTTTTTGCAACAGGAGCAGTCGTGTTTATCGCGGGCATATTAAAAGGGATTATATTTAGGCATAAGCATAATGTCAATCTGCCCTACATCTATTTTCCGTATGCGAGCTAGCACTCTTGACTATCGAGTGCCAAAATTATAAGATAAGGGGAATATGACGGAGCGTCAGCAGAAGATATTAAGTGCTATTGTCGAACAATATGCAGAGGTAGCTAGTCCGGTAGGCAGTAGCCTGCTGGCAAAGTTATTTAATGTTAGCTCGGCGACAATTCGTGCCGAAATGGCTGAGCTTGAGCGAAATGGCTACATTATGCAGCCCCACACCAGCGCGGGACGTGTGCCGACCGATAAAGGTTACCGAGTCTACGTCAATATTATTAATGAAAGCCCTACGCAGTCTTTGCCAGAGCGACGTAGCGAAAGAGCGCTTGCCTCACGGGTACAGAGTGCTGGCGCGCCGGAGCGCACAATCCGAAACGCAGTCGATACTCTAGTCGAGCTAACTCATAATCTTGGCATTGCCACGATTGGCAATCAGCTCTACATGAGCGGTCTAAGCAACTTATTTGGACAGCCTGAATTTATAAATGGGGCACAAGTTCAGCAAGTTGCACAATTACTCGATAACATAGAGCCTTGGCTTCGTGAGGTCGCCCCAAATGAGCCGCTAAGTGTTTATATCGGCAGCGAGAATCCAATTGGCAGGACGGCAGGGGTAACACTCATCATAAGTCGCTTCCGCAGTCCATTTAGCGACAATAGTTATATAGGAACACTCGGGCCTACTCGTCAAAGTTACCGCGACGTAATGCAGCTTGTTTCTCGGGCCGGCCAAGAACTTGAGGATGTACTCTATGCTTGAGAGGTTCCCTGTTTCTGGCACCGAAATGCTAGAGGTATTTGGAGCAGAGCTTCAAGTAGACGACCCAGATAGAGGCAGATTAAGTCAGGGTGTACTTGACGGTGTTTGCATGAGGTATAACCAATATATAACCGAAGGCGTTCCACAAAAAGAAGTGGACGCTGCCCTGGCTTTAGCGCTGCTCGACAATAATCCCCGCGCAGTTCACTCATTGTTGAATGTTTTTGAAGTAAAAAAGGAAAGGGAATATGCCGAAAAAAACCCAGGCTTCAGAAAGTAAAGCAGATATACAAGCGCTAGAGACTAAGATCCAAGAACTGACCGAAGCCTTGCAGCGTGAACGAGCCGACGCTGTGAATATTCGCCGTCGACACGAAGAGGACATCGCAAATCTACGCGTCCGAGTCAAAACCAATGTCGTTAGCGAACTATTACCGGCTCTAGATAATTTAGAACGCGCCCTAAAGCATGTCCCGTCTGATCTAGAAGGCAATGACTATGTTAAGGGTGTTCAAAGCGTTGTGAGTCAATTTGAATCAACGCTTGCGGCAATGGGCGTCGAACGTATCAAAACAGTCGGTGAACACTTTGACCCAAATCTACACGAAGCTGTCAGCATGGAAGAAGGTGACGGCAAAAACGAAATTGTGTCCGAAGAGCTTCAATCAGGCTACAAGATTGGCGACGAGATTATTCGTCATGCCATGGTCCGCGTCAAGCTGTCCTAGTGACATCCCGTTTCTTTAATTAGGTGCCCGTTATTAGGGTTGAGGGTCGCATACATAATATTGTCTGGGTTTGATGAGTGCCCGATTTTAAAACTTATCTCTCCGTTGCTTTTTACTTCCTTCACCGCCACATGACCAAGCAAATGACCATACTCATGTACAAATGCCATGCAGGCAGTTACATTGATATTATCTTTTAGAAATTCGTAGGAGCTTTCGTCTGTGTTCCATGTAATCGTACACTGAGACTTAGGTCGGCCTGGTTTGCCACCACCTGCCTTTGCCCAAGCCAGAGCATCTGCGCTACGCCCCCTATTTCCAGCGTCATCATACGCGTATTGAACTTGGTTAGGTTTACATGTAGTTGTCTGGTCTATATCTATTGTGCCAATTCGTCGTTGGGCTTCAGTCGGCGTAACTTGGTGCCAATACTTACTAGCTGCTGCTGCGAAAGAAGTCATTTGTGCTTGAGTAAAAGGGGCCAGGGTTGTTCTGTGCTGAAGTGTGATTGTTATTAGTACTCCGTCAAAGCCGTCAGCTTTTATTCTTTCGAGCTGAATGTATCGACCGTCTTTAATATTTAGGGCAGCGCTTCTGCCTTGCTGGCCAGGTAGTACGTACCCAACTGGGATATTGCTCAGAGTTAGAGAGAAATCATCTTTAGTGCATCTTACAAAAGCGACGTCACCGTTACCATTGGTTACCTTTGTTGAATCTCTATGACGATTAAAAGGTCCGTTATAACCGCAGCCTGCCCGCTTTGATCTATTTTGTGAACTTAGCTTTACTTTTACGCCACTGATTGGGTTATCGGTTATTTTTGAATTGAAAACCCTAGGTTCTCTATATTTCAGCCTACCCGGTCCTTGCACCGAGATAATATATGTCCGATCTTCATTGGTGCCAATACCTAGTTTGTTACTAAGTTCTTTGCCAGCGATATGTCTAGCAATTAGTAGAGCTCCTCTATCAGGTCTTGGGGCTCCACTGGTGGTCGCGACGGGGCCATCATCGGAACTCCCATCCCCACCACTGTTACTGGAGTCGTTTCCATCATCATCGCCAGCCGATTTAGCGCTATCAGTGTTACAGCTACCGTTTTCGCGGGCGCCTGTACGGCTCACACCAGAGTCATGAACGTAAATACAGCTACTTACAAGGTCTTCACCCGCGCCGCTAACATCCGCTGACCCGGTTTCATCACTAGTCACCCTAAAGTCAAAAGAGTAACTATCACTACTGTTGGCGGTACATATAAGTTTGATAGGCGGGTAATTGCCGGCTGAATCTTTTGACGGCATTTTGAACGCTAGCGCATTGCTTTGAGAGCTGGCAGTATACTTAACTGTTTTGGTGCCACAACGACCATGCCCCCAAACGTAAACATATTTGTATTTGCCGCCCTCTGAATACATGAAGTAGGTATTGGTGGGTTCAGTTTCAGAGGCAGCCTTGGTGGCCACTCTGTAGCCGACACCAGCAACCGCGAATATTAAAATAAAGAAAAATAGCGCAAAGTGGTGTGAAAATCCTTTGGAATTAAACTGACTTTTTTTCATTTTTATTTAAGCGCTTTTCTAGACGCGTATTCTAACCGAAAGTGTATCTAGATAATATATTGAAGTCAAATAAAACCCCTCCAAAAATAACACAATTAGCACTCTTGACATGAGAGTGCCAATTTATTAAACTGGCAGTAGATAACTAAGACTGCTAATTTAAGAAAGGGAATAGGTAGCAAATGAGCAAAATTATTGGAATCGACCTAGGCACAACTAACTCGGCAATGGCTGTTATGCAGTCTGGTAAGCCGGAAATTATCGCAAATAGCGAAGGAAACCGCACAACTCCATCTGTTGTTGCTGTAAATAAGGGCGGTGAACGACTGGTAGGCCAAGTTGCCCGACGACAACAGGTCACAAATCCAAAAAATACTGTTTATGAAGTTAAGCGTCTAATCGGTCGCAACTTTAGCGACAAAGAGGTCCAGCGCGATCTTAAGTTAATGGGTTACGAAATTGTAAAGAGTGGTAATGGCGTAAAAGTGAAGATGGGCGACAAAGAATACAGCCCAGAAGAAGTGTCGGCAATGATACTTGGTAAGCTTAAGAGTGACGCCGAGAGTTTCTTGGGTGACAAAGTTACAGAGGCTGTTATTACCGTGCCGGCCTACTTTGACGATTCACAGCGTCAAGCTACCAAAGATGCCGGCAAGATTGCCGGACTTGAGGTTAAGCGAATTATTAACGAGCCGACTGCCGCCGCACTAGCTTACGGACTTGATAAAGGCGACAAAAAGGACGAAAAGATTGCTGTCTATGACCTCGGTGGCGGTACCTTTGACGTTTCAATTCTAGAATTAGGCGACGGTGTCTTTGAAGTTAAGTCGACCAACGGAGATACCCACCTTGGTGGTGCCGATTTTGATCGAGTCATTATTAACTACTTCGCTGATGAATTCAAAAAAGAACACGGCATCGATATAAGCGGCGACAATGCTGCCATGCAACGATTGCGCGATGAGGCAGAGAAGGCAAAGATCGAACTCTCTAGTGCCCAAGAAGTTAATATCAATCTGCCATTCTTAACCGCCGACGCGGACGGTCCAAAGCACTTCGAGCACAAGTTGACTCGTGCGAAGCTGGAGGATCTAGTCGCTGATCTAATTGATAAAACCGCCGCACCATGCGAAAAAGCCCTAAAGGACGCCGGCGTCTCTACAAGCGAGATTGACGCTATCGTGCTTGTCGGTGGCATGACAAGAATGCCAGCCGTTCAAGAAAAGGTTAAAAACATCTTTGGCAAAGAACCTATGAAGGGCGTAAACCCTGACGAAGTCGTGGCCATAGGCGCTGCTATACAGGGTGGAGTACTGCAAGGTGACGTCAAAGACGTGCTTCTCCTTGATGTTACGCCACTAAGTCTTGGTATAGAGACCATGGGCGCGGTCATGACCAAATTGATTGAACGCAACACTACGATCCCAACAAGTAAATCCGAAGTATTCAGTACTGCGGCCGACAATCAGCCTCAAGTAGAAATTCATGTTGCTCAAGGTGAACGCGATATGATCGAAGGCAATAAATCGCTCGGTCGATTTGTGCTTGACGGCATTCCGCCTGCCCCACGAGGCATTCCACAGATTGAAGTTACATTTAACATTGACGCCAATGGTATCTTAAATGTAACTGCCAAGGATAAGGGAAGTGGCAAAGAGCAGAGCATCACAATCTCAGGGTCTGGCAATCTAGATAAAGCTGAAGTTGAAAAGATGGCCAAGGAAGCCGAAGCTCACGCCGACGAAGACAAGATTAAGAAGGAACTCGTTGAAGCTCGCAACTTACTTGACGGTGCCGTCTATCAGGCTGAAAAACTCAAAAAAGATAACGGCGAAAAGATCTCAGAAGATGATAAAAAGGTCCTAGACCAAGCCATAGAGGACGCCAAAAAAGTCGTAGGTGACGAAAAAGCTGACAAAGAAGCGCTTGAGAACGCCGCCAAGGAGCTCAACGATAAACTTATGCCAATTGGCGCAAAGATGTACGAACAGGCTAGTCAAGACGCCGCTGACACGGATGAAGACGACAAAAAAGACAAGAAGGAAGATGAGCCAATCGAAGGCGAAGTCGTCGACGAAAAAGAAGAAAAAGACCCCAAAGAAAAAAAGAAAGACTAGCTGTAACCCGCGTTGAATTCTGGGGCTAGTTGCCCGGATAACGTAGAATAGAAAGACTATATGGCGACTAAGCGTGACTATTACGAAGTTCTGGGCGTAGGCAAGGATGCTAGTGCTGACGAGATCAAAAAAGCTTTTCGCCGTTCGGCTGTAGAGCACCATCCAGATCGAGGCGGTGATGAAGCTAAATTCAAGGAGCTCAATGAAGCTTACGAAGTGCTAAAGGATGGCGAGAAGCGCAAGCGCTACGACCAATTTGGTCATGCTGGTATTGGTGGTAATGGTGGCGGCAATCCATTCTCTGGCTACGGCGGGGCTGGGCAGGGTCAAAATGTAAATTTCGACTTTGGCGATCTTGGGCTTGGCGATATCTTTAACAGTTTTTTTGGTGGTGGAGGACAGCGACAACAGCGACAAACACGTGGTCGTGATATTGAGGCAGAAGTTGAGATAAGCTTTGATCAGGCAGTATTTGGAACTGAAGTAAGCCTAGGCTTGCATCTAGATGATATTTGTGAGCATTGTAAAGGCAAGACTGCCGAGCCTGGCTATGAATTAAAAACCTGCGACCAATGTAAGGGGACAGGTCAGGTAGTAACGGTATCTCGCACAATCTTCGGCAATATTCAGCAGGCCAGCGTTTGTCTGCGCTGTAAAGGGACGGGTAAAATTCCTGAGAAACTCTGTACGGTTTGTCGTGGTAAAGGCACCCAATCCAAGAAACAAAATATCGATCTCAAAATACCGGCGGGCATCGATGACGGTGCAACGATTCGCTTGCGTGAGCACGGCGAAGCCATCGCCAATGGCCAAAAGGGTGATCTGTATGTCAACATTCGCGTTAAACCACACAAGCGCTTCACGCGAGAGGGCGATCTAATTCTTAGCGAAGCTCACGTTGATATGATTGGCGCTACGCTGGGTACAGAAATTGAAGTTGAAACTGTTGATGGGCCTGTTACGATGAAAGTTCCGGCCGGCACTCAATCTGGTTCGGATTTTAAATTATCGAATCATGGTGTGCCGCACCTAAAGGGCAGTTCCCGTGGCGCACATATTGTCACGCTAATCGTAGATACGCCGACCAAACTGTCTCGTAAGCAAAAACAATTACTCGAAGACTGGGAAGATTAGCCAAAATTTGCTTTAAAGAGCTAGTGGTTTAATAATGGTAGATAATGAAGCGTAAACCTCTCGATCAGTCGGGCTTTATTCCCCTGTTGATTACTATATTGCTAATTGTTGCCGCCCTAATCTACGTTGCCTATAGTCGTGTCATGAACGCCAACGCCAACTAGCCATAACCTCTTGTAAATTGATGCAAAAAGTGGTACTATAATCTTCTATGGCTCAAAAATTAGCTATCAAATACAACCGTTCGACGCCCATTGGGGTAGTCAGTACCGACCCGTATAACTATCTAATATACGATAAGCTTTTTGACGATTTTAGAATAATTACCGAAATCAAACAAAACTGGCTGCACGACCTGCCCCTAAAAGCCGAGATCTCGTGGCTGGGCAAAACTAAGCAATACGGAAATAGCGTCGCCAAACTTTTGCGCTCCAAAAAGTTTATGAACAGCTTCAAGACTGATTCCAAGCGTAAGTTCGTGATGTATTCTCCGTTAGACCCACCATACAAAATCAACCCACTAGCTTATTTGATGAATTCACCAACCATTGCTCATGCCTATGAAAACAAGCGTTATTTTAGAGATGAGTTTGCCGATCTTATTCGCATGCCTGAGTACGAAATATGCTACATGAGCGACCTGGATAAAATCACTGCTTACACGACTCTTGCAGAAAAGTACGGCGCATTTATGTTGCAAGATGAAGAATCGTCCGGCTCCAAAGGGACTTATGCTATCAAAACATTAGATGATTATGTCGCAGCAGTTAAGTCATTAAAAAGGTTTTCGCGAGGTCGTACCATCGTTGTTTCAAAATTTGTCGAAGGCGAAGCCGCCAGCATCCAAGTCTGTATCACGAAATACGGCATATTTAGCGGTGGGATTCAAAAACAACTAATTGATAGCCAGTATCTTGGTAACACCAAATTAGAGGGCGCTAATAAATGGGGTGGCGGTGAAGTTGGCGGGAATTATCCAGATATCGTTCATCACCAAACACAAGAAATCGCTTCGATAGTTGGTTCTGAGCTGGCAAGTCATGGCTACAAAGGTGTTTTTGGGATTGACTTAATTATCACGCCAAACAAAGAGGTATATTCGATCGAAATCAACGCTCGGCTGACCGGTTACTCCCACATTATTAGTGAGCTGCAAATGAAAAACGGCAAAATTCCATTCATGCTGTTACACGCTCTCGAACTAGGTAACCTAGACTATGAGGTTACAGATAAGACGGCGTTGCCAAGTAGCAACCGATATAAAAAGCGCGCTTCACTGATGATTCTTAATAATACCTTAGACGATGAGCTTAGGCTTAAACATTACATACGTCCAGGCATGTATCGACAAATTGATGGCAAGGTTGAATTTGTTAAAGATAGCTTTACGTTAAAATCGCTAAAAGGCGAAGATACAATGCTGATAATGTCACGCCACGCCCAGGGCGATTCGGTTGAACGAGGCCGTCGTATTCTTAAGGTTATGAAGTACGGCAAAGTTATTGGTAAGGACGGTGATTTGAACCTCAAAGGTCGCACAACCATCGAAGCCATCAAAAATACTTTTGAACTACCATAAGCAATTAGCTACTATAGGCAGGTGACACCTGAAGCCACACTTGCTCTAATTGTCTTAATACCAGTCGTAGTACTGCTGGTATTTAGGATTAATGCCACGCTGGTATTTTTAAGTCTATGCCTCGGCAACATCCTCGTCCAATTCGTCGCTACTGACGCGAATACTTTCTTTCAACTGTTTTCCGCAAGGGTTCCTAAGGAACTGGATACGGGAAACGACACAGTCAAGTTAATCTTATTACTTCTGCCAGTAATACTAACTTCTATATTTATGATCCGGACGGTTAGCGGAAAAACCAAACTGATACTAAATATTATCCCAGCTCTTGGAGTAGGTTTACTTGGTGCGCTACTCATAGTGCCTCTATTGCCGCCAGGCCTTAGTCATAATATTGTCGATTCGTCACTTTGGTCTGAGATGCAAAAAGCTCAGAATCTCATTGTTGGCACAAGCGCGCTGGCTTGTTTATTGGTGCTTTGGATGCAGCGACCAAAGACCGGCAGCAAACACGGCAAAAAACACAAAGGTTAATTTAGCGCTTGCGCGTCATCAAGCGTAGATTCGCCAAATAGTGATTTGGGTCTAGTTTTGGATGCAATTTGAGGTAAGTCAGGTGCGCATCGACGAACGAAATTGAATTATCTGGGAACAGCGAAGTATTAGCCCGGTATGCCGGGTTGGTCACAAATGCGGGGTCATCTTCCAACTTTTTTAATACAGTTGAAATCTCATCTTCGGTCATCTTAATGTAAGTATGCGCCATATTATCTGTAAATCCAAATTTCGTATCTGTAAGTGTGATTGACTTTTAACCCAAAAAACGGATAATGTAAGGAGTTAAATGGGCCCGTAGCTCAGCCGGTTAGAGCACCTGCCTTTTAAGCAGGGTGTCGTGGGTTCGAGTCCCACCGGGCCCTCCATTTTATGCAAGCCTTATTACTAATACTAAGCGCGATTCTAACTGTAATCGCTTCTTGCATATATTGCGTTAGCATTCTAAATGGTCGCACCAAGCCTCATCGCATTACACGTTTAGTTCTATTCTTTGTTTTAACAATTAATTTCGTGAGTGTTCTGGCTGCCGACGGCAATCTTGGCGCTGAGCTCTACGCTGGGATTATATGTTTTTTTGGGGCTGCATTCTTCGCTCTGAGCTTAAAAAGAGGTATGGGAGGTGCGACGGTTTTTGACTGGGTGTGTTTCGCTGTCGCTATGGCTGGGGTGATCGGCTGGCAGATAACTGGTAATGCGATTTTAAGTATTTGGCTTGCAGCCGCGGCGGACCTAATTGCCTATATTCCTGCATTCGTGAAGACCTGGAGGTTTCCAAATACCGAATCCCCCTGGCTGTATATTTTGAGTGGAATTGGCGCTATTTTGGGGCTGATTCCCTATAAAATCACTGCGGTATCAATCTTTCAGCTTTCAGTAATTGCCTGCGCCGCTGTCATGCTTGTTTGCATATACCACAAAAGAATCCACCGACTATTAAATAAATCTTAATTCTACGCAGCTCTAGCAGTTTAATTTTGTAGACTGCGCTTATGGGCTGGGTTTTTCACCACAAGTTCCGCTGGACCACTTTATGGTTGTTTTTCTACATAGGCATTTTATTAGGTTTTGGATTGGCGAGGATTGGACCAGGACTGGATTCAACTGAATTAATCGTGCTTGCTTTTATTGTCACAATTTTTTTAAAACGTCGGAGTTTATTGTCCATAGCACTAGTCACTATTTTAGGAATAGGCCTTGGCTGCTGGCGTGGCAATATTTATATGCAGTATTTATCAAGCTTCGAGCCGTTATATTACGAGAAGGTTACGATAAACGTGAGTGCTCGAGAAGACGCGATTTATGACAAATACAAGCAAATTGCTTTCGCTGCAGGGAATGTGACTTTAGAATCTGGCGAAGTATTAAAAGGTAAAATTCAGGTCAGTGGATTTGGCGCCAATGCCGTTTATCAAGATGACGTGGTCGAAGTTAGCGGTAGGCTATATCCGGGATATGGATCTTACCAAGGCAGAATGAGTTTTGCCATGCTGAAAGTTAAGTCGCGGAATCCGTCTTTGATTCCCGAAGTTCGTCGCAAATTTATCGCTGGCGCACAAACGGCACTACCCGAGCCTTTAGCGCCTTTCGTGATGGGCTTGCTGGTTGGCCAGCGGGCTACTTTGCCACAAGAAATAAAGGATGATCTCCGAGCCGTCGGTCTAACTCACATCATCGCAGTCTCGGGCTATAATCTAACAATTATTCTCCAGGCCACAACAAAACTTTTGGGTAAGAAATCCAAGCGGATTTCACTCTCTCTAACGCTTAGTTTAATCGGCTTATTTCTACTTCTAGCCGGAGCCAGCGCGTCTATCGTCAGAGCGGCTATGGTTAGTTTGTTAAGCATTGGTGCGGCATATTATGGCCGTAGCTTCAAGCCCCTGAATTTAATATGCTTGGCAGCGGCGATTACGGCTTGGGCAAACCCGGTATACGTATGGAGTGATCTTAGCTGGTATTTAAGCTTCCTAGCATTTTTTGGAGTTATGGTTCTAGCGCCATTATTACAAACCAGATTGCCGGGGGCTTGGCATAAAACCTTAGTTGGAGGCGTGGCGCTCGAAAGCATATGCGCCGAAGCCATGGCTCTGCCCTTTGTACTACATATATTTGGGCAGATGTCTCGGGTTGGACTGGTGGCCAATATTTTAGTAGTTGTATTTATCCCTTTAGCAATGTTGCTTGGTTTGGTGGCTGGCTTGTCTGGCATGCTCTTTGGAAGCATTTCAGGCTGGCTTACCTGGCCCGCAGTTATTCTTTTAAACTATATGCTCGATACCGCGCACCTTCTTGCTGGTCTCCCAAATATTTTTGTGGAGGGAATCGGACTGTCGTTATTGCAAATGCTACTGCTGTATATAATTATCGGGCTAATCATTACGGTGCTGTGGTGCAAACATGGGAAAAGTAATATAATAACAGATATGAATAATCCTAAAAGCAAGAACTTGATGGCATGAGCGGTCACAGTAAATGGTCAACAATTAAGCGTCAAAAGGGCGCCAAGGACGCCGCCCGCGGGGCTGTCTTTACCAAGCTCGGCAATGCGATCGCAATTGCGGCGCGAGGTGGTACTGATCCGGACACAAACTTCTCGCTAAGACTTGCTATCGATCGCGCTAAGGCTGCTAACATGCCGATGGCCAACATTCAGCGCTCTATCGATCGCGTCAAAGACAAGTCAAGCGCACAGCTTCAAGAAGTCATGTATGAGGGTTATGGCCCGGGGGGCGTTGCGGTTCTCGTAGAGTGCGCGACCGACAATGTAAATCGGACCTATCCTGACGTAAAGCTCGCATTTTCCAAGCACGGTGGTAGCATAGCCGAAAAGGGCGCGGTGGCTTTTCAATTTGACCGCCGGGGCTTAATCCGTGTGTCGGGTAGCGATGATGAAATTCTAATGAATGCCTTAGAAGCGGGCGCGGACGACGTCCAAGACGAGGACGGCGAGTCATTAATCTACACTGATCCAAAAGAATTAGCAAAAGTCCGTGAAGCGCTCAGCAAAGTTGGTGTCGTGATTAGAGAAGCAGAACTAACGTTCGTTCCTAACAATACAATCGTAGTGTCCGATAGCTCAACAGCCGGTAAAATTATGCGTATGATGGAAGCCTTGGACGATCTAGACGACGTGTCAAACACGCACGTAAACTTTGAATTCGACCTGCCAGAATAATACAAATGCTTTAAAAAAGGCTAGAATATAGATATGCGTTGGTTTAAAGGACTGTTGTTTGTATTGATCGCAACTGTATCTTTGTGTGTTATTTTACTCTGGCCTCATCCTAAAGTTTCGACTGACTACAGTGCTATTGGTGGCTATAAAAAAGGTCGGGCTTCACAGCACGGAATCCCTTTCGTTTGGCTGACAATTGACAAGGGCGTTGCTGCAGGAACGGCCGATCCAAGCTACACGTCAAAAGAGTATGATAATAAACAGATTGAAGTATCAAAACTACTGTTGAATTTGATTATCTGGGGTGCATTGATGTTTGGCGTTGAGTTATTGCTTAGAGGCTATTATAGAAAGAGAAACCAGTGAGGATAATTGGCATAGATCCTGGCACGGGCATTTTGGGCTTCGGCGTAATTGAAGTTACAAGGGGCAAAGCGCAGCTGGTAGATGGTGGAGTTATCCGGACACCAGTCAAAGAAGATGACGCTGTGCGACTGCAAACCATATTTGACGAGCTAACGGATATTATCACTACAAGTAAGCCAACTGAAATGGCGGTCGAAAAACTGTTTTTTGCCCAAAATGTCACGACGGCGATGACCGTAGCGCAGGCTCGTGGTGTCGTTTTACTCTGTGGTATGCAGGCAGGTCTCAAAATCGCCGAGTACACCCCGCTTCAAATCAAACAAGCTGTTACCGGCTACGGTAGGGCAGACAAAAAACAGATACAGGAAATGGTCAGAGTTATCCTTCAGCTAAAAACCATACCAAAGCCAGACGATTGCGCTGATGCCCTAGCGGCGGCTATCACCCATAGCATGACTATGCGATAATAGTCAGATGATTGCGACCCTGGAAGGTACCGTTAGTGAGAAACTTGCTGATATAGTTGTGTTGAATGTAAATGGCGTGGGTTATGGCCTGCTTGTACCCGCCGAAGAGTACAGCCAGCTTAAAATCGATGAAAGCGCCAAACTGTATATTTACGAGCATATCCGTGAGCAGTCTCATGACTTATTTGGATTTCTGGCAAAAGACACCAAGAGTTTGTTTGAGCAGTTACTAGAGGTCAACGGCGTTGGTCCAAAAATGGCACTTAATATGTTAAGTATTGGTTCGGCGCAAGATGTACGCCAGTCGATTGCTTCGGGCGACGTGAAATTCATACAACAAGCTAATGGGGTAGGTAAGCGTGTCGCTGAGCGAGTTGTTGTTGAGCTAAAAGACAAGGTGGGCTTAGTTGGTGTTGATCTAGAAGCGACTGGCCTGCTGCAAAGCGAATCAAATACAGCTAACGATGAAGCTGTCGAAGCCCTAATCGCTCTAGGATACACAGTTCAAGATGCGTCCAGGGCTCTGCAAGGAGTTGACTCTGATTTACCTACGGCAGATAGAATCAAGCTGGCTCTAAAAAGCACAGTAAAATAAGCTCAACAAGCTGGGGTATACTATTAGATAATGATTGATCGGATTTTAAACCCGGCTGACGAGCCGGCAGATGAGCAAGAGGTTGAGCTCGAAGTTACTTTAAGGCCTCATGATTTTGCGAACTACATTGGGCAAGAAAAACTGAAGCAAAACCTGAAGCTTGCCATCGATGCAGCAAAGAAGCGTCAAGAGCCGCTTGATCATGTTTTGCTGCACGGTCCACCCGGTTTAGGTAAGACGACGATGGCTAACGTAATCGCTAATGAAATGGGTGCTCAAATTCGCGTTACTAGCGGTCCAGCAATTGAACGCGCCGGTGATTTGGCAAGCCTGTTAACAAATCTACAAGACGGCGACATTCTATTCATTGATGAGATTCATCGGCTGAATCGCAATGTCGAAGAAGTGCTATATTCGGCAATGGAGGACTTTAAGCTGGATATCATGCTTGGCAAAGGTCCATCGGCACGATCGCTTCGACTCGACCTGCCGCAGTTTACAATTATCGGTGCGACGACCAGGACTGGGTCATTAGCGGCGCCTTTGCGAGATCGTTTTGGGATGATTCACCGACTGCCTTTTTATACTGATGTTGAAATTCAACAGATAATAGCTCGGGCCGCTCAAATCCTCAAGGTAAAAATTGATAAAGCTGCAGCGGCGGAATTAGCAAAACGATCCAGGTTGACGCCACGTATCGCTAACCGCATGTTAAAGCGTGTCCGTGACTACGCTGATGTAAACGGAGATGGCATTATCGATACAGTTATTAGCAAGAAGGCTTTTGAGCTACTAGACATTGACGAGTTAGGGCTAGACCATTCGGATAGACTGTTGCTGGCAGCAATAATCGACAACTACAATGGGGGGCCGGTTGGGGTCGAAACGCTAGCGGCTCTTACTGCCGAAGAGAGAAGCACGATCGAAGATTTCTATGAACCATATCTTATGCAAATCGGTCTGTTAGAGCGCACGCCGCGCGGCCGCAAGGTTACCCACAAAACATACAAGCACTTGGGTAAAACGCCCAAAAAGGATAATGACCAGGCTGCACTTCTTTAGGTTATAATTAAAGAAATGAATCCTCAGGACCCGAGCCAACTTAGTCCGCAATTTGACAGGCATGAACGCGTGAGCGATGAATTGACGGTATTGCAGCCGGGCGAAACCATCATTTGCGTGATCAAGCGTCATCCAATAGGAATACTTAGTATATATTTTGGTACCGGCCTACTTTTGATTACTATCGCAGTTTTAGCATTTGGAATCATTCCGGCAGTGGTCGGCACAGGTGCTAATAGCAGTACGGCGACTCAAATTGGCGGGGCTACGTTTATTATATTTTTATTCTTGTGTACGGCATTTGCGCTAATCTCAACGCATATTTATTGGGGTAATCGCTGGATTGTCACCTCTGATAGCATTACCCAAATAACCCAAACAGGCCTGTTTCATCGGGAGTCAAGCCAGTTAGCGATGCACAGTATCGAAGATGTGACAGCCGAGAAAAAAGGCATTTTAGCAACTACCTTTGATTTTGGTGTTATTAGAGCTGAAACTGCCGGCGAAAGATCAAGATTTGTATTTTTGTATTGCCCAAACCCGAATTTATATGCCAGGCAAATTTTGCATGCCCGCGAAATTTACGATCAAAAACACCGAGCACAGCCCTAGGCTTTATTCAAAGGGATTAGTTCTGTTTTCGAAGAAAGACTCCACGCTTGTACTGTTGTCTTTAAGCGACTGAAGTTGCTCTACGACGTCTGAATCAATATAAGGTACTTTTGCAGTTTTAACCTGACTGCTGACTTCGATTTCGGAGGGTTCCGCGCTAAGCAAAGCGTTGATGCGTAAAAACA
>JBGAUQ010000003.1:0-195935 GCA_044228525.1 Saccharimonadales bacterium (SeqCode)
CTGCTAACTGGTGGTGACTGGTCTGCAGCCTACGCCTATCTGCATGACGGTAAAGAATATGTTATTCGATTTGCTGCCAGCAAAGAAGATTTCGAGAAAGACCAGAAAATTAGTAGCTACGCTACACCCACGCTTCGTGTACCAAAGCTAGTTGAGATTGGAAAAGCGCTTCGAGGATATTTTGCGATTTCTGAGCGTAATCACGGAATATTTCTAGATGATCTAGATGGTGAGCAAATGAAAAATACACTACCAAGTCTACTCGCGACTCTAGATGAAATTCGTACAATAGACCTCTCGGATACGAGTGGCTATGGCTCTTGGGAAGCCAAAGGATCAGCTAGCTATGCAACTTGGCAAGAATACTTGTTAGGAGGTTTTGAGGATAAACCAACCAATCGAGTAAGTGGATGGCGGAAGAAATTAGAGTCATCACCAACGGGAGCGGAGTCTTTCGACAGCGTTAAGCTAGTGTTTGAGAAGCTACTTTGTGACTTGCCAGCTGATCGCTACCTTATTCACGGCGATCTTCTATATCGCAACGTTCTTGTACAAAATGACAGGATTGATGTGGTAATTGATTGGGGCAACTCTATGTACGGTGATTTTCTCTACGATATAGCATGGTTGATCTACTGGTGGCCATGGTATCCAGAGTGGAAAGACATCGACATCATGCACGAGGTATTAGAACACTACAAAAAGATTGGGCTAAACATTCCGAATATAGAGAATCGACTGTTATGTTATCAAGTCCATATTGGACTAGATGCACAGAAGTATGCTGCCTTCACTGAGCGTTGGGACATATTGGCGCAAAACACTTCGCAGACTCTTGATCTTATCGACAAGATATAAAAGTGCTAAGATTGAGCTATGAAAATATCAGATATATCTAATGCAGACTTTACCGCGGATACAGAACCACGCGACGATTACCTGATAGAGCTTTTGAAACAAGCCTACACTGGTAAAATAACTTGCCGAATGGCTTTAGCAGATATGAGCGCTATAAAACCGTTCTCAGACTACAAGCCAACAGTTCACGAAGACTACCGCAAGTACTTCACTATTAAGGCTAGGGACGACGTTCCGCCAGGTCTACAGGTCTATGTAAAAGACGGAAAGCTTATCATGAGTGACGACTTTAACGCCTTTGCCATGTATAACGAACTTGGATTCGAGCGGGCTGTCTGTATTGTCTTAGGTGATACACCTGAGATTGATGGCGTTGAGTACCATGGCGATCCGTTTATAATGCCTCCTCCAACAGTAGAAGAGCTACCTGCATAGAATATGCTACTATTGAAATGAATAGCTTGTGCGCCTTGCGAGAGGGCATGAGCTATTTTTGTAGTGATATAATACAGATAAGAAACCTATGAGTAATAAATCAGCAGCAAAACTAGTTAAAGATGCTCGAATCTCTAAAGGCCTGACTCAAACTGAGCTTGCCGAGAAAACCAGCGTGCATTCAAATACCATCGCCAAGATTGAACAGGGCATCCAGCAGCCTTCCTACCCGACTATCAAGAAGCTATCTAAAGTACTCGATATAGACATCAACGACTTTCCAGAGTAGCTAGCTTATCAAGCTTGGTAAAATGTAGCATCTGAAGAGCAAGGCTATCGGAGAACGTTCGGCGCATAATCTCGCAACTATCGCCCTGAGATAGAATGTTTAAGCTACCTTCCCAAAGTATTTCTTCGTCAATTATGGCCAGTTTACGATGATGTTTGACGGTGTAGAGTACTTTTATGCCAATATCCTGCATTGACGCTACGGCATTCTCTGCTTGGATAGCATATTCTTCGTTATGCTCCTCTGGGCTCCTTGTATTCACTACTATCCTTACACCCTTACGGCGCAACTTTTTCAGTATCGGCAACAGGTGCTCCATCCTCCTCCTGGTTATGAAGGGGCTTTCTATGATTACAGATTGCTTTGCATGTTTTAAGTCGCGCTCAAATGCTTTATAGAAGGTGTTGTTATCAAAGAGGGATGAGTTATTCATCATCAGCCTCCTTGGTTTCCTCATCGAGTAGTTCTCGAATCTCTTCTACATCGACAATTTGGTCATCATCCTGGATCGAAAAAGTTCTATTAAGGAACCTTCGCCCCAGCCAAGCATTGGTGCTTAGCTTCTTTTTTTGATAACTGCAACGTATTGGACGGCTGCTATAGATAACAGAACGGCACCGACTGCTAGACCCAGCCAAAAAATGTCTTGCCCTTGACGCCATTCGACCAATTTACCCAAGAAAGTAACCGGCAAAATAACTACAATCACGCCCAACAAGCGTCCCTTTAAATCATCTAGGGTGCGCACTTCAAGCCAATTTGGCAGGTCCAATGACTCGTCAATAAATAACTCATACAAACCAAGCGCAATGATGTAAATCACGGTGGCGAGCAGGAATATGTCAATCGCCTGGATAAGGACTATGCTTAGCTCCTTTAAGTTATCGTAGCCAAAGGGGCTAGCAGCACTTAATCCTTCCCACACAGCAACCAGAATTCCAGCCAGACCAAAAATAAATAACGCCAACGAGGCTAAAAATGTCCCGACAATGCCAAGGATGATGACGTAACGGCTACTCTCTAAAAAATTCTTCACAATGCTGCATATCCCCCGTTGTTATATATTAGCAAATGAAGGCTTAGAACAAAGCACTATGCACGGTGTGTGGCGAGGTGGTCTTCGGTCTTTTTGGTTTCGATAGTTGTCTTAACTACTGTGTCTGGTGCCAGCGAGATGCTGTCGATACCGGATTCCACTAAGAACTTGGCAAATTCTGGATAGTCGGAGGGAGCTTGGCCGCACAGACCAACTTTGACGCCATGTCGCTTGCCTACTTTTATCACTTGCCGGATCAATATTTTTACAGCTTCGTTATTTTCATCATAAATATGGGCGACTGTATGGTTGTCACGGTCGACGCCCAGCGTTAATTGCGTCAGGTCATTGGAACCTATCGAGAATCCGTCAAAAAGCTCAGCAAATTGATCAGCCAGGATTACGTTAGAAGGAATTTCAATCATTACATAAACTTCGAAACCATTATCACCACGTCTTAACCCAGCGTGCTCCATAACTCCAAGGACTTTCTTGGCCTCAGTGATGTCCCGACAAAACGGAACCATGGCTTTGATATTAGTCAGACCCATGTCATCTCTGACCTTTTTGAGGGCTTTGCATTCAAGCTCAAAAGCTGCACGATATTCATCGCTGTAGTAGCGACTTGCCCCGCGCCAACCTATCATAGGATTGTTTTCTTGGGGCTCAAACTGATTGCCACCTATAAGGTTAGCGTATTCGTTAGTCTTAAAATCACTAAACCTAATGATCACATCATTCGGGTAAAAGGCCGCGCCAAGCACAGCGATACCTTCAGCCAAACGGTCAATAAAATAATCAGCCTTGTTGGTGTAGCCTTTGGTTAATTCGTTAATTGTTCGTTTTGTCTTTTCGTCCTTGACCTCATTGAACCGCAATAAGGCGAGAGGATGGATTTTTATGTGCGAATCAATAATGAATTCTTCTCTGGCTAAACCGACACCGTCATTTGGGATCATTGAATACTGAAAGGCGTGGTCAGGTGACCCAATATTCATCATTATTTTTGTCCTTGGCCTAGGCAGGTCTGTGATATCGGTTTTGTTGACCTTAAATTCGAGGATACTCTCATAAACAAAGCCCTCATCACCCTGAGCGCAGCTAACGGTAATCGGATCTTTGTCGGCAATTTTCTCAGTTGCGTTACCGGTGCCAACAACACAAGGGATGCCGAGCTCGCGCGACACGATTGCCGCATGACAGGTGCGTCCGCCCTTATTTGTCACAATCGCGCTGGCCCTTTTCATTATGGGTACCCAGTCTGGATCAGTCATGTCAGTAACCAGCACATCACCTTCTTTAAACTTGTCGATGTCTTTAATGCTCATAATCTTGCTGGCGACACCGGCCCCAATTTTGCTGCCAACGCTGGATCCCGACGTAATCAGATTGCCTTGTGCGACCAGCTGATATTCTTCGACAAAGTTAGTGTCCTTACGAGATTGCACGGTCTCTGCCCGGGCTTGGACTATGTACAACTTATCGTCGTCCTCATCGAGTGCCCATTCAATATCCATTGGCTTGCCGTAGTGCTTCTGGATTTCCATGCCCCAGTTAGCCAAGATAAGTACTTGTTCATCAGTGATAGAGTATCTTTCTTGATCGCGCTTGGAGACGTCAATGTTTTTGGTTTTACTACCTGAAACCGGAATCATCTTTTCTTTTTTTGTGCCGACTTTTCGCTTGATGATCTTCATAGTCGGCTTAAAGACGGTGAACTCATCTGGGCTAACCCTGCCTTGGACGATGTTTTCGCCAATTCCATAGATAGAACTTATAACAATCGCGTTCGTGAATCCCGATTCAGTATCAATCGTAAACATTATGCCAGCAGACTTAGAGCGAACAGCGACCATCTGCTGAATACCTACCGAAAGCGCGACTTTCATGTGCTCGAAGCCGTTTTCGACGCGATAGGCGATGGCCCGATCCGTAAAAAGCGAGGCGATGCATTCCTTGGTTGCATGCAGGACGCTATCCTCGCCTTCGATGTTCAAATAGGTTTCTTGCTGGCCGGCGAATGAAGCATTTGGCAAATCTTCAGCCGTTGCCGATGAGCGAACCGCGACCACCAGGTTTTTACGACCGCAAACTTCGCTGAGCTCTTTGTAGCCTCGCTTAATTTCTTCTTCGAAATCTTGCGGGAATTTGGCATGCAGAATAATTGAGCGGATCTTAGCTCCAACCGTCCGCAGCTCGTCGATA
Organism: Saccharimonadales bacterium (SeqCode); assembly: GCA_044228525.1. Lineage (GTDB taxonomy): Bacteria > Patescibacteriota > Saccharimonadia > Saccharimonadales > UBA4665 > CAZXDL01. Next base: position 4,824 of record JBGAUQ010000003.1, read on the forward strand.
TTCTGGGCGTTTAGCCCCTGCAATACCGCCTCGATTTCGTGACGGATACCGGCTTGATCCAAAAAATAATAATAGCTATCGGCAGTAGTAGCGAAGCCATTTGGCAGATTTATGCCTTTAGGAGCTAGGTGCCGTTGCATCTCTCCAAGCGAGGCATTTTTACCGCCAACTTGAGGAATGTCCGGTAAAGTTATCTCTTTAAAAAACTTTATGTATTTATACATTTGCCACCCTATTACAGTTAATATATTCTTACATGTTAGTTTACCATGAGCACTTTACTACAATAGCCGAATATTAGCATTGATTATGATCACAGCTGGCGCGTTTAAGTCAGTTGCTATAATTAGGCCATGGATCAGCAAATAAAAATTATTTCTAACTGGCTTGGCAGCGGATCGATCAACATTTTTGGATTACCATTCTCAGGCAAGGACACTCAGGGACGGGATCTAGCGAGATTGCTAGGCGGGCATCTTATAGCGGGGGGCGATATTTTACGAAGTTACCCGGACCAAAACAAAATCAAGGAACTAATGTCGACCGGCGACCTATTCCCGACAGACTTTTATCTGAGTATAGTTTTGCCTTATTTATCAAAGTCAGAATTTAAGGATCAGCCGTTAATCTTGAGTTCTATCGGACGTATGCACGGCGAGGAGCCGGTAGTAATGCAAGCGGCGACAGAATCAGGACATGACATAAAAGCTGTCATTCATTTAGATATGTCAGAAAAAGATGTTTGGGAGCGCTTCGAAGCAGCCAAAAATATGCATGACCGCGGTGACAGAGCCGATGACAAGGCGGAAATCCTAAAAAATAGACTTCGCGAATTTAGAGACAAAACGGTGCCGGTCATACAATATTACCGAGACAAGTCTTTGTTAATTGAAGTAGACGACACCTTATCCCAAGCGGAGGTCCTGCAAGAAATTATCGAGGGCTTGTATAGCTTAGCTATGCGTTCGGTGGCTTAGAGTCAATCTGCGTGGAAGAGGCATTAACTTTTAGTCCCTCATCAGAAACATCATAGACGATAATCCGGCCAAAGATCATTTCAAGCTGACTGACATCTTCGTCGCTGATTGATTCGATGAATTTCATTAGGGCTCGAATACTATTACCGTGCGCAACTAGCAAGACGTTTTTACCTTCATTGATCAACGGCATAACCGTATCCAGATAGAATGGTATTACTCGTTCATAAACCATTTTAAGAGTTTCGCCGCCTGGCACCGGCGCATCCCAGCCACGTCGAATTTGGTTGAAGGCTTCCTCGCCGACGGCTTCTTTTATTTCCCACTTGTTTTTGCCAGTGTATTCGCCGTAATCCCTCTCGTTTAATGCCGCGTTGACGTTTATATCGACGTCAAATTGTTGCGATGCATTTAGCATTCCTTCTAGGGTTTCACGCGACCGAATTTGCTGCGAGCAATAGGCAACGTCAACCGGTATTTCGAGTTCTTTGAGCGCCTGGCCGAGTAAAGCGGATTCTTTGAAGCCTTTTTCACTAAGATGTACGTCAGTAATGCCAGTCCACTGGCCGGTAGCATTCCACTCCGATTCGGCGTGTCTGGCAACAATCAATTTTCCTTTTGGCTTTTTAGCTGGGCTTACTTTATTTGGGACCTCGCCTTGCCAGTAATCAATGATGTTTTTGGCGGTTGTTTGATTGATTCGCTGTATTGCCTCGACAGTATTAAATGCGTTGTGCGGACTAATTATTACGTTTGGCATCTTCTTTAACGCCGATATTTCAACTCCGTGACGTAGCAAAGATTCGGGTATGGTCTGACTTCTTAACAGTGCTGTTTCCTCGTCGTGGTGCAGTAAGACTTCTCCTTCGACTACATCAATCGCAGCACCACCGAGATGCCCACTTTCCAGCAATTCTATTAAAGCCCGCGTTTCAACAAGCTCGCCTCTGGCGGTATTGACGAGAATGGCGCCTTTTTTCATTTTGCTGAGGCGCTCTCGATTCATGATGTGATGCGTGGATGGTAAGTACGGTAGGTGTAGCGAAATTACATCTGCTTGGGCAAGTAGCTCATCCAGTTCAACATATTTAAAATGTAGCTGATCTTGCAATTCCTCCTTAGTAAAAGTGTCGTAAGCGATAGTTTTCATTGAGAAGCCATCGGCAATTTTTAGAGCTTTTTGTCCGATATGACCAGTGCCGATCGCGCCAAAAACTTTGCCCTCCAAATCATGGCCAGTTAGCTGCTCAGTAGTAAATTCAGTCTCATTTGCTTTGAGCACATCCGGTAATTTTCGCTGAAGTGCTAGCAGTAAGGTGAAGGCATACTCCGCAACTGTCGATTCTCCGTACGTCGGCACATTGAGGACAGTGATGCCACGCTCTGCGGCGGCGACAAAATCAATATTGTTAAAGCCCGTAGACCGACAAGCGATTAGCTTCAGTTTTGGCAATGCTTCGATAACCTCCCGAGTGACATTACTCGACACAAATACTGAGATGACCTCGGTGTCAGCGTTGCTATTACTAGGTTCTATTTTTTCGTCTATAAATTCCCAGTGGTGGTCCGTGCCGTTTAGCGATTCGCTAAGCTGTTGTTTGTCGAGATCGGTTGAGTCATAAAAGTAGATTAGAGCCATATTGTTTAATTATACATAAGCATTGTGAGAAAATATCATTATGGATATCAGCGGAATAAATGCTCGGCAAATACTCGACTCGAGGGGTGTTCCAACTGTAGAAGCCGACGTATGGCTGAGCAACGGACAATTTGGACGCGCGGCAGTGCCATCGGGAGCCTCGACGGGCAAACATGAAGCCCATGAGCTGAGAGATGGTGGTCAAGCATTTGGCGGCAAGGCGGTAACTAAAGCCATCGCCAATATTGAAGGCGAAATTTTTGCCATCCTAAAGGGCGTTTTAGCAGACGATCAATACTTGATAGACCAAAAACTCATTGAGCTAGACGGTACGCCGAACAAATCTCGGCTCGGCGCCAACGCCATACTGGCTGTCTCCTTAGCCTGCGCGCAGGCAGCTGCCAAAACCCGCAATCTAGCCCTATACCTGCACATCAATGACATTGCTCAAAATCCCTCGAAATCCATACCTATGCCGATGATGAACGTATTGAATGGCGGGCAACACGCCACAAATTCATCTGATTTTCAAGAATTTATGATCATCCCATTGAAGGCAAAAAACTACGCTGAAGCCGTACAAGTTGGGGCGGAAGTATTTCAGGCACTAAAAAAAATCATTGCTAGTAGCGGCCATTCAACTGCGGTTGGTGATGAGGGCGGTTTTACCTTCCCTGTTAACTCAAATACTGAAATGCTCGACTTGCTCAACCAAGCCACCGAGTCTGCCGGCTATACTGCCGGTAGCGAAGTTGGCTATGCCTTAGATATAGCCGCTTCGGAATTTTTTGTGGATCAAGCCTATATCCTAAAAACCGAAAACAAAGCCCTTTCAAGCAAAGAGATGATCGACTACATAGGCCACATCAAGGAGAGCTACCCGATTCTATCCGTCGAAGACGGACTCGCCGAAGATGAATGGGCGTCGTGGACCGAGCTGACCTCACGCCTGGCAGCAACTCAGCTCGTGGGAGACGATTTATTAGTGACCAATATCGAGCGCTTAAAGCATGCACTAGACCAAAAAGCCGGCAATGCGATTCTAATCAAGCCTAACCAAATCGGGACACTGACTGAAACAATTGGTGCTATCCAATTAGCCCAAAGAAATGGCTGGAATACCATAGTTTCGCACAGAAGTGGCGAGACCGAAGACGTCACAATCGCTCATTTGGCAGTTGGTACGGGCGCTGGACAGATCAAGACAGGCAGCCTTTCTAGAAGCGAGCGTACCGCCAAACACAACGAACTAATACGGATCGAATCGAGCGATGATAGCCTAGAATTTTGCAATCCGTTTGCTAAATAAGATTTCTAATTTTTAACGTAGTACAATACATATTAATTGGGAGTTCCATGCCTGCAGATGAGTACGCGATAGTTGCTAAAAATCTTACCAAATCTTACGGTGACAATAATGTCTTAAAGGGCATTGATTTGAAGGTAAAACGCGGCACCATGCTGGCCTTGTTAGGCCCAAACGGCGCCGGCAAAACCACTATCGTGCGCATACTAAGCACCTTACTAAAATTTGATGAAGGAACAGTCTCAATCGAGGGCTTTGACATCAAGAATGATCCAGACAAGGTGCGCGGGGTGATTGGACTAACCGGACAGTCTGCCGCAGTAGATGAATTACTAACAGGCCGTGAAAACCTGGTAATGATGGGTCGTCTATACCGACTGACTGCCGACAGCGCCAAGGCAAGAGCACAAGAACTATTAGAAGATTTTGATTTAGTGGACGCAGCCGATCGACCGGCAAAAACCTACTCCGGTGGAATGCGGCGCAGACTTGATTTGGCAGTAAGCCTAATCGCCACCCCGCCTGTGATATTTCTAGACGAGCCAACAACTGGCCTTGACCCGCGCTCGAGACTGGCCATGTGGGACATAATAAAAAAGCTAGTTTCTAAAGGCACGACAATCTTACTAACTACACAATACCTAGAAGAAGCTGACCAGTTGGCAGACCAGATAATCGTAATTGATGGCGGGAAGGTAATCGCCGAGGGCACGGCAGTTGAGCTCAAAAGTCGAGTTGGCAAGGATCGTCTGGAGCTATACTTCCACAACAAAGCTGATCTTGGGACCGCTATCAAGCTACTTGGTGACCGAGTCATTGACACTGACGCCGATGAACACTCTACAACTATTGTTATAAACAACACCGACGTTGACGTTAGGCAGTCACTACAAAAATTAGCGGATTCCAAAGTTAAGGTCAGTTCAATGGCCATACACCAGCCTACTTTAGACGATGTATTTCTGTCTTTAACCGGCAAATCCAAAAAGAGTACTGCAAAGGAGTCCGAATAATGTCAGTTGAAATTAAACTTGAGCAAAAACCGAAGTGGTTCCTCAGCATCAACGACTCCCTGATCATGATAAAACGAAGCACGCGTCACATTGTGCGTAATACTGACCAGCTCCTCGGTACTTTCTTTCAGCCAATCATGTTTTTAGTATTGTTTTCGGCGGTTTTTGGCGGCGCGATCGGTTTGGCATTACCCCCTGGGGTCACCTACCTCAGTTTCTTAATGGCAGGCATAATCGTCCAGACTGTCGCCTTCGGTTCAACTACCACAGCCATTGCAATAACTAACGATCTCCAAAAAGGCATTGTCGATCGCTTCCGCTCATTGCCGATGTCAAATATTGCAGTGTTAAACGGCCATGTGATTTCGGATCTTTTTAGGAATACTATCTCGACGGTCGTAATGTTATTAGCCGGTCTGGTGTTAGGCTTTCGCAGTAGCGCAAGCTTTCTAGACTGGTTGGCAATCGCGGGCATCTTGATACTATTTACTATCGCATTTTCGTGGCTGATGGCGATTATGGGCGTTCTGGCAAAAAGCGTGGAAGGCGTGCAGTGGCTGTCATTCGTTATAATCTTCCCCCTTACTTTCGCGAGCAGCGCTTTTGTGCCAACGGAGGGGATGAACACTTATCTCAAAGCCTTCGCCGAAAACCAGCCTATCACTCAAGTGATAGAAGCCGTTCGTGCCCTCATGCTTGGCACACCAATCGGTGACTACGGCTGGCTTGCGGTCATGTGGTCTTTACTCATCCTAGTTGTTGCAGTTCCAATTGCCGCCCTACTATTCCGTCGCAAGACCACAAACTAGACTTGCAATAATTCCAGATAGTGTTAGTATAATCTAATGTCATCTGGCGAACACGCCGAAGCCTTAGCGCCTCACACCCAACCATCCGCAATATACGACCCTTCTGCAGAGCTTGCAGACGGTAGCACTAGCGAAGAAGAAAAATGGCTAGTTATGGCCGCTTCTCGGGCTATGTTTGATGAGCTAAATGGCGAGCCGGTTTGCGACGAGCTTGAAGAACTTGTTGGGCGATTTAGGGATTCCGGCGAAACCGATGAGCTATTAGCCAAATCTTTCCCGATAGTTGCGGTTATCGGGCTAGGTCATGTACGAAACGGCAAACTAAGCGCACATGAAATTCTGGAAGCTGCCCCTGGACTAATTCTCGAAGCCGCAGCTGCGGATGCGGACAGCGCACAAGATTCGCCTTTTAGTAAGCAATTAGCTGACGTAGCCGAGGCGCATTTTACCGAGACTGGAAGTCCTCATCTTGAAACTATTTTGGACACTGATGAAGCGAGTGATAGACGGCGAGTCTCTAACTTGCAAGAGCGCAATCTTGCTCTGCGTGCTCAGCAAGGTGATCAACATGCACAAAACAAGTTAATCAAGAGCTACTATCAGGAAGTTGGAAGAATAATTAGCAAGCGCGGCTACTATATTGGCACTCAAGAACATGCCGACCTTAGACAAGAGGGTCTGATAGCAGTATTTAGCGCTATCGGAAACTATAACCCGGCTCTGGGGAGCTTCCGTAATCTAGCAATACTGGCGATTCACAGGCGAGTACACAGTGCACTTAAATTAGCCCACCGCAAGAAGCACCAACCATTAAATACCGCTAGATCATTTGATAGACCCGAAACAGCCAAAATATCGCGCAGTCGCACATTACTATACGAAGAATTCACCTTATACGAAATTACACCGCAGGTACAGGCTGGCATAGTCGAGCAACTGTCTGCTCGAGAAGCCTTGGTCCGATTTTCTGGCTCACTCAGCGTAGCCGAGCATGACGTCGTGGCGCACAAGGCCATGGGACTGAGCTACGCAGAGATCGAGGAACGAACAGGATATTCGCAGAGAAGCATTGATAATGCCCTACAGCGGGCACGCAAAAAAATGCGCCTGGCTCAAGCTGAAGCTTCACTTAAGCCTCTCGCGCTTTAGCATAAGGTTCTGAAGATTAAGAGTTCACATGATTGAATCACCCGAAAGACAAATATATATCGCGGAAGCGCCGGGAGTCGCTAGAGCCCTCGGTCAATCTGACACCATGCGTGGCTTTGAATTACGTGAACATAATCCCGTCCAATTTCCGGAACAAGACCCGATGGCCTGGCACGTTGCCGGCAATAGAATGCCAATCGCAAACACCGACTTCATGGCCGACAAGATTACCGAGGGTAAATACGAATCAATTATAGGCGGGCTCAGCAGTGCATATGCCGTAAACAAAATAGCAGAGGAAGTAAGCGAACATATATACGGCGACGGAAAAGAAAATGAAGGCGGGGGTAACGTCTTACTCGTTACGCCGCACGCCGAGGTTACAGATATTGCTTTTGGCCTAAAGATCCTGAGCGACTTATTAGAAGCGAGAGGTAACAGACCAGATTTAGGGATTTTACTAAGTAAGATGGTCCCTGAATACAACTACATAACAGCCGATGGTCCCGTTAGCGCAATTTTTGTACTGCAGCTGCTGTGCTCAGATATATATATGAGCTGGCCTCGAACAGATTCCTCTAAATCTTTCCTCGATAAATTACCAAAAAGCGAGCTTAGACGGCACAATCAAGCCCTTTTGCAAGGGATTCTTAAGAGATTCCAGCTTGGCAAGATGGTTCTTGCAATGGCACCAACAGGCACGACACAGGTAAATGAAGGTGAATCGGGTATACGTGAATTAGCAAAATTTAGCGAACGAACGATTAGCTTAATGCTAGACCCCAATACTAAAGTCTTGCCAATGGTGGCGAATATTTTACGCGGGAAAAAGTCGGTCGTAAGACTTCCAAGTGGGCTTATAACTGTGAGAGACATGGATGACGCCGAAAACCTACGTCAATACCTTGGCTCTCTTCATGTTTAAGACTTGCGCTTTAGAGCGAAGGCAGTTGCTGCGGCAACAGCGACTGCGGCGACACTCAATCCGGTTTTTGCTAGAGGCGACATAACAGTCTCTCGACTAATCGAGTCGGCTTCTTTCACGCCTCTCTCCATAGTGCTTTTAAGCTCGGCGTTGGCTTCAGACTTGTCTACTATGCCATGGGGGGCATCAATGATATCAACAATGTACGAAGGCGTCAGGAGTCGTGGGAATAATTTGCCTCCTCGATAGCTTTTACTCAAAACAATAATTTTGGCATCTTCTGGGTTGTCCAGCTGACTTAGGATTTTGTGCCAATCGTCGTGAAGTTCCCCGATTTCACCATGCGGCCTTCTTGTGCCCTGGGGGTAACTAGCTTGAGCCGGTTTCGGGTCGTCATCCCCTTCTGGTTTTTCACCTACTACCTTTTTTAGTGCGGCGGTCAGTAGCTGCGCGTTAAAGGTGGCTCTTTCCTCGTTTATCCCGTCTGCGTTGACGTGTTCGCTTGCCTGCTCAAAGCTGGTGAATTCACCCGTTTTTAGCAAGTGCTTTATTTGGTCAATCTTGCGGTCTGCCGGATAAGCACCCACCATCGAAAAAAACCAACCTATTGGTCGCTTATTGTAATAACTTAAGCCTGCTGGTATTCGGAAACCACCGGCATGAGCGTTCATCAGCAAGCTATTCACAACAACTGAGCTATCGTTGACAAAATCATGGATCGCCTCATGGTTCATCCTAAAAAAGGTTGGATTGCCGGATGGTACATGCTTTTTGATCTCTTCAAACGCGTCATATCCTGTATCGGGATCCGTTCTATATGCCACGGTCGGCTTAGAAACAACCCCAAATAATCGAAGCAACTGACTTTGTACAGTATGATTTAGTCCATTATTCACAAACCATTCATGAGAATCACCCGGGTTCATCGGGTCTATAAAAATGGGTCGTGGTTCTTGCTCGCTTAATAAAGGCATTAGAAAATAATTATACAGTACTATATAACTTTTCTGATTTTTGTCTATTTGCTTATGCTAGTTAGCGCTTTGGACGATATCAATTATCAGAACGATTAGACCCAGGATACCAAGAGCAGCAAACAGACCAAATATGCCCTTTAGCACCCAGCCGATTGGGCGATTTTTAAAGCTGCTTTCATTGATCATTCGAATACTAATTATTAAGAACAGTGGTAATACAACCATTATCATAACTGCCATGTACAACATACTCAGATCTCCTTTTGAATAGGCTAATAATACCACGGTGATGTGTTATATTTGGATATATATTTAAGGAGACGTTATGGAATCTACATTAACCAAACCAATTACAGTACCTAGCTACCTCAAACTCAGCAAATTAATCGTTTACCTCGTTTACATCTGGACCATATTCGGAATTATCGTGCTAGGAATTGGTGTTTTCTTGTTAGCCTTTTCGGCTAATGCTGATGCAGGTTTTGTGCAGTTCATCTATAATACTGCGTCAGATTACTTACAGCCATTCCGCAATATCTTCCCTCCAAAACCAGTCGGCGAAACCGGATATTTAAGCGTAGCCGCCCTTTTTGCAATGATCATGTACTTGCTGCTCGCCTGGGGAGTATCAGCACTCATTAGCTACATACAGTCAAAGATTGATAATATCAATGCCAGCGAAAAAGTCCGACAAGCCAAGCTCGAAAGAGAGCAGCTGATCAAAGCCACAGCTAAAAAAAGCGCCTAAACTTAGTGCAAAACGTCAAAAACTGTTGGGACGTGATTATTCCAACCAGTATCTACGTATAGCAGCGGCCTGGCTTCTCGCTTCGGCACATTAAATGAAACCTGCCCTTTTGCCGTCTTACCAGGAGCTAAATCTTGAGCTTGTAGAGGCGTTTTTACATACATGGAGGCATGCAGCGTAGAGTTATCTCCCTCCGAGCTGCGCACATATAGTTGATTAACGGGGATTAGTTGCTGAGTTTGTGTCGTGTTATTAGTGATTGAAATATCTAATATTAGCATTGTCTCGCTTGGATCAATTGTGAAAGCGTAATCCATCTTATCGTTCTCTGCGACATTACTAATCGATACAGTCTGTGCGATATTACTGCCGGTCTGCTTTGACGTCAAGACAGTCGAAGTCTCATCTTGGACAATAACGGGACGATCGTTATTGTTGCTGCTATTGATAACATAAAATGCATTAAGGACCACAATAGAAGTCAACACAACAATAAACGCGGCAAACAGTAAACGATTCTCATCCTTAAACTTACCAAGGTGCTTCCATTCCTTTTTAATTTCATTCCCAACATCTTGGCTATCTTGCGGATGTTGCTTTGTTTGATGCCCACTCATCTTACCTCCTATGGTTTTGCAGCGTCATAATACCCAACCCGATAACCAGCCAGCTGACTACCGGCACTGTTATTTTTGGTTACTGATTGGTGGTTTTGGGTAGACTTCCCGCCTGAACTATAGCCTGGGATACTAGCTGAGCCAGCCAGTACAGAAGCTATACTGTGGTTGCATGTTGCAGCGGCGCTTTCAATAGATCCCGATCCTCCACCTGGGTGGTTTGGTCTATATGTGGTTATGTTGATGACCCATGTCAGGTTCCAGCCCCAACAGTTGCCTGGCGAGGCGTGGGCTGCTAAATCGTTTGGCCCGTAACACGGTGTTAGGCCTCCGCAATAGACAGGCGCGGCATTGCTAACAGTTAACACTGCCGTCGCTGAGTTTGATCCACCGATAGAATTGACGCAAGTTACAGTGTAGTTATAGGTGCCGGCCGTGCTTTTGACTCCAGTAGAAGTTGGGCCGCCAGAAGTCGCCATCGCTCCGCTTAATGACCCGCCGCCCGTGCATGAAGTAGCGTTGGTGGAACTCCAAGAATAGGTGGTGCTAGCCCCCGTGTTTATTGAACTAGCGCCAAGAGTAACTGAGACGGTCGGCAAAGCTACGATTGTCAGCGTAACTGATTTACTGCCAGATCCAGCGCTGTTGGTGCAGGTAATCGTGTATGTGCGAGTCCCAGCGCTTGAGATGACACCTGTGCTCGTGCTGCCGCTGGCACCCGGTGAATTAACCCAGTTCGTAGTCGTTCCACTTGCGGAGCATGAGGTTGGGCTATTGGTTGCGCTCCAACTGATGGTCGAAGAACTGCCGGTGCTGATCGAGCTGGGACTCGCTGAAATTGTCACTACAGGTGGTTGAGTGGCTGGAGTGCCGGAACCTACGGTCAACGATGTTTGGGCGACATTACTCGCCCCGCCCGCGTTTGAACACTGCAAGCTATATGAATATGTCCTAGCAGTGTTCAGTGTGCCGGTGCTCTTGCTGCCGCCCGATAGCGGTGTAATCGGACCGGCTAAGTCACCAGTAGGAGTACAGCTGGTTGGGTTGTTTGTCGCGGACCAGGTAATTGTCGAGGATTGTCCGGTCGAAATCGATATGGGATTTACGCTAATTGAAACAACCGGCGGAGGGGGAAGCGAAACAGTAAGTGGCACGTTCTTTTGGAAGCCAGTACCACCTTCATTTACACATGTCAGGCTATAGATATATGTTTTTGCCGTATTTAGAGTACCCGTGCTTTTGCTTCCACTCGAGGTTGGCGTTACGGCAGTTGAGCCCGGCCAATCGCCACTCCCCGTACAAGTAGTCGCCGGGGTGGTGTTTGAAACATTCCAAGAAATTGTCGCGCTATTGCCAACTAGCATTGAAGAAGGACTTACCGTCAAAGACACTGCTGGTGGATTTGGCAGCACCTGTATAGCGGCAACATCGGAAGTTGAACCAACTGAATTAGTACAGCTAATGCCGAAGGAATAGGTCTTTATTATATTTAGAGCTCCGGTATTGAAGCTGCCTGATCCTGGCTTAGTGCCCGTCCAATCGCCACTGGCAGTACAACTAGTTGGGTTATTTGACGCAGACCAACTTAGAACAGTGGAACTCCCAGGATTAATCGGGCCAACAGGGTTCGCCGACAAATTCACAATTGGCAGTCCAGCGTATGCCGATGGAACGGCTATCACCTCTGCTGTGGCAGGTACTTCACCACTCTCACCACTACTATTAACGCAATTGAGTTTAAAGTAGTAGTTCTTTTCAGTCGTAAGTGGTCCAACCTTCTCTGACCCGCTCGATGACTTTACGCCTGACCAGTCCCCCGACGCTTTACACGAAGTTGGGCTGTTGGTAGCTTCCCATTTAATTGTCGTATAGCCTCCTACATAAATATTGCCAGCAGGATTTGCAGAAATTGATACTGATGGGCGTGTTTTTATATTGCCACTACCTAGACTCGAGGCTGGAACCGTTGTGCCAACGGGGACTGAACTAAAACCAGTGCCGGTATCGGTTTTGCATGTCAGGGTGAAGAGATAACTCTGTAGCTTGCTCAGGGTTGGCGAGCTTTCAGAACCAGAAGGACTTTTGTTGCCACTCCAATCATCACTAGCAACGCAAGTTTTTGGGCTTTTAGTCGCGCTCCAGGCCAGTTTAACGGACTTGCCTACTAAAGTAGTTGCTGGGTCGGCCGTAAAGGTAATTTCAGGACAATTTTGGCCGATACAAGCACCCTTACCCGTCGCCACACCTCCACCCGGTAGTGCGTCGGCGTTTTTTACGCTACCGCTTACTTGTGCGGGCGGCTTGGGCAAGGTATCAAGACCGTGTGACTTCTTAAAGTCTTTATCATTAGCTAAAACAACAAATATCGCAGTCGCGACCATGGTAATGCTTATTACAACAGCCGAGCCGGCCGTGATTATTTTTGTAGTTCGATTTGCTCCTAGTGCTTGCACGAATCTTGATTGCTTAAAACGCTTAAAAGGCCCTGGTGGGTCTGGCACGTTCATTTGTATTACAACTGGTTCGAGTGGATCAATTGCCATGTTATAAGTCCAGTTGTATTGGCCAGCTGGCGCTTTCAGGTTGATAGATCAATTTAGAAGGGGTGCGTTCGGCAGGCAGATCAAAATCTATGCTATCCGTCCAATTCTGCCCAGCAGCCAATGGTCCACCAACAACCTGCCCGGCCGAAATATACTTGGCAGTCATTGGATGGCTGTTGCCCTGATCGTCTATAAGCTGCATTTGTAGCCCGGGGGAAATCTGCAACACCTGGGCAGAGTTATTATCAATATTTAGGGCGACACTTACACGCTTTTGCTGTGTGCTGGAATCAACTTGGTATTGTTGTGTTTGGACAACATTAACGTCAAGACCGATGGAGCTTGCCGATGATAACAGCTGGCCAAGCGAATCTGCGCTAGAGTTATTTAGCAAACGATTCCCGCCAATTACAGCAAAAAGAGCGACAAACACAATTGCCGCGACTAAGGTGTAGTTTTTCCCTTTTTGTTGTCTTGAGCTCACTTATAAACCCTTGCTTCTAACCAGTAGCATATTATACCACCTCCTACTGAAGTTCAATAGGTATGACGCCACCGCTCCATGACGCATCAATGTAGAGCTTTTGTGCGCCATTCTCTGGCACAAGGTAGCTCAACTGCCCTGATATTTGCTCACCTGGCAGCAGTTCGCCGGCCCGGAAGGGGTTCGACAGGCTGTAGGGAGTTAAGACTGTTACCTTGCCGGCGGGAGATTTAACATAGGTATCTGTGCTTGGAAGTACGTTTATCGGCTTGTCTGAAGTATTTTTGACTGTCAAATTCACGATTAAATAGTGCGTTCCGTCTGGAGCTTTAAAACGCCCCGCCCCTTTGCTTGTCTCGATCTTGTCTACCTTAACTGAGGCAGACCCCATAGTTACTGTCACGCCCTTACTATAGCCAGAAAAGGGTACGACCGGGTTTTTTTCGCTATTTTGAACCCATAGCGCCAGTCCAAGCAAAACCAAAGACGTTGCCAGTAAGGCGCTATTTATATAAAACAGCTGGGCTGAGCTTAGTCGGTTAAACCGACCATTGATATTTTGGGCCTGGGTTTTTGATCGTTTTTTGGCCATGTTTCTCCTTAGGGTTTGCTGGCGTCGAAAAAGCCGACGAAATAGCCTTGATAATTTGCATCCGAACTGCTCTTGGCTCCAAGCTGGTGGTCATGACCAGATGGATAGTCGCCAGCACCAACCTGGCCACTTACCGAAGGCATCAGATTCTTGCCGCAGACACCTCCAACCTGAACATTAGCGATTCCACTGCGGCTGACATGATAACCGCTATCGAACCCTGACACATTAATAACCTTGTCGCCCAACCAGCCCCAGCAATTCCCTGACGAACCATGTCTGGCGATTTCTGCGGCGCTATAGCATGGTGTGCGGCCCCCGCAGTATGTTGCCGTCGATGTGCCGTTAGAGCTGCCGCCGGCAGTGTTGCCTTTAGGGGCGCTAGGCGCCGGCGCATTGGCCGGCCCAACAGCAACCGTCACAGTTGCAGTGGCCGAGCCCGCTGCGTTTTTACAGGTCAATGTGTACTTATAACTTCCTGGCGTGGCTATCTTACCGGTACTCTCAGCCCCAAAAGGCGTCTTTACGCCCGACCAACTATCGCTGGCGACGCACTCTTTTGGATTATTAGTCGTTTCCCAGGTCAATGCACTGAAATTACCGGCTGTGATTGCGTCCGGCTTGGCAGTTACCGTAACAGTTGGCACTTGAACACTTGATGACTGGTCAGCCGGAACAGCAAGGGCATCCTTCTTGGCGGTGGGCGAAAAGAAGCCGATCAGAACCAAAGCATTCATGCCTAAGCAAGTGATTATCATCGTTACTGCTACTAGCTTTCTAAGCCACATACGCTTCCTTGCTATAAATATTGTCTGACATATATTCAATCATGACATTGCAAATTCTTCACTATGTATTCTAGCCCCAGCCACGCCCTTGGCTTTAAGCTGCTTTCTCAATGATTTCATCATAGGAGGTGGACCGCAAATAAATATGTCCTTACCTTCTAGCCCTTTGCTTTTTTTCTCGATGAAATCCGCATTTAGGTGATCATTCTGCTTGCCGGCGATATAAGGCACAACCCTGAAGTTACCGTAATTAATCTTGGCTTTACCGTATAGAGCCTCCCAGTCAATCAGCTCACTCTCACTCTTAACGGCATAATAAAGGTCAACTTTGTAGTCAGTATCGGGGAGGCTTTTTGCCATTGAGATAAAAGGCGTTATGCCTATGCCACCGGCCACCCATATTTGATTATGATTTTTGAAATTGGTGTAGCTGAACCTGCCATAGGCGCCTTCAATTTTTGCTAACGCGCCGGGCTTTATCTCTATCAGCGAATTCGTGTAGTCACCAAGACCCTTGACGCTGACTTCGAGAAAATCTTCTTTGCCGCCAGAGGAAATAGAAAACGGATGCCATTCTTTGCTGAGTTTTGTACCGCTATTTGTAAACCGAATGAATATAAATTGTCCAGGCTTGTATGAAATTGCATCGCCAACAGGTCGCATTTTTAGCTTTGTAACGTTGCCAGCCACAACTTTCACATCATCAACGCTGTAGTCGTAGTGGCGGATAAGAATACTCCCAGCTAATGTTCGATATACGAACGCGACCAGTCCGATGGCCGTCAAAGTTAGGATGTAGTACTTCATAACCGTGTTAGTTGAGGTGTCACTGCTAATAAACAAAACGTGCAATCCGCCGATGAAGAATGCAAGTCCAAGAAACTTATGTGTGAAGAGCCATATGCGGTAAGGCAACTTAACAAAAAATGTAACCAACAGCAGTCCAACCATTCCCCAAAAGGCTATAAAGCCAAAAAATATCGCCCACTGTTCTAGGACAATTGGATGGTAAAAAGACTGCTTATCAAATAAGGCCGAAACTGGAGCTAGGCCATTTGGCACCAGAATCAAAGCCGCTTCTTTTAGCGAGGTTGTTACGTATCTTAATGATAAAAAAAGCGGATGAAAAGCCAAAAATACCAGCGCGAGGCCCCCAAGCATATGATGAGCTATGTAGACCCTGTTGAGACCACCAAAAAACCGCTCTAGGAACCTTAGCCTGGTGGCATATACCAGATTCAGCGCGAACATGACCATGCCAACCAAGCCAGTAACTCGGCCAAGGTTTAACATTATTGGCGAAAAGCCGTGAATCGTGTTTAGAGGATGTATCTGCAGCCATAGAATTACAGGCACCAAGCATAGAAATATTGTGACGCCCCAGCCTAGAAGATGTTCTAAGCGAAAGCTAATTATTACCTGTCGTTCGCCCCGTGGTTGCATATTTGTCCGTCAGCTAAGGTATTTTATATCTGTAAGCATAACAACTTTCAGGCTGGTCGGCAATCCACCGAATTGCCGTGCTATGCTGAAACAATGAAGCACGGAAAAGTGATTTTGTTGATCATAGGTTTACTTTTGGCAGCAAGCGCAATATTTATGATTGTTAGTTTGAGCGCCGATAAATACCTTTCGAATAAGACCAAACAAAAAAGCTGCCCATCCACCGGCACCAATCATAAAATGATCATCCAAGACAACGCCGTCAATCCAGCTCATACGATCGCGCCGCGTTGTGACACTTTAACTATTCAGAATGCTGACAATACAACACGCTTAATTGGCTTCGGCGAGCACGATCAGCACCAAGCCTATGATGGCGTATCGCAAAGACTATTAGCTAATGGCGAAAGCCTTACCATAACACTTAACAAAATCGGTACTTTTGCTTTCCATGACCATTACCAGGATGAGGTTGAAGGCAGCTTCACGGTAAATTAGGCTTTGCATTAACTGGCATCTAGGGATGGTTTTGTCATATAATAGAGTGACATGGGAAAACCACAAATTATTGTTTCAGGTTCGATCGCCATCGATCGAATCATGACCTTCAAGGGTCATTATCGAGACTTAATCGAGCCAGCAAAACTACATGTTTTATCTGTTAGTGTGCTGGTTGAATCCGCCGAAGTTGCAGAAGGTGGAATTGGCGCAAATATTACCAACAACCTCGCTGCACTCGGCGATAAACCTATTTTGCTTGGCTCTGTTGGCGAGGACGCCCGCGACTACATAAGCGATTTAGCTTCGCGCGGCATTAATACTGCCCATGTTCACTTCAGCAAGCTAGGGACAGCTTCATTTAATGTCTTAAATGACGTTGAAGGCAATCAGGTGGGGGGCTTTTACCCTGGCGCTATGGCCGATGCGCAATCATTGACCTTTGAGCCATGGGCAGATCAAGAGGCCTTGTTTTGGGTGGCAGCCCACGATCCTATAGCCATGCGTCGACAGACTGATGAGTGCTTAAATGGCAAGCTGCGTCTGGGTTATGATCCGGGGCAACAAGTTAGTAACGTCTCCGGGGATGATCTTAAAGCCGGCATCGAAGCGGCAGAAATTTTGATGATTAACGAATATGAGCTAGAGGTTGTTTTGACTAAAACTGGCTTCAGCGTCGAAGAACTTCGTAAAAAAGTTCCTCTTTTTATTACCACAAAGGGCGAAAAAGGCTCCGAAATCGCCGGCACGAAAGTCGCTGAGCCAGTAATAATCCAAAGCGTCAAGCCAACTAAGTTAGTTGATCCGGGTGGCGCTGGCGATGCTTACCGTGGTGGCTTTTTATACGGATATTTGCGACAATGGGATATCAAGAAGTGCGGACAATTAGGGTCAGTTTTGGCTTCATTTGTGATAGAGCAGATGGGTCCACAGATCAAAATTTCACCAGCCGCAATTATGGAACGATACAAGGCAAAATTTAACGAGGAGATTATTCTTTAAGATGGCCGAAGCAGATTACAAAGTCAAAGATATCAAACTAGCCGACTGGGGTCGGACTGAAATTACCCTAGCAGAAGCTGAAATGCCGGGATTAATGGCACTGCGCAAGGAGTATGGTACTTCCAAGCCACTCAAAGGCGCGCGAATTTCGGGCTCGATACACATGACAATCCAGACAGCTGTTTTGGTCGAAACTCTACAAGAGTTAGGCGCGGAGGTCCGCTGGTCATCATGCAATATTTTCTCTACACAGGATCATGCCGCAGCCGCAATAGCGGTAGCTGGCACGCCAGTTTTTGCCTGGAAAGGTGAAACCGAAGAAGAGTATTGGTGGTGCGTAGAGCAAACATTGAAGTTCCCTGGCGGTAAAGGCCCCAACATGATTCTTGACGATGGCGGCGACCTGACTGCCTTGGTCCACGACAAGCACGCCGACCTAATCCCAGAGATTAAAGGCGTCACAGAAGAAACCACGACCGGCGTTAAGCAACTCGAGAAGTTCTTTAAAGATGGTACATTGAAACTGCCTTCGATTAACATTAACGACAGCGTTACAAAGTCCAAATTTGATAACCTGTATGGTTGCCGTGAATCTTTGATGGATGGTATCAAGCGAGCTACTGACATCATGATCGCGGGTAAAGTCGCGGTCGTTGCCGGTTACGGCGATGTCGGCAAAGGCAGCGCACAATCACTTAAGAATTTTGGCGCTCGCGTTTTGATTACCGAGATTGACCCGATCTGTGCTTTGCAGGCTCAGATGGAAGGCTACGAAGTGGTCACCATGGAAGAAGCCGTTAAAGAAGCCGACATTTTCGTAACCGCAACTGGCTGCAAGGACATCATCACAGCCAAGCATGTTGAAGGCATGAAAGACACCGCTATCGTCTGTAACATCGGTCACTTTGATCACGAAATCCAGATTAAAGAAATAAACGAGCTACCTGGCATCAAAAAGGAAACCATCAAGCCGTTGGTTGATCTCTACACTCTTAAGAGCGGCAAACGAGTCATTGTCTTGTCTGAAGGTCGCCTCGTTAACCTCGGCAATGCCACGGGCCACCCGTCATTTGTCATGTCCTGCTCCTTCTCAAACCAGGTTCTTGGCCAGATAGAACTCTACACCAAGAAATACGAGATTGGCGTTCACCGTCTACCAAAAGAGCTCGACGAAAAGGTCGCAGCCGTACATGTTGAAGCTCTCGGTGGCCACGTCACCAAACTGACGGAAGACCAGGCAGAATACCTTGGACTTCCAGTCAATGGCCCCCTCAAGGGCGATCTCTACCGCTACTAGTCTTAAACCACTGCCTAGCTGACGCATCATCTTCAGCCATAACTTGCTTCAAGATCTCAACGTCTTCGAACGTTTTGTTTGGCCGGTGGTAATACTCTAAGCTGAGGCTCAGCTCTCGATCGTAGTAATCTTTGTCTGGAATATCCAGTAGGTGAGCTTCAACCCGACGTTCTTTGTCACCGACAGTGGTTGGCGTACCGACAAATATTACCGCTGGGTGATTAGCATAATCGGCCATGTCGGCAAATCCAAAATAGACACCGTCGGTCAACAACGTTTGAGTCCGCAAATTCGCAGTTGGGTAGCCAAACTTGCGACCATTGCCCTTGAAGGGTGTCACAACTCCTGTAATATTAACTGGCTTCATGGCTTCATTATACGGAATGACTTATAGTAGGACTATGTCAAAACAGTTTTCGGACCAAGAAGCATTTAGTGTTAGCCTTAATAACTGGCTAAAAACCAGTAAGGACAAATCGCTTAAAGGGCTGATCGAAGTAACAGCCGAAAAATCCTTCGCGATAATTTTTTTGATTATGATGGCTCTGCCGGCCTTACCAATTCCAACCGGTGGCGTTACCCACGTAACCGAATTGATAACAGTACTCGGATCAATTCAACTTATTTTTGGGCGCCGAACCATCTGGCTGCCAAAAAGATGGCTTAAAGTTGACGTCGGCAAATTTATGACTGGCAAAGCAGTAACAAAATTTATCGGCGTCGTGAAATGGTTCGAAACAAAGTCTCGGCGACGCTGGAGCTCGTTTTTAATCCAACGTCCGGTAGTTTCGTTTAGTGGACTCGTTATAACAATTTTTACGATAGCAGCCTTTGTGGCTGTGCCGTTTTCTGGCTTAGATACTTTACCAGCACTTGGCGTGGTAGTAATGTCGCTTGGCATAATACTCGAAGATGCCTATCTCTGGATCGCTGGGATTGTCATTGGATCGGTCGGCATCGGCATAGAAATTGCCGCCGGTACCGCTCTCTACAGCGGTATTACGCACCTATTCTAGCTTTTTGGTAGCAAATCATTCGGCAAGGTCATGAAAAGCCGAGTGTCGGCGACTTTCTCGCCATTTCCGCTGGTTCTTTCTGACTCCTCCTCAGCCACATCTACGAAACCAATTTTGTGGTAAACGTGCACTGCACCGGCATTAGACTGCCAAGTTTCAAGCCAAAGGTTTTTTGCCTCGTAGACTACCGCCGCCCCAAAAACTATTAAACGCGCAAAAGGTGTCGCCAGGCCTTGTCCCTGGCCTGCCTCACCAATTCGTATTGCGAAGGTTGCCTCGCCACCTGGCGCGTGGCTATTTGTGCCGGCTCCTACCCAACCATAGCCTACCAATTCAAGCGCTCCATCTTCCTTACGCTTCAATAACAAAAAGGTGCCGCGACCTTTTTGTAGCCACTTAGCTGTTGTTTCACGATCGCCAAAACGCCTGCCTGAATCATTTGGACAATATTCTTTTATGGCCGGCTCAAGTGCTAGCTTGGCGATATCGTCGGCAAAGTCTGCCGTAAGCCCATAGTGAACTTCATAGCCCTGATCTAATAAGCGTTGGGCGTCCTGCATGCCGATATTCCCTATTTTTTCAGCAGGCACAATCGTGGTGGTTTGATCGTATGAGTTTGGGAAATTCATGTTTGCTCCATTCCTTTAATAAGATCGCTTAAATGACCGGCAATTTTCGCAGCATAATTTTGAGCGTCTGGGGCTTCAACCATGACACGTACCAGTGGCTCGGTGCCAGATGGTCTAATCAGAATTCGACCATTACTGCCAAGCGATCTGGTTTGCTCAGCTATGTATTCTTTCACTTGGTCGTTTTCTAGGATTGCTTTATCGTTGAGGTCAACATTTACAATTGCTTGCGGGAGCATGTCTATTTCATCATGCCACTGCTCCAAAGTCATTCCAGAGTCATTGATAGCTTTAACTGTCTGGACCGCAGCCAGTAAGGCATCCCCTGTTTTTAATAACTTCGGCAGAATGATATGTCCGGATTGCTCGCCTCCAAGTTTATAGCCTGTACTCTCAAGCGCTTCAAGTACGTAGCGATCACCGACCTTAGTTCGTTCAAGCCTAATATTTTTTGCTTTCAGCGCCTGCTCAAAAGCCAAATTCGACATTACGGTTGCGACCACCCCATCGTAGCCATTAGTACTCGCCAAAATATACATGATTAGATCGCCGTTAATCTCGCGCCCTTTACTATCTATCAAAAATAGCCGGTCGGCGTCGCCGTCTACTGCTACACCGAGAGATAATTGTTTGTTTGTAACTAAATCAGCCAGCTTTTTGGTGTTTGTAGCTCCGCATTCAGCATTAATGTTTTTGCCATCGGGCTCGTCAAAGACGGAAGTAACTTTAGTGCCAAGGGCTTCAAAAACTCGCTTGGCTATACCGCTAGCAGCTCCATTGGCGCTATCGATAGCAATACTCAGCCCTTCGAGCCTCACTTGGCCGACGCTATTCACTAAAAACTTCTCGTAGTCCGCTTTTAAGGCCAGGTCGACCTTGACACTTCCCTTGCCTCGACCAGGTATCTCAGACTCAATCAGATCATTTAGCGCCGCTTCGGTAGAATCAGGTAGCTTATCGCCGGCAGCGTCAAAAACTTTTACGCCATTAAAATTATATGGGTTATGACTGGCAGTAATCATAATCCCAGC
This sequence comes from Saccharimonadales bacterium (SeqCode), assembly GCA_044228525.1. Classification (GTDB taxonomy): domain Bacteria; phylum Patescibacteriota; class Saccharimonadia; order Saccharimonadales; family UBA4665; genus CAZXDL01. Next base: position 26,307 of record JBGAUQ010000003.1, read on the forward strand.
AACAAAATCTTCAGTTTCGCGGGTTAAGTAAGAAATACCTGGCGTGGGCAACACCCCGACGTTAACTACGTTAACTCCAACATCATTCAGCCCTATAATAATATTTTTGGCTATTTCTTCAGACGACTCTCTTGGGTCAAAGCCTAAAATGACTGTTTGCCCCGACTCAGCAAAATGCATACCAACTGCGCGACCAATTCTAACCGATCCGGTCGCGTCTAGTGGGTATTCTCCAGCGATACCACGCACCCCATCAGTACCAAATAAAGTCCTAGACATCTGCTTTTACCATATGGACATTATAGTATAGATCCGCTTTTTTCCTCCTTATGTTACGAAGTAAACTTGCTTTTTATTAATTTAAATGTTAAAGTAATCTCATGGAAGTCCTGTCTCAAGTTTCTGGTTCTGAACGAGAAAGGTCCATTCTTTTGCCCGAGCTCGGCAGTCATGCTGTTCAAGCGTTTCAAATTATGAATCAAGATCTTAAGCTGCCCGTGGTTTTTGAAGAAATGCCTTTAACTGAGGCGATCGACCAATTAGCGGAGGAGCGGGTTGGCGCAGTACTTGCCGGCGCATCACATACTACCGGTGAAGTCATCTATGAAGGTATCCAAAAACTTAATCCCCGGCGCAACGAAACTGGCGAAGAAGACCCTAACGGCGAACGTCAACGCGTTTCATCATTCTTTTTGTTTGAAAGGCCTGGCGATGAACCATTTATTATCGCGGACTGCGCCGTGAATGAATCACCCCAGCAGTTAGAGTTGTTGCAGATTGCCGAACAGACGATCGCAAATGCAAAAAAGCTTGGCATTGACCCGCATGTGGCATTCCTGTCATATTCAACGACCGGAAGTGGTCACGGGGATTCATCCGCCAAAGTTAGGGCAGTCGCAAAGTTATTCAAAGAAAATAATCCAGACATACCTACCATTGGAGAGGTCCAGTTCGACGCAGCGACCGATAGCAGAATTTATGAGCTCAAAACCGGAAAGAAATGGCCCGGTGATCAGCCGCCAAATATCTTTATCGCACCTAACCTTGATACCGGAAATACACTATACAAAGCCCTTCAGTCCCGACGTTTCGGTGGTGGCTGGACAGCGGTTGGCCCATTACTTCAAGGCTTCGAAAACGACCGTCAGTTGCACGACCTGTCGCGAGGCGTTACGCCTGAGGCATTGGCTGTTATCTGTAAATACGTAGCTAGATTGAGCGGCCTAGTGATACCCGACGCCGTAGATATTCAAAAATACGATAATAATCCTACTAGCTAAAAACGACTAGGCTGCTTGGGCAAGTTCGTCAGGCTGAGCAGGTTGTTGTTCTGCTTGGCGACGAGCTCTAAACAGTTGGCCGGCATAAAATGCCTCTCTGGCTAATTCTTCCGGACTAGCGCCGCGCGAAGAATCATGAATATCTTTATAAGTACCATCCAAAAGAGGTCCTATCGCCGTAAAACCGCCCAGGCCCTGAACCATCTTATAGTTAATGTTGCCGCTGTTTCCGTCTGGGAATATGAATACATTTGGCATCTTGCCATCAACAATCTCAACCCCGGCTTTCGCTGCTTTCTTGGCAAAAATATCTGGATTTAGCGCCGCATCAGCCTGAATTTCGCCGTAAGCAATCACTTCGGGGTGTTTAGCCTTGAACAGTTCGGCAGCTCTCTGTGTTTCTTGTACGCCATCAAGATGACCGGCGCTGCCAAAAGTAGACAACGACAAAAATGCCAGGACTGGCTCATAGCCGAGCTGCTTTACGCTTTCGGATGTTTGTTCCGCAATCGTTACCAAGGTCTCTGGATCCGGACGTAAGTGTACTGCGCAGTCAGCAAAAAAGATCGGATCCTGCCCCTCACGTTCCATAACAAAGAAAGAAGTTATTGTCTTGCGTTTTTCTTTGTCGGGTTCGATTTCTTTGCTAACGTTGTGAATTACTGTCTTCAAAACAGTTGGAGTATCGTGAGCCACACCGGCGATAACTATATCTACCTCGCCCGCTTTTAGCATTTCGGCGGCCTCCTCAAGAGTCTTGTCAGCAAACATGAGATCAACGCCCAAATCTAATTCGGGATCTTGTTGAGGATCTTGAATGCCATATTTTTGCTGCATAGCAACTACCGATGGGTCGGCTACTTCTGGGAATAAAACTTTTGGTCGATAATCTGGCATTGTCTCAGGATTTACTGGGTGCTGGTTGATATGTTCCACAGATATACGCTAGCATCAATCCGACCTACTAGCAAGGCTGACTAGTTCGGTTAGACAAACCGGTTTACAATAGAGGAGTAAAAAGGGGTGCAAATGTTCAAACTACCAGAACTTGACTATAAATATGATGCTTTCGGCAAATACATCAGTAAAGACATCATGGAGTTGCATCACAGCAAGCACCACCAGACATATGTCGACAAGCTAAACGAAGCAATTACCAAAGCACCCGAGCTTGCAGGCAAAAGCATAGAGGAGTTAATCAGCAATCTCGATGCCGCGCCTGATTCAGTTCGAGCGATTATCAGAAACCACGGTGGCGGGCATTATAACCACACACATTTCTGGAAATTTATGTCTCCCGACGGAGGCGGTGAACCAAATAGTTCTTTGGGCGACGCCCTAAAAGAAAAATATGGCAGTTATCAAGCGTTTATGGACGAATTCGGGGCCAAAGGTCTTAGCGTCTTCGGCAGCGGCTGGGTCTGGCTACAGCCCGATTTGAGTATAGTAACGACACCTAATCAGGATTCACCATTAAATTCCGGCAGTCCTGCCCCAATCCTTGGCCTTGATGTCTGGGAACACGCCTACTATCTCGACTACACCTTCAAGCGGGCTGATTATATTAAAGCTTGGTGGCACGTCGTCAACTGGCAAGAAGTACAGTCCCGTTTCAAAACTTAGATCCTGCGAGAATCATAGGCCCAGTGGAGCAAAGCCTGCCGCTGTCTGGGCCGACAATCGACATCTCCTGGCTGACAATGATTCTGTATCTGGCTGACATGGCGCCTGATAGCCTTCCAACGCTTAATCTGCCTTTGGTCTTCATCGGGGATTCGTCTGCCCATATAGTAACGGCAATACCACTGGAACCAGCCCCGCGGATCTCCCGGATATATCCAACCTTTTTTTTGCCAAACAGCCAAGGGCTGGCTGGCATCAACTTTAAAAAAGTTCAGGCTCGGATCGTGACCATGGTCGCTAATTTTCGCCTCTTTGAACCAATCCGCCGGATACTCTGCAATATCGCCCTGGAAATAATTCCCGCCAAACACGCCCAGTTCTAGCATTTCTTTAGGCGTTAAATCCGGCTTAAATTCCTTATAAAAAGGCTGGTCCAACAGTAATCTCCCAAAAATACCTGTATGAATGCCGGGATAAATCCTTACCATGCAAATGACTATACCCTTGCGTCATTAATTTAGCCTTGCGTTCATATTATTTTGAATACTGTATCGTAACAGTAGCCTGCTAGAGCCTTTGCCCGAGCATTAATTAGTTCGTCGCCGCGCAAGCCTTTTGAATCTAACTCCAGCAAGCTCTTTATTGAATAAAGATCGGCATTTCCTTTATATATATCGATCTTTTTCTCATATGTAATATTGCCAAGTGACGAATTATCCAGCTTACTCAGAGGGGTAAGATTGCCGATTGTATGCGCCAAGTTTTTCGAAATAACAGAACTTGCTTTTGGATTCTGCGGATAGATGTGCTCTAGGCTAAAGCCTGTACCAAAACGCAGTAAGTTGTTGCTGTATACCGTTTCGATTTTCTCGAAGGTATACTTAATTAGCTTGCGATCGTTTGAATTCTCATAACTCAGCCTTACAAATGAATCTGTAAATGTATCTGGCTTAGGTATAATTTCATTAAATGAATTCATTATTTTTGCATGAATTCTCCCCGAAAACCTCTGTATCGATGTCGTATCAGATGGAAGTTGCGTCGAGGCAGCATCTTCAATATCTTTTGCAAGACTTGAAAAAAGTCTTTCTAAAATATTTGTTGGAGATTTTGACACGGCCCGGTAAACGTAGATGAAGTTTTCCAAATCAATAAAGATTTTCTCATAATATTTCGCTGAAAAATATTGCTGATTTCGCGCTAAGCTCAGAATTAATATGAATGCAGGGTTTATGCTAATCACGTCGTTTAGTGCTTCCAGGCTAAGTCCAACTGAGCGATTATTTGATCTAGAGTTTCTAATATCAAGCATCAGTGACATATTCGTCTTTAGCACTTTCTCAAACTTACTCGTATCGTCAATCCATGGCTTTATTCGCCTGTATAAATGTGATGAGCTGAAATTCCCTTCGTAGGACTGAATCATATAGCTGAAAAACCTATCTCCTGGCATATTGGCGTCACTGTCTAATGATTTGAAATAGCTGTCCCAAGTGTCCATTTTTTTTATCTTGTCGTCTTCTGGCCCTCGTAGCTTGCTAAAATAATAGCTCTTAATGAGATCCGTCTTGGCTAGAGCTTGACCTTTTGCGTTATGACTCTCGAACAAATTGAAAGCAATTTCATTATCGTGCACATATATAACAATGCTGGTCACGTCTAAGGCTCGATCTAAAAGGATGTGGATTAGCTTCAGCTTATCATCCGTCCCTGAGCGGCCTGAAAATACCTGATCCTTTACCCATTCATACAACTTCTGATAGGCAAGGGCAATTCTTTTTTCGATCGCATTAGAAGGTTTTATTTTTTTATTTGATTCCCTTGAGAGAATTTGAGATATGAAGTAATCCTCCACGTGTTCACTAATTTTAAATTTATAATTGTTATTCGTGTCGGCGTCATGCTTTAACTCCCACCTAGAGCCGAAAGCTATATAGCTACCTTGTATAACATTTGCAAATTCCTTCGCATCTGATGTACCGATTTCTTTGTCTAAAATATCTCTAATGACGGCAAACAATATCGTAAATGTTGATAGCCTTTGTTGCCCATCGATAATCTCATAATGCGTTTTGTGATCGGAAAGCAGTATCGTACCGATAAAGTTGGACGAACTTTCTTTTGGATTTGTCTTAATGAAATCATTGTAGAAGTCTTCTAGGTCACGTTGCGACCACGCAAAGTTTCTCTGATAACGTGGCACAACAAGCTGTCTGTCTTGGCCGAAAATTTTTCGTACAGACATAGCTTGAGGGTCAAAATCTACATTCTCCATCAATTCGAATTATATCACTTACTCCTTTACATTTATATTTAATACTAGTTTGAGTATTTTTCGCGCCAGGCTTGAATTGCGGCGTGGTTGCCGCTAAGCAAAACTTCGGGAACTTTGTGGCCTTTGAAATCTTCGGGTCGGGTGTACTGCGGAAATTCGATATTTTTGTCATCATCCTGAAATGATTCAATCTCAGCCGATGTCTCTCCACCGAGAACGCCGGGCAGAAGTCTTACCACAGAATCTAAGATGATCATAGCTGGCAATTCCCCGCCCGTGAGGACGTAGTTGCCGATGCAGAAACTTTCATCAACCCATTTCGTAATACGTTCGTCATAACCTTCGTATCGCGGGCAGATAATAATAAGACCATTGGCCTCGGCTGCAAGCTTTTTGGCGTCCGATTGTTTATAGATCCTGCCTCGAGGCGTTGGAAGAATTACCTTAGCAGAAGAATCTGCTTTTTTAGCCTGCTCAATCGCTGCGATTAGGGGTTCTGGTTTCAAGAGCATGCCGTCGCCACCGCCATATGGAGTGTCATCAACTTGTTTGCGGGGGCCCAGCCCATAATCACGCAGATTGATTAATTCATACGAGACGATGGATTTGTCGCTGGCTTTCCAGAGCATGCTGCTGCTCAGAACACCTTCAAACATTTCAGGGAATAGGGAAATTATCTGGATTTTCATCTGTTCATTGTATCAAACAACCAAAAAGAGCCCCCGAGGAGGCTCGTTTTGTCACATAAAGCTCCCATCTTGCGATGGCTCGCATGAGCTTTTAGTTTTTGTTTTTTAATTAGTCTTGTGACTAGAGGTTAGTATAGGGTTAGATGTCTAGGTCGTCAAGATCTGCTAGCTCTGATCGTGCTCGCGCTAATCGATCGCTGGTCTTTTCTTCTTCGTCCTCAGCAGGCTCTTCAGCCACAGGCTCCGATGATGGTTCGGGCTTGGCTTCCTCGGGCTCGTCAGCGATGGCAACGTCTGCGTCAGATGTATCATCGGCACTAGCAGCTGGTTCTGGCTTCTTTGAATCATCCGAGCTTGAAGCTGCGTTATCATCGTTTCGTGGCGGACGAGCGTCCATTGGGCCATTATCGATAATCTTAAGGTTGTAGCGTGCGTCGTTTTTGGTGCCAAGCGCCCGCAGTAATGTACGGAGTGATTGCGCGGTGGCTCCACGCTTACCGATCACACGACCGAGATCTTCTGGGTCAACAGTTAGCTCTAACAAAACACCCTTTTCGTCGATGCGACGCTCAATGCTGACAGCATCAGGCTTACCGACAAGGGACTTAACTACGTATTCTATAAATTGCTGGTCAATCTCGCTCATGTGGCAGACTCCTCTTTAGATCTTCATTATAACAAATGCACAACCGGTATGTGTTAGATTTCTCGCCGCTGACAAGAAATTATTTTTCTTTTTTGTCGTCTTTTTGTTCAGGCTCGTCTTCAGAAACAGCTTCAGCTTCTTCCGCAGGTGCTTCAGCGGGCTTCTCTTCTCCGCTGGCCGGTTCTGCCGTGGCCTCAGACTCTGCTTCCGCCGCCGGGGCAACTTCAACTTCAGCCGGGGCTTCTTCGGCGGCTGGCTCCTCGGCTGGAGCTTCTGGCTCCTCAGGGCGAGTGCTGCGCCGTTTGTCGGCATTGCGTACTGTGCGTTCCTTATCAGCGCTCAAACTAACCCAATCGGGCAACTTAACACCTTCGCTTTTGAGTAAGCGAGCAACTCGATCCGACGGCTGCGCGCCATGATCAAGATAAAATTTGGCTTTTTCTTTATTGAGGGTAACTGCTTTGCCGTGCGGATCGTAACTTCCCAGCTGGGCGACAATTTTGCCGCTGGTTGGGGTCCGACGTGAGTCTTGGACTACAACGCGGAACATGGCGTGGCCTTTTCGACCTGTACGCTGCATGCGAATAACTAACATTTATTAAATCTCTTCTTTCTTCGAGTCTCTACGATTAATAGTTTATAAAGACAATCTGCTAATTTTACAGGTTACCGCCCCTGTTGTCAAACGCTACGACTTATCACCATTTTGCTTATAGAATGCGAGGGCGGTTTCGGCTGCCTGTTGCTGGGCGGATTGTTTGCTCGGGCCCGTGCCCTGGCCGCGTAGTTTGTTGTTGACGTAAACACCGACCGTAAAGGTTTTATCGTGATCTGGACCGTCTTCGTTCATGACTTTATACACAGGAGTGGCTGTTTCTTGGCTTTGAGCTAATTCCTGGAGATGAGATTTTGCATCCTGCCACGAACCGGTTTCTAGGATCTGGTCAAAGGTGCTGAGGATGCTTTCGGTAATAAATACTTTGGCGGCTTCATAGCCTTGATCTATGTAAAGCGCGCCAATTACGGCTTCGAAACTATTTGCTAGGATTTGGGCTCGAGCTCGATCGGTGCCACGCTTTTCGCCACGGCTGAGACGAAGCAATGGCTCAAATTCGAATTTATGTGCTGCAGCGCCGATGCTTTCGGTACGGACCAAGCTACTGCGCCAATTTGTAAGAATTCCTTCTGGCTCGTCATAAGTTGTATAAAGAAATTCTGTGACAACGAGTTCGAGGACGGCGTCACCAAGAAACTCTAACCGCTCGTTGTGTTCTTTGACCGTTTTTTTGTGTTCATTGAGATAAGAGCGATGCGTAAATGCGGTCAGCAACAGATTGATGTCATTGAAAGTTACGTGAAGTTTGTCTTGAGCGAACGCTTGATATGCGCTTGTGTCCATTTAGAGCTTTCCTTCCCTAACCCTTTTCATGCCAACTAAAATTAATTTGCCAATATCGTCGTACGCGATCTTGTCGACAGCTTCGCTCGACGGCATCCACTGAATGTCATTTAGCCAGTCTTCGGGGTGGAGTTTGTCGCTTTCGCCGAGACCTTCGACCAGGTAAATGTGCATAGTCATAAGCACAAGTGTATGGCTTCGGCGATAGCGGAAGTTGACCTTGCCCAGCCAGCTGTTAACTTTCATTTCTTTAAGACCGGTTTCTTCACGGATTTCGCGCTCGGCGGTTTCGCGTGGCTCTTCGCCTGGCTCAACATGACCTTTTGGAATCGTCCAGCGATTTTTGGCGTCCTGCATCAGCAAGACTTGGATCTCACCGGTCTTTGGCTTTCGACGAAATACAATTCCACCAGATGTAGTCTCACGAACAACCTCATCGATAACTGGTCGCCTTTTGAGTGAGAGTTTTTTAAAACTTTTGATTGGTTTGGGTCGTTTCACTTAAATCCTACTTCTTTGATGATTTCTTAGCTGACTTGGGGGCTGCTTTCTTGGCCTTTGCTTTAGGTTTGTCTTTGGGAGTAGCGCCTTCTTTTTGACGAAGGAGTGTGCCCAGTACGCCATTGATAAACTTCGATGAGTTATCTCCCCCAAACGCTTTGGCCAACTCGACTGATTCGTTAATCACCACTTTTGGCGGAACGTCGGCTTCATTCTCGAGTTCATACAAGCCAATACGTAGCACCAATCTATCCATCCGGGCGATCTGGTCAATCGGCCATTCCGGAGCAACTGGCTGTAGCTGCGCATCGAGCGCGGCAGCCTGCTTAGTTACTCCCATAGTCAACTGCTTAATAAAATCGACGTCATCAAGCATATCTTTGTAGCGTTCAATATTACGCTCTAATACGGCTTTAATATCAAAATTTTCGTCACCCGCGTCTTGCCGCATCTCTTGTTCATAAAGAGTTTGGAGAGCGATGATGCGACCTAGGTGACGGTTGGAAGCCATATTGTTAATTCTCCGAATTTCGCTTTAAGCGACTTTGGCGGATTCGCGCTTGGTAGTGCGGACTTTGATCGGTGATTTTGCATTAACCTGACGTGCCAACTTTAATACGTGATGACTACGTCGCGTGCCCGTTTTACGTGGACTTGTTCGCTTTTTGGGTTTACCCATTCAGAAATATTCCTTTGTTTAGCCTTATAGAAACTTAACTATACTTTATCAAGTATTCGACCTTTTCTCAAGCTGGGCCAGGCTGATATTCAGGATCCTGTAGGTGTACTGACAATAAAGCAACTCGTTCGACAAGACCATATGGATAAGAATCACCGACCGTAGTAATGCTTATTGGTAAGAATTGTGAAGAACCTAGCGGATAATAAGTACTAAACACTAGGCCAGTTGTGCTATCGGGTTCAGCCGATTCCTGCCTGACGTACAATTCATCAACGTGTTGCGGGAAAAGACGCATTACTCGCTCAGTAACCCTGAACATTTCAACAATTCGGCCACCGAGATCCTGTGACCCGGGCGAATACTCTAGTTGTTTTGCTTTCAAAAAACCAGAGTGAGTTATGGTGTCAGGAATTCGGTCGATGAGAACTTCTCTAGAATAAGGCATAGTAGAGATTACTATATCATATAATCATATTTTTAGCAATTGAATGCTTGGTTTAGATGACGAAGTTGACGAGCTTATTTGGAACGAAGATGGTTTTGCGCACTGTTTGATCTTTGAGATAAGTCGCCACTTTTTCGTTTGCTGTGGCCGCCTCCACAATCGCAGTCTCCAAGGCATCAGCGTCTACTTCAATTTCCCCGCGCAGTTTACCATTCACTTGTATGGCTATTGTAATCTTTTCTTCTACTAGGTATTTTTCATCATGCATCGGCCACTGGCTAAGATGGACTGATTCCTCATGACCTAATTCCTGCCATAACTCTTCGGCGATATGAGGAGCAAATGGAGCCAAAAGCTGCATAAAGGTTTCGAGCGCCCACTGCCACTCGGTAGATGCAAATTTATCCTGAGCCTTTAGCTTGTAGAGGTCGTTCAAGCATTCCATCAAGCTTGCGATTGCCGTGTTGAAACTTAGGTCATGTAAATCTTGGCTAACTTTTTTTATGGATTTATGGATAGCTCGCGTGAGCTGCTCCGATTCTTGAGTTCCGCCGTCTTGAGAGTTGTATTCATCAACCAAAGTCCACGCGCGCTGCAAGAAACGGTGAGCCCCGCCTGTACCTTCTACGCTCCAGTTTGCCATCTGGTTCCACGGACCAATAAAGAGCTCCATGATGCGAATAGTGTCTGCTCCGTAACCTTGATCGATGAGAGCATCCGGCTCGATCGTATTGCCTTTGCTTTTACTCATTTTGACACCATCGGGAGCTAGGATCATGCCCTGATTGCGCAAAGTACTAAAGGGCTCCTTGAAGTCAATGAGCTTTTCGTCGTACATGACTTTTGTCCAGAACCGAGCATATAACAAGTGCATCACGGCATGCTCCGCCCCGCCGATGTAATCGTCGACTGGTAGCCAGAATTCAGCTTTTTCTTTGCTAAACGGCTCTTTGTCATTATGTGGATCAGCAAATCTCAAGAAATACCAACTACTGCAAGCAAAGCCGTCCATAGTGTCAGTCTCACGTTCAGCCTTTTCGCCACATTTTGGACATGTCGTATTTACAAAGTCTGGGATGTTGGCCAATGGACTACGACCATCGCCGCTCGGTTCGTAACTTTTTACATCAGGCAATACAACTGGCAATTGATCTTCAGGCACAGCCACCGGACCATCTTTAGGGCAATGAATAATTGGAATTGGCGCGCCCCAGTAACGTTGACGACTGATTAGCCAGTCGCGAATTTTGTAGTTTACAACTTCTTTACCAGTGCCCGCATCCGTTAAGTCCTGAAGAATTTTTTCACGCATCTCTTCGCTGCGCATACCGTTGTATTTATCAGAATTAATAACTTCACCTTCTGAGTGGAAGTTGGTGTCGTTGTCGGTTTTTAGTACTTCTCGAATTTCAAGTTCGTATTTCTTGGCAAATTGATAATCGCGTTCATCATGTGCCGGCACTCCCATAACTGCACCAGTTCCGTATCCAAATAAGACGTAATCAGCAATCCAGATCTGGATTTTCTCATTGTTTACTGGATTAATGGCGTAAGCACCTGTAAACACCCCTGTTTTGGCCTTATCGTCTTCGGCCTGACGTTCTAGGTCGCTTTTGCTGGCCGTTTGTTTGATGTAGCGCTCAACTTCGGCTTTGTTAGCGTCAGCAGTAATGCGTTGGACTAAAGGATGTTCAGGTGCCAAGACTAGGAAAGTTACGCCAAACTGCGTATCTTGGCGTGTTGTGAAAACAGTTATTTCGTCTTTGGTGTCAGCGATTTTGAATATAATTTCTGCGCCGACGGAACGGCCGATCCAGTTACGCTGCATGGCCTTTATGCCATCTGACCAATTCACATCCTCCAGATCATCAATCAGTCGATCGGCGTATTCAGTGATCTTAAAGAACCACTGCTTGAGAAGTTTCTTTTCAACTTCATGACCACAACGCCAACATTTGCCGTTCTCTACCTGCTCGTTAGCCAGTACGGTTTTGTCGTGCGGGCACCACCACTGCAAACTTTCCTTTTGATAGGCAAGGCCTTTTTTGAAAAGCAATAAAAAGAACCACTGGGTCCAGCGATAATATTTTGGGTCGGTGCTATCAATCTCTCGAGACCAGTCATAACTAAAGCCCATTTGCATAAGTTGTTTTTTGAAACGCGAAGTGTTTTCGTCAATCGCCGTGCGTGGGCTAATTTTGTTTTTTATAGCGTAGTTTTCTGCTGGCAAACCGAAGGCATCCCAGCCCATTGGATGTAACACGTTATAGCCGTTCATTCGGTTAAATCGGGCAATGGCGTCACCGATAGTATAGTTGCGTACGTGGCCAACATGCATGGCGGCCCCACTGGGATATGGGAAATATTCCAAGATGTATTTTTTGGGCTTGGTTGGGTCCTCGCTGGCCTGATAAATCTTATCAGCTTCCCATTTAGACTGCCATTTTGGCTCTATTTCACTAGGATTATATCTCTGCATAACAGATTACATTGTAGCAAACTATATCTGTTGCCACGACTATTCCCATTCGGTGGTAGCAGGCGGTTTGTTAGTGAGGTCTAGCAAAACATGAGAAATGCCGGGCACTTGGGCAATAATTCGGGCTGCCGTGCGCTCGAGAAAGTCTTTTGGCAGATCGCGCTCGGGCAACATGGCTTGGACGGTCATAAAAGTGCTAGTTATGACTGGTCTAAGCACGATTGAGCGATCTCCAGCCTTACCAAAGCTCAGCGGAATCAATATAACGGGAAACTGCTTAATCGTATCGAGTAAATTCGCGCTACGCATTTCTTCGAAAACAATCTTGTCAGCTTGACGGAGCTGCTGGCGGACATCGGCATTTAGCAATGTCTTAGTGAGTGATGATGCACCCAGTTGGTCAGTTCCCAAACTGTAAATGACGCGATTAACAGTTTCCCTAAAGTTAGCTGGTAGATCTGCACCTAATTTACTTAATTGGTCTGCGGTCAAATCTCCTTCTAGCGCGGCAACCGAAAGATGTGATCTTTCGTCACCCCCAACGCCGACGCTTCGAATCGGCAATAGATGAACTTTTGTGCCAGGCGACTCTTTGTCCAGATATGCTTGGATTTTGGCTTCTGCTGGTTCGGGCTGAAGGCTTCCCTCCGATTTATCAGACGCAATGATCCGAATCGCCAAACCGGGTCCTGGAAACGGTTGGCGCTGAACGAGTTCTTTTGGTAGGCCCAAGTGATGCCCAACTTCACGAACCTCGTCTTTAAATAAATCATCGATCGGTTCAATCAGTAGACCAGCCGATTTAAGGTCTTGGACTTCTTGGACTTGGTTGTGATGCGTCTTGATTGTTTGGGTATGACTGTCGCCAGTACTGTGGCCGCTTTCGATTCGGTCGGCCGCATTAGTACCTTGCAATAACAGGGCAACTGACAGATTTAGTTCGGCCACAAGCTGATTTTGTATCTCAACAAATACCTTGCCTATAATTTTACGTTTCGATTCTGGGTCGCTGACATTAATCAATGGACCGACAGTCTGACCGTCTATGTCAATAGTTCCCTCTTCAAAATCTTTGACAGCATCAACTTTTTTTACAGGCAATCCGGCGGCTCGCAGAGCTTCAATAACTTGATCATCTTCGTCGCGCATAAATCCACTGTCAATATAGAACGCGTGCAGACGGTCGGCTGGTATGACCTGAGCCGCTAGAGTCGCCGCCACGCTTGAATCAACACCGCCACTGACAAAAGCTATTACATCCCTGTCTGCGGCTAAGTCAGCAATTTGCTGCTTTTTGCTTTCAATCAGCTCATTCATCAACCGAGCCTGAAACTCATCATCAGCCTGCAGCCCAGCCAATGTTAAAAAGTTTTTAAATAGTTGGTAGCCTTCGGGGGTATCGTCGAATACCTCGGGGTGGAACTGGACACCGATTTTATTGTCTTTGGCTATCGATGAAAAGGCCGTCGACCCGTCGCTTAGCTGATGCGATCCAAGGACCTGAAAGCCCTCTGGAATTGTTTTTACGAAATCGCCATGCGTGAATAAGCCTGTCAGGTCTTTTTTGATGCCCTTGTAGATTGGATGCGACGTATCGATTTGGGTTGTAACGCGACCGTCTTCGCGAATCGCATTTTTAGCAACCTCGCCACCGTGAGAAATTACCATCGCCTGCATGCCGTAACAAATCCCAAGTATTGGCAGCGGGCTCTGCCAGATACTTTGATCGGGTTGGGGGGCTTCCTCGGAATGCGAGCTAGCAGGACTGCCGGAAATAATTATTGCCCCGTACTTATCTTCGATTTGATTACGTGGAGTGTTTAATGGGAGAACATCGGCCGGTATGCCTTGTCTTTCGACTGCTTTGCGAACTAGGTCAACATATTGACCGCCAGCGTCCAGAATGGCAACACGGTTGAGCATTACCTAAATTATAGCATGTTTCTGATCTGTTATATCAGCTGACAGGCGTTAGCCATTTTTTGAACGAAGCGGCTTTTCCTCGACCTAAATCCTCGTACATGCTCATAAACTGTTTTGTGATTTTGCCCGGCTTGCCGTCGCCGATGTGGCGATGATCGATCGAAATAACGGGCACGATGCTCATACTGCTGCCGCAGAGAAAGATTTCATCCGCGATATAAAGCTCACTCCGGTCAATTACCCGCTCCTTACAGTCAAGACCCAGTTTAGCCGCGAGCTTAAAAACGCTGTCCCGGGTGATTCCTTCGAGCAGGTCGGCCGAACCATCAGGTGTAATTAAATTACCGCCACGCACAATAAACATATTGGATACCGTGCTCTCGGTGACATGACCTTGTTCGTCAAGGGCGATGGCGTCATCAAATCCGCTCATGATTGCCTCATGCTTCATCAAGGCGGCGTTGACATAGCTACCATTGATTTTTGCCCTGGATGGAATTGAGTTATCAGGAGTTCGTCGCCAACTCGACACGCCAAGCCTAGCACCAGAAACTGGCAGAAGTGGGGCCGCCGGATAAACGAAGGCAGATAAGCTGTGCTTCAGATCCTTCATCCGCGTGCCTTTGAGAATGTCATCAACAAATACCGTTACCCGGACTAAACTATCCTGCTGGGTTTTATTTTTTTGTAGCAGTTCCTTCATGACTGATTCAAATTGCGGGTAATCCCAGTCCTTTAAAAAATCTTCAAATGCCAAGATCCGGGCCGAATTTTGCAGTCTCTTGAAATGCCTGTCTAACCGAAACATGTTTAGCTGCTTAGTCCATTCGTCCCAAAAAACTGGAAACACTGTGTATATACTTAATCCGTAAAGTACTGGCGCGCTAGCAATGCTTAAATTTGCTTTATTGAACGGCACGTAATCATCTCGAAAATATGCGACAGACTTCTGCAATTCCTTCATGACTAAAACTGCTGCAAAAAATTAGTATTAAATGCCGTAGCCGAAGCTTGCCGCTCAGTGAAATGTTCTTTGGCATAACCGACCAGCTTTTGCACGAGATCTACATTGCTTACGCCAGCCTTATTCCAGTTATGAGCGTAAAGCCCGCCAGGTAGTGGATTGACTTCGTTAAAGTAGACCTCGCCTGATTTTTGATCAATCAACATATCAACCCGCGCAATACCCGTGCAGCCAAAGGCTTTGTAAATATCGAGCCCGACTTTCTCGGCCTTGGCGTAGAGTTCTTGTGCTAAGTCAGCAGGAATCTGGCTATAACCTTGCGCGCCCTTGGTGCCGCCCTTTTTGCCCCCGCCCTTTTTGCCCCCGCCCTTTTTGCCATTACCTAAATACTTGGTCTCAAAATCAAAGAAGTCTTCTGGTTGAGTTAAGGGCTTCTCTAGTAATGCTGGCTGAGGCTGACCATTACCAATAATTGGTAATGTCACTTCGATTAAATTTGCCACTGCCTCTTCGACAATAATCTTGTCATCATAATGCGCTGCAACCTCTAAAGCGTTGCGAAGTTCAGTCTCATTACTAACGCGACTTATGCCGATGCTTGAGCCAAGATGCGCCGGCTTAATGAATAATGGGTAGCTTAAATTGGCTGTAACTTCAGCTATAACTTTGCTCGAAGTCCGCTCAACTTGGGGCTTTGTAAAAGATAAGAATTTAGAGACGGGAATTTTGTTCGCCACAGCAACCTCTTTAGCTAAAACTTTGTCCATGGCTATTGCTGATGCGCTGACGCCACAACCTACATATGGAATCCCAGCCATTTCAAGCAAACCCATCAAAGCGCCATCTTCACCATTGGTTCCGTGCATGGCCGGAAATACCAAGTCAATTTTTCGCGCCTGTTTGCGTCCAGCGATACCGCTGGCTTTGACAAGAGTCATTCCCCCATCAAATTGCACACTGGCAGGCTGGGTACGATGCAGGTAATCTTTGATGTCGCCAGAAGTGAATAGCTTTATATCTTTAAGTTTTTCATCCCAGTACCAGGCACCATCTTTGGCAATATAAACAGCTTCGACCCGAAATTTTTTTGTTAGCTCAAGAGGCTTTATTATGCTCGCCAGGGCGGTTACGATTGATACGTCGTGCTCGGCTGATTTACCGCCAAAGATGACCGCGATTGTTTCCATAAGCAGTATTCTATAGCAAGATTCCTACAATTTCAATATACAATTACCAGCTACAATTGTCTCAGGCGTAGTTATCAGTCCAGTCATTCTGCATGACTACGAGATCACCACTTGCTACAAAATGAGTCAGATTAGTGTAGAAATCTAATGGCGTATCTTCAATCTGAAGTTTTCCAGAGAATTTGGCTGACTTAAGCCCTCGCTCAATAAAATCTGTTACAGAGTTCCTCATCAGGACAACTAAATCGGGTTTTGCTTCAGCTATCAGCTTACCGATTTCAATATGCACTCTTTCATTTTCCTCGCCTTGGTCAACCAAACCAGGCGTTACATAAATTTTGCGCGAAGCCTTGAGGTCTTTAAGTAGCTGCGTGCCTGCGCGTATGCCCTCAAGATTGCCATTATATGTATCATCAACTACCCAAGCGCCAGCTAACTGATATGGCTCCATCCGATGCTCAAACGGCTCTGTTTTTGATATACCCTTTTGAACCTGCTCCTGGCTGAGACCAAGCTCAAGTGCAAGGGAGGCTACCAGTGCCAAGAAGCCGACTTGATGATTGCCAACCAGCTTACTTTCAAACGGGATAGACTGCTTACCTTTTTCAAGGCTAAATTTCGTGCCGGTTAGATCAGTTTCAACATCTGTAACTTTCCAGCCTAGGGCAGCCTTACCGTTGAAAGTGTTATATTCGGACTTAATAAATGCTTTCGTTTCAGGCGAATCGGCGTTAACAAAAACATTGTTGCCCTTTAAATATTCCGCCACCGAAAATATGTCCTGCCCGGCGGCCTTCAATGTCTTGTATTGATCTAGGTGCGCAGGCGCAATACCAGTAATAATCGCGTGGGTGGGATGCGTGAGCTTTGCGAAGCGTGCCACATCGCCAGGTGCACCTTCGCCATACTCGATTATCAAAACATCTTCATTACCTTCAAGCTTTTTTGCGAACTGCGCGTGACTGACGCTGACATTTTTATTGGCTGGCGTTGCCGCGACTTTCAAGCCCTCGCTCAAAACTGTTTTAAGTAGTTCTTTCATGGTGGTTTTGCCGTAGCTTCCAGCAATTGCGATTTTTTTGCCCGGATGGTTGGCGAAGATTTTTTGTGAACTGGTGATTTGTTTCTTTTGAGCTGGCTTGGAGATAAAAACTCGTCCTAATATCAACGGTACGATTAGTAGATGCGCCCATATAAACGGGTACGACAATAACAGAGCTAGTCCAAAAGCAGTGCCGCCCACCATTTGGTTGAATACGCCCTGATAAATTAACAAAATACCTAGGCCAATCTGCAGCAAAATACCGGCTCTGAGCGCCAACAATAACTTCTTAGCTGCGGCTGTTTTATCGAGCGAGCGGCGCTGAGATACGGTCCTGAAATCCTTGGTGCGCCAAATCCATTTTAAATAAGCCTTTTCGTGATATTCAGATGCTTGCAACATATAGACCAAAACGGTCGGAAAGCTTGGCAAATATATACTGATGAAGCCCTGTATCATTTCAAAAATTCCTCGATCAAAGCTTCTACTTTTTGGGCAGCATCCAGATGAACAAAGTGCCCTGACTCCTCAATTATCTCTAGCTTTGACCCCTTAATCAGCTGCTTGTACTGCTTGCCGTCCTCAACTGGAACAGCACCGTCATCGGACCCATAAATCAGTAAGGTTGGCGTATCGATCAGCGAAGCATCGGCTTTTACGTCCTGGCGCACAGTCTTCTTAAAGGTTTCTTCTAAATGCGGCGCTACCAATATATCGGAACCAGCAGTTGTATAAAGACTTTTTCGCAAGCCTTGACGGTATCGTTCGGGCATCCATATGGTGGCGATGTTACCAGTTTTGGCGATTATATTTAGAGCAAGTCTTCTCGATTTTTGCTTGTTCCGAATTCCCGAAGCCGCGATCAGCACTAACTTTGTTGGCGTAAGTGTTTTAAGGCTATTTGCCCGGATTGCCAACGCTCCGCCATTACTGTGACCGATAACCGCGTAAGGCTGAGCTAAATCAACCTTGGCCAAGAAGGCTTTTAGAAATTCAGCGTAATCATCCAGACCCCAGAGGTCCTTGGGAGCTTGCGTCGCTCCGAAGCCCGGAAGATCGATAGCTAGCACCTGGTAATCTTCCGATAGGCGCTTCGATAAGCTGGCCAAACCCTTAGCGCTATCGCCCCAACCATGCAGCAATAAAACTAACTTACCTTTGCCGGTAAGTTGATAGTTGGTCATCAGACCGTTGACGACGACGTTCACTGCTTAAGTATATCATCGGCCATGCCTCTTAAACGCAGCCTTTACTGTTGCTGCAACTGACTAATGAGGTCTCCATAGCCTAGTTGGCTAGCGACTTCTGCGAGTGTTTTAGCGTTGGCTGGCTTCTCGACTTTTATCGTCTCGTTGCTTGGCTTAAATGATGCTTTCATCTTAAAAGAAATGTCGGCGTAGCCGGTGGTTTTAATATCCATACTAAAGTCTGTTGCTTGTGTCTTAGTATTCAAATTCATAACGGCCTTGGCGTCAACGGTGCTGCCAGAATCTTTGGTCTGTCCAGCTATAAAAAATGGAAAATCATCACCACCCTTATAATCCAAGCCAACATCTATAAAGCTGTTAACTTTGGAGGCCGAAGATTTCTCAGCGAAACGAATTTTGTAAATCAGACGAGTGTCAATATCAGCCCACATATCAAAGGTGTCTGTCGTTTTTATTGAATTGGCCGATTCCTTTAGTCCATCAAAGATGCTGTCGAAAGTCTCTGCCGATCCGTTTTGCTTGAGCCATTTATTCATCGTGCTGGCTTTGAGAGCTGACCGCTGTGCCTCAATGTATTTCTTAACATTTTCCTTTTGGAGAGCAACCGTATAGTGATAGGCTTTGTGACCATCGACGGTTTCAACGCCATGCTTTTCGGTGACTTGCATAACGGCCTTGTCTTCGTCCGTGCTAAATAAGTAGTCCTGATTTACCTTGCCAAAGCCTTGCGCGGCGCTCAGTATTTGCGATGAGCTTGGTGGCAACATCTGATTAGCGGTCGAATCTGTGCCCTGTTCAGATAATGAGTCAACCAAAGTGTGATCGATTACTATCCACTGGCCGTCAAGAGTTTGGAGGGCCGCATCGAGTTCGGGGCTGCCGACTAAGCTACCAAGGCCTTTTACTCCAGTAGCCTTAAGATATATATCTTGCGAACCTGTCTCGCTGTCAATTAACCGCCCATCAAAATTTATTCTGGTACCCTCTAAGCCAATATCAAAGGTTAATTCGCCGTTTTTATCATCCGACTTAAGGGCAATTTTGCCATCAGTAGAATTACCGCCTGACTTAATTTCGAATGTGCCTGTGCCAGTCGAACTTTTGTAGTTGGCCTTAGACTCCTTGTCGACATATTCGATCAATTTGTCATAGCCTTTGGCGGTGTTTTTTAAGGATTGGCTATAGACGACAGAAGGATTGGTTTTATAGCCAAAATAATATGCCGCGAAGCCGATGCCGATAACCAACACGACTAAACCGGCCAAGGCCGGCTTACTCTTTAACCTAAAACGCCGTTTTTTAGTATTGTTGGTGCCTGGCATGGCAGGAGTGAACACCTTATCGTTAGGCTGCGTAGCCAAATCTGCTCCAACAAAAGCCCCACTCGCGACTGGGGGCTGGCTAGGCACTGGAGGCGGAGGCGGAACTGCAGCAGGAGCTGCTGGGGGCTGAACGGGCGCGGCTGGTGTTGGCGTGGGAGCTGTGATTGGAGCAACCGGTGGTGGCATCGGCGCAGGAGTTGGCGGGCTAGATTCCTCTGATGGCTCCAAAGGAGTAATTGACCGTGACTGAAAAGTAGAGCTCCCAAACTTTTGCTGGCTAGATGCGTCTGTATTTGACGATGAGGGTGAACCGGAGGGTTCGGCACTATCAGGGACTAGAGGATTTACATTCGGTTCCATGTTCCGAACCGCTCCTATGCGGCAATTAGGAATATCGCTTATGATTATACATAAGCACAGCCAGTAACCATAGAAGTTAATTCAATAATAATGGTGGGCGAGGTGGCAAAATAGCCCGGTGGGCTGTTTTGTAGACACGAGCGAAGCGTCAATAGTGAAACCAATAATAATGGTGGGCGAGGTGGGACTTGAACCCACAAGGCTTATTCAGCCAACGGATTTTAAGTCCGTCGCGTATACCAATTCCGCCACTCGCCCAGTTCCCGATTGAGGGAATAATGGAGGCGCGTACGAGATTCGCACTCGTGTACAGGGTTTTGCAGACCCTTGCCTAACTCCTCGGCCAACGCGCCACAACAGGGCTATTATAGCCTATGGTCGCACGGCAGCGAAGTTAGTCTAGCCAGCTTGTTCGACCAGCAAGGTCATAATTCTAGAGGTATTTGCGCTGCGAACTCGCTCTGCCGCTGACTGCGGCGGCAACACAATGCCTTTCATAGCGAGCTGCACAGCAGTAACCGCCCGGTTACTTGAATGGCTTAGGCTGGGTTCGGTGCCTAGCCTCAAGCGTTCTTGTAATTCTAATCTCGTACTGATGTCTCTTTCGTCCAATTTATTCCTTTTTTGATTAATTAATTCAATAGCCGTCTAGAGCTGTTAAGCTAGATATACTGGCTAAAAATGACGTCGGGTCAAATCCTGACGCTGAGGATAATAATTATAGCATATAAATTCTTTTCATGCAATACCGTAATTACCCCCGTTAGTCAAGCGGTGGTACAGCTTGATAATGTCGAATATTCTTATGGTTTTGGTGTATATGAAACAATTCGGGTTTCAAAGGCTAAAATTCTGTTTGCGGATGAGCATTGCCGGCGCCTAATGGAGTCTGCTCGCATTATCGGACTTGAGCACGACTTCAGCGTAGATCAAATTAAAAAAAGTATCACTGAATTAGTTACTAAAAATGAAGCCGAGACCTGCAATATCAAAATCTTGCTAATCGGGGCACGCGATTCAAGCAGCGCTCAATTGTATATATTGTGTCTTAACCCGCTATTCCCTGATCGCAAGCTTTATAAACAGGGCGCCAAATGCATCACACAAAATTACGAGCGCCCCTTCCCTCAAGCCAAAACATTAAATATGTTACAGAGCTATCTGGCTTATCGTGAGGCCAAAAAAGTAGGAGCCTACGACGCCTTGGCTATTAACCGATCTGGCGCTATTACAGAAGGCACTCGCACGAATTTCTTTGCAATCAAAGATAAAATAATTATTTCGCCCCCCGAAGAAGACATTTTACTTGGCGTGACACGTGATCATGTCTTAAAGGTAGCTCAACAAAACGATTTTGAAATCGCTCATCAAGAAATTCAACTCATCGACCTAAATAATTATGACGGCTTCTTTTTGACCAGCACTTCTACCAAAATTATGCCCATCTCTCAGATAAATGATAAAGCCTACAAAATTCCAGATAATTTAAGAGAGCTAGTTCTTAGGTTTGACGAGTTTTTTGCGCAGCTCTCGTAATACTGAAGCCGTGTAATAGAAGCTGTAAGCAAACAAGAGGTAGCTGGCGACCCAGAGTAAGTCAATCAAGGTATAAGGCCAGGTGCCTGCGGAGTACTGGGTGCTATATGTGGCAAATAATATGTCACCCGACAACATAAACAGCATGGCAAAGAAAATCAATATCCAGGAATTAAACAATTTGCCGCCTTTATAATCAAAAGCCAGTTTCAATACGTACATGGCCGGAATCAGAATGATGATGTCGCCAATGCCATAACTTGCTGCAATCCAATTGGCAAAGAAGGTCGCGTCTGGGTCATAGGCCTTATAGATTCCAAAATAGGTCACAGCAGCGATTAGTACGGCTAGGACTCCGCCCATAATCGCGAGCGCAGACTTATTAAACTCGCTCAAACGCGGCTTGTGCATCCGAACTTCGATCAATAAGCCAATTAATATCATTGGATAGGCAAGCAGATAAAACACATCCGCTACAGATGGGAACGGCATTTTATGAAAGACATATTGATACATAAAGAAGAGGGTTTCACCGATAAAGAAGTAGGCCATACCAAGGGCGAGAAATGCCATCGACTTGCCATGAATATTCTCTAGCTTATATGTGCTGGCAGCGTAAAGCCCAAATAGGGTGGCCAGCAAAGGCGGAACTAAGAATAAAATGCCCTGGAATTCGTTATTTGTTTTCGAAAAATAAACCCCAGCGATAGCCGAGTATATTACCGCGAATATGATAGCCGCGTTGGTACGATTCATTTTTCTTTCCTTATAGCAGCTATTTTTTTATCCATCATTTCTGGCCCTACTAAGGTTTGCAAAAGGGCAACAACACCTTCGATAATTCCCTCTTTGTCCTCAAATTTATATAAATTATAAAAATCCTCGCCGGCGTCTTTCCCCATGCTCTCGGAGACAATCGCGACGGCCGGTTCTAAAATCGCTTCGGGTTCTTCCATAGTTCTAATGCATTACCTTACTCCGAAGTATAGCAAAACATTCATTATTCGGGTGTGATATCAAGCAATGCGCCGCAAATAAGCTAGTCACTATCCACAAAACATACTTGCGTTTTTTCCACTTTTGTGCTATAGTTATCAGGTTTCGTCGAGTTATTTTTACTCCGAAGCACTTTAACAATTCATGTAATTTCCATTTGGGGTTTTGGTTTTTAATAACTTAAAAATCGTGATCCCAAATGGGAAATGATACCTACCCCCCATACCGACCGAGGAGGTCACGATGCGAATCATCAGGTTGTTTGCAAACAAGTTGCACGACGTCAGTCCGGCAACCGGAGCACTGGTGCTTGCACTACTGATCGTCGGTTGCGCGGCGGCTGGTGCCAGCGGGCTCGACAGAGTTGACGACATCATGAACAGCAGCAAGGTCAGGAACATGCTTCCCAGCATGGAGTGCCTGCCAACCTGCTCGGCCGATTTCAACAACTACGTCAAGGACGCCAAGCGAAGTGCTGATCCCAACACGATCCAGTACTGCACCATCTTCCCGGCCACTCCTGGTAGCAAGCCGTTTACGATTCCGATCGTCGGCGACATGACCAGCAGCAGTGTCTCGTTCTTCCCGACCGAGCGCGCATTCAAGCCGGGTGATGATGGTGGTGGCGAATACGCACCTGTCCGCAGGTCGTACGACGGCATGTACCACGGCTCACCGCCGCCGTACCGTTATGGCTTTGATGCCATCACGGACGCCGAGCACAAGATCGTTGGTGATGCGTTGACCTGGTGCACTGATGTGCCGCAGCCGTCGCAGATCCAAGACACGACGCTCAACGTCACCATGGTGACCAACGGCAAGCAGCTGACCAACCAGATCAACGCCGCACTCAAGCGTGGTGATCGATCCGGAGCTGCTGCTGCTGTCGCAAAGATCGGTGACCTCAAGGTTCCGAACCAGCCCTAGCCCAAACCAAGTAGAAAGAGAGAACTCAGATGCCGCGCAAGCGTATCGGAGATTACACCCAGCAGGATGCGGATGACTACATGGAGGGCGGATGGCGCAACGGCTGGATCGGTCGTCAAACGCCTCTCGGGCTGATCGTCAAGAGCTTCTTTGCTCTTCTCGCTCTCAGCGTGATACTCGGCATCTTCGGGTATGCCAACAAGTGGTTCGATGAGGGCAAGCGCATCGTCAGTCCAGCGAACGTTCGCAAGACCTGGTCCGAGGCCTACACGCTCGATCGGTTGCTGCAAGCACAAGCTCGCATCGTTTGCCGTACGGCACAATCCAGTGGTCTGGCAGATACCGTCAGCGGTCCGCCTCTTTTGGCAGCCCAGTCGGTGTATGACAGAACCCAGGGCAAGTACAGCGAGCTAGTGAGCAACAAGCTCGAAGGTGGTCTCGTCCTCCCGCCAGATCTACACAGCATCAACAAGACGCTGACCGATCGCCTCGGCGATGATGACGTTGGATGCCCCCAACAGGTGATCGACAAGATCTCCGGAGGCCTGAAGTAGGTATCGCAGCATGAATTAAAGCAGTCTGAGCTTCCTTCAGATAAAACCCTGGGAACAGGTCGGCATGAGTTGTCAAAAATGAGCTATGCTCAACTGACAACTCTGCCGCGAGGGGGAGAATATTTTGTTGAGTCCTTTCCGGATTCCAAATTACTCTCTACCCTTTTTACACTCTATGAATGCATGTTCATACTGACGAGCTCAAAAGAGCGAAAGTGTAAACAATTTATATACGAAGCACTAAATTACTGCTTGTTTTTAGAAAGCCGGCGCCAGTCTCAATTGGGGTCAAATTCTACAGTCCACTCAATACCAAATTTGTCTCTAAACATCGCGAAGTATGTGCCCCATGGACTTTCGTCCATAGGCATTTCAACTGTACCGCCCGCGGAAAGACCGGTAAATATCTTGTCAGCTTCTTCACGACTTTCAGTACTCACCGATATTTTAGAACGGTTTTCGTTTTCGCTGACAGGACCCAGGCCTTCCGGTACGTCATTGGCTATTAAGGTATTCCCTCCAATCGGCAAAACAATACGCATGATTTTATTTGCATCGTTTTCTGGCACAGGAAATTCAGGTCCTTCTAGATCTTTAAATCGTATGATCTTACCGAACTCGCCGCCAAACACAGATTTGTAAAAATCGAAGGCCTCTTCGGCATTTCCGTTGAAGTTAATGTAAGGATTGATGGTTGCCATTTAGATTATTCCCTATTATATTGGCTATTTAAAACTCATACTTTATGACTCCAACCGGATTGGAGTATTTAAATATGGTGTGTTTTGCTTTGCCTGTATTCAAGTCTAAAACTATACCATTTTGAGTTTCTTGGTTAGGGGTATCCACCCAAACAATAGTGGAGTCATTAAGACGCAGAATCTCATGATTACCTGATGCAGTAAATTTGATATTTGTAACCTTAGGGGTTTTACCTTTGACTATAGAATCAGCTGTTTGATATAGCAGCTTACCTCCCGATGAATCTGATGTTTCAAGATAATCGGTATAAACTGTATTTGTCGCCATGTCATAACTCATGCCGCCAAATGCCCCATCGTAGTAGTTACCTTCTACTATATTATTTATTGCTTTTTTATTAGTGCCGTCAGCATTCATAATATAAGGCTGCCAGCTTGTACTGCCACTTTCTGGATAAGGAGCTAGGTATTGATATAAAATATGTCCGTCTTTTGTCTGAAATGGCATCGTATTACTCCCTTTAACAGTAAGTTTAGTCGTAGAAGAATCAGCCAGATTAAATTTATATATATGCCTGTCATTATTTGTAACAGTTCCCAGCTCCAAATAAAGGGATTTATTGTCATGAGACCAACTTAGAGCGGCAGCATTGAAAGTCAAACCTCCAGGTATTTCATATTGCTTCGTAATATTAAGTTTCTTGTCCAGTAATGCTATCGTTGCATTGCTCGCGGTTGCATATTGTGAAGTGTCTTTGTTCGGCACTAAGTAACTCATAGGACTTCCGTTTATAGAAGGAAGTGGGTATTCTTTAGATTCATAATTTTTTGCATTAACGCACTCTAGGGTTCCAGGGGTATATATATAGCAGATATTACTATTAACATCTGCTTCAGATGCACTAGTGTTATTTGCAGTAACATCGTTACTGCTGTCTTGAGACTTTGAATTATTGTAAACAAACCAACCAACTACAGATATTGCAACGATAATAATCACCACCGCTATTAGTTCTAACGCACCAAAACCTTTTTGATTAAGTTTATTCATTTAAATCCTTTATATGATATTTAAACTAAGCATATGCTTATTAAGCATAGAAAGTAAAGCTAAAAAGACCTCCATTGCTGGAGGTCATAATGCTTATGCTTGGTGCAGCTAGGTGGAAAAAGCTTACACCTTATCGGGGTGAGTTAACTAGATTGAGGAGTGTTTTGGCTGTGCCTTACCAGGAGTGGTTGCTTAGCAGGTAAGATGCGGGAGGTACACAGAGAAATTGTTATTCGCCGACATTCCCTGTTTCAATTTCACCTGCATGTGCGTAACGAGCGACGACTACACCTTTATTGCCTATATGACTTTCGATGAGATGGAATGTTCTGGGTACAGCACCATCGCTAAAAAGTTTTTTTCCTTGGCCAAGAATAATCGGATAAGTCATGAGACAAAGTTCATCTATAAGATCGTTTGCAAGGAGTAACTGCACCAACTTACTGCTACCCCAAACATGGAGGTCAGGACCAGCAGAGTTTTTCAAGTTTATGATGTCTTCAACGTTGCGCAGAAAAGTGGTGTTTTGCCAGGACGTATCGGTTTTTGAAGCTGATAGAACATACTTCATATTGTCGTTTATAAATGGCCAAGTTTGACCATGCTTTGGCCAATACTCGGACCAAATCTCAAATGTATATCCCCCCAGTAGAAATTCAACATCAGCCTTGAGTGCTGGACTGGTTATCAATTCTGCCGCATCGTCGCCCATAAACGGAGCTTGCCATCCGCCATAATGAAATTCAGCTGCTGAGTCTTCCTCTGGGCCGCCAGGTGCTTGCATAACTCCATCAATTGTCACAAATTCTTGAACTATAATTTTTCGCATGATAATCCTTCTTCTATAAACATATAATAGTCTCATATCCTCAAGTATCAAAAAAGAGACCTCTAGGGTCTCTTTTCATAATGCTTATGCTTGGTGCAGCTGGTGGGTATAATTTTACACCTTATATCTGATGAGATAGTTAGATGGAGGAAGATATTGGATATTCCGTATCAAGAATATAGATTAACTAAGTAAGT
The DNA here is from genome assembly GCA_044228525.1 of Saccharimonadales bacterium (SeqCode). Lineage (GTDB taxonomy): Bacteria > Patescibacteriota > Saccharimonadia > Saccharimonadales > UBA4665 > CAZXDL01. The sequence continues at coordinate 53,123 of JBGAUQ010000003.1, forward strand.
CGTTGGAGTTACACACCCAATGCTTAGTGATGATATTTATGAGCAACTGCATGTCCTTTTCCACGAGAGATCAAATATCTGTTTAAGGGAAATGCAACTAGGAACGCTACCATTAATGAAAAGGCGAGACTGCCCCAAAATAAAAACGTCGTTAGACCTGCAGTTATAGCCCCTGGAATAATCAGTATTACTAAATTATCGGTAATTTCCATTACGGATATAGAAGCGGTGTCTGCAGCAAAAGCAATCTTTAAGGATTTATTCCAGCCCAAGCCGTGCTTTAGGAGCGGTAATAAACTTAAAAGATACCCAAAAAAGAAAGCTAGCACAATTGATATTGCAATACTTGGCACTGCAGCCCAGCCGAGAGCTGTAGAAATTATCATACCTAGCACTTCACCTATAGCGCAGCCAGTTAAGCAGTGTAGCGTTGCGCTAGCTGCAGTTCTATTTATGTTTTCTGTGTGAGTATGCTCCATTTTAGTGACTACCGTGCATCATATTCATCATTTCATCGGAAGAATAGTTCCAATCGGTTTGCCATTGCTTCATGTTTGCAATTTCTTTTTCTTGAGCAACAATAATGTCTTTGCTAAGTTGTTTTATCTCCTCATGTTTTGCACGAGCGTCCGAGAGTTTTGCCATATCAACAGCACCTTTATGGTGGTCGATCATCATCTCAATAAAAGCTTTGTCGTAATCATCGCCCTTTAGTTCTTCAAGTTGCTTGCTCATATCTGCCATGGACATAGTGCTGTGATCTGATCCTGGGCTTTGCTCGGTCTCAGTATGCATACCCATCATTCGCATCATTCCTGTATTGTTATTGTTTACTGACTGCCCAGCAATAAAGCCAGTTATAACAACTCCTAGGAGCAAACCTATAACTCCATAGATTGTGTTTTCTTTATTCATATTATCTCCTTATTTACTTCTAACGTTAGTTAACTCATACAAGCCCAGCAGCTCGTCAACAGCCTGTTCTTGGTCTTTCTTTGATGACGAAGCCAGGTTTTCTTTGATGTGCGTACGAACATGATTTTCAAGTATTAGTTTGTTGAGCGAGCCAATAGATTTTTGAATTGCAAGGCTCTGAGTAATTATATCCATGCAATAATCTTCATTCTCGATCATCTTCTGGACACCCCGCATTTGTCCCTCGAGTATTTTGGATCTGTGCAAAGCACGTTGTTTAATGTCATCAATCATACAACCATCATAGTACCCCCCTGGGGTATTGTCAAGACAAAAATATAACCTCGTTTTACCGAGGTCATAGTGCTAATGCTTGGTGCGGGTAAAGGGACTCTAACCCTTGGCCTCGTCCTTGGCAAGGACGCGCTCTAAACAACTGAGCTACACCCGCATGGTGTTTTGGTGGCTCCTCTCGGACTCGAACCGAGGACACAAGGCTCTTCAAGCCTCTGCTCTACCAACTGAGCTAAAGAGCCGCAACTACGTTATTTTACGGCATTTAACAGATTAGTTCAAGCTATCGGGCTATTTGAATTCTTTAGCCATGAAGGCTTTGAGGTCGCTGACGGTGTCCATAAATTGAGCAGGGAAAATTACGGTGCTGTTTTTTTCTGAGGCAATTTCATTCAGAGTTTGCAGGTTTCGTAGCTGGAGAGCAATCGGGTGCGCCGCGATAACATCGGCTGCTTCGCCCAGTTTTACGGCACTTTGGGCTTCGCCTTCGGCGGCGATAATCTTGGCGCGCTTCTCACGCTCGGCTTCGGCTTGCTTAGCCATAGCGCGCTGCATGCTGTCAGGCAACTTGATGTCCTTACACTCGACGGTACTAACAAAGATCCCCCATTTGGCTGTGCTTTGCTCGAGGATTTCTTTGATCTTTTCGTTGATGGCGGCTGTTTCGCTTAAAACTTCATCGAGAGTACTTTGACCGACAATGTTTCTAACGGTTGTTTGGGCAATCTGGTAGGTGGCCGATACGACGTTTTCGATTTCGACAATTGACTTGATTGGATCTTGTACTTGGTAGTAGGCGACGGCTGAAACGCCTATCGAAACGTTATCTTTAGTGATGATTTCTTGGGATTCAATCGGCAGGGTGACAATTCTCAATGAAACCTTGCGCATGATGTCGATGATCGGGATGATAATTCTTAGGCCTGGTCCTTTGATGCCGGCTCGGACTCTCCCTAGACGGAAGACCACGCCACGTTCGTATTGATTAACAATCCTGACACCGAAAGCCAGAAAGATACCTATCGCGACAATAAAAAATAAAGCAGCTCCTGACATGTTACCCTCCGTGATTACAGCTTCATTGTACGTTCCGTCATAAGACTAAGCAATAGCTTAATTCTGGTGGAGATACGGGGACTCGAACCCCGGACCTCTTGCATGCCATGCAAGCGCTCTAGCCTACTGAGCTATATCCCCTTAAAGACTTAGGTAATTCTAGCAAAACAGGGGTAAATTAACAAATTGGTTAGATGATTTTCTTTTTGCGAGCGTAAACGATTATCGAAGTAATTAGTACTAGATTTATCCCGACTATGAGCTCAAAGGTCCATTTAGCGTTCTGTTCGGGTAACTGCACATTCATGCCATACATGCCAAAGAAGACGTTTGGCAGGGCCACCAGAATTGTAGCAAGCGTTAGGACCGTAATGGTGCGGTTCAGATTGTTACTACTGATTGCCAGGTAGGCGTCTCGAATATTTGTAACTGACTTAAGGCTGGCGCGAATCGCTTCGATCGACTGTTCGTTGTTAAGCAAGACGTCTTCGACTATGTCTTCATCCTCTTCAAATAAAGCCAACTGTTTGCCGGCTAGCAGACGCCTGAGCGCGGCGTTGGTCGGTAGCAGCGAGGCCATAAATTCATTGAGTTCGTCCTCGATGGTCACGAAATCAATCAAGTCTTGATTGGTAATGCCTTGGTTGCGCAAGCGAGAACGAATGGCCTTAATGCGCTTACTGGTTTGACTTATCAGGCCGTCGTAGTGATCACTGATGTGACCAAGAATTAATAAAATCAGCTTGGTACGCTGAGTCGTCGCGAATGGCGTGCTGCTTTTTAGCAACGAATCAATAGCAGGTAGATGATAAAGCGACATTGTGACGATAAACTCCGAGTCAAACACTATCAGAAGCGGCGCGGTATCCATATCGCCTTCGCTGTTTTCGTAGGCATAACGCACAAACATGTAGCTCTTGTCATCTTCGCGTTCCAGTCGCGGTACTTCGTCTTCATCGAGGGCGTCTCTTATATAGCCATCATCAAGCTTAAATTTTGTGACCAACAGTTCGATTTCTTTTTGAGTAGGCGCCTCGACATGCACCCAGGTACCGGGCTTTGGCTCGGTTAATTCCCTGATGGTGTCGCTACGCAGACTTTTATAGAAATATTTGATCATAGTACTTATCCTTGACTGTCATTATATACAAATATACAAAAAGCCAAGCTTTCTAGCCTGCTCGGCTCTTTGTTTTCGTGCGCGCCCACCCGGCGGCGGGCAAAATTTTTGTTTGTATTTTTGTTTTTTACGCGCCGCAAGCTAACGCACGATCTGGTTTAATCATAAACAATTTGCTTTGGTTGTCAAGCTTTGGCGGCGGCTGGCGTCTTCTTTTCCGCCATCCTCGGTAGAATATATAGTGCCAAAATTAGCGCTAGTAACACAGCGAAGCCACACATGACGCTTGGAATACCTCGGCGCGTTTCTGGCCTTATGGTGTTGGCAATAGCCGTCGGTACTAAAAAGACGAAGTAACCGGCAACCAAAGCTCGGACAGATTCTAATCGCTTAAGATAGAATTTGCCTTGTTCGCGCAGCTCATTAACCCAGTGGAAGCCCAGTCCGATGCCGGCTAACAGCCAGCCGTAATAGTACATGCCGTATGCACCAGTAACATTTGGACTAAACTGGAAGATAACGTAGTTGCCGGTGCACTGATGCCCAATAAAGGCGGCTTGAGAAGCTAAAAAGAAAGCGCTGAAGCCGACCATTGTGCCGTAACCAAAACCAACCAGTTTGCGATTTGGTTTACCCGCGATTACGTGCATCAAGTGCAGACCCATCGGTGGTAGGGCGGTTATAGCAACAAATCCGAGACGGGACCACTGTTCGGCGTGCGAACCCCCCGTACAGACGTAATATTCGGCCAGCTGAAAGGTCGCCAAGGCGACTAAAAGCGCGGTGATTAGCCTAGTTACAGTGGACATTTTATAGCGCCATATAGTATATGCCGCCAGGCTCAGTTCAATAACTAGCGTAGCTACCATTACGGGTGGCGAGAAGCAATTTAGCTGTGTACCTTTACGCTTACGCATGATTAGCGAGTATAGCACCCTACAGAAGGGCTAGGAATTGTTCTTCGGTAATTTGCTTGGTGCCCAGTTTGTCGGCCTTGGCCAGTTTACTGGCTCCAACATTTGCCCCCACTACCAAATAATCCGTGTCTTTGCCGACCGAGCTTTGAAATGTGCCACCAAGCTGTCTGATGCGTTCGCCGGCCTGCTCACGCCCCATGCTTTCAAGGCTACCGGTCACAACAAAGCTTTTACCGCTCAGCTTACCACCAACTGTCTTAACATCTTGCGGCCAGACATGGTGGCTTTTGAACTTTTGCAGCTGCTTTTGGTTTGATGGTTCGGCGAACCACTCTACGATCGACTCGGCGACGACTTCGCCAATACCTTCGATCGCGAATAGTTCATCAATTGTTGCCTTGGCGATATTGTCGAGCGTCTTAAAGTGGTTAGCTAGATCAACGGCGGTTTGTGAGCCAATCTGCCTAATACCAAGACCATAAATAAATCGATTAAGCGGCGGCTGTTTCTTTGCCTGGATCGCAGCAATAAGTTTCTTTGCCGAAATCTCTGCGAACCTATCTAGCTTTAATAAATCTCCCTCGGTTAGGGCATAGATATCCGCGGCTTCCTTAACTAGTTCAGCTTTCATCAAAGCGACGACGTTTTTCTCACCCAGACCCTCAATATCGAGGGCGGATTTACTGGCGTAATGCTCAATTCGCTTCCAAGATCGCGAGGGGCAGCCATCATTCGGACACCGCCATATAGCATCTTCCGCCTTATACTTAACAAGCTTAGTATTACACTCGGGGCAAGATTTTGGCATTGCGAATGCGACTTCTGAACCATCTCTGAGCTTTACTAAAGGTTCAACAACCTCTGGGATAATGTCACCCGCCTTTTGGACGATAACCGTATCGCCGACTCTAATATCCTTACGGGCTACTTCACTTTCGTTATGGAGCGTAGCCATCTGTACTGTGCTGCCGGCAATGACGACTGGCTCAAGCATAGCCACTGGCGTAGCCGCACCGGTTCTACCGATTGACACAAATATGTCTTTGACTTTCGTGGTTGCCTGTTCGGCAGGGTACTTTAGGGCGATTGCCGCCCGCGGAGCCTTACCAACGACGCCAAGGCGGTCATAAATGCTTCGATCATTGATTTTAATAACTAGCCCGTCCGTGTTAAACGGCAGGTCAAGTCGTTTAGTCTCCCACTGCTTGGCAAACTTCATTACATCTTCAATGCTGGCTAGAACCTTTGCTTCTTTATTCGCCAAGAAACCAAGAGCCCGTAGGGCGCTGTAGGCATAATCATACGCAGGAATGTCGGCACTGCGATCTCGACGCAAATCGTAGGCTCTAAAATGCAAGGGTCGACCGATAACCAGCGATGGGTCGAGCTGCCTAATCGTACCGGCGGCCGTATTACGTGGGTTTGCAAACAATGGCTTGCCTTCGGAGGCGCGAGCCTGGTTTAATTTATCAAAATCGGCTTTATACATTACGACTTCACCGCGGATTTCGGTTCGGCCTTTTAGAAAGCCTTGATATTTGCTGTCCTGCCTTAAGCTCAATGGTACCGAGTCAATTGTCCGGATGTTAGCAGTTACATCTTCTCCAACAAAACCATCACCGCGCGTAATTGCCCGAACCAGCACACCGTCCTCATATACAACAGCAGCCGCTAATCCGTCCATTTTTATATCGGCGAAATATTTAAGTTTAGTTTTTGGCGGCAATAGCTTAACCACTCTGTCGCGCCAGGCACGGACTTCGACTTCGTCAAAAGCATCGTTCAAGCTGAGCATTCTGGCACTGTGTTTGACCTGAGTGAAGCCCGGCAAAGGAGCACCAGCAACGCGTTGGGTTGGCGAATCCGATGTAATCAAATCTGGATGTTTCGCCTCAAGCTCTGACAGCTCATGCTTAAGACTGTCTGCTGCTGACTCACTCATGATTGATTCGTCTAATACATGATAATGGTAGCGGTAATCATTTATAAGCTCGCGGAGTTTAATTATGCGCGCGGCGTCATTATCAGTCATTCAGCAATTCTCGATACAAGGTATACATATATGAATGGATTGCCAGAAGGGCAAACATCGTCAAGATAAAGAAAACCCATTGAGCGAGCGGCGTAAGCCAAATAATGATTGGGACCATAATTATAGCAGCCGTTACTAGCAGAATAATCGGCAGGCATAAGATCTTTCTAAGTACGGTCCAGCGTCGATAGCGGACCAGTTCACGGGCCGAGCGCAGCGCCTTAACTGGCGTCATGTCGGGCAAAGTAATAATATATAGCGCGAAGACCGACGAGCTCAGCATATATAGAGTTAGCAGTCCTAGTAATCCATAAAGCATGGCCCACAAAAATTTCTCAACGAAGAGTACCGCTATGCCGTTATTAACTACTATGCTGTAAAGACCCGAGCCAACTACTAGCGGAATGAGCTGTAGAGCGATGACCAGCATAATTAAAATAAATGGAACTAGAGGATACATGCCGCGGTAGTAGGCGTCTCGAATCCTAACGTTTTTGCCGGCAAGCACTTCACGCAAAGCCCAGATCATCGCTAAACTCCCTGTCAGCGCCAAAAACATCTGGTAGGCGCCGGCCGTCTGGCTGGTCGAATTACCTGCCGAACTCAGCATGATACTAAATATACTGAGGCTCGAAACAAGCCCGCCAAGGTTGCCGGTAAATATTTGGTCTAGGCCCTCTTTGAGCGTAGCAGTGTCTGTCGAACCGGCAATTCCTTGTACCAGAATGAGATTCAGGACACCATAAATCAGTGTTATCCCAATAAATAAGGCCTTTTGTCGCCAAACCGTTCTGAAGGCTTGTTTTGTAATACGATATACGCTCGGCAGCTTGATATGGTGCTTAATACGCCTTTGTAAGCGCAGGCTTTTATACTTTGGTCTCTTTAGCCGACGTGGCTTGCCTGTTTTATTTGCCATATAGTTATTATACGTTACAAGGGTTAGGCGTGGGTGCCCATGCTGCGCAATCGAGCAATGCGTTCCTCAATTGGTGGATGTGTGCTAAAAAGGCCAGTTATGGCGTTCTTTTTTAATGGATTGGCAAAAAACAGGTGTGCTGTCGAGGTATTTTGATGTTTCATGGCGCTGCCGTTTTGTGAAATCTTTTCGAGGGCGCTGGCTAGAGCTTCAGGGTATCGAGTTGTGAGCGCGCCTGTAGCGTCAGCGAGATATTCCCTTTGTCGAGAAATCGCCATCTGAATCATTGTCGCAACGAGCGGTGCCAGTATGGCGGCGGCGATGCCGGCAAGATAGGCAGCAGGTGGTGTCTCGTCGCTATCGCTAAATATCGTTAGACGCAAGATTATGTCAGCCAGCAAAGAAATGACCACGGTTAGGGCAAAGGCAACCATACTTACTCTAATGTCGTAGTTTTTTACGTGCCCCATTTCATGCGCCATGACACCCTGGAGCTCGCTATCATCTAAGGCGGCTAAGATACCTGTAGTTGCAGCCACAGAGGCATGCTTTGGATCACGACCGGTCGCAAACGCGTTCATGGCCGGATCATCAATCACGTAGACCTTGGGCATGGGCATACCATTGGTAATAGAAAGGTTCTCGACGATTCGCCACAGCCGAGGATTATCCTTTTTTTGGATTTCTTGCGCCCGATTGATCGATAGCGCCATCTTGGAACCGGAATAGTAAGTGATCGAAACATAAATCAGAGAACCGATGAGACCGCCATAAAACACTGTCATCGAGCCGCCCAACATCTGGTCTAGTATGTAAACGACAAGCGCCGTGAACAGAACAAAACCGAACATAATGAAAACCGTTTTGCGTTTATTACTGGCGATATTGGAGTACATCTAAGTGAGGATCGGGCTAGAATTTGACTTCGACGGGCTTGTTAACGGCTGCGGACTCTGCTTCGTCGACTTCGTAGAACTCTTTGTCTTTTTTGAAGCCGAGCATGTTAGCGAAAACGTTTGTAGGAAAGGTCTTTCGCTTGGTATTAAAGTCTCTGACAACGCCGTTATAAAACCGTCGTGAAGCTTGTATTTTGTCTTCTGTATCAGTAATATCGGTTTGAAGTTGCTGGAAGTTTTGTGAAGCCTTAAGGTCAGGATAGGCTTCAGCGACCGCAAACAAACTCTTGAGGGTTTCCTGGAACATGTTGTCAGCTTTGGCGGTCTCAGCGACGCCATTGGCGTTTAGGCCAGCTGTACGGGCTTTAGTTACATTCTCAAAAACGGCTTTTTCGTGCGTTGCATAACCCTTAACAGTGCTAACAAGATTAGGAATTAGGTCATAACGTCGCTTCAGCTGAACCGTGATATCACTCCACGCTTCGTCGGATTGCTGATTAAGTCTTACTAAGGAGTTGTAGGCAGCTATTAGGAAAACTACCAGTAGTAGTACAACTACGATTGCAATTATTATGGCCAGACTCATTCTTTAACTCCTTTACGTTGTAAATCAATTATACATCATATTACTTATGTAATGTATGATGTAAATAATTATGAGAACAAGGGTCAGGAGCCATCGGCGCAGAAATCTCGCTATAATTTTAGTCGTTGGTTTGGCTTATGTTGCCTGGTGCTTACTAAAACCACTGCCCCAGCTGACGCCTGATAAACCTAGATCTACACTAAGTATTCAAACTCCTGCCTCTGCTATAGCCTGGCCAACCAGTCAAGCAGCCGTCACGGTGGTTGGAACGGGAATAGTTGAAACAAAGGGTGGCAGCAAATCTGTGCCGACCGCCAGCACTGCCAAGATAATCACGGCCTTAATGGTCCTCAAACAGAAGCCCCTCCAGCTAGGTCAGCAAGGCCCGATCATAACATTGACCGATAAGGACGTCGCGATATACAAAGATTACGTTGCCCGGGACGGCTCAGTAGTCCCAGTCTTGGCAGGCGAACAGATCACTGAGTACCAGGCCCTACAGACAGTTATGCTTCCCTCAGCCAACAATATGGCAGATAGCCTGGCGATTTGGGCCTACGGTTCGCTATCCGCCTACAAGCAGGCCGCTAATGAATATCTGAAGAGTCAGGGTTTGCAAAATACAACCGTTGGTGCCGACGCCAGCGGCTTGGCAGCAGACTCAACCAGCACGGCTCAAGACCTGGCCCAGCTTGGCGCGCTGGCTATGCAAAACCCAGTCCTAGCCCAAATCGCCGGCCAAAGCACCGCCACCGGCATACCAATCGTCGGTACTATAAAGAACGTCAATGACTTAATTGGGATAAATGGAATTGTTGGCGTAAAAACCGGCAACTCAGAGGAGGCCGGTGGCGCTTTTGTATCAGCCGCCAAGACCATTGTTAATAAAAAGCCAATTGTTATCACCACGGCGGTAGTAGATGCTCCTACGCTGTTTATCGCAATGAAAGAAACCCTGCCCTTAACTAAAAGCGCTCAGTCAAACTTCTCTCCTGTATCGATTGTTAAAAAAGGCGAGACTGTCGGTAAATATACTTTGCCCTGGGGAGGCACAGTTGAAGCAGTCGCAGGATCCGGTCTTAGCATCAGCGCCTGGAACGGATCAACTGTCACTGCCCCGCTAGTTCTAGAAGCAGTGCCGGCGACCAGCCAATCCGGCCAAAGAGCTGGCTATGTCAGCGTTAATAAATCAGCCATAAATAACAAACTTTCTGCACCAGTTGTCCTCAAAAGCGCGCCAAGCCAGCCATCCACTTGGTGGCGACTCGCCCATCCTACAAATTAAAGGATTTCGCGAGATTTAGTCGAAGCCTTTTTGGGATGTCATGCCTATATATTCCTACTATTGCCGAAAGGGTCACCATAACTTCGACAACCATACCCGGGTAGGACCCAGTTATGTAGCTATACGTAAACCAGGGTATCGTTGAAAGAGGTACCATCAACCGACTGCGACTAGGGAGTTTCTGCCAGTACACCAGCGTTCCAAAAGTCATCCCAATTAACGGCAAAATGCTTTTAACGCCCTGCCACGAAAGTATTGTGGCAACGCTAAACAGGAAGATAAATATCAAAAGATAGGCGATATTTCTATTTTTTGGGCCGATTCGTAAAAAAGTATATCCCCTAGCCGCCCCAATTAGATTCATGACAAATCCGCTCATTGCACCGAGTAATAAAAAATGGAGAGCAAAAAGCAGCGCTCCTGATATTTGTAATTTTAAGAGGTCCTTGCGTCTGCGGGATTGAAAACAAGCAATAAAAAAACAAACAGCGATAAGTCCAATAAGCTGAATTATGATGTTTGTATTTTGCATATGTTTAAAACATATTATATCAAAATAAAAAATCCCGCGACGGCGGGAAGTTTATGGTGGGTGATGAGGGATTCGAACCCCCGACCCCCTCGGTGTAAACGAGGTGCTCTAGCCAGCTGAGCTAATCACCCTTATCTGGTCGTGGTGCGGACGAGAGGACTTGAACCTCCACACCTTTCGGCACAGCCACCTCAAGGCTGCGTGTCTACCAATTCCACCACGTCCGCGTGAAAGGCTACTGTATGGTATCTGTTTTGGGCAAAAATTTCAAGATCGTGGTAGGTGATCGTATATGTGATCATGCCCAAAATCAGAGCGAATCATCTCTTTAAGATCATCTATCGAGGTTCCAAACTTAACTCCTGGGTTGAGTGTGCCGTACGGATCAAAGACGTTTTTGATTTTTTGCATTAAGGCATATTGCTCTACTCCATACATCTTTTCTAGATACGGAGTTCGTAAGCGACCATCGCCCGACGTCGAACTGATCGTGCCGCCAAGATCGATCACTAATTTGTGATAGGCGTCGAGGAATCGAAAGGCTTTCTGGCGATCGCCAACTTGCCCGATGTTCAGGCTTGGCTGAAGTCGCAGGCTGCCGTCGCCGGCGTGGCCCCACAGACCAGGCTTCATATTATTGGATTGCAAAATGGCATAGACACCATCTATATATTCACGGAGTCGCTCAACTGGCACGCTAGCGTCTACAAGTGGAACTGGCACAATTAGGCCCTGGTTATTGCCAATCAGCGAGCTAACCGACTGCCTTAATTTCCAAAAGAGTTGTTGCTGATCTGGGTCGACCGTCGATTGATGCTCGGTGGCATATTTATCTAATATTTTGTTGGCCTTCTTAAGAACTTTCTTCAGGTGGCGATCATGGTTATCAAATTCAACCAGCAAGGTAATTGCCGGAAAAGGTGGCGTAAGTATATCTTTAAGCTGGTTTGGGTTTAGATCGTGTACTTGCTTGAGAGTGTTGTCGTCGATCAACTCTATGGCGCTCGGGGGTTCCGACAAGTCACGAAGATCAATAATGGCAGATTGAACGTGCTCCAGGCTATCAAACTGAGCCATAACAAGAGTTGTTTGAGTATTATGCTGCTCGGTATTTAAAATAGCTTCGGTGATAATTCCAAGCGTACCCTGACTGCCTGCAAATAATGGTGATAGATCAAACGAACCATCTTTGTGCTTAATATCAATCAGGTTATAGCCGGCATTATTGACACTAACGTCACGACCGAGCTGACTGACCAATTCGTGCTGCTCTTCGAGCAATGTGTCAACTTGACGGTAAATTTCACCCTCGAAGGTTGCTAGGCCAAGCTTTTTGCTAAGCTCCCGTTTATTAAGTCGTCGGGTTTCGATGACCTCGCCATTGGCTAAAACAACGCGCAAGCTGACAACGTAGTCACGCATGCTGCCATATTTAATAGATTTCTCGCCGGCATCATTATTAGCAATCGCGCCGCCAACTGTTGAATACTCGAAGCTCGGAGGATATGGCGGCAGGAAACGGCCATGGGTGTGTAGGGTTTGCTGAAGCTTCCCAAAGTTAATTCCAGGTTCGATTGTGACTGTGCTGGACTTAATGTCGAGCTCCAATACTCTATTCATATGAGCTGGAAATACAAGTATGATTCCACTGCCTAGAGCCGCGCCTGCTTGGTCAGTGCCAGATCCACGTGCGGTTACTGGTATAACCCGTCCACGCTCGGCCAGCTGCCAGCTGAATCGAGCAGTCTTGCGCACATCGTTTTCGTTTCTTGGGTAGACAATCAGCGATGGTGCTATCTGTAAAATACTGCCGTCGGATGCAAAATAGCGCCGAGCATCAGTACTCGTCATAACCTCGCCCACCAAGTGTTCCTGAAGATAATGGGCTACTTTGCTCATTTGATTTTTTCCCTATCGATAGCTCGCATATTTCTAACCGATATGATAGCACATAATTGACAACCACTACCGGTATGTTTATCCTTTAGCAAGCAAGGCAGTAATGTTAAATATCGACAAACAAGACAAAAAACTCATTGGATTATTGCTTACTCCTTCATGGTTAAGTGGCATGATCGCCGTCATGGCCGGTCTAGTACTCAGCCTAGGCGTCATCTTAGTATTTTCACTTAACACCAGCTCTTTTCAGCAGCAACTAATCGTCTGGCAGCAAGATCAGCCACAGCGAGCGCTCACTCAACCAGGCACTTACGTTGGCTCAGAAGGTCGTCCCCAATTAAAGGACAGTTGGCCGCTCTTAGTGGTGTGGGCTGGGGTCGGCTTGATTGTTTATATGATAACTGCGGCATTGGTCCATTCGTTAAGTGACGCCGCGGCTATTAGACAATCAATGGGTTACGTCCATGCCAACCCTGCCAAAACCCTCCAGATAACAGTTGGACACATAATTTTACGGTTAATTGCGGCCGTAGCCTTGATAGTTATGATAAAAATATTTATTGACCAGGTCATCCCCTACGCCATAACGGCAGCTCACGCCAGCGCTTCAGACTTACTTAGCGTAACGGGTTTTGTATACGCATTTGTTTCCTTCGCGATAGTCGCAGTCAGCCTGCACTTACAAACCATATTCTTGCGCTTAACTCTAGGCCGCGCCCGAATTTTCTCAAGCAATATATAAGCAATCAGGAATATGGTGCGGATGAGAGGACTTGAACCTCCACGAGCCGAAGCTCACTAGCTCCTGAAGCTAGCGCGTCTACCAATTCCGCCACATCCGCATCTAAACATAATATCGTATCTGGACTAGTTTGTGACTTTTGCTTGGCGAATTTGCCAATTTTGAACGTTAATAAACCGCTCGGTCGCATTATTGATCGGCTGATCGGTCAAACCGTTTACCTGGCCATTCGTAAGATAGAGGATGCGAGGTTGGTATAACCCGAGAGCAGGATTGTCAGCCTGCCAGGCTTGTAAGAAAGGCTTGTACTTTATAGCTCGCAGCGCCGGGTCAAGCCGCGTACGACCAGCCTCCAGAGCGGTGTCAGCTGTCGCATTCTTGTATTCGGATAGGTTAAGGCGGTTGGCAGAGCGAATATCTGCCTGCGAACTATCCCAATACACAAAAACATCTGGATCGGGGCCAATCGCGATTCCATATAAGATAGCTTCATAGCTATGGTTCGCTAAGGCGTTTTGGAAGTCGGCGGGATCAAGGAATTGAACATTGAGATTCACGCCAATTGCTTGCCATTGTTTCTTAAGCTTGTTTGTCACCATGTGATACTCGCGTGTGTTTGCAGCTGTGAGTGTGAATTGGAGTTTTTGGTCAGCCTTGGTCCGAGTGATATTCTGCCCGCTTACCCAGCCAGCCGAATCTAAAGTTGCCTTTGCACCTTTAAGGTCGTAACCAGACTGCACTAAACTTCGATCGTAGGCGACCTGCCCCAATAGAATTGGCTCCCGAACCTTTGGCGTTTGATAGTCTAAATTGCGCATAATATCCGGTACGTTGGCGGCCTGGACTAGGGCCTTTCTAACATTGGTGTCGCTCAAAACGCCACTAGAATTCTTAAAGAAAACCATGTTGGCGGCCCGAAGCGTCATGTTATTGCGATTAATCTTACTGTTGTCACTGATATTTACTGGAACTTCTGTTAGGCCCTCAACACCAGTTAGCTGATTATTGTCTAGGGCTTCGGTTAACTCTTCTTTATCGGCGTATATTTGCACGACAAATTTCTGTAATTTTGGCTCCCCAAGCGCGTAATTAGCGAAAGGCTGTAGGGCAATTTTTTCTTGCGAGTGTTTAGGGTCGCCATTTCCACCAACCTCAATTGCCTGCCAAGCAAATGGACCAGCGCCAATTGGCTTAATGGTATTAAAGTCTGCGGTACGCATATCAACAGGCTTGACTTCTGATAAGACGTGTTTGGGTACGATGCCATTGGTCATGCTATATGGGAAGGAAGCCAGTATGCCCGGCAATTTAAATACAATTGTTCTTTCATCTGGCGCAGTCACTTCAACTCCCTGCCAACCACTCTGTAGCGGAGACTTCACATCAGGGTTTTGAATGAGCTGGTAGGTAAACAGAACGTCCGCGCTAGTTAACGGCTTCCCGTCATGCCAGGTAAGACCAGGCTTAAGGTGAACCGTATACGTATTGCCTTTGGCGTCTACCGAATAATCAGACGCGAGATCGCCCTTGAGATTTCCAGCGCTATTGTAGGTAAATAAACCGGCAAATAATAATTTAGAAACTGTCGCATCAGCATCGCTGGTCGCGTAAATCGGGTTGGCGTTTGTGAAGCGTCCCAGTACGCCCTCGTTGTATATGCCTCCGGGCACAAATTTTAGGCTCTGATAATGGGTACTTAGCGACATGTTTTGAATAACTAGACCGCCAATAAGCAAAAACATCAGTCCAAGCCAGGCGGCAACAAATCGCCTTACCGGATACAGCCGATCAAAACGACCGAGCAGGTGTTGATCGATGTGCTCTTCGGCTTGAGTGCCAAGATCTTCAACTTGGCGCTGTCCCTTGCGCAAGTGCCGCCTAAAACGCAGTCGGATTAATCTCGTGCGCATTTAATTTAAGCTCTGCTAACCAGCAATTACGCCTAGGATTAGCGAAAGAGAAAAGACTAAAGCCGACACAATAGTCAGCTGAAATATTGTCTTATCCGTGCCGCGCCTAGTCGTGTTAACTTCACCGGCTCCACCTAGCCCCGCACCCAGGCTAGCGCCCCTAGTCTGTATCAATATTAGAAAGGTCATAAAAATCATGGAACCGATAGTTAAGTAGTTGTAAATGCTCATGATTTAAAATCCTCTAAAATAGCTGTTACTAAATAGTTTACCAGTCCAATGACCATGCCGGCAAACATAGCCGCCCAAAAATTCGTGACATGGAGTGGTTCGTATAATTTACTAGCGATGTAAACCGTCAGACCGTTGATAACAATCATGAATAAGCCAAGCGTAAAAATCAGGGCTGGCAAAGAAAAAATAACCAATATAGGCTTCAGGACGATATTAATTACCGCAAGGATTAATCCAGCGATAATAATGACCCGAAAGCGACTATCATAAGAAATACTACTGCTCAAAAAACTAGCCGCTATCCAAAGCCCAAGACTGCAAACCAGCCAACGCGTAAAAAATCTAAATACTGGACTATTCATAAGCATTTCTTACTAGACATTATAGCCTATTTACACCTTAACGCAGATCTCTGGACAATTTTTTACTGAGGATTTTTATCCCTGTTTGGGTTATTATGACGTCATCTTCGATCCTGACTCCAATTCCCTCATCGTGGATATAGATCCCGGGCTCAACCGTCATTACCACGCCTGGCTCCAGTGGACGCTCATAATCACCAACGTCATGCACGTTTAGGCCAAGAAAATGTGATGTCGCGTGGGGATAAAAACGCCTAACTTCTTCGTGAGATATTGACTTAATTAACCCAAGTTCCCGCATCTTCTCGCCAATGAAGTGCTCGATTTGCTGCTCGTAATCCTTCAAAATAACTCCCGGCTTAAGCAGGCTGAAAGCATAATCCTGTGTATCGCATACCGCGGCGTGAACTGCCTGCTGACGCTTGCTCGGGGGGCCAAGACTAAGAGTTCGTGCAATATCGGCCGCGTACTGCTCAACTTCTGCGCCGGTATCGATGATAACTAATTCGCTTTGTGCCATCTGACCATTATTCGCCACACTGTGCAGCACACAGGCTCTCTCGCCGCTCGCGACTATCGGGTCAAAAGAATGGCCGGCCGCACCGCTTGCTCTATAGCCACGGCTTAATTCCGCCTCAATCTGATACTCATATTCAAATTTACTAAGTTTTGCTGCGGTAGTGGCTTGCTTGATCGTCCGCACCGTTATATCAATCGCCGCCTGAATAGCAGACAATTCTTCGGGCTGCTTAATCATTCTAAGCCTTGCCAGATGCTGGTTTATGTCTAAGAGCTCGACATCATGGTTATGTACTTTGATTTTTTCTATTAGAACCGCTCTAGCAGGATTGGTATACATGCCGTAGTGCTCCACATAAAGTGGCGGCACCGCTAAGGTAGCCACGTGCTTGACCTTGTTGAGACGTAACCCTAACTGGTCCCATCCATCTTTTTCATTGAGTACGGTCGTGATCCCGGATCTTCGTGACAGCGGCTCTGCTTCGACAACGCCATCGAATGCTTGTCGGCTCTCTGACCGCTCAGGCACAATTAGATATTCTTTGTCGCGATCCATAACGAGCAAGATATCAGGCTCGTTTATCCCTGTTAGATACCAAAAATTAGCATCTTGAGCAAACTTAAAAGTACTATCATTGCCACGCTGTAATAGACCGTTCGCGGTCACCACGATTGGTGCCGTACCGATAAATAATTCTTTTAGTCGCTGGCGATTACCAGCAAAAAACTCGCTCGAAAACCTCAAATCCATAATCAGTCTTACAGTATAGCAAATTAGCTAGCAAGAAATTGCTTAACAAGTTTAGCCTTCTGCTGGCCGATGCTTTTTGTGAGCTCCTCAACAGATGCTTGCGATACTCCCCGAACTGAACCAAATTCCCTGATTAGTTTTTTGCGCGTCGCAGGTCCGATACTCGGAATATCATCGAGCAAGCTCTTTGTTTGGCGGTTTGCTTTGAGCACGCTGTGATATGTGACAGCAAACCGGTGTGACTCGTCGCGAATCCTCTGTAGAAGTTTTACAAGGTTTGAATTGTGGGGCAAATTTACGAGCATGAAGTCGTCACTCTCCGACATAAAGCCGCCCATCTTGTGTAGCTCCTTTTGATTAAGACTGACACCTGATTTAATCTTATGAATTACGATTTGTTCCTCACGCTTGGCAAGCCCGATAAATGGAATTGTGGCGGCACTTTGCGAGTCGCGAGCTTGGATGGCGGCATCTAGCTGACCCTTGCCGCCATCAATGAGTACTAAACTGGGCAGACCCCAAGCTTTACGGTTCTTTTCACTAAAACGTCGCTTAATGGTTTCATTCATATTATAAAAATCATTATTATGATTAATTTTTGTTTTAAATTTGCGATATTCGGCCTTGTTGCTCACTCCGTTCGTAAAAACAACCATGCTAGCTACTACATCGGTACCTTGCATATGGGATATGTCATAGCCCTCAATTCTATGAGGAAACTTAGCTATACTTAACAAGTTTACTAGTTCATTCAAGGCATGATCTTTACTGATATCGAGGAATTCTTTATCGCTGAATATTACCTGCTTATCTAGTCCCTGCAAGGCAAATAATTGATTGCGGAATTTTGCGGCTTTTTCAAATTCTGAAGCTTTTGCTGCTCGCTTCATGTCAGCTTCGAGAGTTTTTATAATTGTTTTACGACGACCTTCGATAATCGCGATTAGTTTTCGTAAGTTGGCACGATAGGCTTCCAGGCTAGTTCGGCCATCCTCCAGCCCTGGGTCAAGGCCTAGATGATAGTGTAAGTTTGCACGCTTTTGGCCGATAGGACGTTTTGTTGCGAAAGGGAAAACCCGTCGCAGCAGTTTTAGTGACTGCCGCACAGCGTGGGTACTAAAATACGGACCAAAATATTTCGCGCCGTCATCAAGCGGACGTCTGGTGGTGCTAACTGTCGGATAATCGCTATCGTAATCGATACGGATGTAGCTCATTGCCTTATCGTCGCGCAACATGATGTTGTACCGAGGCATGTAGCGTTTGATCATTTCGGCTTCTAAAAATAGCGCTTCCAGCTCGCTTTCCACTACCATCCAGTCAATATCAGCAATTTCAGTAACTAGTGCTTCGGTTTTTGGGTCACGACTCCGCGAAGCCTGAAAGTATTGCCGCACACGGTTGCGTAGTACAGCCGCCTTGCCAACATAAATAATTTCCCCGGAAATGTCTTTATGAAAGTACACGCCAGGACTTGTGGGAAGTTCCTTTAGCTTAGTCTCTAGTATTTGATTCACTCTTTTATTTTACAGCTTGCAAGAGACAATCAGGGCACAATTCCTTTGAAACGCAATTTTTACACACAATCATATGCTTGTTGCAGACTTTATTGGTGCAGTTTTCGTAATTACTGGTCGATTTATTACAGTGGACGCAATTACCAATATCCTTGGCACTTTCTGAGAACTTAGTTGTGATGCGGTCGTCAAATACATATAAGGCTCCCTCCCAAAGTCCATCATCCGCATAAGCCTCGCCATACTTAACTATGCCGCCGTCAATCTGATAAACCTCTTTGAAGCCCTCCTGTTTCATCATGGTGCTTAAGACTTCGCAGCGGATTCCGCCGGTGCAGTAAGTCACAATCGGCTTGTCTTTGATGTGGTTGTACTTAGGGCTTTTCAACTCTTTTGCGAAATCTCGACTATGTCTTACATCCGGAATGACGGCGTTTTTAAACCTTCCAACCTCAGCCTCATATTTGTTACGACCATCAAAAAAAATTACATCATCCCCACGCTCTTGGACCAACTGGTGAACTTGTGCTGGCTTTAAATGTTTGCCACCACCAATTATGCCCTGATCGTCGACTTTAATTTTTTCTGCAACCCCAAATGTTACAATTTCAGGCCTTACTTTCACTACAAGCTTTGGGAAATCTTCACCGCGTCCCTCGCTCCACTTAAAAATGATGTCTTTAAACGCTGGGTGAGACTTTGTTGCTTTGACGTATTGCTTTAGATCTTTGATCTGCCCGCCAACCGTGCCATTTATGCCGTGCTCAGCAATCAGAATTCGACCTTTTAAGCTGAGTGTCTCGCAAAGACCGCGCTGCCATAATTTTACAGCTTCAGGATCGTTCAGCGGAACGAATTTGTAATATAGCAGTATCTTTTGCATAGAAGTATTATAAAGTATCACATCCGGCTGATGATCAAGTATATTACCGTCGCTATAAGGACCGAGATGATTACCGCAAAAGATACATCAATCACTCGCCTTTGTTTTAGCTGTCGGTTTGTTTGCTCCGCCTCATAAGCCGCGCGCGCCCGGATAAATGCTGCTTCCTCGTTGCCGCCGATGCTGGCGCTTGCCTTCTCGAGCATTTTGGATAATGCAGCGTTTCCTCCGCTAATATCAACCGGCGAATTTACAGATTGAGGCGGCTGTACGTTGCGCGCTCTGGGATCCTGCTCAAAATCAATCTCGCGCTCTACAATCTCCATCTGTAAGGCTTTCTTGAGATCGCCACCTCGCATTTGTTCCGCGATCAAACGCCTAAGCCCGCGTTCGCCAATGAGGTGTGTCTCAAATATCTGCCTGAGCGAACTACCATCAATAATAATTTTTTCACTCATCGCCAACAACTCTGTGCGACTCATGGTCGCTAGTTTCTGATTAATGTTCTTGCTGACTTCGGCATCTATAGTTTTATCGAACATACCGCGCCGTAACGCTTCGGGGCTCTCCTCTGGCTTCGATTCCGCCTTAACCATCATGTGCCCGATGTGTTCGTGTTTGGCCTGGTGGGATTGTAAGGTCAAGTTCTCCGAAGTCTGATTTTGCTCGATCTCCTGCTGGCTTTCATTTTTGACTTTTTGCTTCTTTTTGAAAGACTCAATAACTTGCGGTCCGTCCTTTTCGACTTTTGCGGCAGCGATCCGTCGAATTTTCTTTTCTTTTTCTTGGAGCTCGAACTGCATGCCTTCGACCTGCTTCTCAAGTTTTTTCTGTACCGGAAGTAACTGCTTCTCGGTTTTTATACGTCCGTGACGACGACCAATTAAGTAGCCGATTATGCCGCCGAAAAGGGCCATGGCGGCTGGGCTAGCTTGATGATACTCGGGCACAGCTGGCTCTGCATTTTGATTTTGGTTAGGAGTCGGCGGTAAAGTATTCGGGGTGTTCAAACCTGGTGGCTGCGGGCCAAAAGGCGGCGGCTGAAAACCAGCCGGCGGTGGACTTTGGGGCGGAGCCGGTGGCGTGTTTTGGGTAGGTGGTGTTGGCTGTCCGGGCGGTGGTGTGCTCGGCGAGTCAGACGATGCGGCAAGGTCTGGGTCCTCGGGCTCGTCCTCTTGCATTTCTTGTTCAATTTCTATTGCTTCAATCGCTTCGGGCTCTTCATCTATATCTGGTTCGGCCTCAAGCTCCTCAATTTCGTTCATTCCATCTTCGGCTTCGATTTCTGGTTCAGCCTCAGCATTTTCATCTACGGCAACTTCTTCTGAAGTCTCAGGATCCAGCTCGGCCACTTCCGACTCCTCGATGCCCATCTCCTCCATAACTTCGTCGAAAGCGGCATCTGGCTCTTCGCCAGATTTAACCAAATCACGAAATTTATCAATCGGAGGATCGGTAACCGGATCGGCCTCTTGGTCGGCTTCGATTTCTTCAATGACTTCAACTAACTTGGGCCTAACTACCTCTTCTACCTCAGTTTGAGATGGCTCCTCAAGAGGAGCTTCCGTCTCTGAAGCCGGCTCTACTTCGGCTACTACTGGCTGTTCCTCAGTCGTCTCGACAAGTTCTAGCTTAGGCTTTGGCTCGTCCTCAGCCTCATCTTTTTTTTCTTCTTCTTTTGGCTTTTCTTTCTCATCCGGTTCTTTCTCGGTTAAGCGACTAAACCACGAGCCTTCATCTTTTTCTTTATCGGGTGTTTCATTTGATAATGCAAAAAGTCCGAGCCGAGTTTTTTTATTATCTTTCGTCGAGGATTCTTCATCCTCGTCTTCTTCATAATAAAGTGGGGAGTTTTCCATACTAACAGTATACGGTTTTGGTTATAATTTGCATTCTTAAATAGAATAGTATACGATAGTAAGCAATATTTATCAAATCGCGCTTATTCAATTAGCACGCATAACCCGGAGGCGGCCTAAAATGTACACCACACCAAAAGCACTTTTCACTGTTACCGCCATCGTGGCGAGCTAACCAACACAAAATTTTTCATACCATTAATCTAAGATAATCCCACACTGCAGGAGGCAGTGTTATGAAAACTCATAAACCCGAATCTACACCTCGGCAAACACTAGCTATTTTTTGGCGTTTTACTCGCCAGCATAAGCTAGCTTTTTGGATCGCCTCAATAGGATCAGTACTGGCAACTATTGTCAGTGATATCTTGCCGCCCCTAGTAATTGCTGGAGCATTCAATAAGCTCCAGTATCTATATTCCAACGACTTACCTATAAATTTTGAAAGCATGAAGGGCTATTTAATCGCCTACACTTTGGTCTGCGCAGGTTCGCTTGTGCTTTGGCGAATACAGGCTTATGTAGCATGGCGTTACGACATCATGACGACTAAGTCCATCATGAATCATATATTTAATCACCTGCAAAATATGGATAGCACTTTCCATGCCGATCGTTTTGGAGGCGCGCTTGTGTCTCAAGCTAATAAATTTGTTGGCGCCTACGACCGCTTTGTTGCTGATTTCAACTGGAACATATTAAACGGTATAACGGCCTTTGTAGGCGCGTTGGTTGTTTTGCTTATAACTAACCTGCTATACGCGTCTGTGTTTATTGTAGTCTCGATTATTTACTGTCTTGTGGTTTATCGCCAAATGAAGCGTCAAATGCCCTATAACCGCCGACTATCAGCTTCAGAGAGTCAAACGACGGCAAAATTGGCCGACACTATTACCAATATCGCCACAGTTAGGTCTTTTGCTGGGGAAGAGGCAGAATCGATTCGTTTCGATCGTCAAACTACTGAAACCAGAAATAAGTATTTAGCTCTGATGCGCGTTCAGCTTAATAACGAGTTGATTAGCCAGACTGGCACTACGATAATTGAGATTCTGGCGTTCGCGATCGGGATTATTGGCATCGCATACTTTAATGCTCCGATTGGAGCTCTATATCTTACCTTAACTTACACCTTGAATCTTACAGAAAGACTTTGGAATTTCATGTTCATAATCCGAAACCTGAATCGTCAGTTCGGCGATGCAGCTGATATGACGGCCATCTTGAATATGACTCCCGGCATTACTGATCCAGTAAATCCTGATACAGCACACATAAGTCGAGGCGAAGTTCAGTTTAAAAATGTTGATTTCGCATACCCCGGCAACACCAATGATGCGCTGTTTAAAAAATTAAACTTAAAAGTTAAGCCAGGCGAAAAAGTCGGGCTTGTTGGCCACAGCGGTGGAGGCAAAACAACCATTACTACCCTGTTGCAGCGCTTCATGGACATACAAGGCGGAGAAATCACGATTGATAACCAAAATATCGCATCGATAAAACAGGCCGATCTACGCAAGCATATTTCGTTTGTTTCGCAGGAACCAATCCTTTTCCATCGCACTCTAGCCGAAAACATAAGCTATGCAGATCCGGACGCAGAGCAGCGCGTGATTGAAGGCGTGGCCAAAATGGCTAATGCCCACGACTTCATAAGCTCCCTACCGCAAGGCTACGACACGCTTGTTGGTGAGCGCGGTGTTAAACTTAGCGGCGGCCAACGCCAAAGAGTCGCGATTGCCCGCGCCATGCTAAAAAATGCTCCGATTTTGGTACTTGACGAAGCAACATCTGCGCTGGACTCCGAGAGCGAAGTTTTGATTCAAGACGCGCTCTGGAAGCTCATGGAGAACAAAACCGCCATTGTTATTGCGCACCGTCTGAGTACGATCCAAAAGATGGACCGCATAATTGTGTTAGACAATGGGAAAGTTGCCGAACAAGGCTCGCACAAGGAACTACTAAATAAAAACGGCGTCTACGCGCGATTGTGGGCGCACCAATCTGGTGGCTTCATCGAAGACGAGGGGGCCTAGACTATTCGGTCTTGGCTTCTTCGTCGGGCTTGTCGCTTGAAGCTTCAGTCGACTCGCCGGCCTCTGAAGCAGTCTCGCCTTCTGCAGCAGCTTCAGATTCATCACCTTCGGCTGCTTCACCCTCTTCGCCATCACCTGCTGCTGCTTCATTAGCGGCTGCTAGAGCACTTGGCTCATAAACTGTCGCGATAGCATGCGTAAGTTCGGTTTCAATCTCAACACCTTCAGGCACAATCAAATCAGCCACCGTAACATGATCGCCAACCTCTACTAATTTCTCTGCGTCATATTCGAATACGTCGGGTAAATTGGTCGCGATCGCCTTAACTTGTACGGTTTCAAGTTGGCTCAAAACTATGAGGCTGTTGCGTTCGGCTGGGCTGGATTCATTGCCTTCAGCGTAACGTGGACGGACAGGAACTTCAGCCTCAACCTTCTGATTGCGATCAACCGCGTTAAAAACTACATGCGTCAACAGATGTTTTTTAGGGTCAAATTCTGCTGTTTTGATAAGTGCAACGTAGTCTTTGTCGCCGGCTTTAATTTGGACGGGGTGGTGCTTGCCGGCCTGCTTCCAAACTTTTAACATTTGGACGGAATCGCCTTGGACTATAATCGAGGGTTTGCCGTGATCATGTATAACCGCCGGGATCTGCCCGTTTTTGCGTAGATGTTTGACCGACTTTCCGAGAACATCACGTTTTTCCAACTTTAAACTAATCGTATCTTGAGCCATATAACTAACGTCTCCTTGCTGCTTGGCAATCATTATAACAGATATAACTGGACTAGTCAGCCCCGAAACGTTAAGCTTAATAAGCATGTTTGACGTTGAATCAATAATTCAAAGCGGTGGCCTACTCCTAATCGCCGTAATCGTCTTCGCAGAATCAGGCATGTTTGTCGGCTTTTTCTTTCCTGGTGACACGCTGTTGATGACAGCAGGTATATTTGCAGCACAAGGTCACTTAAACCTTGCCCAAGTAATAATCGTGATCGCATTAGCTGCAATCTTAGGAGATAACGTTGGTTATCACATTGGCAAAAGATATGGGCGTGGACTCTTTAAAAAGAAAGACGGCATATTCTTTAGACAAGACTACGTGCAAAGGGCCGAAAAATTTTATGAACGCTGGGGAAGCCGCACCATGCTTTTCTCGCACTTCGTCCCCGTTGTGCGGACCTTTGCCCCACCCGTGGCAGGCGTTGCTCGTATGAATTACAAACTGTTTTTCCTATTTGACGCAATTGGTATCATTGCCTGGGCTATCTTGGTAACAATGGTGGGATATTGGTTTGGCAACCGAATACCAAATATTGAAAACTATATTATCCTTGGCGTAGTTGGCGTGATGGCCTTCACTCTCGGCCCAACAATTTATCACGTCATCAAAGCGCTAATAGAAGATCGACGAATCAAGAAAAACAACGCCACAAACAACAAAGATTAGAGAAATGAGGCTAACGAGTTGATCGAGGTAAGATAATCTGTCCGGTCGCTACTGCAACAGCAAATTGTGTACCAAAAGGCGACAGGACTCGTTGACCATCGACTGTTCTTTGTCTTGACATTGTGGCATGCCAATCTAGCCTGCGCCATGGATGCTTGTCTTCGCCATAGCTTAGCGAACCACCCGGGTTTGATAACCACGGAGCTCTGCGTTCAACAATTCTATACTTTGCAGCAGCTTGGTCCATCCAGGCCAGCTCATCATCTAATGGATTGTCCGAAATTTCGGCCTGCACTAAGGCGTGCGCCAGCTGAACGACCCTGTCACCGCTCAGGGTTGGGCTCAATTTATCGGGTTCAAAAGCTACTTCACCGGTTAACTCTGCCTCCGAAGGCTTGTATAGTTCGAGCATGATACAGTCCGTAACGCAGGCCGCGTAAAGGCGCTGGTCAAGCTCTGCAACCAGAAGAGATCTTGGGTCGGCAATTTCCGGACCATTGATTTTCATAAATCCTATTATAGCATTTTTGCTAGATATTGTCCAGTATAGCTCGCCTTGTTCTTGGCGACCTGCTCCGGGGTGCCTGCCGCCACGATCTTGCCACCTCCGGCGCCACCTTCCGGACCCATGTCGATTAACCAATCGGCATTCTTAATAACGTCAAGATTATGCTCGATAACCACCATGCTATTACCCGCGTCTACTAGGGCATGAAGCATGGCGAGCAGCTTGTCGACGTCGGCCATATGTAGACCTGTGGTGGGCTCATCTAAAATATAGAGTGTTTTGCCGGTCGGTCGTCGACTCAACTCAGTACTAAGCTTGATGCGTTGCGCTTCACCTCCACTCAATGTAGTTGCGGACTGACCAAGTGCTATATAGCCCAGTCCAACATCTACCAATGTTTGAAGTTTACGCGCGATTGCTGGAATATTGCCAAAAAATTCTAACGCCTGCTCGCAAGTCATCGCCAAAACATCTGCGATGGTCTTGCCCTTGTAGTGAATTTCGAGCGCTTCACGATTGTAGCGTTGGCCATGGCAAACTTCACATGGCACATAAACATCTGGCAAGAAGTGCATTTCGATTTTTATGATGCCATCGCCGGCGCAGTTCTCGCAACGGCCGCCTTTAACATTAAAGCTAAACCGACCAGCACTGTATCCGCGCAGCTTGGCTTCTGGCATCTGTGCAAACAACTCTCGTATTGGCGTAAATAATCCGGTATAGGTCGCTGGGTTCGATCGCGGAGTACGGCCAATCGGTGACTGGTCAATAATTATCGCTTTGTCGAGTAATTTGATGCCTTCAATATCATCATGCTTGCCTGGTACTGTACTCGCTCTGTGCAGCCGGGCTAGCAATTCTTTGGCCAGGATGTCATTAATCAGACTAGACTTACCCGAACCACTAACACCGCTCACAACAACTAGCTTCCCAAGCGGGATATCCGCGGTGACGTTTTGAAGATTATTTTCGCGGGCGCCCTTGATAATTATCGACTTGCCGTTTCCTTGACGGCGTTTTTTTGGTGTGGCAATGGATTTTTTACCTGATAGATACTCGGCAGTCAGGCTAGCTTTGTCGTTTGCAACCTCTTGCGGAGAACCATGCGCGACAATCTTGCCTCCGTGAATCCCAGCTCCCGGCCCAATATCAACGAGATAGTCACCGGTTCTAATGGTTTCTTCGTCGTGCTCAACTACTATTACCGTATTTCCTAAATCCCTAAGATGTTTGAGTGTACGGATTAACCGAGCGTTATCTCTCTGGTGTAACCCGATGCTGGGCTCGTCCAACACGTAGAGTACACCCATAAGCCCAGACCCAATTTGTGTCGCCAAACGGATGCGTTGCGCCTCGCCACCACTAAGAGTATTGGCACTCCTTAACAAGTTAAGGTAGTTTAGGCCGACGTCTTGAAGGAATTGTAAACGCGCGCCTATCTCCTTGAGAATCATTTCTGCTATCTTGGTTTCTTTAGCGTTTAGCTTCAGTGATTTGAACCATTTCAATGCGTCATCAATTGATAGCTGACATATCTCCATGATAGATTGCCCGGCGACCGTTATTGCTAGAACCTCTGGCTTGAGACGTAATCCGCCGCAGGCGTGACAAGGCTTTTCTTGCATAAACCGTTCGATATCGCGGCGAATGAATTCACTGTCAGTTTCTTTATGACGACGCTCGAGATTTGGCACTACACCCTCATACGTAGTCTCGAAGGTGCGACCTTGTCCAAGCGAAACACTGTATTTCTGGTTACCGGTGCCATACATAATTAGATTCAGTTGTTCCGAGGTAAGCTCCCCTGTCGGCACGTGCAAAGAAAAGTTATATTTATCTGCCACCGCTTGGAGCTTTTTCATATACCAGTTGTCGACATTAATGCGGTTGTAAGGCCTTATTGCGCCTTCGGCGATTGTTAACGTACCGTTTGGGATGACCAAATCAGGGTCAACTTCAAGTCGGTTACCCAAGCCGGTACAAACCGGGCATGCGCCGTGTGGCGAGTTAAAACTAAAGGTCCTTGGCTCAAGCTCGGGTATAGCAATTTCTGGGTGGTCAGGGCAGGCATACATTAGACTATAGGTCCAGGTCTCGTCCGAATCGGCATCTAATATAATGGCTTTGCCGTCAGCGACTTCAAGTGCCTGCTCAACCGACTGCACGAGGCGACCACGGCTATCTTTGTCATTGACCAGACGATCGACCACTACTTCAATGCGGTGTCGGTAGGCTTTGTCCAGTTCCGGAAACTCATCCAGGGCATATACAACACTATCAACCCGAACGCGGGCAAAGCCGGCTCGCTGGTACTGCTCAGGAATATGCTCGAAGGCGCCTTTTTTGTCGATCACGATCGGAGCCAAAATCATCAAGCGCTTGCCTGCAGTAGTGGCTTCGATTTGATCGATAATCCCAGTGCTCGTTTGCCGTACTACGGCGCTACCATCTACCGGACAATGCGGAATGCCGATCCGGGCATAGAGCAAGCGTAAATAATCATAGATTTCGGTAACTGTGGCTACCGTAGAGCGAGGATTACGCGAAGTCGACTTCTGATCAATTGAAATCGCCGGCGACAAGCCATCAATTTGATCGACGTCTGGCTTTTCCATCAGGCCAAGGAATTGTCGAGCATAAGAACTTAACGACTCAACATAGCGTCGTTGGCCTTCCGCATAAATAGTGTCAAAAGCCAGGCTCGACTTACCCGAACCGCTCAACCCCGTAATGACCACCAGTTTATTACGCGGAATCGTAAGATCAATATTCTTTAGATTATGCTCGCGGGCACCTTTTACGACAATCTGATCAGCCAATTTCACTCCTTTGCAAGGTGGTCAATTATACAGATAAATGATGATTTATTCCAGTCCTTAAGCCTGAAGCAATAAACATAAGCTCTTATAGTATATTATTGACAGTTTTGCAATTAGGTGTATAATCCATCTCACAAAGGCGAGCAAACAGGGGCAGGCATGTACAATTTTATAGTATTAGGATTAATTCCAGGCACCAACATCCAGATCGGCTTCTGGGCATATGTAGGCTTGATTGTAGTTGCGGTTGCTTTGTTTGCTGTTATCAGACATTGGCAGCATCACCGTAGTTTTGAGGAAATCTTCCCTCAACGAGTCTTGCTTCACGCTAACCAGTTACATTTTCGGGGATAATCGACTCCCCGTATAGTTTTAGCTCCTCTACAAGGAACTGTTGCTCACCAGTTAACTTTGTGGCGCTCAATTCTTGAAGTCGGTCAAAATATTTCGCCAGCCGGCTATCCTTTCCGCCCTCGACTAGTCGCGCATAACAGAACTTATCCCAGGTTGCCTGCTCGTCTTCTGTCAAATGCTTTGGAAAGTTGCGTGCTTTATAAAGTGGTATCAAATTTTTGAGCCTCTCGTCGTCGAAACTGCTTGATAGCTCACTGAGCTCGACTGGGTTGCTGCCACGCACAGCCCGCATAGTTTGCTTATCGCTATCTGTTATGAAGCCATCATATAACCTAACGTCGACAGTTAGCTGATTATCCAGCAGGGCAGTCTGGGCTTCTTCACGCTCTTTATCCATTTTTTCGGTGGCCTCAAACAGCTTATCCGCAAAGGTTCTGCCTACTTTACTCAATTTTGTAGCATTTAACGATACATCATCTAGCGAGAGCTGCAGTCGATCGAGTGTCTCTTCGTCTTGGACCACACCCGGTACAACCGCCGGACATCGATTGTATTTGAGCGTTTTAACTGGCAATCGTAGCGCATCAGGGTCTTTGTTGTATTTCCAAATTTCAATTAATTCATCGACGCTCATATCTAGAAACTGCGTCGGGTCTACTCGTAGGTCATAGACTAGTGCATAATCACGCGCTTCATGGCGACCGAGCAGAATGGCTGCCGTTGTGTGCAGATACTTGCTAGAGTAGCGCCCTGATATGTACATAAACGGCTTTTTGCTTTCGACAATCTCCCGAACTTTTTCTTTCTTTCTAACGGAAAGAAGATGCTCAAATAGCTTTGGTTGCTTTGTTTGAACAAGTCGGGCTACGTCGATAGTTGCCTGGACGTCGCTTAGGGCATCATGGGCAGACTCATGACTTAGCTTGTTAAGTGACGTTAGGAAGCCAAGACTATTAGTCGGTTTACCGTCTGGGGCAAATGGCCACTGAATACCTTGCGGGCGTAGGGCCCGCGCAGCACGGACGACATCCAAAATATCCCACCTAGTGCAGCCATTTGCCCATTGCCATTCGTAGGCATCGTAGAAATTACGATAATTTAAAAATCGCATGAATTCGTCATCAAAACGAATGCTGTTGAACCCAACAAAAATAGTGTCAGGCTTGACGGACTCTTTATAAAAAATCTTTAAAAACTCGGCCTCGCTTAGGCCATCTGCGACTGTCATTTGTGGCGTAATGCCGGTAATCAAAACCGCTCCGGGGTCGGGTAATATATCGGGGGTTATTTTTATTAACTCATTAATGGGTTCGCCGACAGGCTGGAGCTGCAGGTCAGTTCGTTGGCCAGCGAACTGCATAATCCGACCTCCGCGCGGATCAAAGCCCGTGGTTTCCAGATCGTAAAAGAAAAAACTTGCAGCCATCAGTAGCTACCA
The DNA here is from genome assembly GCA_044228525.1 of Saccharimonadales bacterium (SeqCode). Taxonomy (GTDB): domain Bacteria; phylum Patescibacteriota; class Saccharimonadia; order Saccharimonadales; family UBA4665; genus CAZXDL01. Next base: position 82,957 of record JBGAUQ010000003.1, read on the forward strand.
GTTTAGCACTATCTTATTTTATGCTTCGGTTTGTTTTTTGAACTTTACAGGAGTGCGTCCTGCAGGACTCCTATAGTTGCCCAGGGCAGCAAAAAGTCGTGAGATTTTACTTGGAAATTCAGCTCTAAAGCTAGCGTCAACGACGTTACCGCCCGTGTGTTTATAAAAAAGTACGCCTTGCCCGCTCAAGAAACCATCCCGTAGAATCCCAGGTCGTCGTGAATCCAGGCCGGCTTCAATATCTGGAACGAAAACCGCCCCACGCATGTTTAAATCTAATCTCCCTGGCTTCTCGGTTAATCCGAGCAACTCTTGCTGCGGGAGGGTGTGAGTTACATATGAAAACGGTGCTTCTGACGCGATATCTGACATAAATATTATTTATACCATGAAACTTAACTAGATACAATATCAATACTTTAGGCGGTTGCCCTGATCGCTGCCGATTTGAATAATTTGCCCCGCCTCAATACCTTGACGATTTAACTCATGTAAAATTCCAGCACGTCTCATTATGTCACGCAGCCGTTGCACGCCCTCTTCCTTTTCAAAATCCGTACGATTGGCAAAACGCTCTATTCGTTCACCAGTAATCATAAATATTTTGCCATCTTTTACAACTGTATATGCATCAGATGTGTCCGCGAGCTTGATTACTGGAAGACTGTTACTTTTTATTTTTTTGGCTTTCTTGTTTCGCTCGGTATCTACCTTATTCTTCAGGCTAAACAACAGTGGCTTGATGCCGGTGCCGGCCTGCGCAGAAATAGCCATTATCTCTGTACCCTCAGTTGACACACGCTTTAATTGGCTGATCAGATCGTCGATGATTTCTTGGTCAAGTCCTTCAATCTTTGTTAGCGCGATTACCTCAGGCCGTTTTATTAAGTCCGGGCTATAGGCCTTTAGTTCATCACGTATGGTTAAGTAAGCCTCGGCGGGGTTGGAGTGGTAGGAGTCAATAAGATGGAGAATGACTGCAGTACGCTCGACGTGTCTTAAGAAGTCATGTCCGAGCCCTTTGCCATCCGCGGCACCTTCTATCAAGCCGGGGATATCAGCCATTAATAGGCTCGACTCGTTATCAATGTCGACCACCCCCAAGTTTGGGGTAAGCGTGGTAAAGGGGTAGTCCGCAATCTCAGGACGAGCATTACTTAACTTGCTAAGTAGGGTAGACTTGCCGGCATTTGGCTGACCGACTAATCCGATATCAGCGATCATTTTTAGCTCGAATTGTAGCTTTAAGGCTTCGCCGGGTTCGCCTTTTTCGGCAAAGTTAGGAGCCTGACGACGTGATGATACAAAGTGAGCATTCCCAAAACCACCCTTTCCACCCTTGGCAATAATCTCCTGCTGACCATCAAAGGTCAAGTCAGCTACTACCCTGCCCTCTTCCGTCGTAGCTACAGTACCAACTGGAACGGCGACAATTAGATGCTTACCACTTCGGCCATGCATGCGAGTTTTGCCGCCCGGCTTGCCATCCTCGGCGGTAATTTCTTTTTTGTAGCGGAAAGCCGCTAGCGTGTTTTGATTCCGGCTGGCCTCTAAGATGACATCGCCGCCGTGGCCACCATCGCCGCCGTCTGGACCTCCCTTGTCGATAAATTTTTCATGCCTAAAAGACAGCTTGCCATTTCCGCCTGCGCCAGCTGCCACCCAAACATTAACTTTATCAACGAAGCTCATCTGTTATACCAGTATAGACCACTCACCCAAGTTCTAGCGATAAATGTAGTTGTTGTAACGACTAGCCGGCACCCAGTCGGCAGTGCGTCCAACCCGGCCCCAACCGGCTAAACCATTCATGTCAGAGTACTTTATCATTGTTCCGTCTTCTGAGACTTCTTCGACAAGAGCGACGTGACCGTAGCCAGGGCCGGTAGTCTGCCCGATCGAACCCGGCACAGGCCGCTTACTTACAGTCCAGCCACTTCCAGGTGCGTAATAAGACCAGGTGTTAGCGTTACCCCAGTTTGCCGGGACAGAAATACGCGATGCAACGTACCAAGTACAATAGCCGTAATCATATCCGTTAGAGCCATAAACTGGGCTAATCCCCCAAGCGAAGGCGCCCCGCACGCTGGCCGGCCGAGCAGACACCGCCGCTACTTGTACGGCGTCAGGAATGATAATGCGTTGTCCGACTACAAGTCCTTTTATCTCAGCGTCATTATAGGCGATGATCTTGTCTTTACTGGCGCGGAACTTAGCTGCCAAACTATCAGGAGTATCGCCAGCATTTACTGTGTATACAATCCCGTTTACTGGCGGAATTCGCAGCGCCGTACCGGCGGCGATTGCTTCACCTGTGCGTCCGTTTGACCAGCGGACGCTGTCTGAAGTGACCCCAAACTTAGAAGCGATGCTTGAAATCGTATCACCAGGCACGGTCGTATAGTCTATAATATCGGCGCTAGATTTTAGAGCCGTAGTTACCACTTGCGGCTTATTAACTACATTGTTACTTGTGGTTGCTAAAGCAACCTCGGCAGCTTGTGATTGTGCCTGGTTATTAATCGCTGTGGTTTCGGGCAGACTGCCGAGACGGGCCACTGTTAGCGCGATATCTGCGGATGATACCTGATCTAATGGATTAGCGACTGCTGGTGTCTCTGAGCTACTTGCAACGGCTGGTGTCGCTGCGGAGTCAGATTGCGGGTTCTGCAACACAAAGGCAATAATGAACCCGAGAATAAATACATTAAGCACCAGCAAACTAGTCCTAATGACCTTGCGCCGATAAGCCTTACGGCCCATCTTAGCTTCAAAGTGCTTATAGGTTTTAGCCGACCGAATGTTCTCGGGGACGGCTATGCGTTCAGTGATCGAATTGGTTGGGGGGGTTGTACTGATACAAACTCCTGCATTACTTCGTAACATCCACCGGGCTTAAACAGGCTACCCCTGTAAAATGCTACCAAACAATTGTATCAAATTTAGTCAATAAAGCAAGGTATTTATGCTAATAAATTAACAACACTACCCCTGTTAATTACCGCAAAGTTGGCGACAATATTGCTTAGTCAAGGCTTCATGATCCTGCAAATTGGTCGAGAAATGAGTAGTGCCGTCATCACCAGTGACGAAATATAGCCATTTTGTGCTTGCCGGGCGGCTGGCAGCTGTGAGAGAGCTAGCATTGATCGTGCTAATTGGAGTCGGCGGCAGACCCGGATGCTTATACGTGTTATATGCTGAATCGTAGTCCAGACTTGGCGCATAGCCGGCTTGTACTGCACCATATTTAACCGTAGCGTCAGAATCAAGATTCATTCCAGCGTTCAGCCGCGATAGAAACACCTGAGCGGCTTGGGCCTGCTCTGAAGGCTTATTAACCTCTTGGATCACCATTGAAGCCAGGATGATTCCTTGGTACGTTGTGAGGCCTTCAGCCGCGAACGCCGCTTGTACGTCAGGTGTAAGTTGTTGCCCCATAGCGGTTAAGGAAGCCCGGATTATTGCCGAAGGATCTGTATCTGGCTGCTTCTGGAACGAATCTGGCCACAGTAAACCTTCGAGAGTATTAACATCGGCAGGCTTGAAGGCCATGACAGGCAAATCGCTGTAGCTGCCTGGATCCAGCGCTCTTTCTACCGCGCCCGGCTCAAAACCACTATTTATTAGATCTGCTTTAACTTGATCGATCCTTCTGCCGGGCAAAATTGTCACCAACTTCGTCGCTACTCTGCCCTGTGTCATTATCGTTACGATTTTTGGCGTGCCGTCGCTAGGTGTCAGCGCATAAGTGCCAGCCTGAAGCTTGCTAGATGAATTTTTCCCATGAACATACATTTGGAATGCCCAAGCACTACGGATTAAGTGATCCCTCTCTAGATTATTAGAAATTTCCTTTACTGTTGCGCCCTTATTAACCGTGAATATCTGCGTCTGTTGGCTGGAACTAACCGGCCCTAGACCAACATTGTATAAATGGCGCACAACCAACCCGACAGAAACGACGAGAAGGACTATCAGTGCAATAATCAACCTGACACGCTTTGGCGTCCTACGATGTTTAGTAGACCTAAAGAATTTCACGCAATGTCCTTGTGCCCCACAAACCAGTCTTCGAGAATATATGTTGCAGCGAGCGCATCGATATCAGATTTGTCATAAGTCTTGCCACGAGCCTGCAGCTCGCTTTCAGCCTGCTTGGATGTTACCGCTTCATCTTGAAAGTGCACCGTTAAATTTAGCTCCTGTTTCAGTTGCTTGGCAAACGTCGCGATCTCAATCGTCTGTTCAGTGTCTTGACCCTGCAGCCCTCTGGGCAAGCCAATTACAAGATCCGTGACTGATTCGGTGTCGATTATTCGTTTTAGTTCGGAGACGAGGTTCTCGTCGTTGATCAATGTGGTGAGTGGCTGGGGCAAGCGAGCCGCAAAGGATCCTATGGCAACGCCCACGCGCCTTGATCCCACATCTAGGGCTAGTACGGAGTTATTGGTCGTTGGCATTTGAACTATTTGAATTGCTCGGCTTAGCAATTATCACTTTGATCTTGGATTCTTTGTTTGGAACCGAGCTGACCCAGAACGGGCTAAGTTTTACTTCGACATCAGTAACATCAGGATTTGTGCGAAGTTTATCCTTAATCGCGCCTGGTTTTTGACCGGCCGATTCCTTAGTGATGACAGCCACGTCTAAATCAGGACCTACCGTGGCGGTTGTACTGGCGGTCATTTTTGCGCTGGTAGCAGTCAAAGTGTCGACATTGTAAACCATCGAGTCCAGTCCGTTATCTAGGATACTTTGCTTATTGCTATCCAGCTCAGCATCAATAGCATTATTTAGGAGAGTGTTAATATCGTCTTTTTTGACTCCAAACATCGTGTAGGTGACTGTTTCTGTAACGGTAACAGTATCACCCGGATCACCAACATTAGGGCTAGACGTAGTCGTCGCAGGCGCAGCTGCGTAAGTAGCTGTGATTGGGTAAAGGTTGTCTTTTTTGAGTTGATCACTCAGAGTCTTCTTCATCTCTTCATCAGCGGGAGTAATCTTTGATTTAGCCGTATTTACGTCATTCTGAGTAACGATCTTGACTATGTTATCTGTACCCCCGGTGATGTTACCGCCTTGCCCCGTCAGTTTGGTGTAGCCCGCCACTGAGAATATGGCACCGCTTGATAAGTTGTACGAAGCGCCGCCATTTTGGGCTATGACGTTAACGGATGCCGAGCGATTCTTTTTGCAGGTACCGTTCGAGAAAAAGTCACTGGCTGGCACATTTACAGTCTGCTGGGTAACATATGTGTTACCCCCAGAGCTCATGCCCGTACCGGCGGCTACCGCCACATCATTATCTGTACAATTAACAACCGTTACCGTGCCGCTGGCTTTGTTGCCGTTATTCTTCTGGCCAGTGGCGGGTACTTGCTGGGTATAGGTTTTTGGGGTCGAAGCAACCTTGGCCGGCACAGTATTGTCTTTTTCGTTCAAACTTTTTGCCTCAGTTGACAAGTTAAGATCCATATTCACGTCAACACTACTAGCATTTGTCTTGATAAGTATAGTCGCACTCGGTAAGACGCTGTTAGCTACGACAAAACCAATAATTAGCAGCACCAAAGCAAGTCCGCCGGCAATCAGCATCAGGCGGAATCGGTCAAAATCAGGCACTTTGAGCTTTTTGTCTTTTTTTGCTGGCGTAGCGGATTTTTTATCGGGGCCACCTAGATCAGGCTTGATATCTTCGTTATCCAGTACCAAAGTGTCATCAATATCGTCTTTTTTGGAAGCTTTAGCGATCGCAGCTCCTGCGACACCAGCTGCAGCTAGCTCGCCGATGGGCTTTTCGGGGTCAGGCTCCGTATCTTGCTCCAGCTCTGCAGTGGCGTCTTCGTCCACTTCTTCATCGTCGTCAAAATCCTCTGGTCCGGTCGGAATAACTGGCTTGCTAGTTAAGGTTTTTGCAACGTGAACGCCGGCAGCACCAGCTAGTGGCAGCAGCCCCGCCTCTGATGTAATTAAGACGAGGTTCTTTTTTTCACTATCAGCGGCACGCTTTAGCAGCTTCATGTTTACGATGCTTTGGAATACGGAGGCTCGTTTTGGCAATACTAAAGCAACGATTTTACCTTCACTAGCCTTGAGCTTATCGATAATACCGGTGATCTCGTCATCGATGTCTATATAGATGGTGTCTTTGTCGTTGGCTGCCATAGTTTATACGCTTAACATTTTATCAATTTTATCTCGAATCGACGCACCGCCATCTGCGAACTGCATTGTATCCATGCCAACTCTTAGCAAGCCCATGGCTGTTATGAAGGTATGGTCATTGACGTCGCCAGTCAGATCCTTAATGCCGGAAACTTGCTCTGGGCGGATGTGATGCACGCTAGGTTTACGGGTGAAGGGCAGGCTTTTGTACCAATCTGAATCCTGGAGTCGATCCATTAATAAGTCGAGTGATGACCCACCTCCGCAGAGGAACATGCGGTGCGGCAAATGATCTAACTTCGTGAATTCACTTAAAGCGAGCTCAATACCACCAATCCAGACATCGGCGGTCTTGCCCAGGGCCTTTTCGATGGCTGGCCTCTTAGCCACCGGTGCTTTGTTGTTGCTCAGGCCGACTTTTAGCTCCTCGGCTTGCTCAAAATTTACGCTCAAATCGCGCTCTATACCCTTGGTATAGGCCCGTCCGCCGATTCCAAACATTTTGGTGCCCTGCACACCGCCTTCGTTAATAACCGCTATGTCTGTGGTACCTCCACCAACATCCATCAGGATGGCGCTTAGCGTTTGGTTAGGATTATTTCCGATGACTGCCCGCGCTACAGCGAAAGGCTCCGCAGCAACGGCAAGGAGATCGAGGTCAAGTTCACTGGCGGTTTTTTCGAGGGCGCCGATGTGGATCATGGGAGCGAAAGCCGTATAGAGCTGGACTACGACGTCTTTACCCTGAAAACCAATCGGGTTAGTTACTGGGTAGCCATCAATTTCGATACTGACCAAAGCGCTGTTTACAAGTCGAACCTCGACTTCTTTGCCGCCAAGCTCCCAGGCTAACTGCTGTTTGGCCTTGGTTTGCGCTCGGTTTTGTACCAAAGTTATAATCTTTTCCATTTCGGTGATATCAAGTGGCTTATCAGATTGTTTGCGTGAAACCCGCACAGTGGTGGTCGTACCTTTCACAAGTTCGCCCGCGATACCTATAATGCATGTTCTCACACTGATACCAGCCTGCTCTTCTGCCTGATTAAGTGCTTTGTCGCAATTTTCGACCACTCCAGCGATGTCGGCGATTGCGCCGGCTTGCATATCAGTTAAACCCTGATGCGCCCTGCCAACGCCAATAATTTCCACGCCGCTAGTTTCTTTATTAATTTTGCCTATAAGGGCTTTAACAAATTCTGTGCCTATATCCAGAGCTACGAGGTATTGATCATCCTGCTTACCAGCCTTGGCCTTAACCGTGGATGAGGCCTTGCTGGCGCCCTGTTTGGCACGTTGCGCGGCGGTCTTGCTGGCACGCTTAACTTTTTGAAGCATATCCATTATTTTACCACACTAACCCCTGAGAATAGCGCCAGATTTAGGCTGCTTTGGCTTTTGCGGCTTCGGCTTGTTCAATCTGAGCACGCTTGTCGGCCAAGACCAAAGTTAGAAGTACTTCAGTCTTCCTACCTATCCCGCGAACTTCTTCTATGGATCTACCCAGACCATCTCGCTCCTTAAACAGCTGCTCGGCGCCACTGAGCGAGATATAACGCCGCCTTGGTTCGTGGTCTTCACCTGTTAGTTCCTCGCGGCCAATGTTTCTTAGCACGGTGCGATATAGAGTACTTGCGGCTTTTTTACTTAACCCATACCTTGCGGAAGTCCAGCTAAAGTCCGCCTGTGTTAGTTCATAATCGGGCTGCTGATCGACGGTTTCGCCTTTGGCTATGAGTGGTGGTTGGGGCTCTTTAAACTCCGGGTCAAGTCTGGGTCTATCAAATTCGGGATGCGTAATCAGGCCAATGCTTTCAGAAAATGCTACAAACGCGGCGTATTCTCTAGGACTAAAATCGTCGAGACCAGTCAAAACAAGTCTGTCAGGCACGCCAGGCTCTTGCGGGTACATCTCCGTTGCCATGGCGTTATTTTGCCAAGTAATGGCTCCTAATGCAAGTATATTATTGAAGTACGGCTTTGATGCGGCGAATTCCAGCGGAACTAGATTCTTCTTTTGTAATTTTGAAGGCTTTGCCTCCTTGCGCTAGTTCAGCAGTATGGTTAACATGCGGGCCACCGCAAATTTCAAAACTAAAGGGTTCATCCGCTCCATCGGCAATCATTTTATAGACTTTGACGGTGTCGCCGTAACGGTCGCCAAATTGGCCTAGTGCGCCTTTTTCTTCTATGGCAACCTTTGTTGGGTACTCGTCAAAAGACACTTTGAGGTCTTTGTTAATCTGCTCATTTACGATATCTTCAACCTGCTTTATTTCTTCGGGGGTTACTTTTTGGGGATGTGTGAAGTCAAACCGCAGGCGTTCCTCGGTAATGTTTGAGCCATTTTGAACAACATGATCCCCGAGCACATCCCTAAGGGCTTGATACATCAAGTGCGTGGCGGTGTGGTACTTTTTGTGCTGCTCGGTTTGTCCACCCAGTCCGCCCTTAAATGTGCCCTTGCTGGCTGTCTGCGAACGCTGTCGCTGCTCCTGCATGAGCATGTCAAAATCTGCTTGAGCTGTTTTTGCAACAGGTACATCTTGCTTAAACGCCTCTTCGTGGGTTAATTCGGTCGGGAAGCCATAGGTATCATATAGCTTAAAGATTACTTCTCCAGTCAGCTCATTCCCTGCCAGCTTATTAAACTCTTGGATGCCTTTGCGAAGAGTTTGGCGGAATATTTTTTCTTCTTTGACTAGGGTTTCGATAACTTTATCCCGGGCTGCGGCAACTTCTGGAAAATCTTCTTTATATAAATCGGTGATTACCGGTACGACCTGCTCTAGGAAGTTCTGCTCGACGCCCAATTCAAATGCGAAACGAATGGCACGGCGAACTAGGCGACGCATAACATAGCCTTGTTCTTTGTTGCTTGGCACAACGCCGTCTACCGCAAGGAACGTAGCGGCTCGAAGGTGGTCTGCGATGACTCGCATTGATTCGGCATGACTGTCATATGTTTTGCCGGAAATTTCTTCTAGCTTATCCGTTATAGGTTTTAGGAGACTTATCTTAAATACATCGGGGGAATTTATCTTTGCAGCCGCAATTCTTTCTAAGCCACCTCCAAAATCGACGTTTTGCTTAGGCAATTTATCAAAACCAGTTTCGGTTTTTATGTATTCCATAAATACCGAGTTACCAATTTCCACGAAACGGCCACAGTCACAGTTAGGATGACAATTTTCGCCCCACTTGGTGTCGTGCTCGACAAAATCATATTCGTAGAAGACTTCGCTGTCCGGACCGCCCGGTTCACCAGCTGGCATGTCATCGATCTTGCCAGCCCTGCACCACCAGTTTTTACTTGCGTCGTAATAAAAGATCCGCCCACCCTGCATGCCTTTTTTGTAACCATCGGCTTCGGAGCCGATCTCGACGACTTTGGCATCAATGCCTTTGTTTTTAAACAAACCTTTAAGGATTTCTGCGCTCTCAGTATCTTTTGGGATGTTATTTTTTTGATCGCCTATGAATGCCGTGACATATAGCTTGCTAGGATCAAGTCCCACCACATCTGTGAGAAATTCAAAAAACCACGGCAACTGCTCTTGCTTGAAATAATCGCCCAGCGACCAGTTACCAAGCATTTCAAAAAAGGTAGTATGACGATTGTTGCCAACTTCTTCTATATCTTGCGCTCGTAGACAAGTCTGACTGTCGACAAGCCGGGTTCCTTCGGTGTGAGGCTCACCGAGAAGATAGGGTATCAGAGGCTGCATGCCAGAACCAGTAAACAACGTCGTCGGATCGTTATAGGGCACTAACAGTGCACGCGGAATTACTTTGTGCCCGCGTTCGACACAAAAATCTAAATATGCCTTTCGAATTTCCTGCGCTGTCATATCTGTAAATTGTAGCAGATCAGTGCTTTACTATGTACTGCGCGGCTTCAAGAAGGTTTTGAGCGGTATATGTCGCATGCTCAGAAGTAACGGGGTGCTTGCCCGTTTTTACCAAAATTGTTTTTGTGCCAGCATTAATCCCGGCTTCGATATCACCAAGCCGATCACCAACCATATAAGAGTTGGCTAGATCAATGTTAAATTCTTTTGCGGCATCAAGTAGCATCTTTGGTTTTGGCTTTCTGCACTCACAATTGTCAGCCGGGCTGTGTGGGCAAAAGTAAGTCTTAAGCAAAACAACCTCGGATGGCTTAATAATTTCGATGATATCGTCATTCAGCTCCATAAAGTTCTCAGTCGTTAATATCCCTTCGGCGATCCCTGCTTGATTCGTAACAATGATGATTGGTATTTCGTGTTGGGCTAAAAGCCGTAATGCTTCTATTGTGTCGGGGAATATCTTTTCGTCCTTTTCAAAAACTAGCCGTTCATGTGGCGGCTCGACGATAAGCGTTCCGTCGCGATCTATGAATGCAACTTTTCTTTTTGGAGAATTAGTCATTAAGTGAATTGTAACAGAGGTGTTCCTTGTTGACAAACAGCATGAATTCTCGCATTATGAATAAATGATTGACCTGGAGAAAGGCGGCGAAGCCAGTGCCGTAACCTATGTTCGGACCGGTGAATTGATGTTGGCAGGGTCAGTTGGCGCCGCCGTTGGCGCATTCAGTGGCGCGCTTAGCACCCAATTTCTGCCCGCCAAGATTCAGCTGGATAAGGGAGTCGATGTCAAAGCGTCGTTCGTGCCTAACAAGCAAGGCTTGATCGGTCGAAGCGGTGATGATGAGCTCGGCCTACCGGAGGCGCCAATTTCGACACCAATACCTGGATTCAGGGGGGTAAAGGTTGAGCTGGTCAATGGCAATGTGGTCAGGGAAGTCACTGGGGCAATCGATAACCCCAAAACCGTTAAGAAATTTACCAACATCGTAGCCCAACCCACAGCAGGAGCTGTTGAGCCGATCCAGGAAGCATTAACAATGCGGGTCGCTGAGGGAGCTCTGGCAGGTGCGCTATTGCTGCCCATTTTAGGCGTCGCATTGGCCAAGCGCCTTCATATTCTTAAACAACTCCACTCTAAAATTCCCGCTAAAACCCGAGCACTGGCATACCCAGCAGCAGCGGTGTTTATGGTTGGTTGTGGCGTTGGTGGCGATAATATAATTCAAGGAGTCGAAAGCGAGGGTCAGCCGCTGCCCGCCGAGATCGCAAATCGCTCGCCATATCTCAAGAATGCGACAGTAAAGGGAGCTGACCTAAATAATGCCGTAAAAAAAGTCGTTGCCTCGTACGATAAAGGCCAAAGAGCCTGGAAAATCATTGATAAATCCCTGTCAACGAAGCTCAGTGACTTTGAACGATCGGGCGGACTCTCTTATAAATACGACCCGAGCAAGGAATCACGACTTTACCAGGACAGCGCTCTTTGCAATATCCCTTACATTGAAAATGTATTACCTACAGTTATCTCAAAGACCAGCCCAAGTTTTTTTGGCGACACTGGCGATCGGCGTACAAATGGAAACACGCTCCCTTTTGAGAATGACTGCGAAGTTAAGATATTGAGTGCCGTTGGGGATCGACCCTCACTATTTTTAACCGGAAATCACGATCAGGCACCAAAAAATGATAAAGTGATCGCGCGTTTAATCAATGGAGTAACGCATGTTACTTATGGTGATCCGCGGAGTAAACGATGGGGGCACTCGAATCCACCACTTACGCAAGGTGAGCTAAATAAACAGATCGCCGAGCAAGGCTCAAAGATTGCTGAAGTAGCCTGCGAAATTACTAGCCGCACTGGGCATGCTCCAGACGTCGATGTGCATGCACCAGAAGCTGGCTTCGAGGCGGGCTTGAGCGGCTGCGCAAGCACCATTACAAGCAGTCATGGCATTAGACACAACGATAATAAAAATACGACTCAGCCCATATTAAACGAGTACATGTCATTGCGCGGTACCGTCTTTCAACAACTTATCAATATTACAGCTTCCGGCTCGGTCAATAATCGCTCAATCTACAAAGGCCCGGGCAAAACGGGTGGTGTGGTTTTGGCGGAGTATGACAAAGAACGGCACAGATTCTCACGTGTCGTGAGTATCCTATTCAAAAAAGATCGAACAGTTTCAATATCCACTCTACCTCGCCGAGACGCAACGGCTCCTGATCCATACATGCTGAACTTTGTCCGCCAATACAGCCCTACGGCCGATAGACTTAGCGACATTAGATGATTTAGGCTAGCTCAGTATGCCGCCGCCCGCTACGCGCGCACCGTCGTATATCACGGCCGATTGGCCACTTGCTAGTCCGCGCTGCTCGACAGCCAATGTCAATATATTGTCATGGTTTTCGCAGTCAATCAGGGGCCCGCGATACCTGAGCCTAGCTTTGAGTCTTTGACCATTTTTTGGCGGTTGGTTGATCCAATGTAGGTCCTGGAGTTCAAGTTTTTTTGACCAAAGCTCCTTATCGTCAATTTTAGTAGTCACATAAAGCGTATTGTTTTTCATATCCTTCCTCACCACGTAATATGGCAGTCCGCCCCCAACATCGAGACCATGCCGCTGGCCAATCGTATAAAAGATCGCGCCATCGTGCTCGCCAATAATTTTGCCATCTTGATCGATGATTGGTCCATGTTTTTGCTGGCCAAGTTCATTAAGCAGGAACTCTTTTATACCAACCTTACCTACGAAACAAATACCCTGGCTATCTTTTTTATCGGCCGTCGCTAAGCCCAGTTTTTTTGCGATCTTGCGAACTTCAGATTTTTCCATTTCGCCAATTGGCATCAGGCTTTTTTTGAGGGCATCCTCAGTAACTCGATATAAAAAATAAGACTGGTCTTTTTTTGAATCTAAGCCCGCAAACAGCTGAGCGTCTTTTATGCGAGCGTAGTGACCAGTGGCAATGGCGTCAGCGCCATCGTCTAATGCGGTTTCTAAGAATAGTTTGAATTTTACTTCTTGATTACACATGATATCCGGATTGGGAGTCCGACCAGTTTGGTATTCTTTAACCATATAGTCGACGACTTTTTGCCGGTATTCAGTTTCAAAATCATACATCTTGAAATCAATGCCCAGCTGTACGGCGACACGCTTCGCGTCTTGATAGTCCTCTTTCCAGGGGCAAACAAAGCCAGGTATGTCTTGACTCCAATTTTTCATATATACCCCTGTGACATCATAGCCCTGCTCTTTTAACAGAGCGGCCGTGACCGAAGAATCAACCCCGCCGGACATGCCGACGTAAACTTTTTTTGTCATATATATACTATTTTAGCAAGATTCTAGACATCAAGAAAGACGATGACTTGGTCGGCTTTTACGTGCATCAGACCGCCTGAGATACGGATTCGTAAATCCCCAGCTGTAACAGAGCGAATAATTAGATCGCATGGCTGCAATAAAGAAATAAAGTTGTGATGGTGCGGCAAAATATCAAACTCTCCTGTTGCGTTCTGGCCGGTGATACTGCTCGCCAGACCGTTGTAGTACTCTCTAAATGGCGAGTGCACCAGGACTTTCATGTTGGGGTCGGATTTGCTGCCCTTAGAATTAGGCGCAGTCTGGTTGGCCCCAATTACTACTTGTTGATCAACGGCGGCCTTGTCACTCATACTACAATTTCTTCAATACTTTTAAGCGTTTCTTCTCTTGTGTAGTAATCGCCTTTGATGCCAGTATGCTTTGTCATAACATTCATGTGCTGCGCAAAATTAGTAATTAGCTTCTTAGCCTTTGCATAATCGGCCCGGTCGGCAGGGCTGAGCTCGTTTTCACCAATAATAGCGATAATTCCTTTGAGAGATTCGTATTTCTGAAGTAGTGATTGAACTTGGACGCTCAATAAATAGTGGCGTTCGCCGACAATTTCGGGTGTCAATAGAGATGAAGTTACCTGGTTTAAATCAACAGCTGGGCGAATACCTTGCTCGGCGACTTTACGAGACAGCACAATAATGGAATCCATCTCGTGTTGTATAAACTGTACGGCCGGGTCACTTACATCATCTGCCGGAACGTAGATTGTCTGGACAGATGTGATCGAACCATTTTCGTTTGAGCTGAGCCGATCTTGCAGAATCTTAACATCAGAGAAAATTGTAGACTCGTAACCGCCTTCGTTTGGCACTTGATCCAAGATAGTTGAAAGTTCGTTGCGGGCTTGGACGTAACGGAACATGTTATCAGCAAAAAATAGAATGTCCTTTTTTTGCTCATCACGGAAATACTCCGCCGAAGCCGTGGCAGTTAAACCAACCAAAGAACGCTGGACAGGGTTCTCATTCATCTGCGCGAAAAATAGACAGGTGTTTTTTAACAGGTCATTTTCCTTGAGCGTGACGTAGAGCTCGTGGCCTTCCCTAATACGTTCACCAATACCAGAGAAGAACGACAGGCCCGCCTGATTGGTGGCTATGTTGTTGATCAGCTCCATTGTTAGAACAGTCTTACCCACACCGGCACCACCGATAATGCCGATTTTGCGACCTTTGACGAATGGAGTGAAGAAATCGATAACCTTAATGCCGGTTTCGAGAATTTCGGGCTTTGATCCCGAGAAGTTGGTAGTGCGGGCAGGCATTTTGAGTATGTCTTTGCGTTGGACGTCCTCGCCTTCAACCGGGGGCAATCCATCAAGCGGATCACCCAAAGCGTTTAACACCCGTCCAATTGTCTTGTCGCCGGTGGGGATTTCAATACCCTTGTGGGTCCGCTCGGCTTTCATACCTTTAGTCAGACGCATATCGCCGCGGATATTAAGACAGAAGGCAATTCCGCCGGATTCGAGATGATCGACAAGAAGTTGAGTATCATGGCCGTTGTCGATTTTTATCAATTCGTTAACGCTTGGCGAATCATCGTCAAACTGGGCTTTGACAACTAAATCTTTTACGCTGATTATTGTGCCCGGCATAGTTAAACCCTCGCTCCGACCTTGGCTTTTTTGAGTCCATTAACAATTTCCTTCAGGCGTTCATCTTTGATGCTGCGCTTGGTACGGTTGTAGGATAAGTGCAGGTCGCTCTTTGTTTCATCGGCGCGTTCGCGAGCCGCGCTCATAGCCTGGAAGCGAGACGCGTATTGAGCCAGCTTTGATTCAAGTATTAACTGGCTAATTGCAATTTGCATCATCGTTCGCTCCAAGTGGGCGGCTACTTCGTAAGTACTTGGCTCAAAAATGTAATTTTGCTCGTTGATTACTTCGTCTGGCTTGTCGCTGGCTGTTCCCCGTTGATTAATCGCGTTAGACAGTTCGATTCGCCTAACGTCCTGAATCATCAATGAAACATACTGCTGGTAAAAGATTTTGGTGGATTTGTACTCCCTTACCTTCTGAACTATTGGCGAAACATTTATATCTCGGTCTTTTGAAGGCAACTTGTAATATTTCTGATATGAAACGCCTCGTTGGGCCAGCTGAATCGCGCCATGGTGGCCAATGACAATAATATCTTGCTTGTCCTTGTCATGATCCTGCAACATAAGATTAACGAGCTTTTGATCGATATCGCCACTAAATCCACCTTCAGCCGTGATAATGACATAGAGCTCTTTTTCGTTAACATCTTTATCAGCTTTTACGCGACCGAAGTTAAAGACGTCGCCCCTCTTGAGCTGTGAGTAAATTTCCCATAACTGGTTAAAAAACTTGGTCGATTGCTCAACCTGGCTTTTTATTTGGGTAATGCGCATGCTGGCAATGCCTTCGAAAGCACCTGTTAGCTCGACCAGTACCCCCATCGCAGCCTCTTCTTTGGCTATTTCGTTTAAGCGTTTCATGCCTTGGCCTCCGTTTTAGCAGCCTCAGCTTCGGGCTGCACTACGGCAGACGCCGGTTTCGGAGTGGAAGCTGGTCCACCCTTTATTTCGACCAAACTGACAGCCTTAAGTTGCTGAAGGATAGCATCGAAGTCATTGTCATCTTTGATTTTGGCACCATACTCGTCGGCCTTCAGTTTGAGTGCGTGCATGTTTAGGTCTTCGTTTTCGTTTAGATTTAGCACTATTTCAAACATTAGCTGCTGGGCATATAGCGAGTAAACATCGCCTGGGCCTTGGGTCATCAATTCAAAGAGCCGCTTGCCAGTCGTCAGCGCCCGTTTGCTCTCGATTGCTAATTCGGAGCCAAAATGCGCGAACTCCTCCGCTTGACGATAATCTGCCAGCAGCTTCAAGGTGCGTGAAGCGATATCTTTTTGCCGCTTGTTGTGGCCAACTCCACCGGCTCGGGTAACGCTAAGACCAACACTTAGGGCTGGTCTGATGCCAGCGCGGAAAATCTCCATGTCTAAGATCCACTGTCCGTCAGTGATAGACATTATGTTGGTTGGTAGATAGGCCGTTATGTCGCCATTTGCGACATGAACGATAGGTATACATGTTAAGGATTTGCCGTTCGTATCAAGTCGGCCGGCGCGCTCCAGAAGACTAGAGTGCGCAAAGAACATATCGCCGGGGTATGAGTCGCGACCGGGGCTAACCCCCGATAGCAAGGCTATTTCACGGTAGGCATGGGCATGAGCTGTAAGATCGTCGTAAATGATGATGGTGTCTTGATCGGCTTTTTGCCACAGATACTCAGCCAGCGCACAGGCAACATAGGGTGCGATATAACTCATAATCAGCGACTCAAACATGGTAGACACGACGACGATGGCTTTCTCCATGCCGCCGTTTTCTTGCAGGCGCGTCAGCAGGGTATCGATATCGCTTCGGCGCTTTGCGATCAGACAATAAACCACAACTTGATCCGTATTTTTCTGATTAATTGTGAGCTGCGTCGCTAATGTACTTTTGCCGGATTTGCTGTCACCAAGCATAGCCATACGCTGACCTCGCACCAGCGGGAAAAGTGCGTCTATCGCTGTAACGCCACTCTCTAGCTGATCCTCAACTAGCCGACGCTGAAAAATTGGCGGCGCTGTGTTAAAAACCGGCCACGTCGCATCGGCCGCGATCGGCCCCTTACCATCAAGTGGCTCACCGGTAACTGATACAACACGACCTATGAAGTCCTTACCAACCTTACAGACGAGGTCTTGATGTTGAACCACGGCAACCATACCAGTGCGAAGATTTTGAGTGCCGAGATGCAAGACCATAACGTAGTCTTGCTGCACCTGGTGAACAAAACCCTTACTACCATCCTCAAACATCACTAAAGCTCTTACGACACAGGGATGTAAACCGCGAACTTTTATTAAAAACTTCTCAACAGCGATGATTTCTCCAACCGGATTGCCGGCTTCAACTAAGCGCTCAAAATGCTTATTCCCCGTGCTCATTTGGCCGTCTCCGTGGTTATCGGCCGCAGAATATCTCGCAGCAAATCACCTTTTTTGGCAAGATCCTGTCTGAGCGACAGATCAAAATATTTGTTAGTCGTTCGCATTACCGCGCCAGCTCCGAGGTTTGGCTGGAGGCCAACCGTTAGCAGCACATCCGGATGAATTTCACGCCTCAACCAGCTCATCAATTTCTCCAAAAATGCCGCCGAAGGGTCGGCGCTAAAACTCATGTGAATCACAGGGGCCTTTTGGCGTACATCTATTAAAAATGCGCTTAACGACTTACGATCCTCGTCATGAAGCAAATTTAATTTATTGTGCTCGATTAACTCATCCATCAATCTGCTGGTTTGTGGCATTTTTGTGGTTTTACCACCTTCTCTGATGCCTAACTGCAGTAGCGCTTCATCGATGTCGGCCAGTTCACGCACAAGCCGGCCGATCTCGATCGGGCCCACCACCATTACTGGTAGTGTTAGCTTCTTGATAGCCGGTTCGGCGTGCTCGTTATGCGCCACTTCTAATGTCCTCGATGATGGCTTTCTTGTTTTGCTCAAGATCACCCAGGATATATTCCAACTGGTCACTTAGGTCAATCTGGTCGCCAATAGCGGCCAGCACGTAGTGATTCACGATGTCTGCCATGTTATCCTCGAATCGCTTCAAAACACGCTCTTTCTCGGCAAGCATTTCTTGTTGAACTTGTTTGCCCATCTGTTCTCTCTGCTCATCAATTGCTGCCTTGGTTTTTTCGATTGATTCCACAGCCATCTGTTTAGCGTCCATGATGGACTCTTCGTACTTCTTAAACTCTTCTTGAAGTTTATGCGTGATCTCTGTTTTCATGTATTCGTTTAGCTGGGATGTCGTCAAGCGTAAATCTTGCTGCAAAAACATGGCGTTTTCGCCAATGATTTTTTCGAAGTGTAAGCGGCCTCTGTTACGTAATTCCTCGCGGAAATCATCGTCAAACAGGTGCTCCACGTCACTATCAGCAGCACCCTCGACTGAGTCAAGCACGCTGCCAGATTTGCTCCCACTACTGTTACCAATACGTACGGCTAGCCAGATAAAGGCAATACCAGCACTGCCAATTGCCGCCAAAATAAGTACCAGCCACCAGATTGTCATGTTTATTTACCCACCATTGTCATAAAAGTCCCGGATAAAGTGCTAAAGCTTCAGATGTAAGTATACTGCAAACACCCTGCAAATAAAACAAGGTTTAAAGTATTGATGTTGCTCTCAACTTAACAGAGAGGATAAGGTGTGGATAGTTTTGTCGATCATGGCTGTTGTCGTAGGGCGACCCGTTGTGAAGCGTAAACTGGCCCTAGATTGAGCATCGTTCAGACCTATCGCCATCAGTACATGCGACGGAGTTTCATCGCTGGCGCTGCAAGCCGAGCCGGCTGCCGCCTGTATACCGGCTTGATCGAGCTGAATCAGTAATCTTTCGTTGTCTTGTCCGGCAAAGGTCAGGTGTACGTTATTTGGCAGCCGCCATTTGAGTGAGCCGTTTACCGTAACGCCAGAAATACCTGACAATACTTTTTGAACGAAATCTTTCTGTAAAGCCTGTAGCCTTGCCGCTTCTTCGTGCCGATCACTTTGGGCAATATCGAGGGCTGCTGCCAAACCTATGGCTCCAGCAACGTTTTCCGTTCCTGACCTAAAGCCCCGCTCCTGCCCACCGCCGTCGACTAAAGGCTGTAGTTTGATTCCAGCTTTAACATATAGCGCGCCGGATTGCTTAGGGCCGTATATTTTCCCGCCATTTAACGTCATTAGGTCTACACCTAGCCGGGAGACATGTAGATCTAAATAGTTGGCAGCCTGGCAGGCATCCGAGTGAAAATACAGCGGCAGTTTACGACCATTTTGTTGGCGTTTTTGGGCAATAATTTTTGCAATTTGTCGGATAGATTGGACTGTGCCAATTTCGCTGTTGGCATAGGCTATGCTAACCAAAACTGTGCAGTCATCAATCTTTCGCACTAAGTCCTCCAGGTCTATGCGACCATCAGATTGGACGGCTACTTGACGGCAATCATAGCGTTTTGCAGCTTCCAGCACTGAGTCGTGCTCGATAGAACTAACGACAATGTTGGCTTCAGGGAATTGTCGCATGATACCGTGTACTGCCAGGTTGTTCGCCTCACTTCCACCAGCCGTAAAAATTATCTCGCTGGATCGCGCGCCCAGCCAATGGGCGATTTTTGCCCGCGCATCTTCTAGTGCTCTACGAACCTCATTAGCCGCGGAATAATTTGCCGAGGGGTTATAGAAGCTCTCGCTAAAATATGGCTGCATTGCTCGCAAGACGCGTGGGTCAAGCGGCGTCGCGGCAGCGTGGTCAAGATATATTTTTGTAGATTTAGCCACGGTGCGATCTTAGGCTGTTTTGAGCTGATGCTGATAATAAGCGCCGACCCGCTGTACGTACAGCTGCGTGGCATGTAGCAAGTTCCTGGCTTCTTCTACCCCAAGGCGCTGATAAGGCTGACCGTCTTGAGCCTTTAAAACACCTTGCGGACGCATTTCGTAGCGCGTTGTGATCGATTGGTGCTTGCCCTGTTTATCAAACCACTCTTCGTGCCAAACCCACGTATATTGATCTAAGCAGAAAAACTCCCGTCGATGCCCTTTGGGAATCGGCCCAAATAATTTGCCACCGATTTTGGCTTCTTCACCAATCAGTTTTCTTTGTTGGGCAATTTGCCGCTCCTCGGCAGTTCGGGGCTGAATACGCGGCACCATTATATGGGCCTCATTGGGTTATTTAAGGCATCGATGACTTCCATCCTGGCTGCCTGGATTCTTTGCTCTTCGACGGTCATAACAATTCTATGTTCAGTCGTAGAAGTGTCGAGTTGGCTGGTATGGATAGCGACTTCTGTCGTCGTTTCGGGTTTTGGCAATATTTCGGGCTGGCGGGCTGGTGATGGGTCTAACTCTGGGAATTCCGCTGCTATGGAATCAATGACTGCCTTAAGAGCAGGCCTAACCTCGTTTAAGCGAATAAATATACCATAGGTCCTGTCTGTAGTTGGCGTGCTTCGTTCATTCGAGCCCGAAAAGTTCGGCATTCCCGAGATTGGTGAGAGGATTTTATCTATGTCTATCATAAGCGTCCGAAGCCAAACAATTTATTGGCGTTGGCGGTTGTTTTTGAGGCCAACTCGTCGCGACTTTCGTTGCGCAACTCAGCCATAAAATCTGCCACCGCACCAACTCGTTTGGGCTCATTTATACTACCACGATAAGGGGTGGGTGTCAAGAATGGCGCATCCGTCTCCAGCAGCAATTTTTCTAATGGTATGTTCTTGTAAACCTCCAAAAGCTCGGTATTTTTTGCGAAAGTGGCGATGCCATTCACGCCAATATATAGTCCCCGTTCAATGGCTTTTGCCAGATTTTCGGCCGAGTCTGTATAGCTATGCAGCACGCCTCGCAGGCCAGAATATTGGTCAAAAACATGCCAAAAATCATCAAATGCTTCACGGACGTGGAAAATTAAAGGTAGGTCGTACTGTCTAGCCAGCTCGATTTGAAATTGCAAAATCTTTTTTTGAGCAGCCTTTGGGGAGTGGTTATAGTAATAATCAAAGCCGCACTCGCCAATCGCTACGATTTTGTCTTGCTTGGCCAACGCGGCGAAAGCAACTAGTTTTGAATCGTCTTCGGCAAAGTGTTGGGCTTCGTGTGGATGAATGCCAATACTGGCCCAACAATTTTGGCGGTCTCGCACGAATTCAGCCGCCTGCTGGCTATCCTCCAGATCACAGCCCACACAAATCATCCTGGTTACACCGTGCTTTAGCGCGCCCTCGATTACAGCATCTGCCGTCAAGTCTTCTGCTTTTGCCCACAATTCACGGGTTGTTTTCTCGCCTTTTTGCAGTCCGATTGATTGGATGTGACAGTGCGTGTCGACAAGCTCCATGACGTCTACTTGGTGACTACTTTAGGCTTCGGCTTAGTTTCGTGTTTAGGGAATAAGGTCTCTTTGATTGGTTTCACCACGCCTTCGGCAAATATTGCCTTTATTTTACCTGCCGTATCTGGCAAAAAAGGCTCGAGCAGGGTTGCAATATTCATCAATGAACTAACCTGATAGGCCAGGACTTCCCGGAGGTGGTCAGCATCACCGTCGTTGGCTATTACCCAGGGTTTCTCTTCGTCAATATATTGGTTAAGGCCACGCACTTGCTCCCAAATTTCATCCAAGGCACGGTCAAACCTGCACGCCGCCAAAGCTTCCTGATATTGCGCGATGTCATGACCGACTTCAGGCACTTCGCCAATTTGTCCCTGCTGGTATTTAATGATCATGGCTGTAGTTCGCTGAACGGCATTGCCCAGCTCATTGGCGAGTTCGTTATTGTAGACAGCCTCCATACGCTCCCAGCTAAAATCGCCATCGTCATAGCTCGGCACATGACGTAAAAAATAGTAGCGAAAAGGGTCAACGCCATACTTATCTACTATTTCGGATGGAGAAATGACATTCTTTAGGGTTTTGCTCATTTTTTTGCCATCCACGGTTATAAAACCGTGCACGTAAAGAACTTTAGGCAAGGAAACCCCAAGACTCATCAACATCGCCGGCCAGACAGCCGCGTGGAAGCGCAAAATATCCTTACCGATTACTTGTACTTGGGCTGGCCAGTAATTTTTGAAGTCTTCATGCTCAGGATAACCAAGCACGGTTATGTAGTTCATTAGTGCTTCAAACCACACATACATAACTTGTTTAGTATCCCCAGGCACGGGTATGCCCCAGCCAATTTTATCTTTTGGCCTAGAAATACTAATGTCTTCGAGGCCGTTCTTGAGTAGCCCAAGAATCTCGTTACGTCTGGTTTCTGGGATAATGAAGTACTCCCCCGTGACGATTGCTTTGTTAATCGCATCTGTGTAATTACTCAACTTAAAGAAGTAATTTTCTTCTTCAATCTGCTCATATGGCCGGTTATGATTCGGGCAAATTCCGCTGTTTGCTTTTACTTCTTTTTCACTAAAAAATGCTTCGTCACCAGTACAGTACCAGCCCTTGTACTTATCCTTGTAGATATCTTTTTCGAGGGCTTTCCAGATCAATTTCGCCCGCTGTTCGTGACCGGCGTCAGTTGTGCGAATGAAGCGATTATTGCTGACGTTGAGCAGCTGGGTCAGATCTTGGAATTTTTTGCTGACGCCGTCAGCGAATTTTTTTGCGTCTATGCCCTGCTCAGCTGCCTTTTCGGCAATCTTGCCACCATGCTCGTCACTGCCAGTGCTAAAAATTACCTCATGCCCAAGCTGCCGCGCCCTTCGCGCCAGAACATCGCCATAGAGCAATTCCATGGCAAAGCCAATATGCGGCTCGGCATTAACATAGGGAATAGAAGTCGCAACGTAATACTTGCTCATTACTTATAGTTTAACGGTTTAGCTTATGAATTGGAATTGTGCCTATGTTCAGAAGGCTTTGTTGGTGGGTGCCTGAGTGAGACCTAGGACTAAATTTGGTTCTCCGCCTGGATGAGGTAGAGCGGTCTCCACAAAACTATGATCTCTGACATCAAAAATTGCTACATCCCCTGGACTCAACCTAAAAATACCAGCCCCACCTAGCGCTAGGTCAATTTCTCCCCTTATAGGAGCTACCGCCATTAATGGACCGAGATGCTTACTTGAAGAGCGGGATCTTTTGATGCCCGGGCTGCCAGCCTCAATCTCAAATAGCTCGTCAACAGTCTCACGCCCGGGTTGTGCGACACCTGGGACAATTGGTCGGCCCAAAAACCTGGAGACATCTAGGGCAGCTGCACGTATAGCGCCAAATGAACGATCATTACGGTCAAGTTTAAGGTCACTCCTAATCGCACCCTTGCTGCCGGGGCCAAGAATATGCCATTTTCGGTCAGGGAATAGTTCTTTAGCCTCGCTTGCGGCAGTTTGTGCGAGTTCAGGATCAAAAACATCAGATATAACGACGTGTCCGTGCCTAGTAAGTTCACGCTTCGCTAAACCTGCAGCCACTCGAGCCTTAATACCTCGGCCGTAAGGATTTATCCCTCTTCTCGGCTCCCTTTCTCTAAATTCTGCTGACATTTTTTCTCCTTATGGTTATTGCGCTAAAAATTAAAAGACCGGCCCTAGGCCGGTGGTGCGCTGATTAAATTATTTTCTAAGAAGCCGGCCTAGGGCAAAACATGGGCATAGGCATCATCATGTTTTGGCTTCCAAGAAATATCATATTACTTATATACCGTATTTACTCTGGCACGTCAATGTAATCGAGGCAGAGTCTTTCAAAGACCGCGTTCGTCCAGCCAAAGCCGGTTTGAGATGGGTACAGACCTTTTACTGGCGGCTTATCGGGCGAAACTACATTGTATTTTTCTAAAAATACCTTGTCCTTGTTAAACCAATCCAGGTTAGTTCTTAGCCATTTATGAGCAATCCGCTTGGCATCTTCGTGGTACCCATAACGCTCCAGTGCTTGGATGACGATGTAGTGAAGCGGCGCCCAGCCGTTTGGGTAGGCCCATTGCGTTGGCAAGGATCCTAAGACGAACTGACCCAAGGGCAGCGCATCGGTGGTAGCAAGGCCACCTTTGTGCTCGAAACGACGCAGCGCCTTTACCAGCGCGGCCGCCTGCTTGTCGCTGACCATGCCGGCCCACATCGGAAAGTAAGCGGCTAGGCTACTCACGCCACCTCGTTTTTTCTTGACGTAATTATAATCATAATAGAGTCCGCGGATACGATCCCACATCAATTCATTCATGGTTTGTTTGCGTATGCTCGCTAGCTCGTCCCATTTCGCGGCCTCTGGTTCGTCCCCAAAAATTCTAGCTGCACGCGCAAAATCCGTCTCATATTTGTAAAGTAGGGCGTTCAAATCCACCGGCAGAAAGTTTAGCGCTCTTCGATCAAACCGCGGGGTCATGTCCCAGCCACTTTCGGCTTCGGCTAGGTCATGTAGATAATTAATGTCGTAGTAGCGACTCAATCCTTTGTAGACCTGACGTTCATTTGGTTTTTTGACGCCGAGCCAAACAGCTTCGTATTCCTTTTTAGCTAAATCGATGGATTGTTTTAGCCATTTTTGATCGAAGCCGTACTGCTGATAGACATCAAAGATGAAAGTTGTCAGAAATGGCGGCTGTGAGCGTCCGGTCAGATATGTCCTCGAAGCATTTGGGATGACCTTGAAACGCTTAAACAACGCCATCAGATTCTCTAAAATACCTGTCACGAGTTCGCGGTGCTTATCATTCATCATGCCCTGAACCATAAAGTAACTATCCCAGTAGTACATTTCCATGAAATCGAAGCCAGTTTTTACCCTATAGGATGGTACAAGGTATGGCTTAGGAAGGCCCACCAGGCTCTCGTCATCTTTTGGGTGATAACGTTCAACTTTGGTCCAGTAACCAGCAATATAGTCTCGAGCCTGTCTAACATCATCCGGCGTGAGTTCTTTTTCGGGTGTAAACGAAAAATTCTGGATTTTATCTACCAGCTGCTTAGGATTGACCAGATTTTTTGCTTTTTCGAAATCGAAGGAAACCATACTTAACAGCCTAACAAAAAACGAGCAGGCATAACACCTGCTCGTTTATTTAGCGATTTTACTTGCTATTAGTAGCGGTTGCCGCCACCGTTGTAGCCGCCACCACCGCCATCGCGGGGACGCTCTTCACGAGGACGGGCCTCTGAAACTACGATTGGACGACCATCAAGCTCCTTGCCATTGAGCTGATCAACAGCTGCTTTGGCTTCTTCGTCGCTTGACATCTCTACAAAGCCGAAGCCCTTAGAGCGGTTTGTCTCGCGGTCAACAATAACGCTAGCAGATACTACTGTACCTACCTGCGCAAAGAATTCCTTAAGACTGTCGTCGTTGGTTGCCCATGCTAGGGAACCGATAAATAGTTTGGTTGCCATTTACTCTCCTGCACTGTCCGAGGTAATCTGGCAAACCAGTTAGCTGCGCCTCTGAAACATGTACTTATTACTTAATTATTCTCTAGAACCTAACAAAAGTTATTCGCAGCTTTTCTAGCAACGGTAGTGTAACAGGTAAGCTACAGATGTACAAGTGGGAATATTTTGGCAACAAAAAAGCACCGGTTTTCCGGTGCTAATTCGCAAATAACAGTTTTAGCTGTCTAGTTCGATCTCAAGACCCTTGCTCTCTTTGAAGACAAAGTTCAAGATGACTGCCAAGATCGCACCCTCGACCCAACCAAACGCGAATGCGATTGCAGGATAGATGATTACGCCCCAGCCAAATGCCCATAGGCTAATGCCCAAAGTTTGTACAAATGTTGTATCAGCGGTGATTGCGCCAGCTGAAACAGCCAACGTTGCCAAAACACCAGCGACCAAGCCGACTAACCCGTAAGCTACGCCAACGACCTTAGCGAATGAACCGACACCTAGTTTGTTAATAGTTACTGTACGTGCTGCCATAATGTGACCCCTTTATTCCCCACCACATTAGTTGATGTCTATATCATTGGACTTTTTGGCGAAAATGTCAATGACAAACGTCACAGTTCCCCTGCGACAGTTTTTATAAATTCCGCCAAGCCATCGTTCTCTTGTGAATCTATGACCTGATCAGCGATTTCTTTTAATTCATCTACGCTGTTGCCCATCGCGACCTTGTGCCCGACCGCATTAAAGAGATGAACGTCGTTATAGCCATCACCAACCCCCGCGACATTGAGTGGATTCACTTCAAGTAGTTTGCACAGTTCAAACACAGCATGCTCCTTGGTTGCCTGGATATTTGTTATGTGCAAATCAATTCTATCTGGGGCTTCCCACGAACCCGCCTTAGAAATCATTATGTGCGGTATGTGATTAAGTGTTTCGATGACGCCTTCGACTTCTTGGGGTAAAATACCGAATACATAGAATGCGTTGACGTCTGATGCTTCAGCGCTCACGACACCTGGCTCAAGCGTTTTGAATACTGCTCCAGCAGCATAACCCCTGCCAAAATTATGTTGAGCGCTTGTTTCAATGAGCTCGTTTAAGGAAGTTGGGTCAATAATCTCTTGCCACAATATTTCTTGCTTAACAGGATCCATGATCACGGCACCACCACTTAATATGCAGGGATCAATCAGCTGCATTGCTTCAGCGATATGCTTTGTGAACGGCCATGACCTACCAGTTGCGATGCATAGGTGAACTTTGTCTCTGTTAGTCGTGGTGGCGTCGACAAGAGCCTCAGAAGGCATCGAATCTTGCAAACTTGGTACAGCCGTACCGTCTAGATCAAATATTATCGCGTCGTATGACATTTATTAATCATAACAAACAAAAAAGCTCGAGATTTCTCTCAAGCTTTTGTGGAGGAGCTGGCGGGTACTGCCCCCGCGTCCGCCGGTTTATTTAGTTAGTCATCTACAGGCTTAGTTTGTTTTAAATCTTAGGGAAGGGATATCAAAACAAACAAACATCCCCTTCCAGCAATCCAAAGTCTTAGCGACTAATTAGGATAGTCCTAGTCGAGCGTCCAGAAAATATGGCGCGCCTTTGCGTTATCTGGCGTCACACGCGGCACGGCTCAAGTGATTAAACTCGAGCTGGTACTGTTGCTAATGTTGGTAACTGAAAGTTCCCAAAAGTTGCAAGCAGTGATTTCTTAAGATTTGCATCTAGAAATGTTGCCTATACGCTGACAAGCGACCTGCTGATCTAACCGATAAAGTCCAACGTCGAGCTTAAAATTCAGCCCCGTAACACTGTATTATACCACTTATGTCAATTTTTTGCTATTGGGCGTTCGCTACTAGCACCTGTGGCGTCATTTGGCTGATTGAGCCTGTTATAGAGCACCAACTCTAGACCTACGCTAAAAACCGAAGCGACAAAAAAGTAGATAAGAACTGGGCCGAGTTTTAGATCTGCGCTGCTCTCGCCGTCAACTTCAATTAAGGGATTGATCACTGATGATAGCCAGGGCAGCACCATAACGGTAATCACGTAAAAGATTGCTAAGAAGGTGCCAACTGATCTAGACTTTAGGCTTTTTATGGTCTTGTATCGAATAATAAAATCGGTCGACCAGACATAGATCGTGGCAACGGCAACTAAGCCAATGATGCTTGTAATGGCTTGGAGGCCATCCTCAAAGGCTGCTCCTTTAATAACGTAAAGCTTAAGTAAGCCCAAGATGATAAGCACGACACCAAGCCTGGAGATTAGTAATACGAGTACTTCTGCTACGGCAAAAACTCTAAACGCGTCGGCGGCCGGTGCTGCTCCAGCCTGTGGCGGCTGGCCACTCGGTTGAGGCATAGGTTGTGGAGGCGCTGGTTGGGGAATTGGATTTGTTGGTGTATTTGGATTCATTTTTGTTATTAAATTCCGAGCTGGTGATCACAGGCGCCTAGTTTACCAGGACGGCATACAATAGCATGAAGCTTTTGCAAGCCTGCCACCAGCTGCATTATTTGATCTTCCCCAAGATTTGCAAACTCAGGTCCAAAACTACGGCGCATAATATTACTGGCAGCTTCAGTAACTTGCATGCCAAGCGGCGTAGGTGCGGTAATATGACGCCGTTTGTTATTGGGATCTTGCTGGGTGAAGAGAAGGCCCTTGGCTTTGAGCAATTTTATCTGGCGACTAATGCTTGCCTCAGTCTGACCAAGACTATCGGCAATTGCCTTTTGCTGAACTCGCGGGTTCCACTCAAGCACCATAAGAATTTTAAATTGGCTGAGACCGATACCGAGTTGCTCTTGGAGTACCTGATCAGACTGCTTGCCCATTACAGCGGCGAGGTGATGGATGATGTAGCTCAGATTATTGGTTGGGCCCATGATTTTAGTGTATTCCCTGCTAACTTAACTCGTCAAGTGTTGAATGAACGATATAAGTTGTGCCACTCTTCTAGGCTAAGAGTTTGAGCGCGTCTGGCGGGATCAATATCTACAGATTCACAGGCAGTTTTTATTGCTTTTTTGTTGATTTGAAGCCCTGCACTCAGGCTATTTAGTATGGTTTTACGTTTTTGAGAGAATCCCGCTTTAATTATCCTAAAAAAATCCTTAGTATTTACGTTATCAAATAGGGGAATCTGCCTTCTGGTCATAATGAGAATTTGAGAACCTACCTTTGGAGGTGGCGTAAATAGACGAGCCGGCACCTCTATACCTAGTTCGACTTCCCAATAATACTGAGCAGTATTACTTAGTATCGACATTTTGCCCGGTACTGCCGCGACACGTTCCGCAACCTCTTTTTGAACAAGCAAGGCGACTTGTTTGGGCTGATTTGGGGTTTCGCTAATTACTCGGATCAAATTACTGGTCAAATAATAAGGAATGTTCGCCACAACTTTATAGTCTTGTGGCAAGACAGTGAAATCAAAACTTAAGATATCTTGCGAAACAACTTGAAGGTTCTTAGCGGGGATTCTGCTTGGCAAGTCGCGTGCTAATTGCTCATCAAATTCGACCGCGATAACTTGCTTGGACTTTTTTGCGAGGAGAGCGGTTAGAGAGCCAAGCCCAGGACCAATTTCAAGAATGACGTCATTTGGGCCTGTCTCTGCGGCGTCACACATGGCTACTAGGCTGGCTTGGTCATTGAGCCAGTGCTGACCAAGAGATTTCTTAGGAACAGTCATGTTACCAGCTGTGGGCGCTTAGCCAGTGATTATATGCGGCTGCCCAGCCACCATAACGACTCTTTGCGTAGCCGGAGCACCATTTTAGCTGGGTAACGGGATTTGTGGCCCAATCCGCACCTGCACTCGCCATTTTTGATCCTGGCGTGGATTGACATAGTCCATAGCCACCATACGATGGCACCGATCCTGCATATGGTGGGCAGCCGCCATACTGGCCCTGTGCTTTGGTCGGACACCAGCCAGATTCATGACTAATGATGTAATCCGCGTAATTATAATCTCCTGGGGCTATGCCGGCTAACGCCATGTCGCCCTTGATACCACTTAGCGAAGTTCCGACCACGGCAATTTGAGTCACTGGTGTTTTGGTAACCACCTTTTGAATAATTTTACGTCCAGTTTCGACATTATTTGTTATGGCAATTTCATAAGTTACAATTTGCTCGCCTGCAGAACCCTGCTGTCGCACGGCCGTCGTACCATAGGCCAAAGAATTATCTGGAATAGATTGAACCGGCATAGCGATATTTTCGGTCACCGTCTCTGTCTTTGTGCCGGTACGAATAAATGCAACTTGCTGACCTGCCGTAATTGGCGTACTCGGTGCCGGCACTATCTGATCATTCTTTTTTATCTGGATGCCCTTTTCCCTGACTAGCTCAGCGACCGTTTTTGCCTGGGTGCGCAACACGACTTTTGTGCCATAGAGGTCAACGTTGATCAGCGTGGCCCGTTTAATATTTATCTGCTCGCCAATCGATCCTGAAGCCACAAAATCTTGAACGGGGTCGGCTTGAACTATGTCTTCTGGGTAAACCGTCGCACCAGACTGCTCAGCAATAGCACGGGGAGTTTTTGAGGCACTAAAAGCGAAGGTTCGGCTCTCTCCATCAACTATTTCCACTGGGACGGCGCGGTATACATTAATCCTGAATTGGTCTTGATCGATGCTAGTTGCCATGGCTGGCTCAACTACATCGCCTTCTCCGAGCTTAATATTTAATTGCTTTAAAAGGTCCCCGACCGTAGCTTCCTTGCTCGGCACAACTTGCTGCTCCTTATCATGAGAAATAATCACGATTTTAGCGTCGTGCACAGGCGGTAAGTTGTCGGTATGTCGTGCCAATAGGTATGCGAACGAACTAATCACTATCAAGATCAAGAAAGTAATCGCCGGTACCCTGAATGATGGGTGACGGCTCATTAGCTTAACGTGGGCTTTTTTTGGCGCTTTTACTCGCCGTACACCTGGAACCCTGTTTTTTAGCTTCACGAATTTATTGGACATATAGCTGCTGGATTGCATTGGGAATTTTCAAAAAAACTAGCAAACTACCCTTAAACCAGTCTATTAATTGTAACAAAATATTAAAGTTTCTCTAATGGGGCGAAGCTGATGTTGAGCTTGCGAGCGCCCTTGCCTTTGAAATAGATAACGGCGTTGTCGCCCTCGATTTCGAGTACTGTGCCCTGACCAAAAATTTTGTGGCGGACGCCGTCGCCCTCGTTTAGATCGGGGACATAGCGCGGCTCATCTGAGACAGGCGTTGTTGTGCTTTGCGGGGCGAATGAATAGGTTTCTTGGTCATATGCCGTGGCGGACTGGAACTCGCCATCAATTTCTGACAAAAATCGACTGGGGGGATTGTGTTGAACACCACCGTACAGCATCCTCGAAGAAGCGTAGGTCATATATAACTCTTCGCGGGCACGAGTCATACCGACGTAGCAAAGCCGTCGCTCCTCCTCCATCTCGGATTGATCATAAAGGGCTCGCGAATGCGGAAAAATTGATTCCTCCAAACCAGTCATGAAGACAACTGGGAATTCCAGACCTTTGGCGGCATGAAGCGTCATCAAGGTGACGGCATCATTGTTAAAATCAGCGCTATCTAGATCGCTCACTAAGGCTACTTCTTCGAGAAAACCAGCCAAACCCGCATCTTGATATTCTTGTGCGACGCTAAGCAGCTCTTTAGAGTTTTCTTGTCTGGCTTCGCCTTGCAATGAGCCGTCGTTTAAATAGTTTAGGTAGTCAATCCGACGCATTAACGAGTCGATCAGCCCGGCTACCGTGCTGCTTTCGCTTACCTCACGAAGTGTCGCCAGAATGTCGCCCAATTCGCTTAGCGCGTTGCGAGCCTTAGGGGTTAAGTCGCCACATTTATTGACTTCCGTTAAGGCTTGTTCAAGATTTAGTCCTTCCAGCTGCATCCAGCCAAAGAAATTTTGCAGACTTTTGGCGCCAACACCCCTAGTAGGCACGTTTACGATCCTTTCAAAGCTGACCCTGTCCTCGGGCTGAAAAATGACTCTCAGATATGCCATGATATCTTTGATTTCTTTGCGATCGTAAAAACGTACGCCGCCGACTATACGATATGGTATACCGTAGTGCACAAAAGCTTCTTCTATAGATCGGCTTTGGGCATTGGTGCGGTAAAGTACCGCATAGTGGCTATAACGATGCTTGCCCATATCCAGGCCAATACGAACGCGACGAATAATTGCTTCAGCTTCTCCGCGCTCACCACTAACCTGTAGCATTTGGACTGGTAAACCGTCGCCCGCGTCAGTCCACAAACGCTTATCTGAGCGCTGAGCGTTTTTTGTTATAACGGCATGAGCGGCGTCGAGGATATTTTTGGTAGAGCGGTAGTTTTGCTCCAATTTTATAACGACAGTGTCTTTGTAGTCTTTTTC
Organism: Saccharimonadales bacterium (SeqCode); assembly: GCA_044228525.1. Lineage (GTDB taxonomy): Bacteria > Patescibacteriota > Saccharimonadia > Saccharimonadales > UBA4665 > CAZXDL01. Next base: position 114,692 of record JBGAUQ010000003.1, read on the forward strand.
GAACTTTAGTATGTTGCGGAAATCAGCACCACGCCAGCTATAAATACTTTGCCAGTCATCGCCGACAACCGCTATGTTTTTGTGATCGCTCGTTAACAAATTTACGAGCTGATACTGTGCGGCGTTGGTATCCTGGTACTCGTCAATCATGATGTATTTGAATTGAGCCTGCCATTTATCGCGGATTTCAGGCTGTTTTTTGAGCATTTGAACCGTGCGATTAATTAAGTCGTCAAAATCAAGAGCCGAGGCATCATTTAAGGCCTTCTCATAATGTGGGTAGACCTTGGCGGCGGCCTGCTGGGCTGGGCTGTTGGCAATTGACTGGTAGTCTGCCGGCGAAATCATGTCATTTTTTGCGCTGCTTATTAGGCTGCTCAGAGCCCTAGCTGGGAAGGTTTTTTCGTCTAGCATCAGCTGTTTACTAACTTGTTTCACCGCCGCTTGGCGATCTGATTCATCAAATATTACAAAGCTCCGCGGTATGCCGACTGCCTCTCCGTCTTGACGAAGAATTCGTACACAAATTCCATGAAAGGTGCCCATATATGGCATAAATCCACGATTATCGGCATCCTGCCCGAGCAAATCTGCTACCCGACTGCGCATTTCTTTGGCAGCTTTATTTGTAAAAGTAACCGCTAAAATATTGAATGGCGTAGCCTTTTTTGTCGCGATAATGTAAGCGATTCGGTGCGTGAGCGTCTTGGTCTTACCCGAACCGGCCCCAGCCTGAATCAACAGGGGCCCTTCTGTTGTCTCCACGGCCCGTCTCTGCTCAGGGTTTAATCCGACAAATAGATCATCTAACACCTTAACAGTTTAGCAACATATTGATTAATTAGCTGTTGTAGATAGTAAGATAGTCCGCGCTTTTTGATAGTTTGCGGATTTAATAAACGCTTGCGCTTCTTTGAGCGAGGTAAAGCCCATTTTAGTACCACTTGTTTTGATAACAACGACGGAAAACTCGCTGGAGGATTGGCCACCAGAATTTAAGAAACTTGATACCGGTGAAGTGAGAGTTGCGCCTACTTTATCGGAATTATTGTTTGTCAGAGATGATGTGATATTAATAATTCCGACATCGTCTTGATAAACCAGATCACGCACATAAACTGGACCGGCTATAGTCTTTGTTAATTTTTGATAATTTACGGATAGAATCTTGAATGCTCCAGGCTCTATTGTCGGAGGAGGACTTTCAAACTGGGTAAATATGCTGCCTTTTGTCTCAGTCGCAGTATCAACCTTAGGCCCAATTCCTAACCTATCCGAGCTTGCGGATCCGTTATCAACAACTTCCCACACAGCCGGATATTTGAAAGTTATTTTGGAGATATTTGTCGTGTAGGTTTTTGTTGCCGGAGTGGTGTCGACCACAGCAACCGATACGCTTCCCTGCTGATCAAAGAAATGGGTGTGCGGCACGCCGCTAACTTGGACTAGCCCGGCATCGAGGGCGATATCTGCCCAGGCAATTCCTAGAATTAGGCTCAATAAAACACCTAGAATCACAACTCGCTTACTTCGGCGCTGCTCAACAGTTTTGATCGGGAGTACGTAGGTTCTACTGTCAATTAATTTCTGGATCTCAGCGTCATGTTTCTCTTGAGCGGCTAACTCCTCGGCATCGGCTTCGGTTACGCTCTGGGTCGTTGCCTTTTCGTCGGTACCAATATCGGCTTTGTCGTCTTGCTTTTCGGCCGTTGATTCTTCGCTGCTGTCTTTGGGTGGTTGCTCGACAATCTCTGGCTTCTTTTCTTCCCCTTCAGCTTCTGGTATCGCCGGAGATTCAGTCGAGGGTTCCTCGGTGGGTTTTTCGTCAGCAGCTTCTTCCTTTTTTACGGCGGCTTCTTCTGCTAAAACGGCAATTGTTTTTTTATCGTCTTCATCCTTCAGTTCAGGGGCGGCACCTGGTTTTTCTTCGTTTAGCTCAGGTGCTTTGTCCTTTTTCGCCTTAGAATCTTTGGCAGGTTCGCTTTCAGCAAGTGGTGCGATTACCGCTTCACCAGTTTTAGTGCTGACTTTGGCTGTCTCGACAGGAGTCTCAGCAACCTCACCCTCTACGACCATAGGGTCTTTAATCATAGGGCCGTGCCTGACAATGACTGACTTTGAGTTATCAGAAGGAGCGGTCTTGCCGGGATGAGCCACATCAACAATCTTCTTGGTATCTTTCTTTTTGGGCTCAGCCATCGGTATTCTCCTGTTTGTGTCTAAATCGATAAGCGCCATCAACTATAGCGGCAAACTTACGATAATTTAAACTGGCGGCACCTGGTAATAGACCATCAACACCTTCCAGCCGAAGTATGTCTCCGACAAATTCAGCATCTACGCTTGCGCCGTAAATAACCCTTATTTCCTCCGCTACTTTTTCGCCGTACACCTCGCTAAGAATCCGACGGATCCATTTATGGGCGGATTCGATATCGTGTGGCTTGGCTGGCTGACCATTGCCAAACGTACTAATTGCCCAAACCGGCTCGTAGGCAATGACGATTTTTTCGACTTCTTCAGGGGTCAGATTAGTTAGCGCGGTGGCCAATTGATCGTGAATTACTCGCTTGGTTTCGCCAGCAGCCCTTTCGTGGCTGGTTTCACCTATGCAAAGTATGGGAGTAATGCCATTTCGAACCGCGGCTTGCACTTTGTCCCGAATCATTTCAAGATTTTCTCCAAAGAATATACGGCGTTCAGAATGACCGACTAGGGCGTAGTCAGCGATTCCTCTGAGCATAGTAAAACTGACTTCGCCAGTGAAGGCGCCTTCGTCTTTAAAATACGCATTCTGAGCCGCTAGTTTTATTTTGCGCCTGTCGATTTCATTACTAAGCGGCTGCAAAACTAGTGTGTTTGGCGCCACCACTACCTCTATATCACGATGGACTTGTATGTTGTCGCTAACACGTTTTAACAACAAACTAGCCTCATGAACATCGAGATTCATTTTCCAGTTACCGACGATGAGAGTGCGCTTCATAATACTTATGGTTATTGTACCTTACTTTTTGTCCCTTAAAGCCTCGACACCGGGCAGTTTGCGCCCACCCATTAGCTCCAGGCTCGCTCCTCCACCTGTAGAAACATGTCCAAAAAAATCAGCAAGTTTGCGGGACTCCAGGTAACCCACGGTATCGCCACCGCCAACAACCGTGAACGGCTTGTGGCCATGTTCGCCTAAAAGTGCCTCGATAACGGTTTGAGTACCGTGCGAAGTTGGGCCGATTGGGCCCTGTAGGCTTGGGGTTTCTGTTACTCCCATCGTACCGTTCCAAACAACTGTGTTTGCCAGCTGAATGCCGCCGGCAATAAATGACGCGCTAAACGGACCAATATCAAGAATTTTTTCTTTTGGATGAACCTGGCTAGACTTGGCAGGCACTCTTTTTGGATAATTTTGGATGTCGGCCATGGTATGGGTGGTCCATTCAACTATTCGAGTCGGTGCCGTCTTACTTATTTCTTGGGCTAGAACGCCGTCATGAGGTACTGCGAATATAAATTGGCGCTTTTTGGACTCGGCCTCGGCCTTTCGTAAGATCTCTTTAGCCAATGGGAGATCCTTTTTGTCATATAGGCTATCTCCAACATCTATGCCGCGAGCCGCCAAGAAGGGGTTGGCCATGGCTCCACCAATCGCGATGAAGTCGGCAATATCGATGAACTTCTCTAAAATCTCTATTTTGTCTGCGATCTTGGCGCCGCCAACAATTGCCATCAGAGGACGCTCTGGTTTTTCCATAACGTTTGTTATGATGTCGACTTCTTTCTCTAGTAACAGGCCGGCTACACTTGGTAAAAATTTTGTTACAGCATCAGTGCTGGCGTGTGCTCGATGCACGACACCGAAACCATCCTGCACAAAGACATCAGCCAAAGTAGCCAACTGCTTGGCGAATTTTTGGTCATTGGCTTCTTCTTCGGGGTGAAATCGCAGATTTTCGAGCAATAGAACTTCACCTTTTTGCAAACCCTTTCCGGCTTTGGCTGCCGGCTCTCCGACGCAATCAAGCGCGAATTCAACTGGCCTATCGAGTAATTGTTGAAGCCGCTTGGCGACCGGGAACAGACTACTTGAGCTATCTTTTGGTCCTGTCGGTCGACCCAGATGCGAGCATATTATCAACTTGTCGGCGTGCTTGAGAATGTAGTCAATAGTCGGCAGAGACCGTTTGATGCGGTAATCATCAGTTATTTTGCCCTTGTCTAGGGGTACATTGTAGTCCGCCCTTAACAGAACTGTCTTACCACTAAGATCAATATCGCGAATCGTCTGCTTGGTAAACATCCACCCGTCCTTAACTCTAATGCTTTATCTAGAAGTATATCGTGCCACGGAGATTTAATAAAGCTGTGCTGGTCATCATTTAGCACGTGAGAATTCTCACGTTTGATTTTTGGTTAACTAGGTGGATAATGCAAATTAGAGGGTAACATAAAAACCTTAATAAAATCGATTGATTCGAAGAGATAGGAGCAAGCAATGGCTAGCATTGAAGCTGGGCGCGGCCCAGAACCTCGACCCGAAGAAGCAACAGTAACCCTTGGCAGGGAACAATTTAGCGGTAGGACGGTTGTGGCAATGGCGGATTTTTACAGAGAAAGGTCAACTAGACCTGAGCTGGGCACAGAACCGCACGAAATCGAAGCAGATAGCAAACTAGCTGACATGTACGCTGGGGCCCTGCGGGAGGCAGGCGTAGTATATCCTAGGCCTGAAACCGAAGTAGATGCAGCTGGACAAGAACAAATTGCCGCCTAAATAATCAAAATGGTGACCTCACGGAGAATCGAACTCCGATTGCCAGGATGAAAACCTGGTGTCCTAGCCGTTAGACGATGAGGCCATCTGCAAAACAAGCGATTAAATCACGGCCGTACCTTAGCCGGATCATCTTATCACATCTGTTAATTAGCGTCTAGTTGTGGGAATTTGTCGGTACATGCAAAAAGGCCGCAAACGGACTTGTTAGCTACGGAAATCATTTCAATTTTTAGTTTTTGTCTAGTTGAGCGGTCAGTCTTTGCTCTTGTAGGCTAGGTTTAGCTTAGCACAAATTTGACGTTTACGCTAGTGTTTATCCACAATTATTTAGTGAAGATAACGTGCTCGGTGTCATCAGGCATATCTTTAAGCTTTTTTTGCTTTTTGTTCCGGCGCCGGCGTTTGCGCTTGAGTTTTAGCTCGACGTCGGCAGCGGCGACTACCGCTTGCCCTGTTGTTGCCGGGTCTGCCTGCTTGGCCGGTTCGGCCGCTTTTGGCAGACCTACTTCTGGGCCTTTTTCTGGGTTGGCTGCTGTGGGTTCGGCCGCTCTCGGCTGTGGCTGTGGCGCCGGTGCCGGCGGGCGCTTGGTCTCATGAATAGTCTCGACTAAGTAGTTACGGCCGATGTAGCCTTCAATCTCTGCCCTTTTAAGCGCAAACTTTTGTCGTGAGTGAGCGATGATTTCAGCCGATTCATCACCTTGGCTAGGTGGAATGTCTAGGGTTACGGCTGAAAAGGCCGGGGTTTTTTCGCCGCCGATAGTCATATTGAGCACAATGTGCCTGTTATGCATCTGGACGAGGTCATTCTCTTCGAAACGTGGCTCAAAGTATTTCTGCATGGTTCGGGCGTCATCAGCCCCCATGCGGAATGTGATCATCGAACCGACATTACCAAATACGGCATCACGAACTTCCGGCGACATCTGAGAGATATATTGGTTCGCAACAGTCAGATTAAGCCCGTACTTTCGGGCTTCGCTCAAAATCGTGGCAAAACTATCGGTAGCAAAGTTCTGGAACTCATCAACGTACAGATAAAATGGCGACCGCTGCTCAACCGGTATATTGGCGCGACTCATGCTAGCCAGCTGAATCTTGGTTACTAGCAAGGCGCCTAGCAACGCCGCATTATCTTCGCCGACCAAGCCGCGGCTCAAATTAACGATCAAAATTTTATTCTCATCCATGATTTCGCGAACATTAAAGCTGCTCTTTGGCTGACCGATTATATTTCGCACCAGCGGATTGGCCGTGAAGGCGCCGACTTTGTTCAATACTGGCGCCACAGCTTCGGCGGCAAATTTGTCATTCCAGCTGGCAAATTCAATTTCCCAGAAATTACGAACGACCGGGTCACTGACATGCTTCAATACTTCCTTACGGAAATCCTTGTCAGTCAAGATTCGCGTAATGTCTAGCATCGTGGCGTCCGGGTATTCCAGCAGCGCCAGCAAGCAATAACGCAAAATATATTCTAGGCGCGGTCCCCAGGAATCAAACATTCGCTTCAATACGCCGATCAATTCGGAAACGGTGTGGGTCCGGAGCTTGGGATCGGTCACTTCCATTGGGTTAAAAGCGATTGGGAATTCAACATCAGCTGGGTTGAAATAGATGACATCTTTGGCGCGTGATTTAGGAATTCGCTTCAAGATATTTATGGCATAGTCGCCGTGTGGATCAATTACCGCGAATCCGTACGGACTGTAGATGTCAGAGATAGTTAACAGCTCAAGTAAGCCGGATTTACCAACACCAGTTTGACCTAAAATATATAGATGACGACCCCTGTCAGATCGTGGCAAGCCAAAAGGTGTGTTGTGTCCCCTGAAGTTTGCCGCCGCAACAGGGCTAACTTCAGCTCGATTTGATTCGGTTACTACTGGAAGGGTAGCCGGCGGTTCAGCTGTCTGGCTTGATGCCCATAAGATGAATGGCGTTTCCACGCTAGTATGGGGCAGGTGGTACAATGTGGCTACTTCCTCGATATTCAAGATAGAGGGCCTCTTGGCAAGCTGGCGCTGGGCATACAGATGCAGTACAGATGAATTCTGGCTAATCTTTGCCTGCTCTAGGCCATTCAGATAAGTAGTATTGAACTGTTTGTAACTGGCTACTATTGACTGCAACCGCAACTTAGCCTGATGTGCTGGGGCATGACCCCTGTAGACTATCCTTAAGGAGGCCTCGAATGCCAGCTTGTGACTCTTATCTTCAGCTCCAGACGCCCTAGCTTGCTGATACTCGGTTAATTTCGCGGTAGGGCCAGAATGGTCAGGTGGTGACCACAGAGCGCTCAGCAGGCCGCTGGAGCCGCCACGGAGGCCACCAATATAGCGTTCCGACTTCTTGTGCCAGTTAGGCAGGGCTGGCTGGATGACAAGCTGTATCCATGCCTCCTCACCGTCTTCAAACTTTGCTAGTGCCGCCGTGATCGCTGCTAGGGGGTCAACTTCGAAGCTTTGGAAAGTCTTGATTGGCAGAGCATTATTGGCGCTCAGACGTAGCTCAGATACGTAGCTGCCACCAGGCGTCACTTCTGGCAGCCGAGCATAGTCCTCGACCTCTGATATCTGGACACTGGGATATTGGGCATAGATCTGTTCTTCGACAAAATCCTTCAGGTAGCGTGGCACCGCCACGTAGAAACCTATGCGCTTGTTTCGCACCGCTATTTCAAAGCTCACTCTTACACGGCGCGGCTTTTGGAATAACTTCTGCGTCGGCATGGTTAGCAGACCGTGCAATGAGGCGAACATCTGCTCGGCGGCTAATTCCTTTTTATCGTTAGTACGCGGTACCTGTAACAGTAGTAATACACTGGCGGTATCATGTACGCCATGCTTCTTAGGATCGCGGTTATTATTCATAATAAATTATACTAATTATGGCAATTTTTAGATGTATTGTCAATATGCGCTATCTGTTAGCTAGCGAATCCTCTACCCTATTATAACGCTTGTGCATTTACAAAAGAATGATGTTATTATTGACATTCTTCACTTCTTGTGTTACTATAATCGTTATCTCTTTGGGAGAGCGTAGGGGTCTAACATATGAGGCTCTCACGCTTCAAAGGGTGGAGTCCTTAACAACTTATCCATATGTTAGATACTCACTCAACCGAGTATCCAACAAACTAGATAGGCATGGGTACCTTAAGTCCCGCTTGAGCTCTCAAGGCTCGCGGAATTAAAGACCCAATGTCATTAACTATAGAATTTGCATCCGCAAATACATCACAAACTTTCTAGCTAAGATTTAAAGCTTGGACAGGACAAAGTGCCGATAATAGTCGGTAGTTTGTTCTGTCTAAAGTAGACAAAATCTTAGCGCGGAATGATCACCCGTCGCTATGTCAACCCGACCACTCTTCAAGGAGGTGGCCGAATTGATCGCTCGAACGACGAAGATCACGATCCCTCCATACGGAGTGGTCGGGGAGATCTTCAGCAAGATCAGGCAGCATTTCGTTGGCAACAACCAAGGAGGAAACATGCGCATCCGCGCGTGGTACCCGATCGTGGCGGTTGTCGCGATCTCACTGCTGTTCGCCGCAATCAGCTCAACGGCTGACGCAAAGCGCTATTACGGTGCTTGCGGCGGTGGAACCACCCTCAAGGACAACATCGCAGGATGGAAGCAGCACGGCGTTCTCGATGACGTGGCCCGCAGCACCGGACAGAAGCCCGGCGTGGATGGCCCCGCAGCAAAGATCGTCAAGGACAACATGGTCCCCGTTTACCTCGTTAAGGGTACCTGGGTGACCAATTACACCTGCACCAACGGCAGCTTCAAGCGTCTCGGCGCCAAGAAGTACCTCCCGGCAGGCACGAAGCTCTGGATGCCAGAGAAGAACGCGCCGGCCAAGGGCAAGTCCAAGTACGTCAAGAAGGCGGAACAGGCGAACTGCGGCAACCGCGCCACCGACAAGATGCTTGTCAAGCGCAAGGGCCACAGCAAGCCGAAGCCGAAGCACAAGGCCAAGCACACGCCCAAGAAGTCGACTCCGACTGGCTGCAACATTGCAGGCAAGATCGTCGACGCCGCGGGCAACTGCGTGGACCAGTCCAACTCGACCAAGCAGGATTGCGAGGCCAAGGGCAACAGCTGGAACTCCGAGACAAACACTTGTCTCAACATCACCGTCCAGGTCAACTGCGGCAACGCGGTCGTCGTGAACGGATCCAACAACACGGTTAACACCTCACAAGGTGAAAACTGCAACAAGGAGATGGAGTACTGCGTCAACAAGGGCGGCAACTGGAACGGCGTTACACACGTCTGCACCATGCCCCCGGGCTGCACCTCCGAGTGCCAGCCTCCGGTCGTTCCCACGGCAGAATGCACGGACTTCGTCCTCGAGACGAACCCGGCAGTCAACCTGGGAGTCCTCGCCCACGTGAACTACTCGGCGACCAACGCCAACCTGACGAACGTCAAGTTCGATTGGGGTGATGGAGCATCGACATCTGGAACGTCTCAGAACGGGTCGCACGTCTATGCAGCCATCGGTACCTACACCGTCACAGCCACGCTGACTTTCACGACCGCCAATGGTGGTTCAAAGATCGTCACGTGCTCGGCCAAGCAGGTAACTCCCAAGGATGGGACCGTTGGTCCAGGATCTGGTTCAGGCAGCACCGGTGGCACAAGCCCCGGAACTTCTCCCGGTCCAGGTACAGGCACGACCTGTAGAGATCCCAACAACGGTGGTGAACCGCGACCCATGTACTCCTACGAGTTCAAGGACATCGCCGGCTACTGCCGTACCTCCGCGTAAACCCTGAACTTCGGTTCAGAATTCCGAAAGGATGTGATACATAGCGTAGAAGCAATTCTACATAGTTAGTGGCGCTGGTGTGAGTGTAAGGATCGAGTCTGTTGACCGAATTTGAATTTGTTGAGCCCTCAAGCTCCCCATTCTTATTCTTTCAATAGACTCTCCTTACCTCACACCTTCCCACCATTTTGAGGACCAATGCCTATCTAGTTTGAAAACACAATCCCCTAAAGCTTTTAAATAATATACTTGTGCTAATAATAATAATGTGATATAATGTTAATATTAAGGTAAGGAGACACCTGATAATGAAAATTAAGTCATTGGCAATAGGTCTGGCTACACTTACAGCAATCGCTGTTGTGCCTGTCGGTACCGCATTCGCTGGCTATAGCCCAGCTGATCGACAAACATACACTTGTATTACGCCTACGAACTGCCCAGGAGCAGATCATGTCGTATTCAACTCATTCACAAACGCCCCTAACTATGGCGACGAACGAGGTTTCTTAGATGCCCGAGATGGCGCCATCAATACTGAAGGCGGCTGGTTAGACAGCATTAAAGTTAAGGATGGCCAGAAGGTTACCTTCCGTGTCTACATCCACAACAATGCTAACCCTGCCGCAATCGGCGAAGAAAACGCTACAGCAAAAAACACCAAGGTAGAAGTTTACCTTCCAGACGCAAAGAAAACAGTTACTAAGGCTGCTGCAGAAATCAGCGCCAGCAATGCTAACCCAGGTAGTGTCAGCGATACAGTTGATATAAGCGGCGACCAGCCCTTCAGCATCGCATTTGACCGGAACACTCCTTTGACGCTAACTTACCGCCCAGGCGGCCAAGGTGATTTCGTCACAATGAACATTCCAGCCGAGATGGTTAACATCGCAAGTGATGGCTACCTATCAGTAAACTTCGGGGACTGGCACGGTTGTTTCAACTATGGTGGTCTGATGACAGTTACTGCTGTAGTCAAGACTGATCAGAAACCTCCTGTTACCCCTCCTACAAAACCAAAAACTCCTGTTACTCCTGCTAGTACCCTGCCAAACACAGGCCCTGGCGAAGTAGCTGCAGCCGTAGTTGGCGCGTCTATCCTTGGTACTGCACTGTACCGATACCGCCTAACTCGCAGCCTGTCTAAGTAAGGAAGTACTCTTCAATACTTAGTGCCAGACTGACCGCACTAAAAAGAATAGCCCTTGTCGAATCCGGCAGGGGCTATTTTTGTTAGTCGGGTTTTTTGTCAGAATGTTCAGGTTCGGGGGCGGTTTTTTTATCATCGTCAGGTTTTGCGGTTTCAGTTTCTGGCGGGGTGGCCCCCGGTGCCACATCCTTAGGTTTGTCAGGCACAAAATTATCAGGCACCGCCATCTTGGTCTTACTAAAGACAAAGCCAAATGTACTGCCCTTGCCTTCTTTTGTCTCAAATATAAGTGCGCCACCTTGGGCGATAATGACTTTTTTCGCCATAAAAAGGCCTAGTCCAGTTCCATCTGGTCGAGCCTGGCGAGCATTGCCTGCTCGATAAAACTTAGTAAATAGGTGAGCCCGTTCGCTCTTCGGCACTCCGATACCATTATCTTCAACCCGAAATTCGATGGTATTTGGCGTATCTACCAACTTAATATTGATATGGCCCCCAGATGGAGTGTAATAGATGGCATTGTCGGAGAAGTTCATAATTATCTGTCGAATTTTGGTCTCGTCGAGCATCAGCTCCGGGAAGTGGGCAGGCTTTTCGTATGTCAGTTTGAGATTACGATTCGCGGCTGTTTCTTTGAGCTGAGCGATTTCTTCTTCTACTACATTTGCTAAGTTTACCGGGGCGTTATTAATGACGAATTTACCTGTTCGCAAGCGCGAAACATTTAGTAGGTCTGCAATCAAATAAACCATCCGCTGGGAGCTGTAATAAGACTGTGTCAACAATTTACGCTGGGCGTCATTTATTTTGCCCGCGTCACCCTCAAGCACCATTGAAACGTAGCCCTTGACTGAAGTCAGTGGCGTCCGCAATTGGTGAGATGCCATACTGACGAAGTCGTCCTTGGCCTCGTCGAGCTCGCGCAGCTTATTGTTAGAAACCCGAAGCTGCCGAACGATGTGTTGGTTTTCTTCAAACAGCAGTTTGTTATCCAGGGCCACGCCAATACTTTCGCTCAGACGGTCAATCAAAAGTGTTTGGGGATCACCGACCTGATCTACTGGCTCATAGAAGCCAATAACCAACACCCCGACTAGATGCCGGCGAACTACCAGCTTTACCTCGTAAAGTGTCTTAAGTGGCATCTTTTTGATAACTCTATGGATGCTTTCTTCAGGATAATCCACATACTTTGTTAAGTCTTTGGGCGTCAACTGCTCTAGCGATAATAGCCGCCTGCTTTCAGGGTGGTGTAACCACTCGTCGGAAAGCGCAAGATGAATAGGACGCCGAATTAACAAGGCAAGATTACGCCCTAAAAAGTCTTTGCCACTCCAGCCATTAAGTACCAGCTCTTCTCTGTCCGGGTTAGATTTGGTAAATAATCCGACAAATGCGTATTCGGCCGCCTGGGTTATGGCTTCGGTGATGTGCTCACAAACGTCTTTAACGTTGGCGTGCGACTCAAGCACGATGGCGTCGATTGTCTGGAGTAAAGATAGTGTTCGGTTCGTGTCAGCCAGCTCTTTGTTCCGGCGGTACATTTCCTCCGTAACATGCTCAATGTCTTTCTCCAGCTGTTTGCGCTTGGCGAATGGATTAGCCGTCTTAGCGGCCGGAGCCGGTTTGGTTTCGACGTCTTCTGGCATTTAGCCCACCTTTACCGGCTTACTTAAGCACTTCTTGAAGAGTATTGGCTGGCAATTGCGACATCAGCCCGGCCGCAGCCTGTTTAGAAACTTCGACCGAGATCTGGCCAAACAACTCTTTGTACTTATTAATCAGGTCTTCGATGACTTTGACCTTGTTGCCACTGACTTCAACTTCTTTGTTCTCCCAGTCAACTTTTAGTCCGGTAACTTTTTGGGCCTGCTCAATAGCTACTGGACCAATAATTGCCTCTTGTCCGGCAATTATTTTAACTGCGATTTGCTCGTAGACATCCATTGTTGTTTGAACTGCCATATTAAGCCTCTTGCTCCTCTTCTCTCTTGGAGCCACCGGATATCTTGTTTATTGCTGAATTAAACATTATCAAGCTTAGTGTCATTACAAAATATGAAACTAAGTACATTAATTCATTAACTCCACCAATAACCCAACTATCCTTGCTAACTTGGTATAGGAATACAAAATCGCTGACATATTGTATGACCAGAGCAACAATTAATAGTGATATTACAGGTCTCATTAACCCTCCCAAGTATGGTCTTGCTAGCAGATACGCTAAAAGTGCCAGTGACACGTATATTGCCTGGCCAAAAGGATACCCAAAATCCAAAAACACTACTAGTGGATTACTAAAATCAAACTCATAACCCCGTAGAAATTCATAATACGAAAACGAAAGTAAAGCAACCGGAACGAGTAAAACTATCAGCTTATTCTTATGGGACTTAATCCCTGTTTTTACATTTAAAGCTTTAAGTAGACTAAACATTGCAAGGATATAGAGAATTACGCTTCCAAAATACCAGAAGTCTCCAAAAGACGGATAGGGTACAACCACATGAAAAATGTAGGTGTACATAGAGTAAGTTATTTGCCCGGCAGCTTGAGCCAGTAATCCAAGCGAGATAAACAGCACGGACTTTCCGATCAAACTTTTTGCGCCACCCCACCTTTTACTGATTGCTATACCAATTAACCCGCCGTACAGCGCCATCGTGCCATAAAGCGCGCTATACAATTCGGCTTCGCTACTATCACCTCGCAACCCTTTTAATCCCAAGTATGTCCAGAATGCAATGAATGCAGTAAATATCAAGGCTGCAACAATAATGAGGTTTTTGCTTTTTTTCATATTTATATTTGAATCTATACTTGGTTTATAGCTCTTATCAATCTATATGATACCAGCTTTGCCTATATAGTCTATATTACATTGGCAAGGAAATACTTCAAGCCCAATTTAAAATAACCACTTTTCCTATTGATTTGATAAAATGAGCCCCATAGTGAAACATGCTATCGCAAAATACCCAACATTTACCAAACTGGATATATCGCTTTTAAAAGAAATCAATCGATTCACTGCTGAATTCGAACCTTATTCGGATTTTAACGCGACCAGTCTTTATTCTTGGGACGTGGATAATTCTATATCTTTGTCTTATCTGGATCAAAATCTTGTAATAAGCCTGCCGGATTATCTTGACGGGACGATCCTACATTCAATCCTCGGTAAAAATAAAATTGAAGATTGTATCGATATATTAATAAAAGATTTTGGGAAATTAAGTCTCGTCCCTGATGTGGTAGTAAATTCTTTAGGCACTCAGGAAAAGTATAAAATAACCGAAGATAGAGATAGTTTTGACTACGTTTATGATGCCGACCATTTGAGTAAATTAATTGGTGGCAAATTCAAGAAAAAGCGCAATAAGCACAATGTTTTTGTAAAGGCGCATGAAAATTATGATTTAAATTTAAAAGTTACAAAAAATCTAGACGATAACCATCTGCTATTGATAAAGAATATTGATAGAGAGTGGGCGAAAATTGCTCCTAGAAGCGCTGGTGATTTACTGGGAGAACGAAAGGCCCTAGATAGAATTCTCAGTAGTTTCTCTAGCCTAGATCTAATACTGGTCGAAATTGAAGTTGACGGAGAGATTAAAGCCTTTTCAATTAACGAGGTGTTAAAAAATGGATATGGCATATGCCACTTCGAGAAAGCATTAAAAGTGCACCATGAAAATATATATACGTTCTTAAGCGCAGAAGTCGCATCGATATTGAAACAACACGGCTGTAATTTTATTAATTGGGAGCAGGATTTAGGCTTAGAGGGCCTAAGAAGGTCAAAGTCATCCTTTCACCCGGTCAAAATGCTAAAAAAGTACACGATCCAGCCCATTAAATAGTTGATTGTCTTAGACGCTACTGCTGGCGGCTGCTATGACTCCAAGGCCTACAATGATTACAGCCATTAATACAAACTTAAGGACTGGCTTGGAATCTTCGGCTTCACGGAAAAATTTAGGGGCAAACGGATAAAGCAGCAGGGCAATCAATAACACAAACATCGGCTGCGAACCTTCGATGACTTTTACTAACGAAACGGGACCTTTGCTAATCGCTAGGTTAAGCAAGAACTCTGCAAGTAGCCCTAGTAGTTCAACGAAAATTAATATTGGAATTAGCCTTTTAAATTTTTTACCAATTCTAATTAAGGCCTGATTGTTGTCACTGAATCTTACAAAGTAAAAGAGGAAGGCAGTGATTCCCATCCCTAATGAAAAATACATGTAGGCGGGGTAGAAGTCGGCATTATTGTAAACATACTTGTTGGTGATGGCTTCGGCATCCATAAATATGACAGCTATGACCGCAGGTATTAACGCTTTTGAGAATTTAAAGTTTCTTACATCAGATGCGGCCAATCCTAGCGAAGCAAGTAGCACAATACTAAATCCAATAATTTGCTGCAGGCCCAGCTTTTCGTCAACGATGAAGTATGCAAAAAATGGAATCGTGGCAGGCGCTAAACTAAAAAGAGCGACTACAACAGATGGTGAATCTAGTTGCAGACTTTTAAAATAAAAGAAGTAGAATCCAACTGCAAGTGAGCCTGAAAGCATTGAGAGCAGCGCTAAATTTGTGGGTATATTGTTAAAATCTAAGAAAAACAGACTTAAAAGTGGCAAGGTGCCTGATACACCAGCCATAACAGTAGCTATATATCGACTCTTGTAAACAAACTGCAGTAGGTTGTCATCAATCAGATTAACTACTGCGAACAATAGTGGAACAAATAAGGCTAAATAAAACCAGCTCATTTAAGCTTAAGAATACAATAAAAAGCTGGAATTCATGAAAGATTGTGATATATTGATTTCAGTACAAATAAAAACAAAAATGCGCGAATTAAGGAAGAATCAGCAATGAATATACAGTTATCCGGTGGGATCGGTATCGGGCCTACTGAGCTATCCGCTTTTGACCAAGCGCTAGTGCACGCCGGTGTGGCGAACTTTAACTTAATATATTTGAGCTCCGTTTTGCCACCCAACAGCAAAGTCCATATCGCTGACAAAACCAAGCCGGAAAGACCTGAGGGTACGTGGGGCGATCGATTGTATGTAGTCATGGCTCAGAAGCGTACTTCTCAACGTAACCAAGAAGTTTGGGCCGGTATTGGTTGGATCCAAGACCCTAAGACTAAGCAGGGTCTTCTGGTCGAACACGAAGGTCATAGCGAAGCAGAAGTCAGAGCTGATATTCGCCATAGCCTTGAGGCACTAGCCGCTAACAGGGGCATGGAGTTTAGTGCTCCGCGAATGCACGTTGTCGGATCCAAGTGCACTGACTTGCCGACTTGCGCCTTAGCCGTCGCTGTTTTTGAATCTACTAGTTGGAAATCAGCCCGACTTGGCAGCAAAAAGCTCCAGGGCTTGAGTCTTTCTAGAGCCAACCGATAACGGCTGAAATAATTAAGCTTTGAGGGTATACTAGAATTAACCATGCCAAAAGTCGCGATAATCGAAGATGACCAAGCAATCAGCCAGATGTACCGCTTCAAGTTTGAAGGCGAGGGCTACACTGTTGATACTGCCGACAATGGCAAGCTAGGTCTTGCTTTAGCGGAGAATATGAAGCCAGACATCATTCTATTGGACATCATGATGCCCGAGATGACCGGTGATGAAATGCTTGAGAAAATGCGATCGACTGCTTGGGGCAAAGATATCAAAGTTATCATTCTGACAAATATGGGCGAGCAGGAGCTGCCGCCAAAAATCAAAGAACTAGGTGTTAGCGGTGTAATTTTGAAAGCGGATATGACGCCTAAGCAAGTCGCGGAAATCGTCAAAAAAACCCTCGGATAATATCTACACTTTGTCTGTCATAATAGTCCTATGAAAATTGCTATCCTGGGATACGATGTCGAAGGCAAGGCTTCTTACGAATATTTTGCCAAGGGCGAACACGAGATCACGATTTGTGATCGCAACCCCGATGTCGAAGTGCCCGAGGGTGTTGATTCTGTACTCGGCGACGGCTATCTGGATAACTTAGATCGTTTTGATCTGCTAGTGCGCACAGCTGGATTGCAGCCGCGCAAGATTCTAGAGAAAAATCCCGATGTCCGCGATAAGATTTCATCGCACATCAACGAATTTTTACGGGTCTGCCTGACAAAAAATATAATCGGCGTGACAGGCACAAAGGGCAAGGGAACGACCAGCGCGTTAATTACAAATATGCTTGAAGCGACTGGTCGTACGACTCATTTAGGTGGAAATATCGGCTTGCCACCCCTGAACTTTTTGAATGAACTAAATGAGTCGGCATGGGTGGTTTTGGAGCTATCAAGCTTCCAGTTGATTGATCTGCAGATTTCGCCGCACATTGGCGTCTGTGTCATGGTAGTTCCCGAACATCTTGACTGGCACCCAGACACTGACGAGTACGTTCAAGCCAAAACTCAGATGTTTGCCCACCAATCAACGGATGACATAGCCATTTACTTTGCTGATAATCAAACTTCCACACAGATTGCCTCGGCCAGTCCCGGCCACAAAATTCCCTACTTTGCCAAACCCGGCGCTCACGTAGAGCATGACGCCATCAAGATTGATGGACATGAAATATGCAAAACGAAAGAATTGCGATTGTTGGGAGAACATAACTGGCAAAACGTCTGCGCCGCGATTACTGTTGTCTGGCAAGTTACGCAAAATGTCGAACGGATTCGATTTGCCCTGACTAATTTCACCGGCCTGCCTCACCGCCTCGAAATGATACGCGAGCTAGAAGGCGTCCGATACTATGACGACAGTTTTGGCACCACGCCTCAAACTGCGATCGTTGCCTTGCAGGCCTTCGACGAACCAATCGTCGCGATCATGGGCGGCCGATCCAAGGGCATCCCTTTTGACGAGCTCGGCAAGACTGCAGCTGGAGTAAAAAACCTCAAGCACGTGATTACAATTGGTGAAACCGGGCCAGAAATCGCTACTGCCTTGCGTGCAAATGGCTTCGAAAAGATCACCGAGGGCGGCAAAGACATAAATGAAATAGTCGGGCAGGCGCATGAGCTGGCTTCATCTGGCGATGTCGTGCTGCTGTCTTGCGCCTCAACTAGTTTTGATATGTTTAAGAATTACAAAGAACGTGGCGAGAAGTTTACTGAAGCTGTGAAATCACTCGCTTGAGCTGCTCAATTGTGGCTTCGGTCGGCTGAATAACACTGGCTTTGTCCTTGGCTAGTTGGTTAACTTCGTCTTCTATCCAATGGAAATGGGTGCAAGCCAATACGATTACGTCGGCATTCTTTTCTAGAGTTTCGTTTATTCTCATAGTTATTTCCTGCTCATTCACCGCGTTCTCTTCGATCATCAAAGGCCAATCACCACACTCGGGTTCGAGAACGGTGATGTCATTTGCGTATTCGTTTTTCAACCATTTGTAGCGCTCACTACTTAAAGTAGCCGGTGTCGCGCAGACGGCAATGACTTTGCTCTTTGTCATTTGAGTGGCGGGCTTGATCATTGGCTCAATGCCTACGAGTGGAATCATGAATTTTTGCCGTAAATCATTAATCAAAGTAGTTGTGACCGTATTGCAGGCCACCACGATCACGTCACACCCTTCATCAATCATGGTCTGAAATATAGGCACAACAAAACCTAAAAGTTCTTGTGGCTGCTTAGTCCCGTATGGCACGTTTTCACGGTCTTCGCGCAGAATTACTTCGTGCTCGGGCATAGCCTGCATTATCGAGTTGGTTACTGATTGGCCGCCCACGCCGGAATCAAATACACCTATTTTCATTTCTTATTGTCAGCAGCAACCCGCTCGGCCGCTCGGATCACATTATCAAATAAAGCACAGACGGTGAGGGGTCCGACACCGCCTTTTACGGGAGTAATCGTCAAATCATCACGCTCCTCGTAAACCTCCGGGGCAACATCACCAACAGTCTTGCCACCCTCACTGGCAACGCCGGCGTCGACTACGACCGCGCCGTGCTTGAGCATATCTGGTTTGATAAGACCGTGCACACCTGTAGCCGTCACAATCACATCCGCTTTAAGGCACTCGGCTTTGACGTCTTTTGTCTGCTTGTCAGCAATCGCAGGCGTAATTCCGGAAGCCAGCAACAGTTTCTCAAGTGGCGCGCCAACCAACTTGCCACGTCCTACCAGCAGCACGTTCTTTGTATCAATATCTATGTTGTACCCGCTCAGTAACCACAAAATCGCCAAAGCAGTCGCTGGGTCAAATTGGGGATCTTGACCCAAACCGTCAACGTCTTTGTGCGATGGTACGAGGTCTAAAATTTCCTTTACCTCGGACATGTCTTCGAGAGGAAGCTGCACGATGATGGCATGCACCGAGTCATCATTACTCAACTTGTTAAGTAGAGCTTTGACATCTTTTTGGTGAATCTTATGAATATCAACGTCAATTAATATATCAGCGCCATAGCGCTTTTTCATTTTCATGTAAGTTTCGATCACATGATTGTTTTCGGCAGTCGTGACAATAGCAAGTCTAGGCTCGACACCATATTCCTGACGGAGCGCGCGAACCTGCTTAGCCTGCCGTTCCTTGATAAAACCGGCCAGTTCCCTACCATTCAATAGTCGCATTACCCCTATTGTAACAAAGCATCCGCACTTGCCAAAACAGAGGTAATTTGTTAAAGTTTTGATCTGACGGGCCAGTAGCTCAGCTGGTTAGAGCACCTGCCTCTTAAGCAGGGTGTCGAGGGTTCGAGTCCCTCCTGGCCCTCCAATACGCTTATGCTTAAAACTCCTCTGTATTGGGGAGTTTTTTATTGTTATGATGTAGAAATGGAATGCAGGTTATGTAACGAGAACTCAAACCCAGATGCACTTTGGATTTCTCAAAGCAAATATTGGAACGTACATGTATGCTGGTTTCAACATACTCTCGGCTCAATCGGAATTATCCTGAAAAGGCATGTCGAAAGCTTTACCGAACTCAATGAAGAAGAGATTGTAGAACTTGGAGCGATACTAAAATTCCAGCAACAAAAACTAAGCGAAAAACTTCACCCAGACTGGTTCAATATACAGATGAATGGAAACTGGCACCATCACCTTCACTTTTTGTTGCTACCGCGCTATAAAGAAAAAAGAGAAATTGCTGGCAATACTTATGTTGATGAAACTTACGGACAACCTGTTGGGTACACAATAGAAGAAACTTCAGACCCAATTAGGAAAAAACTTACGAGCTTACTCTCTTACGAATAATGGATGACCTCGAATTTGCCAAGGTGGCGTTTCATCTAAGTTCAATACAATCATATGTAGCCTCTCGCATGTTGGTTGCCACAAACTATCTTGGACCAATAGGTTTTTATAACGCACATCTCGCATGTGAATGCATGATTAAATCACTTACTGCTCAGGCAGGGTCACATCCCGAACCAATACACGATTTGGCATCCCTGATTAATGAATTGCAGGTGGTCAACGATTCACCTAAATTGGCCGAATCTGAGTTGCAAGATATTTTTAAATGGCTAAACCCATATCAGGAATTGGGGCGATACGGTGCTTTAGCAAGAGCTCAGTACGACCCTGAACGGGAAAATGACTCAAGAATGAAAGCCTATGGTGTTATTGGCTATCAAGCGAGTTCTGCGATTAAGAAAATTGATTACGCTTTTAGTGCACTCTATAAACTATCTGATATTGATGACGATTTATTGAAGCAGCTTCAGTTAGGCAAAACCACACCTTTATGGAAATACCCTATACCACTTGATGAATTAGTTTTCTTTCAGAATGATTCTCTAAAACCCTAGCCTGCAATTTATTTGCTATATCGTCTACCGTGACCCACCAATACGCTTAGCTTAAAACTCCTCTGTTTTGGGGAGTTTTTTGTTGCTATGATTAGAGAATGTTTTTTGCCTTTCTTGGGATTCTAAGTGGGATAATTGGTGTAATAGCCGATATTCCTTACATAATAGATACATACAGACGCAAAACACAGCCTCACAGGATAACTTGGTTTCTATTTTTCATACTAAATGCTATTAGTTTTGCTAACAACGCTACAAGTGGTGCCACAAATTCACTTTGGCTAATCGCAGGATGGACTTTAACTACATTCGTAGTATTTATACTTTCAATAAAAAAGGGTGTTGGCGGATATAACAAGCTTGATATTGCTGTATTAGTAGGATCAATAATCGGACTATTGTTATGGTGGATACTGGGTACGCCGTTGGCATCGATAATTGCTAATACTATTGTGGCAACATTGGCATTTATACCTACCTTCAAAAAAGCCTATGTAGATCCTGCATCTGAAACAAAAATCACTTGGAGCCTATGTACACTTAGTTCATTTATAGGAATATTATCAGTAGGCAAGCTTGACTATGTATTACTTGTGTACCCTGTGTATTCATTTTTGGTCCAGGGCGGATTATACACAGTAATCGAAATACGAACTAGACAACTTAAAGCATAACAATAGTTGCTATAGCGTCCACGGTGGCCCTCCAAGCATAAGTACGATTGACAGAGTTAAGTTTTTATATATATTTGATCTTATGGCAAAAAATAAACAATCAAGTAAGTTGAACAAAATAGATTGGGTAATAATATTACTACTATTAGCAATAGTGGCTATTGGCTGGTTCGCGTACCAAGTCGATCAAGCACGTCAATTAAGTGAAAAAAATGATGCTCAGTCATGGCTAAATCAACAGGTTCAAATTAATAAATTGAAAGCCTGTATTGACGAAGGCACTAAACCTTGTGATATTAACCCTCAAATTCAGCAATAACTGACTTCGAATGCTTAAGCATAGTTCCTATAGCTTCTACTGTGGCCCCCAAGCATAAGCACCATAGATCTATTTTGACGTATAATATATAGTTAACTTAATGAAGAAAAATCATTATGGTTTCACCGTAGTTGAGACCTTGTTCGTGCTGACATTTATTGTTCTTATTAGTCTAGTAGGGTGGTACGTATTTAATCAAAATCATTACAAAAATGAACAGTCGAATAATTCAGATAAAGTCAGCCAAGCCAGCTCCAACAAATCTAAAGATAAGACTTTTTCCCATAAAGAATTGTCCTTTACATTTGAATACCCCGCTAATTGGACTACTTTAGATAATACGACTGATTACGGCTTTTACTCTGTCCGACTGCGTGCTCCAGGTACCGTAATAGATTCATGTCAGGGCGAATGCCTCAAGTCGGGCGCTCAAATACTAGTACTCAGAAACCCGGTAAGTACGTATAGTAATGTCTTAATTGATAACATCACGAAATTTAAAACAAGCAGTGTTTCTGCAAGGAATTTAATTAACACGAAAACAATAACTGTCGACGGTGTGGAAATGCTTGAATATGATAATGACTCTACTAGTCAAGGAGGTACTAGTTTGCACGGAGTCCAATTCTATAAAAACAAAATTGACTATAGCTTTACTTTAGATAACGAACAATATACTCAAGAAAAATACGGTAGTGTCTTTAATAACATTGTTAAATCAATTAAATTTAATTAGTTCAGCTCTCGTCATAAAACATTAGCTTGGTTACTATAGCGTCCACGGTGGCCCTCCAATATTGCTTTTTATAATATTTAGTTATATAATATTCTTATGAGTGCTCCGAATGTTGGCTCTATAGCCAAACAGCCAGAACAGCAAATTGATATATATGACCCCCCTATTGAGTTTCGAGAGGGAGGTCATGACAGTATGCTCGTGTATGCTGGCTGGACAGATCACGAAACAGGCGAAATTAATCCTTTTGCTAGTGTAGTTACTGAGTATGATCCGTCTGTTCTTAAACCAAAACAATTAAGATATTTGGGTGCACCTATTTGGACCGAACCAACAACTAATGTAATTGCTGAAATTGATGGCGTAAGAGTACGTGCCGATTATCTTCTTCACGGACGCTACCTATTCTTTAATAGAGCCGTCGTCAGGGCTCAAAAGAAAGCTGTTAAAGAAATCTTGCGACATCTTCAGTCATCTGACAATATTGCCGCTTAGCATATTCGGTTACTATAGCGTCTACTGTGGCCCTCCGTTTCGCTTGTGCTAGGATTAAGAGATGCTTAGGAAATTTGCTGGACCAATGGAATTTACGTTGGCAGAAAATTTGATGATTTATTGTGGGTTGATCGCATTTGTGGCTGGTATTATTTTACTAATAACAGGGTTAGCTTACCTCATTAGTAAAAGCATGAAAAGCAGCTCATCGTCTACACTGCTCAAGGCTACTAAAGTATGCACTTTTGTTTTTGTCATAACAGCTCTTGCAGCCCTCCTTATATTTATTTCTTAGCCTACACGGCTCCTCAGTCTCTTAAGAAGCACAGTTGGTAATTGCGGTTAATCGCCCTTTTTACGATCCCTAAACTTCTTATACCAGTACATACTACTGACGGGCGATTTTGCCAGGACATTATTTTGAATCTTATGGTCAATCCTTTCCTGAACAGGCTTGGCCTTCCACTCCGCTTTTGCCTTTGCCTTGGCTTCGTTATTGAGCCGCGCCTGTTCGACTCTTTTCTCTTCCTCAACAGCTTGTTGTCGCCTTATCTCCTCACCAATATGAGCGGGTCGAGCAAGCCTAACGCGTATTTCACCACTTCGCCGGTCCTTGCCAATCCCGCCAGCAAACAGACCTACTGGTCCAAGCAATAATGCTCCACCGACTGCCTTGCCGCCGGAAAACTTACGTGTCACTGCTCGACTGTCTGTCTCGCTTACAATCTGCCATCCTGCCGATAGCATGGCGTTAACTCTTGAGTCTACTTCTGACGAAGTGCCGCTCACGATTTCGTAATCCATCTTTTCGTTCTCATTCATGATTAATCCAACTCAGATTATGTATAGCTTTGTGCATAATATTATTTCAATTTAACATAATTGTCATGTTGAGTGACGTATTTTGAATCCAGTGCTTAATGCAGCAGATATATACCTAGATTGTGAAATGACCCTCATATTTATGTTTCTATAGCGTCCAGTGTGGCCATCCAGGCATGGGCAATAAAATAACCCGGTCTCGCAGGCCGGGTTATTTTAGTTTAGTTAATATAATTAGCTAGGCAGTAATACGCCACCGATTACGTGCACGACACCATTGTCCGCATTCACATCAGCCTGTTCTACCATCACTTTGTTACCTTTTGCATCAACCAGGTACACTTTACCATCCGTAATTGATACGGTTAGTTTGCCGCCTTGAACTGTAGTTATCTCTTGACCATCACTCAAGTCAGATGCCATAACTTTGCCAGACACTACGTGATAGGTCAAAATAGATTTGAGCTGTTCAACGTTTTCTGGCTTTAGTAATGTATCGAGTGTCCCGGCTGGCAAAGCTTCAAAAGCTGCGTTGGTTGGAGCAAAGACGGTGTATGGTCCCTCTCCTTGTAGTGTTTCAACTAAGCCCGCTGCTTTTACTGCCGTTACTAGTGTCGAAAGACTAGGAGTATTTGATGCCACCACTACTATGTCACCGGTCTTATTTTGATCCGACATCTGCTCTTGTTGAGATGTTGCCGTCGACTCATTTGTATCCTTATCATTGTTCATGCTAACTGCCCACCATATTCCTCCGCCAATTACTAAAAAGGCGATTATTGCTACTACTATTCCTGTTGTTCGATTATTATTTTCCACTTTACCCCTTTACTTACTATTTAAGTTCGCGTCATGCTACCCTCTCATTTCATACGCACCTCCGGGTTTGTTATGCTTCGCATTACAAAGTTGTGGATCGATAAAATTACTTCGTCTAGTTCAGCCCCCTTTGGGGGATTTGGATAGTACTCTAGCAAGAAACCATTGATAGCATGTGTGATGACCTTGGCTTCTTTATCGATTTCTGACGCATTGATAGAAAATTCGCCGTTATATACGCCATACTCAAGAACTTCTTCAATATGTAAATATCCCTTTGCCGGGAAAAACCCAGTATCCAGCTTTAAGAAGCTTGGCCTGAAATGTATATAATATTTGAGTACATAAACAACATCTTCAATAAATTCGAATTGGAACTTAATGCGACCGAGTAACATATCTTCGGCAGACTCAGATTTTGGAAGTTTCTCTCGCGCGTCACCTAATTTTCGATTAGTTGAATTGTAAATCTCTTCAAGTAAAACATCTTTATCTTTAAAGAAATGGTATATGCTAGAAAGCCCAACGCCCGACTCTTTGGCCAAAATGCGCATTGAAAATCCTTCGTAGCCGTTAACGGCGTAAAGTCGCTTAGCGACCTTGAGAATATGTAGTTTAGTGTTTGCTGTCATAATATTTGTAACACTCGTTACAATAATTAGTGTAACACTCGTTCCATTTTCAATGCAAGTACTTTTTATTGGAAGTTCGAATAACAGTGAACAGAACTACAAATAATATTTAGCTAGCAGCGCATCGCTGAGTAACTGCAAAGTATCGATTACCTTATTATCTTTTGACCTACCATAGACTAAGGGCAGTTCCGTACAGCCTAGAATCACGGCATCGAGCTTTTTATCAGACATGAACGAATTAACCAGGATTCGGAATTCATTTCTATCCTTCCGTCTTATATTTCCATTAAGCTGTTTGTAGATGAACCTTTCCGTGTCTTTGGTAACTTCAGAGCCCGGTCGAACTAATTTAGCCTTGCCATAAATTGCATCGTCGTAGAGCTTGGATTTTAGGGTTGTGGGAGTTGCGAGCAGTCCTATTCGTTTTAAGCCTGACTGCTGAATTTTGTCTGCAACGAGATCAGGTATTGAAAGAAAAGGCACGCTGGTTACTGCCTGCAGTTCCGGCAATAATATGTGCGCGGTATTGCAGGCAATTCCGTTTATTGTGCAGTTAGAATCTTCAAGAATTTTTGTAGCTTTAATTAACATGTTCTTCGCAACTGACATGTTTTTAGTACTGGTTAAGAAATTGGGTACTGGGACATTCAGCAAGACGATTGCCGGATAATCATCATCAAAAGCCGCAGGATTAAATTCCTTGGTGCCTTCAATCAACAAATCATATAGGCGTGAACTTGCTTGAGGCCCCATACCGCCAAGAATACCTATGGCGGACATGATAGTCTCCTTGAGTTATAGAAATATATAGATTCAGATAGTAAATTTTGATAATTGGGCTTTAGGCCCAGTGCAGGAGGTGCTGAGCAAACAGAATTGTGGCTGGTGAGAAATTGTTGCTCAATTTCATAAATATATTATAGCATAACTACTTTTGTATGTCTAGTTGCTGCTGACTGAGTGACTCAGGTCACTGCATAATCCCAGCCAAAGATATATCATGCTACAAAGGGGTTATATGAGTAGAGTTATTATTGACGTAAGAGAGCCGGTTGAATACCAGACGGGTCACGTTGACGGGGCAATCAATATACCGCCATCACAACTATTGGCCGGATCTGAAAAACTAAATAATATCCCGAAAGATTCTGAGATAATTCTTTACTGCCGAACCGGGAGTCGCTCCGCGGTAGCCATGAATATGCTGAAGAATTTGGGGTTTACAAACCTGGTTAATGGCATAAACAAAGATCAGGTCAACGCGAAGTTAAGATAGTAATCATTACATAAGCGGTGCTATGGTTAGTGCGTGGCACATATACCTACATTACTCAAAAGCAATCTTCGCAAAACTATGGTTGGCATTTTTATTGCCGGGTCAGCGATTGCTATTTACCCTTTTATTAATCAGCCCGAACAATGTACTTATGAGTCTACTCAACAGCAAATCGACGCTTCGGGGTGCATCATTGGAGCGGACATCGGTTCGGGAGTATTATTCATGCTTGGTGTGGCAATTGCTATTCTAGCTTTGTATGTCTTCTGTTTGTCATTGTTATGGGAAAAGCTTAAGAGATCCAGCCCGGCTAAACGATTCATTGTTTTTACTACCGTCGCGATCGCTCCGTTTGTAGGACTTTGGTTGTTTGTTGCGGCGTAGTAGCGGAGTTACTTTGTGTTAGAGATGACAATTGATGCATACTTTTCGGATTTGATATTGTTAGACAATGAAGTCTGGCTCCCAAGTATTTAATTCAAGACAGTTAGCATTCAAGGAATTATTTGTTGGGACGCTTATTTATGCTGTTGTGCTTGGTTTTTTCAACGACTACACTTCAATAGTTTACGCAAAAAGCTTTTCTAGTATTTTTTACGCATCCGTTGTGCTTGAAATCCTTACCTATCTTGCCCTATTACTAAAAGGCAGGATAGTTGGCTGGCTCAAGGGTAGAACCGGACTCGGCTATCGGATTCTGATGTTTTTTTGCGTTTGGCTGGTTATGTTTTTGTCTAAATTCGTTTTTATTTGGGTCATAGACCTGATTTTCGGTAGCAATATAAATATAAATGGCTTCTTTGGTATTTTAATTGTTGTTTTATGCGTGGTGATCGTGCACAAGATCGCTGACAAGGTATTTCTAGAGCTCGGCGACAAAAAATAGTGTGACCAGAATAACGGCTAGACAAGTCAAAGCTTTACATATATAAATGGCTGTATGGAACTAATTACATATATAGCTTTCACTGTCGCGATTGGCGGCTGGATGTACTACGATGCAAAAAAGCGCAAAGTCGCACAACCGGCTACTTGGCTTGTCGTTGGTTTATTTTTTAGTTTTTTTGGCTTGGTTGCCTACTGGTATTGGCACATCTACTCGCCCAACCCGACATCAAAACAATAACAATCCGGAAGGGTTGCTAGTCTAATTTAGACAATTACTTTGGTATACTAGAATATATGAAAAAAATATTGTTTAGCTTGGTATTCAGCTTTATGTCGTTCTTGATTTTGACGCCGGGCGTACTCGCGGCTAAACCTTCTGCTGGCTCAACCTCCACAACCCCACTTGGTATTGATATTTCTTACCCTCAATGCGGCAAAACCGTACCTAAAACGCAAGCCTTCGGGATTGTTGGCGTAAACGGCGGCCTGGCGACAACTACCAACAGCTGTCTCAAGGAGCAGTTGGTCTGGGCTAGCAAATCAGTTGGGGGTGCTACACAAGATAAACTACAGCTTTACGTGAACACCGCAAATCCGGGAGGACTTGGGACCACATCATGGCCAAACAGCAGCACATCCGAGAACCCAGTTGGCAATTGTAGCGGTGGCGACACGCTTGCTTGCGCCTGGCAATACGGCTGGAACAGGGCTCACGAAGATGTCGTTGAACGATTTGTACCAGCCGCGAATAAGGTAAACATTCTTAGTTCACCAGCGGCATACCTTTGGTGGCTAGACGTTGAGACCATGAACACATGGAAAGCTCCGATTAGCAACTTCAACACGCTTAGCAATGCTACAGTTCTTGAAGGCATGACTGCATATTTCCAGTCTATCGGTGGACGGGTTGGATTATATTCAACAGCATATCAATGGACTCAGATCGTTGGTAATTCCGTTTCGCCTACTAGCAACCTCAATGGCCTCGTGAATTGGCGGCCAGGCGGCGCGAATCTAAACACCGCCAAGCAAGCTTGCAACGCTGATCCACTTACAGCAAATGGCAAGATTGTCCTTTCGCAATATATCTCAAGAAACCTAGACTACGACTACTCCTGCATTTAGATAAATAATTAAAAAGGAAATACAAATATGCAGCCAGACCAAAACCAACCAAACCCAGCCCAAACTGTTCAGCCTGGACCAGCTCAACCCGCCCAGGCTTCGCCGTCACAACCCATAGCTCCAGCACCCGCTCCCTCATCAAATACAGCAAAAAGTTCAAGCAATGCAAAAAAATCTGCCCTTGTTATATTAGGAATTATTTTAGTTATTTTTGGCATGCAAGGTATTTACGCCGAAGTTAGAAATGATGTACTAGGATTATTTTCGCTGTTTAACTTGGCCTTAATCGCTTTGGGTTTTGTATTAATCTACAACCAATTAAATCCTAAAAATCCCATAAAATAGCCGCGGGCCCAATCTAGACAACTTTGGTTTTCTTTGAAAAAGTCAGGTTTGATATACTGCAGACATGAAACAGTCCAAAAGTAACCAAATGGCGGCCGGAGCAGTTATAGGCTCATTAGTGTTTTTGGCGCTGTTTATAGGGGCATTCGTTTGGTATATCCAAACTGTGGCGCCACACACTTATCCAACCCCTTATACTAATCTGTTCTGGGGCCTGATCCATGGACTATTTATTATCCCAACATTCTTCTGGAGTCTTTTTGCGGATACCGTTACGATTTACCAAGCGCCAAACGACGGCAACTGGTATAACATTGGTTACTTTATCGGTATTAGTATCATCATGGGTGGATCACACGGCGCTCGCAATAAATCGTCTAAAAAATAGGAGCTGGTGATGCTTAGATTATTGGCAAGTCTTGTACTAACCCTACTTGCAAATACTGTTGGCCTAGTTTTGGCGTCAATTATTCTTGATGGTTTCTCGATAAATAGCCTGGCGTTTGTTACGGCAGTATTGATTTTTACAGTTACAGAAGTTGTTGCCGGCCCACTGATTACAAAAATTGCTCTTTCCAACGCGCCATCCTTGCTTGGAGGTATTGCTCTGGTAACTACGTTTGTTGGATTACTAGTAACTGATGTACTGTCTGACGGCTTATCAATAACGGGTGTCTCTACCTGGATTCTTGCAACCTTAATCGTCTGGCTCTGCGCCCTGATTGCCAGCCTGCTATTACCGCTTGTCATTTTCAAAAAGGTTCTTAAAAAGAATAAAGCCGACTAAAGCCCTGCTATGTCAGATGTCGACGATTATCTAGCAAAAATCGAACCGGCACAGCGTAAAGAACTCGAACGGGTCCGCAAAATAGTAAAACAGGCCGTCCCAGACGCGAATGAGGTAATCACCTATGGTATACCTGGCTTTAAATATAAGGGGAAATACTTGTTAGCCTATGCCGGTTTTAAAAACCACATGAGCGTCTTCCCTGGAGCTGCGGCCACTGCAAGCACTATGTCAAAGCTTAAAGGTTACAAGTTATCAAAAGGTACGGTCCAGTTCACTCTCGACAAGCCTCTTTCTGAAGATATAATTATCGAAATGGTGGAAACTAGACTGAGAGCAATTTCATAAAAAAATAAGAGCCGCTAGTTTGGCGGCTCTTAAATAAACAGTTCAGTTTCTGTTAGTCTTCGTGGTCGTATCGATTGTAGTGCTGCCAGTGATGATTATCATCATCAGAGTGCTCTTTCTCGCCACAGTCACCCTTCAGTTTAGAAGACTTGAGCCATGGACTGTAATCCACGCCTGTACTAACTAACGAGCCGCTACCTGTACCCACAGAACCGAGCCCCGGGCCAGGGCCGTTTTGCGCGCCCCAGTAATTACAGCTTCCATCAACTTCTAGTGTTGGGTAAAGTGTTGTTAGCGCTGGCTGTACGCCGATACCAAAGGCAGTAGCGCCAACAGCTAGGCTGTTCCGATTAATGTCAGCGGTAAAGAAGAAGATATTGTCCTGCAAAGTGACAGCGACCGCGTCATTAAAACCGACCGGATTACTATCTACCAACCCGCTAATTACGTTCTTGGTGACTTCAACGTTTGGAGTGTCGCCCTCAAGTCCGATTCCATGCGCCCAATTCCCCGTCAAAGTCTTAATAGTATTCCCTTTTATTTTGGCTGTTGTATATCCAGTTGCCGTTGGATCTAGCCTTGCGCCGTTATTAAGCTGGATTCCGTAAGCGCCTTTTGCGCCACTAGTTAAATTAGTGATGGAGTTGTCGGTTATTCGAATTCCTGTGCTTGGATTACCAGATGTGCTGTCGCCAACCAGGATTCCTTGAGCTGAGCCTAGAGACCCACTTTGTATGTTGCTGATTTTGTTACCGTCAACTTTAACGTTATCAGGACCTGTTTCAAGATATACGCCAACACTATTGTCGTTATATGTTGGGCCGCCAACTGTGTCAATTATGTTATTGCTGATGACGGAACCAGAACCTGCTGTTTTAACGATTACACCCAAGCCCTGATTTGGGTTAGTCAGTGAAAAACCGTTTATATTAACACTTGGGCCATTTACTGTAATGAGCCCCGCTACTTTTGATTCTGAGGCAACTCCGAAAGTCCTACTATCAACATCTACGTTTGCCTTGGCGCCTTTGAGAGTTAAGGTTCGGTTGATCGTCACATTTTCTGTATAACTACCGGCAGCGACCTTAATTGTGGTGCAGCCAGGAACATCTACTGCCTCCTGGATTGTCGCGTAGTCTACTGGAACATTACACGTCGGACCACCCGGCGTTGCTCCTGCACGACCGCCAAGAATTAAAAAAGCAGCCGTGAAAGCTGCGAATACTGTTGCTAAAGATATTAAAGTTTTGGTTTTGCTATGACTTATTGTTGATGCAATCGCATACCCCATACACGCTCCTCCACTTAGTTACTTACCCATTGTCGCATGCCTATTGACAAAACCGAAACTGGGTTGTGTATAACTTTTTTACTTAAGCAGTTTTGACGTTTGGTATTATAGAGTGAGTTTATGCCATTTTTAGATATTTTATTGATTGCGCTAGTTGGAATGATTGCCGGGCTTTTTTCAATTCCGTTCGGTTTTGGATTAAATAGCAACCCTTTCGTAGTCTATTTTGGCAATGCGCTAGGCTCTTTGTTCGCTTTGATCTGCTTACTATACCTAAGCAGCAAGTTTATTGACCGATTCCTAAAGAAAAAGGTCGACAAAAAAGAAATTGAAAAAGTTGGTAATTTTATAAACAAGCATGGGGTAAGAGTATTTGGATTAGTTGCTCCGCTGTTTCCTGGAGTTACAATAGCCGTTCCTTCTGCCCTAGTCTTAAAGCTAGACATGAAATATTTTAAGAGATGGCTTTATGTCGGTATCTTTATAGTGAGCGCGGGCTACGTATTTGGATATTGGTACACAGTAGTCAAGTAGTAGACAGATCTTACTTGGCGTTGTATAATACAGTCGAACATTCGGTGGGAGAAAGCACTAAATTATGGCAAAAAAGTCATCCGCCAAGACAAGTCTAACTGATCTAAAGGCCGAGAACGCCAAGCTTAAGGCGGAGAATAAACGCCTTGCCCAAAAAACCACGTCCAAGCAAACCAGTTCTCGTTCGCCTTGGACCTTTCTAAGACGACTTTCTATTGGTCTCCTTATATTTTTTGCGATATGTCTCGTTACAACTGCAAACATCGCGTTCTGGACAGGCAATACGCTTGTTAAGCAAGATCGATTCGTTGCAGCAACCGCGCCAATTATTCAAGATCAGCAAGTTCAGCAAGCCATAGCGCTGTATACGACCAACCAGATCTTTGCCAATGTCGACGTAGAACAGATAACGCAAGATGCACTTCCAGATAAAGCCAAGTTCTTGGCTCCTCAATTAACATCCCAACTTAAAACCCAGACCAATAATGTTTTAGATAAAGCCGTAGCAAGCGACAGATTCGTCAATCGCTGGAATACAACCTCTGCGAAGTGGCATAACCGAATCATAACTTACGCTACCGATTACAAGGGCAATGGCCAAATAAGCCTTAACGATATTTACTCACAGGCTTCAGCGCAGCTTTCGAGTACCAAATTATCTTTCTTAGCAAACAAACAATTACCGCCAAAAGTCGGTGACATTACGGTCGTTGAAGCCAGTTGGCTGCCTACGCTCCACAGGGTCATAACAAAAATTGACACTTGGCGAATACTTAGTATTTTGCTTTTGGTCGTAACACTGGTTGGCGCAGTCTTACTAAGCAAGGCTCGCAGACGCACACTATACCTATTTAGTTTTGGCACGGCCGGAGCCATGCTCCTCAGCTTGATTGCACTAAATGCGGGTATAGAGAATATCGTGGGTCGAGCCGATGCACAATATGCCGATGGTATCCGCAGCGCATTGCAAATATTTACGCATACTCTATCTGTCCAGACAATCACAATTATGGTTACAGCCATACTGATAGGATTTGTAACCTGGATATCTGGCCAATCTAGATCTGCGCTTGCAGTTAAAAATCAAGGTGTATACGTGCTTACCGGACGCATTCACGAAAGCCTTCTTGGTTCGAGTACAAGCAACATCGTAAAATGGTTCCAAAGCTATAAACGACAGGTACAATGGTCAATCGTAATTGTCTTGTCCACGCTTATGTTGGTAGTTCGTTTGACGCCAAAGTCTTTGACGATCTATGCTTTCTTGATGCTTATTCTCGTACTTCTTGCCGAAGTGCTTGGCTCCAAGCCAGACAAAAAATAGCTAAGCGATCTTTTTATTTGGGATATTCTTTGAAAGAATAAGTGATCCGCCGGCAAGAATAACTATGAAGAATGTCGCCTCACGTAAACCGCCAATCTGGGCCTCTTTGTAGATCTGGCTAATTTCTTCGGCGTCTGATTGAGAAACACCCTTGCTAACCGCATAAGATTCGACGTCTGTGGCACTCACTACTTGGACGCCAGCGGTCGTATTGTCATCGATGTAGGTTTTTATATTTTGCGGCAGACTAGACTGATTAATCGAAGCAACGAAGCCGGCTGTCAGGGAAGATATCAAAACCGAACCTATAAGAGCGGTGCCAAGTGAAGAGCCGAGATTCTGTGATGTGCCTTGCAAGCCACCGGCTTCAGAAGTCTGGTCTGGGGCGACTGAAGTCATTATGACGTTTCCAATCTGGGAGGCTAACAAACCTAAGCCCCCACCTGCCACAAACAGACCGAAACCAAACAAGAAACCTCTTAAATCCTCATTAATCGAAGAGAGAATAATGGCGCTCCCGACGATCAAACACCACTGTCCCCATTTAATTATTTGCTTGGTTGTGTACCTTACCGCCAGCCTGGAGCCAATTACTGACATAAGTATTAAGCCGACGGAGAGTGGGATTATCTTGATGCCAGTAGTCAATGCGTCGTAGCCGAGTACCACCTGTAGATAAACTGGGATGACAAAGAAAAGTGCTGCCGTAATCAAGTACTGGAACATCAATACAAGTAAGCCCGCACGTAACACCGGCAATTTAAACATCGATACCCTGATAAGCGGACTTGCGTTGTCAGCCTCTAGTGATTGCTGGCGCTTGTAGAAGATCCTTAGGATGATCAAGCCGACTGCGATTAAATAGGCTACGATCGATATGCCAAATGGCGCTAATGGAGTGCCGAATAGTTCGGGCTTACCTGCTGGAATAATCCAGCCCCACGTCTTACTTTGCAATATTCCATACACAACCAAAGCCATTCCTGAGGCTGACATGATGGCGCTTGGTATATCCAGCTTCTCTCCGGATTCCAAACGGGCTTCTTTGATCGATCGCGACCAAATAAGCAATATAATCATTGTCACCGTTTCCGCAGCAAATACGTAACGCCACGATAAATATGTGGTCATGAAACCACCTATAAGTGGCCCCGCCGCTGCAGCCGCTCCCGAAATACCACCGATTGCTGCAAAGGCGACTACCCGATCTTTGCCGGTGTAGTTTGCAGCGATGAGTGCTGCAATTGCCGGGATAACCAATACCGCGCCTAAACCCTCGATAACAGACCAGCCAATAATTAGCATAGCCAACGAGCCACTGAAAGCAGTCAGAAGCGAACCGATTGAATAGATGACCGCACCAATCCTAAACGCTTTAAGCCTCCCCCATATATCGCCAAACTTGCCTCCAGTCATCATGAAAGCAGCCATTGTCAATGTATAAAATGTAATTGCGGTCTGAAGGCCGGTAATATTTGTGCCTAGGTCAGCTGCTACTTCTGACATTGATACGTTCATCACAGTGCTGTCTAGCACCATAACGAACTGGGCGAGACATAAAAGTATGACTATGTTCCACTTTTTCATAAGCTTAGGCTTGGAATTTACCTTTCCTTTCACCCATTAATCCTTGTATGATACCTCAAGATGCAACAATCTTTGAATAAAATATCAGCCAGCGCTACCCTACACTGCTTAACTGGTTGCGCCGTGGGCGAGATACTGGGCATGATTATAAGTACGGCCTTAGTTTGGGCGACGATGCCAAGTATCGCGCTTTCAGTGGCACTGGCATTTATTTTTGGTTATACATTTAGCATGTTCCCGTTGTTACGTCACGGCATGACTTTGCGGCGCGCGTTAAAATTGGCTTTAGTTGCCGACACTCTTTCAATTTTGTCCATGGAAATCGCCGACAACGCATTTATTTTGGCAGTCCCCAACGCAATACATGCCGGCTTAGATACGGCCTTATTTTGGGTCAGCTTAACACTGTCCTTAGTTGTAGCATTTTGTGTCGCATTCCCGGTAAATCGGTGGCTTATCTCCCGCGGCAAAGGCCATGCGGTCATGCACGAGCATCATCATTAAAAGAGATAAAAGGGCGGATCGATAAACCTAGTAAGCAAAAATGCTCCGATGATTATGCCTAGGGTATCGGCAATTATGTCTGATAGTGAATTCTTAAGCGTTTCATGACCAAAGACTATGCCCCAGCGCGCCACGATTGGTGAAATCACAAAAATTTCAAATGGCTCCCAAGCTGCCATGAGGATCAAAGCGACTTGTGGCGGCATAACCCAACCCATAAATACACCCGTGAGACAGTGCACTAGAGACCAGCCGTCAAGTAGCTGGTTATTTCTAGCTAAACCGTGTTTGGGATTACGTTTTGATTGTTTATTTGAGTTTTTTGTCATGAGTTAATAATATGTCATCTCGGCGGATTTGTCCCAGCAGATAAAAAGAACCTGTTATCAACAATACATCTTCGGGGCACTTCAGAAGTATCCGTAATGCCTCCTGATGATCCGGTACAACTTTGGTTTTAAGGCCTTGGGTAATGAATTCCTTGGCAAGCTCTTCAGCATCCATCGATTTAATCGGTAGGTCCTGTGAACTTTCGAAACTTGTCGTGATCACACGTGAAGCAAGCGGCTTGAGAAGCGGTACAAGCTCCTTATATTCCTTACCCTCCTTGACTCCGATCAAAATAGCAGGCTTTGCGGCAGGAAAAAGCTCATTAAAGCGCTTCAAAAAGGCAGTCATTTTCTGGACATTATGCGCACCATCCATAATCAGAGTTTTACCCCCAATCTTTCTAATGTCCATCCTCCCCGGGATAACAATCTGCTTTGTGGCCTCCAACTCTTGACTTGTTAAGTAACGCAGGTTATCCCTTTCCCCGACATATTCATAGACCGCGTGCGCCAAGTGCCAATTGCGTTTCTGAAAATTATTTGGGTGAAAATCGTCCACCACTTTGAGCCTGCCGTTGACTGACTCGGTTTTGCGCTTGATGACATCCATCACCTCATTTGGTTGACGGTAGGTAAAGACGACGTTACCCGGCTGTATAATGCCAGCTTTTTGCTCTGCGATTTCAGCCAGCGTATTACCTAATACTCCAACATGATCGAACCCAATGTCAGTAATCACACAAACCTTATCGGCATGATGAACGACATTGGTTCCATCCTTTAAGCCGCCTAGCCCGACCTCAACAACCGCGTATTCAACTTTCTGCTCACAAAAATACCAATACGCAAATGCTACTACAACCTCAAACCACGATGGTTTAATTGGGCTGTTTGCTATTAAGCCCAAGAACCGGCTTATCGCATCACAGAAATCGTTTTCGCTAATTGGCTGGCCGTTTAGTTGGACGCGTTCGTTCAAGTGATCAACATGCGGCGACACAGTTAGCCCGGTTTTATAGCCACCCCTGGAAAGAATTCCTGCGATATAGTAGGCAGTCGAAGTCTTACCAGAAGTACCAGCAACATGTATTACGCGGAGTTGGTCCTGTGGGTTGTCCAGATATTTCATCAAACGCCGCATATTATCCAGAGAATATTCAACCCGTGAATTTTCATAAAATCTTGATAGGTATTGATTGACTGAATTGAAGTTAGATAATTGTGGCACTAGGGTCCCCTGTTCTACTCTGTTAAAATAGTATACGGCATATGCGCCCGTAGCTCAGCGGATTAGAGTACTTGGCTTCGAACCAAGGGGTCGCAGGTTCGAATCCTGCCGGGCGTACCAATAATTTAGCTTTTACTCTACAGTACTTGATTCACTCTTGGTCGCATCATAGCAGGCAGTACCCTTATATGCGGCTCTTGATTCAGCCGTATCAAACTCACTGCATTCCCATTCATCTGAAGTGCTACCGATGAAAACCCATGTAGTTCCGCCGTCCTTTGAGTAGAAATATGCGCTGCCGGGACCGTAAATGGTAATCCGCGCCAGCGTGTAACCTGACGTTTCGCTTGAGCTAATCTTTGGTTCACCTGAAAGCACAAACGTATAATTTGGTCCCGATTGAGTAATCGCGTCATAAAATGCAGCATATTTTCTAATATTTTCTGGTGTGCGTTCCGGCTCTGTATAGTCTGTTTTTGGATTGCTTGGATCAGCTTTAGTATCGTCGGGAGATTGGGTCTCCTTATCCTTGGTTGTGCTATCTGTATCGTCTTGGTAAGTAGCTTTGGTATTTGTTCCTGCAATTTCTGTTGAGGAATTTGATGTCTTATTGATTCTGAAGCCAATTCCTATAATCAAAACCAAGATCAAGATTGAACCTAAAACTAGCCAAACATGCGCGAATCCAAAATTATTTATTTTTTTCATTTATTTGTACCTGAAGTTTTTTTATTTTATTTCTATTCTAGTATATTTTACCACACTAGATTTAATCAGACGCTACCTTTGCTTGTATAATTAGGATATACAAAACTAACTAGAGGTAAACAGATGCGAGGACCGATAGATTATATCATCGTAAGTTTCGAAGGCAACAACTTTAAAGGCGAAATACTCGAAGAGCTGCAAAAAGCCGTAGATGCTGGCACCATATCAGTGCTGGATCTTGGACTTATTTTGCGCGACGCGGACGGCACAGTAACGTCTGTAGAGCTGACTGATACTGGCAGCTTAACAATCGAAGGTGGACTAATCTCTGATGAAGACATCAACGAAGTCGGTGAGCTACTTGAAGATAACTCTTCGGCCGGACTACTGATTGTTGAGCAGCTTTGGGCTAAAGGTCTTAAGCAAGCAATCATCAACGCAAACGGAACTTTACTAGACGAGGGTCGTATACACCCCGATGCAACAAAAGAATTAGACACTAAGGAGGATAAATAAATGCCAGGACTACTAAGAGGCGTTGCTCGCACCGCTGTTATCGCAGGCACAGCTACACATGTTTCAAATAATGTAAGTCGGCGCCAGGCTCAGCGCTGGGCAGCTGAAGATCAGCCGCAGCAACAATACCAAGAGGCGCCAGCTGCTCCTGCCGAACCAAGTCAAGACGAAGTTTACGTGCAGCTCGAAAAATTAGGGCAGCTTAAGGCTGATGGCATTCTGACTCAAGAAGAATTTGACGCCAAAAAGAAACAGCTCCTAGGTCTTTAGACCGCAAGATTAAGCATGCAGATCACTGTTTTTGGTGCGACCGGCAAGGTTGGTAAGCTTGTTGTCGCCGAAGCGCTTAGCCGCGGCCACAGCGTGATTGCCTTCGTTCACAGTAGTTCAAGTCTGCCACAAAACACAAAGCTTAGTATCGTAAACGGCGATGTCTATAATCCAGAGGCTGTTGCTGAAGCAATCAAAGGATCAGACGCGGTAATTTCAGCACTGGGTAGTTGGGGCACGCCAAAAAAAGATATTTTAAAATCGGGGATGGAGAACATCATCCCGGCCATGCAGGAAAATAAAGTGTCACGCATTGTTTCATTGACTGGCCACGGCGCCAACGCTCCGGGTGATAAATTCGAACTTTTACACTTGGTAAGCCGCTGGATGTTAGTCCTCTTAGCTCCGAGAATTCTTCATGACGGAGAACATCATATCGAGCAACTTGCCGCCAGTAAGCTAGACTGGACAGTAATCCGCTCATCGTTGATGGAGGAACGTGGCAATCCAAACAAATTCAGACTGACTCTAAAAAGACCCTTACCGCTGGCAATGATCCATCGCAAGGCTGTGGCTACATCACTAGTGAATTTGGCAGAAAACAAAGATTTCAATAAACAGTCCCCTTTTATTCTCAGGAAATAAACTACCCCTAGACTTTTATTGCATTTAATGTTATAATACATGGATGTCGCTACACCAATTTCCTTCTTCTAGTCCCGAAACCATAGTACCCCCGGATGCACAAACCCGTGATCTTCCGCGAGACGAAGTAATGAGGCGTTTTGTTGGGCCCGCCTTGACCGATTTCCTCCGTCCAGTATTTGCTGCAGAAATTGCTCCCGAAGAAAGACGAGACGTTCCGGAATTTGACCGTTTCAAGAGGGCGCGCAATGTTATTGATTCCGGCACTAGGATACTTAGCCAACGGCTTATCCACCAGACAGTATCAGACCCCGACGGTAACGCAAGAGTTTGCCAGCTTATTGAGGAGCGCCCGAACCGCTTTTTTTATAATACAACCGACCGAGTAATCAAGGACGGGCTGATTTCTGGGATTGCGACTCCGCTGGTTACAGCCACCAATATTTTTCGTGTCGAAAATTCCCTCGTTCCTGAGTATGGCCACGGCTCTTCTACGCATTTTGCAGCCGTTCAGGTGAATATTCCAGAACTGATAAATATAATTAATCGGGGTAGTTTTATAGACATACTGGGCAGATTAACCAAGGGCCCGAACGGATTTTTAGGTTCAGGGTCGACTGCCGCAAACGCTGTGTGGCACGACATGTTTTTTGATTTCATAGATCCTGACGTGGACCCGAGCAGTTTAAGGTCTTTACAAATTTGGGATGCATTTAAGATGCAAGATGGCAAAGTTGTTGATTTAAGCGGCAAATATCACCGTGCAGCTGTATTAAAACGCAAAAAAACTGCGCAATTGTGGGCAAAAGATCTAGAAGCAATGCCTAAGGGTGATATCGACTACGAATATAATGTCTCTTCAGGCTGCCCTGTGAGACACAAATTTGAAGACAGTACAGGCATTTTACAAGAACCTCTGATCGCGACCAGTTCACGATTTTTGGCTGCTCTCTTACAGGCTGCCTACGACAAATACCCGCCAACCTCTAACAACTATAATAATCTTGGTGAAGGTATCTGGCCATAGTAAGATATGAATACTACTAAATTAATTTCCTGGGGTGGCGTGGAATTCGCCAATCGGACGTATAGCCGTCGACCAAAGCACTTAAACTTTGGATGATCATGTGAAACTCATGGGCCGACCGTATAGTCGGGACTTGCTTTGGCAAGAGTTGCTTGGGAGAGCAACAGAAAAGGATTCAATATGAAATATGTAAAATACGGTTCGGCTGCTGTAATTGTGGCGGCTCTGCTATGGAGCGTTGATGGTCTTTTGCGGCGCCATTTGTATGTGTTGCCTGCACCTGTGATTGTCTTTTATGAGCACCTTTTTGGTCTACTCATTTTGGCGCCGATTATATTAACCTCGCTTAAGGCATTCAAAAAGTTAACGCGCAAACAATGGTACGCCATTATAGGGGTGTCTTTTCTATCTGGAGCAGTTGGAACGATTCTATACACGGCTGCCTTAGGTAGAATTCAGTTCATTCCATTTTCGGTTGTTGTATTGTTGCAGCAACTGAATCCAATCTTTGCGATTTTGGCCTCAGCGCTGCTTTTAAAAGAACCTCTTACTCGCAGATTCTTCGGCTTATCGGCAATAGCACTGGTAGCAGCATATTTCGTGACCTTCCCCGAGTACGTGGTTAACTTCTCGACAGGCTCTGGTACAGTCATCGCAGCCTTATTTGCTATCGGCGCAGCTGCTGCCTGGGGTACATCAACTGCGTTTTCGAAATACGCGCTGAAAGACACGTCATCTATTCATATTACGGCCCTAAGATTCGGCTTTACGCCTATTTTTGCACTAATTTTTGTAGTGCTTTCAGGCAGCACTTCCTCGCTAGGGGCTATTACCTTAAGTCAGTTTTTATATCTGGTAGCTATTACGTTCTCGACAGGTTTAGTAGCATTGATCATCTATTATTTTGGACTAAAAAGAGTTCTAGCTTCGCGCGCGGCCATCCTGGAGTTGGCATGGCCCGCATCAGCAGTAGTCGTGGGCTGGCTCTGGCTTGATCAAGGGTTAACTGCTTCGCAAGCAATCGCTGCGGTAGTACTGACGGGCGCGATTATACAAATCGCAAAAGAAAGCACTCAGCCCGCACAAACAAAAAAGCCCCGCAAGGCTTAATCTACTTCTTGGTTTTTGCGACTGGCTTAGGCGTCGAGGTAGTCTCAGCCATGTCATGGAGGTTGCGTAGCATTTGTTCGATAGTCATTTTGCGTGTCCTGTTTGTTTAATCAGTTGTTGCACTCAAACAGGGTATGCCCCATCTTATAGCCGGTCTGTAAGATTTTTAACTAACTTATGCTTGTTGATCAGTGGCTGGGGGCAACAATTTGGTGTCGCCAATATACTTAGCACGCAGCAAAGCTGCCTGGAGACTCTTTATTACTTGCTCTGCTTGGTGCTGACTCATACCGATCCGTGCAACTGGAGAACGTTGGGATCCCGCCAGAGTCTGGGTGAAGTTAACAGTAACTCCCGCCGGTGTTGCCATAACGTCGACACCATCGCTGTAAACTGTTCGCATATCCATTGCCATCAACATTACTACCGGCTTGTTGCCGAGCTGTGCCAGGTCGTTTTCGGGTTTAAACTCATCTGGGAGTTCGCTGTCATATTCGGCGGATTCCCAGAGCTGGACAGCTTCACGATCTTTGACGCCAAAATGGCTAATTAAGAGAAGCAGTATATCCTCGGCAGGTCGTTCGACACCGGCTTCAATGCGCTGTAAATAATCCTCATCTATTTCTACGGCTCCAGATACCTCGGCTAAGCTTTGCTTAGCCTGTTCGCGCACGTATTTCAGATGATTCCCCAAACTCATGTATGGTGCTGGTGACTCGCTCATCTACTACCATATTAATCCTTTGGCATGGTCGCGCGCAAGCTTAAGCAGAAGCAACTACATTATGTAATACTGTTAGTATGAATATCCTCGAGAATATCAGTCTTAGAGACTACTCGACAATGGGTCTTGGTGGCACGGCAGCCTATTTGACTGAAATCGCCAGCCGATCTGAGCTTACTGAAGCCGTCGAATGGGCAAAATCTCAGCAACTACCCATAATTATGATTGGTGGGGGCAGCAATATCATTTGGAAGGACGAGGGTTTTGCGGG
Organism: Saccharimonadales bacterium (SeqCode); assembly: GCA_044228525.1. Classification (GTDB taxonomy): domain Bacteria; phylum Patescibacteriota; class Saccharimonadia; order Saccharimonadales; family UBA4665; genus CAZXDL01. Next base: position 156,523 of record JBGAUQ010000003.1, read on the forward strand.
CTTAGTTTTAGTCAATAAGATCCTCGGCTATGAACATCAACAAGTCGATGATCAAAACTCATACCTTATTATCGGTGCTGGCGAGATTTGGGATGCGGTCGTTGAGCGAAGTGTTTCTGCTGGGCTGACTGGGATAGAAGCTCTAAGTCTAATTCCTGGTAGCGCTGGGGCTACACCGATCCAAAATGTTGGCGCCTATGGCCAAGAGATCGCACAAACCCTCACCACCGTTGAAGCTTTTGATACACAAACAGGTCAATTTGTTACCTTGGCTGGATCGGACTGTGAATTTTCTTATCGCAACAGTCGATTTAAGTCTAAAGATAGAGGGCGCTATCTGATTAGTGGCCTGACCCTACACCTGACGAAGGGTAACCCAGCGCCTCCGTTCTACGGCGCCGTACAAACCTACTTTTCAGCCCATGGAATAACTTCATATTCACCACAAACTCTTCGCCAAGCAGTAATTGATATTCGAAGAAGTAAGCTGCCTGATCCCGCGACCGTCAAAAACACCGGCTCATTTTTTGCCAACCCAATTATCTCAAAAGCCGAATTTGCCGGCATCAATAATCCAGAACAGCCCATGCCAAACTGGCCAGCCGGGGAAGATAATGTTAAATTATCGGCCGCCTGGCTAATTTCACAAGCTGGCTTTGTCGACTATCACGACACCGCGACCGGCATGGCGACCTGGCCAAAGCAATCGCTGGTTTTAGTCAACGAAAAGGCCGGCTCTACGGCAGACCTATTAGCCTTTAAGCAAAAGATAATTGACTCAGTTCAAAATAAGTTTGGTGTAGTTTTAATTCAGGAGCCAGAAATTCTACCTTAGCTATCGCTAGGTAAAGAGAACTTAAGAGCAAAGGCTTTTACTTCAGCCCTCAACTTGTTAAGGGTTTTTTCGTCTTCCCTGTTATCGATGGCCTGTTTCATCCAGTCAGCAATTTGAGCCATGTCTTTTTCTTTCATGCCGCGAGATGTTATTGCCGGCGTCCCAAGGCGAATTCCGCTCGGCCTGAACGGCGGAAGCGGATCGTCAGGTATTGAATTCTTATTTAAGGTTAGGCCAATTTTGTCTAGAGCCTCTTCGGCAACTTTGCCGTCGATCCCAAAACTTTCGTGGACATCAGCCAGGATCAAGTGATTACTCGTACCACCAGTTACAAGAGAGAATCCTTGTTTCAGCATTGCATCCGCCAGCGCGCTAGCATTCCTTACGATTTGCTTGGCATAGGTCTTAAATGACGGATCGAGCGCTTCTTTAAAAGCGACAGCTTTGGCGGCAATAATATGCTCGTGCGGACCGCCTTGCATACCTGGGAAGACAGCTCGGTCAATTAGTGTGGGAATGTTCTCAAGGGTTTTTTCTGGAGCTCGAAGCGGCGTACTAACAGTACCTTTGCTCAGAATTAACCCGCCTCGCGGGCCTCGCAAAGTCTTATGTGTGGTGGTGGTTATGACATGAAAACCATAGTCAAACGGATTTTTGGCGACACCACCCACGATAAGTCCAGCGATGTGAGCCATGTCTGCCATTAGCAGCGCGCCTACTTCATTGCCGATTTCAGCGAACTTTGCGTAGTCGAGCTCGCGCGGGTATGCGCTAAACCCTGCTAGCACGATCTTTGGTTTGTGTTTGCGAGCTAGTCGACGGAGTTCTTCGTAATCAATCTCTCCAGTTGAAGGATCTTTCATTTTATAGGGAATGAAGTTGTACAATTTTGCTGATAACGTCATAGGGTTGCCGTGCGTAAGGTGCCCTCCATGACTTAAGTCCATAGCTAGGATTGAATCACCTGGCTCCATCCACGAGAAGTAAACAATTTCATTGGCTGGCGCGCCCGAGTGCGGCTGAACGTTGGCGTGATCGGCTTTAAATAGCTTCTTTGCCCGGTCGATGGCTAGTTGCTCTAGTGGATCGGTATTTTCTTGCCCGCCGTAGTAGCGTTTGCCAGGGTAGCCTTCGGAATACTTATTTGTAAAAATACTCCCCATGGCGTCAAGCACCGAGCGGCTAACATAATTTTCTGAAGGAATAAGTTCGAGCCCTTCGCGTTGGCGTTTCTCTTCAGCGGCAATTAAAGCAGCTACAACGTCATCATGCATCTGGTGTCTCCCCTTCTTGTTACAATTTATTATAACATATTGATGCTAAACGTCATATATGGTATCATCTTGGGACAATGTCCTCACCCAACGAAAAGATTGGTCAGTTAATTGCTCAGATAAGACAAGAAAAGGGCCTAACGCAGGCTGAGTTTGCCCGTCGTCTAAATACTTCACAGTCGGCAGTCAACCGTATCGAACATGGCCGACAAAACTTAAGTCTTGAAACCCTCGGTCGCGTTAGTGATGTCTTAAACAAGCAGCTCATAAGCTTAAGTAGTGGTGCTATCAACCTTAGGATCGATGGTGGCCACGAGCTCAAAGGCACTATCCCCCTGAAAACTAGCAAAAATGCTGCCGTCGCCCTTCTCTGCGCTAGTCTACTTAACTACGGTGTAACAAAATTCAAATCGTTCCCTCGCATCGAAGAGGTTAATCGCATTATCGAAGTACTGCAAAGTATTGGTGTTCAGATCAAGTGGATGAACGGTAATGATCTGGAAATTAGGCGCCCCGAGAAACTCGACCTAGATAAGCTAGACGCCTCAGCCGCCCGCAAGACCCGCAGCGTCTTAATGTTGATTGGCCCTTTGCTGCATGATTATGACGATTTCAAAATACCATATGCCGGTGGCTGCAAGCTGGGTGCTCGAACCGTCGAACCACATCTTTTTGCCCTAGAGGAATTCGGTGTTGATATCCTCGCAAAGAGTGGCTACTACCGGGTAACGGTCAACAAAAAGGCTCCTGGCGAAATGGTGCTTTATGAGTCAGGTAACACAGTGACAAACAACGTTCTAATGGCGGCCGCCCGTATGTCAAAGGAAACTTCGATACAGGCTGCCAGCGGCGACTATATGGTGCAGGACTTGTGTCATTTCTTGCGCAAACTCGGCGTCCAGATCGACGGTATAGGCACACCATTCCTCAAAGTAAAGGGCGTCGAACATATAAAGAAGAATATTACTTTCGCGCCAAGTGAAGACCCGATTGAAGCAATGTTTTTCTTATCAGCAGCTGTAACGACAAATTCCAAAATTACAATTGAACGCGTTCCTTACCGCTGGATTGGCCTGGAGTTGTTAAAACTTAAAAAAATGGGCGTTGAGCTAAAAATGGGCGCTCCATATAAGGCAACCAATGGCATCACCGACCTACGCGATATTACCGTCGAAAAGCGCAGCGGTCCACTTAGTGCCTTGCCCGAAAAACTGCACCCTAACCTGTACCCCGGACTAAACCCCGATAACCTACCGTATTTCGTGCCTATCGCGTCGGTTTGTCAGGGACGAACTTTGATTCATGATTGGATGTATGAAAACCGGGCGCTATATTACACCGAGATGACAAAGGTGGGCGCGCAAGTTGAGTTAGCCGATCCGCACCGTATTTATATAACAGGTCCAACCAAATTCACGGCGGCAGATGTTGTATGCCCGCCTGCCCTGAGGCCGGCCAGTCTGCTGCTGATTGGGATGCTTGCCGCACCCGGTCAATCAGTCCTTCGCAACGTCTACACTATTAATCGCGGTTATGAGGATCTAGCTGAGCGTCTCAACAGTCTCGGAGCCAAGATTACCGTCTTGCATGACATTTAAGATATAATTTTTTAGACGCGGGTGTCGTATAGCGGTTATTATCCTAGTTTTCCAAACTAGTGACGGGAGTTCGACTCTCCCCACCCGCACCAGACTTAATTATCTGAGTTCACTGACTGAAATATAAAAGTAGTTTGCGCGACTGCTCCAGATTGTCCGAATGCGTCGTTGCCGCTCAGCGAGTTTGCTAAATCACTCGACTTTTCTTGCTTCGCAAGCTTAACTTCCGCGACTGTCTTTTTGCTTCGCTGAATCGACACACTTTGCCTAAACAAGTTGCTGGTTAAAGAACTATACTGAGTATTACTTAATGAAATGGCCGAAAATATCGCAATCCCCGTCAAAGCTATTACAGACACAGTTATGGACGCTACGCTTTTGCTAGCCAACTTGCTCATTGCCACTGCCATTCTGCTTCTAGCTCATCTAGACCAGCGTCTTTGCCGTATGCCCCATGGACCAAGATAAATAGATTGTATCCGTTGCTTGTCTTATGAAATACCGCCGCTTCGGTTACGGCGATATTCGTTGTTTTGTTACTTGCTTTGGCAAAATAGGCCGGACTGCCAGCAAAATTTGTCGCGCCCTGCGTGTCGATAACAAAACCAGGCAAAGGTGCCTGTACGTCTTTTTCTATAGCAGCTTTTGCCGACACATTTAGATTCGTCTCATCCAGCCCCTTGATGTTGTTGGCATAGACCTTGTAAATTGTGGTGGATTTTTCATAAGTTGCGCCGTCGTATGCTTGCAAGTCGCAGCTGTCGGGGTCGTTTTTCACTTCTAACTTAGTTGTGAAACCTAGGCTATAACACGGTGTTGAAACGCTCGCGGCTGTTGACGATGTTTTTGGGGCCGAGTGTGTAGTTTTTTCTTGCATGGCAGGATCTTGAGAAATGTTATAGGCCCAACCGGCTAAGCCGCCCAATATAGCTAGAGCCGATATAACTATTCCGATTGTGCTCATACGTCGATGAGTTGAGTGTCGTGTCATTGTCCCCAACACCAGACCAGCAACCCCCAGGGCTAAGGCCAAAATCGGAATTAATAATGCGCCCGCAACTCCAAATACACCGCAAATTACTGACCATAGGGCCTTCATTTCACCCGAATGCTGGGCCTGTGTAGCGATGGCGTAGGTCGGTACAGCGTGATTGCCGGCAGGCGCCGCGTAGTTCGGTGCTGGAGCTGGCGCGGCAGCTGGCATTTGATTGTTAATAACCTGTGCAATAGGAGATGCCGGCGGTACCGGCGGCGCAACTTGTATCGGTTGACCGCAGTTACCGCAAAACGCGGCGCCGTTCTCGATGGGCTGGCTACATTTAGGACAATTCATATTTTGAAGTATTGGTTTTTATTTTAGTAATTATGCTAATTTAAGCATTTTTACCGCATTTTATGCAATAGAGATTATGTTGCGGGTTTGGGGTCCCACAGGACCGACAAAATGCGTTATTCCCTACCACGCTTAGGCCCAAGTTTTGATCGAGCTCCTTGGCCTTAAAATACAATACAAACAAAGACGCACTCAGGCTTATGGTGATGCCTAGAGACATTATGGCAAAACCAGTCGCCCCTACCATCAAGCCAAAATCATATAGGCCGTGAATAAACATTGCCGCGATCAGCACAGGGATTATCCCAAGAGGCGATTTGTGAGCCAGCTTCAATTTAATTAAATAAAATCCGATCATTCCGGTGATAGCAGCATGGAAGAATGGTGTCAGCAAAGCTCTCTCTAGTCCGACCTGAGCCCCAAAGACCGCCGTATACATAATATTTTCGGGCAATCCAAAACCAAGTCCAGCCAAAGCAAAATAAATAACGCCGTCTGTGTGCTCATTAAAGAACCGCTTGTTAAAGATTACAAACGCTAAGGGCAAAAACTTGCAGCCCTCCTCAATTATGCCCACCGCCATTGTAGCGATAAACAAAGTTTGCACATCTGCACCTAATACTAAGGACTGTTTTGGAATAAGGAACGATTCGAGTAACCCCGCCATTACGCCTCCCAGGGCTCCAAAACCAAAAGCCATCCATAAGGCGCCGACCGGTTCCTTTTCGCCCTGGTCAGACCTAATCAAGAACAAAGCCAGTGCCGCCGATAAGACTAAGAACGCGACTAGTACAGAAAATAGGAGAAGCATATTTTTTTATTTTTATATCTCAAAAACATTATACAGTACAATTAATATGCCCGTTTGTATAAGGTGCACGCCCTGGTAGCTCAGCTGGATAGAGCAGAGGACTTCTAAGCCTAAGGTCGTAGGTTCGAATCCTACCCGGGGCACCACTACTCATTTTTTTCTGATGCAGTCGCCGCCTTAAGCGGTTCCCTCGCAGTTTTATGGCGAGAAGTATATATGACAGTAGCCGATATTATTCAATAGTATTAAGCGTCTGGTCGATTATGTTTGGATAGGGGTTGGCGGCGGAATAATTGAACTGTTCCTCGATCGTGTACATCCTATCATCTTTAAAAAGCAAGACGACAGCATGGTTATTATGATTTTCGCCTGTATTGTGTGTAAATTTTGCTCCATAGTAGCCGGCAACCTTTATATATGTAAGCTGAGTTCCTGGCTGCATTGTTTGGTTTTGGGCATATGATTCTATGTCTTTAGCAAGGCCATTGCCGTCTTTACAGAATGATTGCACCGATAAGCTTAGGCTTGCACCCGTAGAAATATTTCTAAAGCCCTGCTCGGATTTGAAGTCAGCACTTTTGTATGAGGCGCCGCCATTTGGGTACGTGTCTAGAATTACCCAGTTTTCAGGCTTTGTGTACTTAAGGTCAAAGCTCGGCTCAGCTTGCGAAATCGCAGCCTGGGAGCCACAGCCTGGTGCAGCTGGATTGATGTCCTGAATACTCTCCTTAGTTATTACTGAAACTTTAGATGAAGTGCTTTGCGTTTTTTTACCTGCAGGCTTTTGAGTTGTCCCAGATGTTTCAGTCACGCTCTGCTTATTGTCTGTCTTACTATTCTGATTCTTGTAGACCATAAAGCCCACGACACCAATAACGACTACTACGACTAAAACAAGGACTACCTCAACTGTGCTAAAACCCGCTTGATGATTTTTAATTTTGCCCACTTTAATATTCCTTATATTAATCTGTTAGCTTAAGCATAAAGTTTAGAGGGGTTAAATGTCAATTAGACTATAGTATTAGATTCCCGCTATTGACATAAGCGTGTATAGTGCTACTATTCAGTCAAAATAATATTTAGTGTAAAAAACAAAAACAATGACCTTAACAAAAATAAAGTCTTCTCTTTTCAAAAATAAGTTTCTAGTTATCGCTTTCGTAGTCGGTTTCGCTGGCTTGGGTGTATTCCAGGTAGTTAGCAGCAGTGCTGGTCCAGCCACCGCACAGGGCTTGTTGTCTGTAAGCGTCAATGAAGCAAATGCAAAAGGAGTCCTAACCGGCAATAAGGTGCCTAACGCAAACATCCACGTCGTAGCAGTGCCGGTTGAAAGTACTTATAATTGTACGCAATACGGCTCACCTGTAGATTGGGGTAACTCAACTGGGACTGGCATAGGCGCGTTTACATGCGCAACATGGAGCGGTGGCAGATTATATCAAGTAGATGCGAGCAAAAGTGGCTACACAAGTTTGGGAGCAAGACAATTTACAATCTATCCTGGGGCAAATACCCAGGTCAATTTAACCCTTAGCCTAAATGATACCGATAATGATGGAATTGCCGATACAACTGATGCCTGCCCAGCACAACCGGGAGTAGCACCTAGTGGCTGTCCAGTAAGCGGCGTCGCTGGCTATGGTGTGGCTTCCATACAGGTTGCCGAAATGAACCTGGCAGGTCAACTTACTGGTAAAAACGTAACTGACGCAGCGGTAACTATATCTCCTGTACCAGTCGATTCGACTTACTCATGCGTCCAATCAAATTCCAGCAATACTGCGGGGAACGGGAATACCTACTCTTATGGCATTGCGGCGTTTACATGCGGAACAACCACGGGCGGTAAACAATATACTGCTAATGCCTCAAAAACAGGTTACGTGTCTAAAGGTGCTTATAACGGAGTTGTACAAATTGGAGCGACTACCGTACTCCGGCTCGTGTTACAGCAGATTGATACTGATGGCGATGGTTTCGCTGACGTTGTAGATGCCTGCCCTACCAAAAGCGGGATTGCACCAAATGGCTGCCCTCCAAGCGACACAACGCCACCAACCGCACCTACAAATTTGACTGGCCGGGCATACTCAGGTGGCAAAATAAACCTAAGCTGGAGTGCGGCAACCGATAATGTAGGAGTTGTAAGTTACAAGGTTAATCTCGCAAATAAAGGCACCGTTGCAACTGTTACTGGTAAGTCGGTTCAGCTCAATGGTGCAGTGCGCGGCAAGTTCTATACATATACAGTGATAGCAGTAGATGCAGCCGGAAACCAATCCAAAGCATCGAATAGCATAACCATTAAAGCAAAATAAGTGTTGCAATTGATAAAAACATGATAATATTTACAAAGTATTAATTGGCAAGATATATAATAGAGAAATATGGCCAAATCAAAAATAAAATCCACCCTGTTCAGAAGTAAGTTCGTTTTTGCGGTATTCGCCGTCGGCTTTGCCGGCTTGGGTACTTATCTAATTACTAACAGCAGTGCCGGTCCTGCTACAGGTGCAGGCGGTGTATCCGTGAGAGTTGTTGAGGCGGGTGTAAATGGCGTCCTAAATGGGAATGTAGTTCCAAACGCGACCATTCACATAGTAGCTGTGCCACCTGAGAATACCTATAACTGTTCACAAGCCCCGTCGCCGACCGATTGGGGTAACTCTACAGGGACAGGGACAGGATTCTTTACCTGTACGACCTGGAACGGCGGTCGTCTCTATCAAGCTGATGCCGGTAAGGCCGGCTACACTAGTCTTGGCGCAAGACAATTTACAATCTTTCCCGGCGCAAATACTCAGATCAACTTAACTCTTCGGCTAAACGATACTGACGGTGATGGCGTTGCTGATCTAAGCGACGCGTGCCCAAATAGCGGTAATGCAGGATACGGCTTGCAGCCGAACGGCTGCCCTAACCCTGCGCCGCCTCCTAATGTAAGTTTCCCGACTGACTTAACAGTGCGTTATAGCCCAATCGAATACGGCAGCTCTACGAGTATGTACTGGAACGCAATAAATGGTACTGCGTGTTCTCTAGAGAGAGCACCAGTAACAAATGGCGCAATTGGAGCTTTTGGCAACGGCATAAGTACGCCGATTGGAGTACAGGAACGAAATCCGGGAACTTTAACTTCAACAACAGCATTTAGAGTGTATTGTAGTGGTGTTAACGGTGGACAAGCCGGTTATTCTAGCGCAAGGATTGTAACGGTTAATCCACAAAAACCCGGGCCAACCTGTGCCGAACAAGGCAAGACCGGCGTCTATCCGAACTGTCAAGATCCCAAGCCGAATACATGTCCTGCAGATGCACCTGGCAACTGGCCAAACTGCGTAAAGATAGTTACTACTAATACAACCAACACTCGTGTAGTAACCCGAACTAGCACAGCTCCTGCAAACGCATCGGATAAAGAAAAGCCTTCTGTACCTGCAAACTTCAGCGGCAAACAACAAGGCGGCGGAGAAGTAGACCTAACTTGGGATGCATCAACCGATAACGTGGGAGTAACCGGCTACACATTAGAGCGTTCCAGCGATAGCGGCAGTACGTGGACAATGCTCGATGAAAATATAACCGAGACCTCATATGGCGACACTACAGCCGAATTTGGTACGACATATTCATACAGGCTATCTGCCAAAGATGCAGCAGGCAATTTCAGTGATTACGTGGTTGCAGATATCGAGACAAATGAATTCCAGGCAAACATCACTGCCGACGAAGATTCAACGATAACTAGCGATGACGGCATCGTTGAAGTCGAATTCCCCGCCGGTGCGCTCAAAGAAGACGCATTCTGCGAAATCAGCAAAGATAGTGTGTCTGGAGCTCCAAAGGGCTACAAGCTAGCTGCTGGCGGTTACACGATTACATGTCGCAACAAAGCTGGTGACTCAATAACAGAGTTCGACAAAGAACTCAAAGTTACCATGCACCTGAAATCTTACGCAAAGAAATACAGTAGCTTTGTAGCTTACAGCATTGACGGCAGTAGCCTAACTCCTATCCAAGCAACCTTCGATAGTACTACAGGCGATCTGAAGTTCGAGCTTAAAGAACTCGTCACCTTCGCAGCCTACGGCGCCAAGAAAGGCTCGGCATGGTGGATCTGGGTTGTAATAGCTCTAGTAGTAGTCGGCTTAATCCTGCTAATCCTGAAACTCCGAAATGGCGGTGGCGGCGGTGATGACTACTACGACACAACCGATTATGTATCGATGCCTCCAAACTCAAATGGTCCCCTCGATACCGGCGCCGGCGGCTATGAGCATCATCCGTCTCTCCCTGAAATGGTAAACGGCGGCCAGCCACAATACCCTCCTCAGCAATACCCTCCTCAACAGGGTCAGCCACAACCCGGACCAAACGACTACCCAAATCCTCCTTTGCCTCCACAACAATAGACTAAACCTGTAAACTGTCTAGGATGAACCTCTTAAGAATTGTGTTTGGTTTGTGTTTGGCATTGTTGCTGGGACACTACCTGCAACCAATTAGTCGACAGGCTCATCCCATACCACAAATTGCCGAGAATAAAGCCTATAGATTTGTCGAACCTCCAGTAAAAGCAGCCGCTATTTTACCCGAAGTCATATTTCTGAAAACCGAGAAATCAATGGTACAGATAAAAACTGTTGATTTAGGCATAGCCACGTCGCCTTCGTTAAGCTTGCAGGTAAATTACGCAATACTTAACAAGCAGCTCAGTAAACTTGGTATTGACAGCATGCGGTCATCACCAGATATATTGGCATCTGTTTCTAGGGGCGGTACAACCATCGAAGTTGCTCCTAAGCAGATTCAAAAACCAGTCGTGCCCGCTCCGGCGCCAGCACCAGTCCAGCCTGTCCCAGACTATGTGCCGGCACCTACAGCCGTGCCCAAGGGGCGCAACTACACATACTGCGTGACTACAAGGGGGGTTGATGCGAGTTTCCTACCAGAATTGAGAGCAAAACTGACCTCGGTTTATTCTGACAGCCGGGGATGGTCGTTGGGTGGCGTAAATTCGTTTAGTGAAGTGTCCTCTGGTTGCGGTTTAGTTGTCTGGCTTACCGCTGCCGATCAGATGCCAACGTTTGGCTCAATCTGTGATTCAACTTGGAGCTGTACGGTTTATCCAAACGTTATATTGAACTTTGACCGCTGGCGTTACGCCAGTCCGGCCTGGAATGGTGGTGGCGGAAGCCTTGATGACTATCGCACTATGGTCATAAACCACGAGACTGGTCACTGGCTGGGTTTTGGGCATCGTTTCTGTCAAGGAGCAGGTCAACCAGCACCCGTTATGCAGCAACAGTCCATAAACCTGCAGGGCTGCGCCGCGAACCCCTGGCCTTTGCCGTACGAAAAAGCCGCTCTCTGATTTGTAAAATATGCTGTTTTAGCTTATAATCACCTCTGTTTTATGGCGGGTGTAGCTCAGCTGGTTAGAGCGTCCGGTTGTGGTCCGGAAGGCCGTGGGTTCAAGTCCCATCACTCGCCCCAAGCATAAGCGGTTTATTGATTAACAACCGTACCGTTGTCATATTTGTTATTTGACCATACATTGCCAGTGCGACCTGGTATAAAATCAGTAACTGGCCCCCATGTTCCGCATTTACCATTTGCCCCGCGTTGAAAAATGTTGTCTGTAAATTTTATGTACGTCGCGTTAGTTGGGTCATTACTGAAGGACTTTCCGTATGTACCTCCACCGTATACGCAAAACCCGGCGCCGATATTATTTGATAAAAATAAGTTTTTATCAATTGTGGCATTCATTATAGGGGTGAAGTCTGGGTAACCTGACATATCAGCCGAACACCCTAATTCTTGATTTGGATATGGCCCTGTGAAGTCGCATCCAAGTGAATTGTGGCGCAAAGTAAGGTACTGCTCATTTCGTACTGAAGAGGCGTGAGCGAGGTTTGTTTCATCAGGCCATAAATTTGTACCGTGGAAGTAGCTGTCCTGGATGGTGCATGTGCTCTGGCAATACGCTGCTCGGTTTGAGTTAATTATTTCTGTTCGTAAAATGGTGTAGTTTTTGTAACCAACCCCGCAGTCAGTTGTCGCATTGTTAGGATCACCACAAGCATACTTACCTGACGCACACCCTGTTGCACTGCCACCGTTCGATGCACATGAAGGGTAATTGACCGCATTATCAATCAGTGAATCCTGAACTGTAAATGAAGCAGACCCACTATTCTGGATTACTCCACCCTTTATGTAAGAATTTTTTATTAATAGGCCAGAGGCTGAGCTACCGACAATTACAGGGCTACAGTCAATTATCTTTGAATCAATTGTTACATTTGGGGTATTTATCGTACATGAACCAGCGTACGTAGACATTGAAGATTCGGGAGCATTTGGACCTGTATTATCTGGTCCCGGCCAACAACCACCCATGCCATCCGGGCCACCTGGGGTATGCTGTGCTCCAATACAAGTATTTGTACCCATCTTCCCATAGTTAGATAGTAGTATCGATAGATCAAAGATGTTTACTTTGTTATCGGCATTGAAGTCTGCTTGGGTGTAGTTAGTGTTCCACTTACTAAGTAGGGTAGATAGATCTACTATGTTGACTAGTCCGTCACTATTGGTATCACCGGGGAGGGTTGTTGCTGCTTTGGTGTTACTAAGTAAGTTGTTACCAACAACTACTATTACGCCTACTATTACTGCTGCAATAAGAATTTTGAATGTTTGTTTGGACACTCTAGAGTGTTTCATAGGATTGAGTATAGTTAACTTAATTGGAATGGTCTAGGTGACAGGTTCTGATTTCTCTTACTACTCCGCCCCAAAAACGTTTTTCAGGTTTAGTTTGACATTATATTGATTGTTTTTATACTTTAGATAAGCTCACAAGCAACAAGTTAAGACCAAACAATACAAAAAATATATGAAATTAATTAAACCAGGTGTATTTGTCGGGGCAGTCCTGATCAGTTATTTGCCTAGTTTCTTTTTTGCGACCACTTATCCGATAATTATCAACGCGCTGCGTGGCCAAGAAACCGATTATGCGACCATATTTATGGTGCCGTTTTTTTACCTCACCTATATGTCATGGCTGTATCTTCCACAATTGATATTGCTCACGGTTTTAATGTTTTTAACGAGTAAGCTAATTAAGGAGAGCTTGGTTTTTTTAGGCGCCTCTATGATCGCGTTATACCTTTTATCTTCCCTGCCGCTTGGTTTCATGACCATGATTGGCCCTGCCATTATTGTGTTAATTAGATTCAAGCAAATGCCCGTGCCCGAAAAGCCCAAGACAGCAAAAAAGCTCAAAACCCGTAAAAAATAGCTGTGGTCTATATTAGAGTCAAGGAGTGTAAACCCTGATGTAGTCGACTAGCATGTGGGTTGGGCTTGGTAGAGAAGGGCTGGGAGTACCGCCCCATCCCCCCATATCTAAATTGATGTTTAGCACCATCGCTGTCGTATCAAATCCCCATCTATTGGATAGTTCAGCCTTCGTGATGGTCTGGATTTTTGCTCCGTCAAAGTAGTAGTCAACCCGGTCTGCGTACACGGCCGCACCATATGTATGATAGTCGTTAGACAATGTTTGGTTGGTATTGTTTAATTTGCTACTGGCCGATACGCCAATCGGGTGCAAAGTTGTGTGATAGGACGTCGGCTCGGTACCCAGCTGCTCTATAACGTCGTTTTCTAATGCGGTTGCGCCGTACGGAGCATCCCACTCCCAAATAGGAGCACTCCATGGTCCAGAACCGCCCGCAACTCTTGCCCGTGCTTCAACATAACGAGTGCCCGTATAGGATTTATTACCCGAAATCCAGCTAGAGTTCCAGCCACTTGCTGTTTTTTGAGCAAATATGTCAAGATTTCCGGTGCCATCTAATTGAACATTATTTAGCCCGTTCCAGTAGACTACCGAGCCATTTGTAGCAGTAAAAGTTTTGGCGCCCCACCTCGTAGAATCAGGCTTAACTCCCGAAGCGCCGGTAAAATCATCTGAAACAACCGAGTTTAGAGTATTGAAGCCGAGAGTCTGGTTAATGGGTGTGCCGGTTGGTGGGGGTGATGTTTTGCCATAGTTACTCAGCAAAATTGATAGGTCAAAAATATTTACCGTCAGGTCTTTGTTAAAATCAGCTCCTGCATAATTTGTCCCCCACCGCGATAATAAAGTGGAAAGATCAACTATATCTACTTTTCCATCACTATTTGTGTCACCAGCAAGCGCGGTCGTTGAGCCAGATAATGGTCCAACCCTAGTCGAAGAGATTGTGGCACGATCTAACCAAAGATCAAGCGGATTAGTTTGTGCTCCAGCGCCAATAGCCACAAGTCCGTATCTAATTCTGGTGATTTCTCTGCCGTATGTGTTCGCTGTCGTAGATGAGCTCTGCAGCGCACCGTCAAGATACACCTCATTGATTGCTTGTCCGTTTGTTGGACTAAATTTTTGATGTACTTCGACCCAGACCCACCGATTTTCAGGAAACGTAAAAGGGGTACTTACGTCCGTATAGTCCCCCGAAACATTAAAACGTTTCAGCCTTGCTTGCTTATCGCTATTTTGAATAATTATGCCTCCCCAGTCCTGGCTGGCATTATTAAGCGAGAAGTTGTCCCACCTCATCAGATCTACTTGATTCTGCATCGACTGGCTAAAGCCTGAAGGTAAGAAAAATGCCCCTCCATACCAAACTTCATCGCCTGTAACCCAAGAGGTCGTTACAACGCATCTTGCATAGGCGTTTGCACCACCCCCCGTATAGCTGGCTTTAGCCGAATAAGTTCCTTCGTATTTCTTTGAGGTGTCTTGGGCAAAATTTGAATTTCCTGCAGTAGTATTTATCCCCCCGGTGCACTTTGGATCGTTGGCTGATTCAAAACCAATACTTGTTGGCGAAACAGTTGCAAAACCGTTTATAAGTAGCAAGGTTCCAAGACTGGCAAAAACAATAATAAATGCAACTACTAGGCCGCGTTTGTTATATATTTTTCTTGTTTTTGACATATGCTAGGAATTTGCAACACGAATATCTATCGCCACACGTAAACTAAGCTTAAGTATGATGTTGCTATCAGGGGTTGTCAACAGATACTTGCTAAGGATGTGTCACGAGTGGCCACTCGGGGGCCACCCTAGCAAACTTTTACGTTGCTTGTCGGCTTGATCTAGCTTAGCGAAAGAACTACTTTGCCGCGTGGATGGCCAGAGTTTAGATATTCCAAAGCTTCCGCGGCTTGATCGAGTGGAAAGACTTTATCGACATTGATTTTTAACTTGCCGGCGTCGAAAAGTTCGGCGATTTTGTTTAGGTTTTCGTTTGTCGGAACGGTGTTTTGCTGTATGTAATTAATGCCTGTTTCCTTTACTTTCTCTTCGTCAAACGGCTCAACCATAGATACCAGAATGCCACCGTGTTTGAGAACTTTGTACGACTTTTTGTTGGTTTCACCGCCAACAGTATCAAAGACCGCATCGAAGTCCTTTAGCCGTGCGCTGAAGTCTTCAGATTTATAGTCGATAACCTCGTCCGCACCTAGCTCTTTTGCAAAATCTAAATCTTCCGCGCTAACAGTAGTTGCTACGTATGCTCCGGCATTTTTTGCGATCTGTATAGCAAGAGAACCAATTCCACCTCCGCCACCATGTACCAGAATTTTCTGCCCGGTCTTAGCGCCAATGTGATCAACTACACCTTGAAAGGCGCTCAAGCTCGCCAGAGGCGCGGCAGCTGCTGCTACAAAATCTAGGCTTTTGGGCTTACCAACAAGCTGCGAAATGCTGACAGGCACATATTCGGCATACGAGCCTTGGCCACTTACTGCGCTCGCCATCCCATATACCTCTTGCCCAATTTCAAATCCATTTACGCCTGCACCAAGCGCTTCAATAACCCCAGACACATCACCCCCGAGTGTCGCCGGTAAGTTTAGGGGAATAAATTCTTGATACGTACCATCTCGCAGCTTCACATCAAATGGGTTCAGGCCAGCTGCCTTGACGGCGACTAGAACCTGTTTGTCAGCAATGTTTGGTTTGTCTGTTTCATTAATGCTAATGGCATCCTTGCCGCCATATTTTGTTAGTTGAGCTGCTTTCATAGAATATCCTTCGTTTAGTTCAATACTATACAATATATAGTATTGGCATATTAATGTCAAAACTTCTCTTAAAATTGCTATAATGCATAGAAGTAAAGTTTATTGGAGACAGTGTGAAACGACTGCTTAGATTTTTGCGGCAATATAAATTGTTTAGTCTGGCAGTTTTCGCTGTCTTGATTGGACTCGCTTTAGAGCTAGCGGGTCATCGTACTCTTGCGAATTGGGTAATATCCACTGTCTCTATACTAGAATTGCTAGTACTCCTAAAAAATATGTGGGAGGATTTTCGCGCCGGAAGTTACGGAATAGACATTTTAGCCGCTACCGCCATCATCGCTTCGGTAATTTTAGGTCAATATTGGGCGGCGATTGTAATCGTAGTGATGTTAACCGGCGGTGAAGCACTCGAGGACTTTGCCCAGCACCGAGCACGCAGCGAATTAGACGCCTTACTGAAGCATGCCCCTCGCAAAGCCAATGTATTACGTAAGGGCAAAGTAATAAGTGTAGCCGTCGACGAAATTCATGTTGGTGATAAGGTAATTATCAAGGCTGGCGAGGTCGTTCCGGTTGACGCCGTGATTATAGAGGGCACTGCCAGCTTTGACGAATCTTCGCTGACCGGCGAAAGTCTTCCTCAAGCAAAACAACTAAATGATACGCTCTTAAGCGGCTCAATCAATATAGATGGTCCAGTCACAGCTAAAGCTACCGCAACCGCCCAAGATAGCCAGTACCAACAAATAATTAACTTGGTCCGTTCGGCATCTGCCAATCAAGCCCCATACGTGCGTCTTGCCGATAGATACGCAGTACCTTTCACGTTATTGGCTTTCGGTATTGCTAGCGCTGCTTGGCTACTGAGCGGGGATGCTATCCGATTTCTGGAGGTAATAGTCGTGGCTACGCCTTGTCCTCTAATATTGGCAGCACCAATCGCAGTAATTAGCGGCATGGCTCGCGCAAGTCGCTATGGGATAATCGTAAAAACAGGACTGGCTCTCGAGCGCATGGCCGAAGCCAAAACTATCGCCTTTGATAAAACCGGTACATTAACAAAGGGATTGCCGGCAGTCGATAATGTCACCACATATGGGTCGCACACCCAACAAGAAGTTTTAAGTCTAGCCGCTAGCCTAGAACAAAACTCGAATCACGTTATTGCTCATGCGGTTGTTGAAGCCGCAAAATCCCAAAACCTAAAATACTCCAAAGCTAAGCATGTTAAAGAAATTAGTGGGTTGGGTCTGCAAGCGCAATTAAAAGGCACTCAAATTTTGGTCGGGCGGCTCAGCCTTTTAGCTGATCAGAAAGTAAAATTTCCCGCGAAGTTTAACCCCACCAAGATTAATAAAACGGCCGTATTTGTCGCAATTGACGGTGTGCTTGCCGGAGTGATTACGATGACAGATGAACTGCGCCCAGAGAGTAAGGCCACTCTCAATCATCTACGTGAACTTGGCATTAAAGACATTCTCATGGTTACCGGAGACAACAAAGCCGCCGCTGATGCTATCGCCAAACAGGTCGGAATTACGCAAGTACATGCCGAAACGCTGCCCGCCGATAAACTTCACGTCATTGATGAAGTCGAGCAAAGACCTCTAGTCTTTGTGGGCGATGGCGTCAACGACGCTCCTGTATTAACCGCAGCAGACGTGGGCATAGCGCTCGGGGCCCGTGGATCGACCGCCGCCAGCGAGTCGGCCGATATGGTGATCATGCTTGATGATTTCAGACGTGTTAGCGTTGCTATGGAAATATCTAAAGGTACTTTTTCTATAGCCCGTCAGAGCATTTTGATCGGTATCGGGCTGAGTGTGATTCTTATGATCGTTTTCTCTACTGGCAAATTTACTGCACTATCAGGGGCGATAATCCAAGAAGGCGTTGACGTATTTGTAATCTTTAATGCCCTGCGTGCTCACTTAATCAAACCTTCAGGCTTGAATTAATAACATCGCGACCACCAACGGCACAAGTAAATTATCTAAGCCCATAACAAAAATATTTTCTAAAAAGCTGGCAAATAAACTAATGCCAAGAATAGCAGCCAGGCTCAATTCAGTCGGGAACATGCTATTTAGTGACAGTAGAACCGCGAATGAAACGATAAAGAATGTCAAAGTGCCAGCCAGACTTTTTGGGTGTCCAAACACTAGGTATTTGTATCGGCCGCCATACTTTGTGCCGATAACCGCGGCTAGCCCGTCAGCGAGACTCATCTGGAGTAATGCGGCAGCGTAAATCCATTTATCATCGGTGAGCAAAGCAATAATGCCGACGGCAGCCGCGAAAAAAACCTCACCCCAAGTCGGCCGTTGTACGCTATGAATCGCCTGAAAAATTCCAAGTAATTTTGATAGGCCAATCCCTAACAAAAATGCCACGCTTAATAACTGGATTTGTCGCCAGCTCATAAAGAACGGCCAGAAGGCAACAAAGCTGCCCACGGTAATATGAACGAATTTACGACTAAACTCGTCATGTGGGGCTTGTTTGCGATACCAAATTTCATTGGCTACTAGGATCACAAATACGGCCAGGATAGTCAGAATGAAAGCCATTAAAGTATTGTACTCTAACTAGGAAATAGTGGCCCCAACAATATGCAGAACAGTAAAGTGCCTGCCGTCGTATCCTAACTCGACATAGCCGGCATTTCGGAATGACCCCGCAGGTAGGTTTTTATTTGTTAGTTTTTGAAGCTCCATCAAAACTGTCCGAATTGGACCACCGTGCGCGGCGACCAACACCACCTTGCCCTCATTTGTTTCGGCTATTTCTCTCAGGCCGGTCATGAATCTTTCGCTTAGCTCATGATCGCTTTCCATATCTGGAACGTTTTTATAGTGCCAGGCGTTTTCGTGAGGTGCTGCGCTTTTATACTCTGTGCCAGGAGTTTGCATTTCTTCTGACATTCCTTCCAATGAGCCAAAGGTCCTCTCTCTCAGGCTTTTTAACTGGTGGGCCTTTGGGATGCTCTCTCCAGATATAATCTCACCAGTTTCAACTGCTCTTTTTAGATCAGAGCTAAATACGGCATCGAATTTGACTGTTTTTAGTTGCAGTCTGGTCTCTTCTGCCTGTCTTCGGCCTTCATCAGTAAGTGGCGGGTCAAGCTGGCCCGCAATTATGCCCTTAGAGTTAAGTTCGGATTCGCCGTGCCTGACTAAAAATATACGTGTCGTTCTTGTCATATTTACTTGGTCGGGGAGACAGGATTTGAACCTGCGACCCCGCGGTCCCAAACCGCGTGCGCTACCAGACTGCGCCACTCCCCGACGTTACAGGGGTTAATTATATCAGAAAACTCGTTGAATTTGCTCTATAGTATCGGCCAGACCTTGCTGATTGGTTTTTATGAGCACGGCATTGAACTGCCTTGGTCCTTCAGTTTCTAGTATATTCCTAGTTTGCTTTTCGTCACGCCAACGCGGCAGAACGCTTTCGAACTTTACCCCCAAAGATGCGTCAAGGACGCCACACATGCCTACATCGGTTATGTGAGCAGTGCCTCTGGGGAGAACACGTGCGTCCGCTGTAGGCACGTGCCAATGGTCTCCAACCACGGCCGTAACGCGGCCGTCGAGATAATGACCGATTACAACCTTTTCGCTCGAATAGTCACCATGAAAGTTCACAATAGTTAGATCAGAACTATTATCTGCCAGGATCTTATCGATTACTTTTAGTGGGTTATCAACTGGCTTATCGGAATCCCTTCCGACTATCTGACCGAGCAGACTAACTACTAGTACATTGCCGCTACGCTTGAATCCAAGCCCGGGTGTGCCTTCGGGGTAATTCGCGGGTCGTATGATTGGCTGACTCGGATCATTTAGAGCCTGGGTTATTTCAGGTCTGTTAAGGGTCCAGTTACCACCCGTACAAAAATCCACGCCAGCTTTTTGAAGCCTACGGAAGTCCGCTACCGTGACCCCTTTGCCTTCGCTGACGTTTTCAGCTTGAGCTATAACTAAATCTACCTGCTTTTGCTTGCGCAACTCAGGAATAATCTTTTCGACTACTTCAATACCAGCTTCGCCCATGATGTCGCCGACGTACAAAATGTTCATTTAGCTATTTGGCGAATTCTATGGCTCGGGTTTCGCGGATGACATTCACCTTAATGGTGCCTGGATACTGCATGGTCGATTCGATCTTTGTTGCAATGTCTCGTGCTAGTTTGATAGCTGAAAGGTCATCGATCTGTTGTGGCTTAACAAATACTCGCACTTCACGTCCCGCACTAATGGCGTAGGATTTGTCGATGCCTGGGAAGCCATTGGCGACATTCTCGAGTTCGCGCATACGTTCACCAAAGTTTTCGGCAGAGATGTTTCGCGCGCCAGGTCGAGCAGCGCTAATCGCATCTACGGTTCTAACAATCAAGGCTTCGACAGTTGTTGCGTCTACGTCGTCGTGATGCTGTTCAGCCGCCAACGCGACTTCTTCGGGTGCTCCATACTTTCGTAGCATCTCGCCACTAATGTGGTGGTGCTTGCCTTCCATCTTGTGTGTTAGGGCTTTACCCAAGTCATGCACAAGCGCTGCGTATTTGGCTGTCTTGACGTCTGCTCCAACCTCTTCCGCAATAACGGCCGCAATGTGTGACATCTCCGTTGAGTGCTTGAGGACATTTTGGCCGTAGCTTGTTCGGTACTTTAGTTCGCCAAGTAATTGCAGTATTTCTTTTGGAATTCCAATCACGCCACACTCTCGGGCTGCGTCTTCGCCAGCCTTAATAACGTCTTTTTCAACTTGCTTCTGAGCTTTATCGACTACCTCTTCGATACGACCCGGGTGAATACGACCGTCCTTCATCAACATCAACATTGTCTGCCGAGCGACTTCACGTCGGATTGGGTCAAAACTACTAAGCACAACATAGCCGGGAGTATCATCAACCATGATATCCACTCCTGTGGCGCGTTGCAGTGCTTGGATATTGCGACCTTCTTTGCCGATGATTCGGCCCTTCATCTCTTCGTCTTCAAGTTTGATGCTGGTAAGCGTACGCTCTGCTGTTACTTCGCTGGCCATTCTTTCCATTGCCGTAGTTATGATAACCGCGGCTTTTTCTTCGGCGTTATCTTTAGCTTCGTTTTGCAGTTTATTCACAAGTCCAATTAAATCGTTTTTGATATCGCGTTCAGTCATCTGCATAAGCTTGTCGGCAGCGTCTGCCTTAGTAAGCTTGGCGATTTTTTCAAGTTTCTCTTGCTGCTTGCCACGAATTTCTCGGATCTCGTTTTTTAGCTGCTCAACTTCATCTTCATTTTTACGAAGCTTTTCACTTCGCTTATCAAGATCATCAAGTTTCTTGTCCATGTTTTCTTCACGCGTAACCAGGCGTTGTTCAAGATCTTTGAGCTCTTTACGACGCGACTGCTCTTCTTTGCGCGTTTCTTCAATCTCTTTTTTAGCATCTTCCTTGGCTTGATCGATTAGCTTTGCAGCTTCTTTTTTTGCCTTGGCCAATTCTTTTTCGGCTTTTTCCTCAGCCGAACTTCTGCGTTGTTTTGTAATAACCGTGCTGGCACCAAAACCAACAGCAAGCCCAATCAGGGCGAGTAATACTCCTAGCATGTCTGTCCTTTCTGCACAGATCAGTGTTCCAGACGATCGCTATCACTTCTCTAGTCTGCTTTTACTGATCTGAAAGTCGAATTTAATTAAGTAAAGAAAAGGATTTGTTCGTCTCTCGAACTTCACATTTCCTGATTTAAATATACGCCGTATTTGCCGTGGCGGTCAACTTTGTAAAACAGCAAATACTATAGTCCTCTCGTCATACTGGCCGGAAGACTGATTAAATTTACCGCCGCAAGTGATCAGATTTAAGCCCGGCAGCCCTGGCTGAGCAGACGTAAGCCCAATACCAAGATCGAGGCTTTTTGCATCATAGTTCTGAACTTTTACAACTTTATAGGTATATACGGCATCATCGCCTCTTTGTATAACAATTTCTTCACCGGCACTTAAAGTTTTTATTTTTGAAAATACGCCAGGTAAGGTTGGTCCGTGAACATGGCCATCAATTAATATGGCGCCATTACTGCCTGGATCGCCTGGCTTGGCGCTGGCGCTATACCAGCCGGCGTCGTATATATTCTTTGGTGCTTGTAAGGCGTTTTTGCTGGTTACGCCCATGGGCTTAACGCGAGCATCGACCGATAAACTAGGAATTTTTATATATTTCGGGAGGTTTGGAGCTACTTTATATCCAGAAATATCACCTGGCTTTGTTTCGTCAGGCGGGGCATCTTCATTAGCTAGTTGAGCCAAGGCAGCGACATGTGCCCTTGAGTCACTATTTGTCTTTAGTGTAAGCAGACTTACGAATATACCAACCGCAAATATGATCATTGCCATCGACATCAAAGCCACCTGGCTGCGATTGCGAGAATGCTTTTGTGAAATATTTGCATTTTTAGCCGGAGCTAACTGAGTTGGTTCTGGAGTAGCTCTAACTACAACGGGCTTGACGCTGTTTGGACCTGGCTGAGGCGCTGAAACCGAACCAACGTTTTCCGGCAATGGATTTACGTCCTGAGAAGCCGGCTGTCGGTACAAAAGATTATTATTGAAGTACTTGGTCGAAGGTCGAGACTGCTGGCTTGAGCCACGTGGAATCAGATCTTCCCTTGCTTGGATGCGCCTGAGCCGTCCGTGGAAGACGGGATCGTCGAGACCGATTGGTGCCCGGTCAGCCATTTTACCTCTACTTTATTTTTATTTGTTAGTTGTTTTCATGCGCCGTGACATTACGACTAACGCTGATCCAGTCAACAGAGTTGCCGCTAATACGAGCAGAGGATTAGCGGCCAGCATGCCAAAACCTGTGTTTGGGCTTTTCGGTAGCAAGCTGGCATCGATGGCGGTCACTGTTATAACCACGTCGTTACCATCGCCACCGACATAAGAAACACTGTACGTTACACCTGTATTTGTGACCGTACCGCCTTGAGCGACACCGGCGAATGTGCCTGTCACTGCATCAGACCCATCATTATTGATGATGGTGTAGCTCTGACCGACAGCCGGTACAAATCCGTTATATAGCGTTGGGGTTAATGTACCGCCAGTTACGTCAACTGCCCCATTTACAACCGCCTGGTCATAGCCTGAACAGGCAGTTGTGCCGCCGAGCTCAGCCTGAAAAATTCCGTTCAAAGTTAGTCCCGAGCTTGTGATACAGCCTGGGCTGTGGCCTGGAGCAACAATACCGCCGGTGCCAACCAGAAGACTCCCAACTGTGCCGGTTCCCTTGAGTATGCCACCCTTGAATACACCAACGTCACCTCTCGTACCGTCAATCGTTATCACATTGTTACCAAATATTTCAACTGGTGCTGCCGAAGAATCAGATATAGTTTTTGTAAAAAGTGCTGAAGTGTAAGTACCGTTGGGGGTAGTTGCCGAAGAATTTGTGATTACTAATTTACCGGTGTAGCCAGGAAGCATTGTTATCTCGTGTGCGCCAACTAGGGGACCACTGATTGTTGTTGTCCCGGTTATAGCGCCGAATGTTATGTCACTGCCGAGCGTGATGGTGCCACTCATGGTCAGATTAGAGGCATGCTCTTCACCGCTACCGAATGATTCTTCGTAGTAGCTACTTCCCAAGCTATCGCATCCAACTGCCGAAGCAAATTTTGGTGAAGGAGGTACGAGTTCAGAGATATAACTGTTGCCTGTTAGTGTTACATTGCCTTCGAAAGTCATATCAAAACAGCCTACCACCAGGAAATCTGTTCCGTTATTAATAGTTGCGCCAATATCTGCACTAGTCCCAAGGGACTTGGCGCTTGCGACAATAAGCGCACCGCCGTTAACTGTAATGCCACCGGACCAAACGCTATTGTCTCCGGATGTCATCACTGCGCCATTACCTGTTTTTGTTAAATTTCCATTGCCCGAGAAATCACCATAGAGCAGCAATGTTTCTTTTTGGGTTGTAACGCTGATCGTTTGGTCCCCTGTGAATGTGATGTTTGCGGATATTAAGTTGAGCGCGGCCGCTTCAGGGGTGGGCGCGGTAGTAGTATCAGAAATTCCTGCCATGATTTCAATATCATTGCCATCGATAGTGTAGCCTGTAGCATCGCCTGTTCCACTAAAAGTAATCGAATTGAAGCTCTCGCTGGCGTCTATGTCGTTGTAAACATTCTTATTTGTTGCACTTTGCGGGAATACCAAATCATTTGAATCACCAGACTGAGGTGCATCGCCATTACAAGTAGCATTGTCCCAGTTATCAGGGTCACTCATTAGTAGTCGTTCTTGTCCGTCGGGAGTTCCTGCGCCTGTCCATGTACAGCTAAAGTCACCCACTGCGTAGATTTTTGGGATACCAAGAGTAAGCAACGCTGACAAACTAATTACGAAAGCAGAGCCAATATTGAGCAGCTTTTTGATTTTCATTTTGTTTACCTTTTTGTGTTACACGTTTTCAAAGCTAACTATAGGCTATACTCCAGATATGTCAACAGTTTTATCTCTGTTAAACAACTCCTTGTGGATAACTATTTTTTAGCCTGTGTAGTGCGCGGCTCGGCGCCGTATTCCGGCATGGAAATAATTTCATTATTTCCTTCCATCAAACTGGTTATACCTTGCTCTATCCAACGCGGATCAGATGCCGAAACTATCGGAATCGCAAGACTACTCGAGAGCGCATTAGCGACGCTAAATCCGATCCGTAATCCGGTGAAACTACCTGGACCCTTATATATAACTATTCCGGCTAGGCTATGCAGATCAACGTCCTCATTCTCTAATAGTTGCCTGATTTTGACATGGATGGTTTCTGCTAATTTACGATGAGCCTCCCACGTAGAGCAGGCAACTTGTTTATCGTCTTGATATAGGCCTAGCTCGGCTTCTGGCTTGTCTGTACGTAAGGTAATTATTAACATTACTTAACAAATTAAGTATTAGCAGGGATTAGGTAGATTAGATGCTCAGGATATGAAAATCTTATATGCCGGCTATTGTCATCAACGGCGCGAATATGAATGCTTAGACGGTCAGCTGGCAAGACTGTATCAACGACTAAATCGGCCCACTCTACGGCAACAACTGTTTCAGGCTTACCTATGACTTCTGCTAGTGTATTGGTCATCAGACCGGCTTCACCGAGCCTATAGAAATCATAATGATGAAGCGTTAAATCACCAGCCTTGTACTCACTACTCAACGTGAAGCTAGGACTTCCAACAATATCTTTGACGCCCATACCCCTAGCCACACCTTTAACAAATACAGTTTTGCCGCCGCCCAGATCGCTAACGAGTTCAATGACTTCACCGCCTTTCAGTTTCTGCCCGACTAAAGCGGCGATTTCTAAAGTTTTTTCTAAGCTGGTTGATTCGACTTCCCAAGTCTGAACGGTACTCATATAGTCCGTATAGTATCGCGAGGCCAGCAATTAAGGCAAGTGTCCAGGCATGTACTGGGTTGGTACTCGGCTCATCATCACTGTAGCTGGAATTTTGACTTGAAGATGTTTTTGTATCATTCTTGCTGCCAGATTTAGTTGTCTTTGGCTTGGACGTAGATTTTGATTTCTTTGTAGCCACTGGTTGCTTAACTACGTTGAGGGAATTTGGAGTCGCGCTCGTAGACCAATACCATTTACCCTTCGCCAAAGCCCAGGCTTGGCCGTCCTTAGCTGATACGTACTGCGCGGTAGCTGAAATTGAATTTCCAAAAGGGTCAAGTAGCTTTACCTGACTTGCGGTATTGCTTAAACTTAGTCCCGTTTCTTCGGACAAATATGCTTTGAAACTTTTTGGTGGCAAAATTGTGCCAGCCGGAAAAGTATATTTACGCACCGAGGTCAGGCCAGTCTGCAAAATAAAACCAGTTAGATCAAAGCCAACCGGATTTGGGTTATATAGCTCGATAAATTCATCGGTCGTATCGTTGCCGGTTCCCGACGGGTTTGGTAAGAGCTCTGTAATCTGGGGAGCCATTAGGCCAATATCACTCGTCGGCAGACTGGGCAGGGTACTGCCTGAATCCTCGCCGGCAATGTTGACGATAGAAGCTGGCGGTTCGGTTGAAGGTAATAGAAGACTGAAGCCACTTGCAACCTGAGTGGGGCTGGTAGTGGCCGTTATCAGCTTGCAAGGGTTCGCTGAGTCATGCTGAACAGTTAGCCAGCTACCGCCTCCGGGCGTAATAACAGATGGGTTATTTCGATTATCTTGTGGTTGACGCTGCATAAATGCATTGGCATTGGACGGTAATGTAACCGCACCAGATGTTGAGATTTTTGACCAACCTACATAGTCCTGTAAAACCTGGACAACGCCAGCGCCGGGGCTTGGCTGGCTATGAGACATAACCTGAATCATGCCGGCAGAGCTAGATAAGCCTAATGACTGCGAGTCGATAGTTAGCTGGTAGCAGAGCAGAAGGCTACTGTCATTCACCATATAATAACCATGCGGCGGCAGAGTGCCGGAGAGACTGATCAGCCGGCTGGAGGTGGCCTTGGTCAGGTCGTAGTGGTTGAAATATTCCAGCTGATACTTGCTCATATCTAAAGTACTATCTGTCGAGTTGTAGAGCGTGATGAACTGACCGTTAGTACTTGTAATCTTGAACTGGCTAACGGCAAGGGAGGGGGCACTAGCCGTATCAGCTGCCACGAACATCGACCGGCCAAATAACAGTACAAACATGGCTGTTGCAACTGTTAACGAAATGGCTCTTGTCCGCCGCATAGTAGTTGGATTGTATGCGCGGCATGAATACATAGCCAAGCAGTAGCGTTTTCAAAGTACCTCAATTATTAAACGATTTAATATTTCTTTACCCTGCTAATTTTTATAGATGCGGTTATACTAATATCATGCTTCAGCTAAGCAACAGTCTGTTAAACAAGCCGATTTTATCATTGCGTACCGGCACAATCATCGCGCAAATAACTGGGCCAATAATTAACCCTGATAACCTAAAAATTGAAGGATTTTACTGCTACGATCGTTTCGAAAAAAAACAACTTATTTTGCTGTACCAAGACATCAGAGACATCTTATCTAAAGGCTACGTTGTTAATGACCACGATGTACTTTCCGAACCAGACGAGCTGATACGCCTAAAAAAGGTCCTAGATATAAATTATGAATTAATTGGCAAGCAGGTTGTTACGACTACGAAACAGAAGATCGGTAAAGTTAGCGATTATGCTACTGAGACCGAAACAATGTACATTCAAAAAATTTATGTAGCACAATCAATCCTTAAAAGCTTTACAGGGGGAGCGCTGGTCATAGACAGGAACCAGGTTAGCGAAATTACCCCCAAACGCGTCGTGATAAATGAGCTAACTAACACCAGTCCAGCAACGGCACCGGCACCTGCCTAGTCATTTCTTGATAGCTGCTTTTATATCTTCGTATCCAAAACCTTGTCGAGCCAAGTATTGCATCAGTTTTTGGTCATCCTGATATTTTGTCTGCCGGCGTTTGCTGGTAATCACGGCTTCTAGAGCAGTAAGCTCATCCTGCTTCTGTTCGCCTAACGCCTTCTCGATGTACTCATCGGCAATATGTTTTTTACGAAGTTCAGCGATCATCTTGCGACGTGAGGTAGGGCGGAGCAAACGTCGGTCATTAACCATAGCGTTTGCCAGCATCTGGTCATCAATGAGCCCTATATTACTTAACTTGCTAAGTATTTCTTCTGCCAGGGCAGGGGAGGCTTGTTTTTTGTATTCCAGGTAGAATTGAATTTCCCATTGGCTGCGAGGTCGCATCGCCACATAGCGCAAGGCTTGATTATAAAGCTTATCCTCAGTTGACAATTTTTTGTAGTCGTTCACCTGCTTTTTAGATAATTCTTCGCCTGACACCAGCTTGCTTGCTAGAAGTGCCGATTCACTCAATGAGAAAGCGTACTTCCCTTCCACAAAAATAGAATAGCGATCAGTTCGTTTAACCTGCTGCTTAATGCTAGTTATCTTCATTGAAACACTTTAGCGTAATCAACAGCTCGAAAGCTATTTCCTGATTGTAGTTGTGCTATTCTTTCGCGCAGAATCTTTTTTTCTTCTTTTTATATACAAGTAGCTAAGTATTACAGCAAAAGTGGCAATAAAGACAGTCCCAGCAAGGATCTTAATCTGACTACTGTAGGTCAGCTCGTCAGTTACTGAACATGGAACCCCCTGCACGAAGCCTGGAGTGGTGTTTACTTTGTAGTCACACGGTGGCCTGGTTATGAGACCAGTACTTATCGCAATAACGGTAGCAACCAACGCAATAAACGCTGCTGCTACAAAGCTTTTTAACCATACCCTTTTCATTTTTCACCCTCCTTTAAGTCACTTTGAAATTCCAGGTCTTGCAGCGCGGCGGTGAGTTGTGGTAGTTCCGTGAAGCCTGCCGACCCCGTTAAGTGTCGCCCGCCAGGGATGATAATGATTTCGCTGTCGGTTTGTTTGGCCAGCCACTTGGCCTGCTCAACTGG
This sequence comes from Saccharimonadales bacterium (SeqCode), assembly GCA_044228525.1. Classification (GTDB taxonomy): domain Bacteria; phylum Patescibacteriota; class Saccharimonadia; order Saccharimonadales; family UBA4665; genus CAZXDL01. Next base: position 184,958 of record JBGAUQ010000003.1, read on the forward strand.
GCAGTGATTGTCATCATCGCCATGAATGTAAATCAACCTGTCTGCCTGGCTTTTTATGCGCTGAAAGTTAAAACCATTTAAAGGGAATAAATTGTCAAATCTATAGGTGTCTTTAAGAGGTGAGTTCTTGGTATCGTGCCATGCTCCGACCATGACACCTGCCTTAATGTGCGGGCAGCGCTCATCTTCGAGCAAATTAAGTACCGAGACGGCTCCCGAAGAGTGCCCGATGACCAAATTGTCATGGAAATCCCAGCCTGAATCAAACAAGAAATCGTTATAAACTTGTCGATTTGGAGTATGGTTATTTGGCAATAGAGGGACCCAAACTTCATAACCTTTGCTTTCAAGCTGTCTCTTTAACCACGGTAACCAATTGCCTTCGGGGCTGCCATCGGTTCCATGCAGAATAACCGCTTTCTTCATGGTCTACTCCTTGGCGGCCTCGGCTGCACGCACTTTATCGGAGATTTCTTTTAGTACTTTAGGGTTTTCCTCTAGGTAGGTTTTGGTGGCTTCGCGGCCCTGACCAATTTTTTGGTCATTGTAGGCATACCAAGCACCTGACTTTTCGACAATATTTGCTTCGGCTGCGAGGTCGAGGACATCGCCGGGCACGCTAATACCCTTGTTGTACATGATATCGAATTCAGCCTGCCGAAATGGCGCGGCTACCTTATTTTTTACGACTTTTACTCTCGTGCGATTGCCGATTATCTCTTCACCCTGCTTAATCTGTCCGATGCGGCGAATATCCATACGTACTGATGCGTAGAATTTTAGAGCATTGCCACCACTGGTGGTCTCAGGGTTGCCAAACATGACACCAATCTTCATGCGGATCTGGTTAATGAAAATGACGCTTGCTTTGGAGCGGTTGATTACGCCTGTCAGCTTACGCAGGGCTTGGCTCATTAGCCGTGCTTGTAGGCCGGGTAGTGAATCACCCATGTCGCCTTCAATCTCAGCTCGTGGAACGAGGGCGGCCACTGAGTCAATCACAATGATATCCACGGCGTTGGAGCGAACGAGGGTTTCGACAATCTCAAGGGCTTGCTCGCCGTTGTCGGGCTGGCTCAGCAAAAGGTTCTCGACGTCTACGCCAATTCGTTTGGCGTAGCCTGGGTCAAGCGCGTGCTCAGCGTCAATAAAGGCTGCCGTGCCACCATTTCGCTGGACTTCAGCAATAGCATGCAGTGTGAGAGTCGTCTTACCGGATGATTCTGGACCATAAATTTCTATCACGCGGCCCCGTGGAATACCACCACCCAGCGCAATATCAAGACTCAAAGCGCCAGTAGACGTTGTCTCGACGGCAGCCGGGTGAGACTGTCCTAATTTCATAATGGCGCCTTTGCCAAACTGCTTTTCGATTGAGTCCATAGCAAGACCCAGCGCCTTGGATTTGCCGTCAGCATCACCGGATTTAACTTCTTGCATCTCTTTAGGTTCTTTTACTTTTGCCGCCATATTAACCTCCTGTGGTCGTTAGACTGTCAATTCCACCCACTTACTAATATTCTAGCACTATAGGCAGTTGGCAGAAGTCTGAAAAATGCTAAAGCATTGAAATTCATGAAAATTAATCTTTATTTAAGAAATAGCGCATCATGCTTACGTTTCTGCTAAAATGTGCCCAGGATGGGTGTACCCTTAAGATAGACATTTGCTATGAGAATTCCTGATTCATTAGTCGAGAAACTCCTAAATAAGAGTGGTGATTTCAGCAAAGATCAGCTGACGACTCTTCATGAGCAAGCAGCAGCCGATAAGCAGCCGCTTCAGGACGTCGTAATTAAGAATAATCTTGTTAGCGAAAAAGAGTTGACTAAGCTTTATGCCGACGAAATTGAAGTTCCATTTATCGAACTAAAAGCGTCGGAAATAAAGCATGAGGTACTGAAGCTCCTTCCTGAAAGGATCGCTCGCCAATACAACGCGGTGGTCTTCGAAGTCGACAAGGATGAAACCAAGCTTATAGCAATGGAAGATCCCGACGACATTCAGGCGCTTAACTTCCTGCAGAAACAACTCGGCAATAAGCTAAAAGTCCATATCACAACTGCCAGCCTGCTACAGGCGGCACTCGATCAGTATCGCGGCAACATAAGCAGTGAGCTAACCAAGGTTATTGCAAGTAATGAGGAGCCGGCCGAAGCCGAAGAAGTTGACGAAAGTGATCTTGCCGAAGACTCGCCAGTCGCCCAGACAGTCAACATTATTATCGAATACGGCGTTAAAGCCGGTGCCAGCGATATTCATATCGAACCTCGCGAAGAATTTGTGGTGGTCCGTTATCGAATTGATGGCGTTTTGCGTGAGACCAATAAACTGCCCCGTAAGCTGCTTGGCGCGCTAGTGAGTCGCATAAAAATCCTTAGCAATCTAAAAATTGACGAACATAGGGCACCGCAAGATGGTCGTTTTAAGGTAGAGATAAGCGGCCTTGTCTATGCCTTGCGTGTGTCCACCTTGCCCATTCTCGATGGCGAAAAGGTCGTGATGCGTATCCTTAACGAATCAAGTAAGCCGGCGGATTTCACGGAATTAGGCTTCTGGGGTACTGCACTAGCAGATATGAAGCAGGCCATAATTCAACCGCATGGCATGGTTTTGGTGACCGGTCCAACAGGTTCCGGCAAGTCTACGACATTATTTAGCGTTTTAAGTTCATTGAATACACCCGGGGTAAATATTTCAACTGTTGAAGATCCTGTTGAATATCACGTAGTCGGCGCTAATCAAGTCCAGGTTAACGCAGTGGCCGGCATGACATTTACGAATGGATTGCGGGCCTTACTCCGACAAGACCCAAATATCATTATGGTTGGCGAGATACGTGATGGCGAAACGGCTGATCTTGCCGTGCAGGCCGCCCTTACTGGTCACTTGGTATTCAGTACGCTGCACACCAATAATGCCGCGACTTGCCTGCCCCGTTTGCTAGACATGGGCGTTGAGCCATTCCTGATCGCTAGTACTGTCCGCGTTGTAATCGGCCAAAGGCTGGTCCGCCGATTATGCGTCGATTGTCGCGAAGAATTTAAGCCAGATGACACCTACCTAAAAACACTGGATAAATCATTTAATCTAGCGGCCAATGGCGGACCGAAGCGCTTCCACGAACTCGAAGAACAGGCTATCAAAGATGGTATAGGAACTTCGGCTTCAGGTAAGGGTAAGGAGATTACTGGCGTCAGTACAACTGCGTCAGAGATAAGTCGACTATGGAGGGCTAAAGATAATGGCTGCGAACACTGCAATCATACTGGCTACAAAGGTCGTATCGGCATCTATGAAGTTCTTACCAATTCGCCAAATATCCAAAAGATGATTGTGACCAACAGCACTTCAGAAAATATAAACTCAGCGGCAATTACGGACGGAATGCTGACCATGCAGCTGGACGGCTTAATAAAAGCCCTGCGTGGGCAAACCACAATTGAGGAAGTTTTGAGAGTAACCTCTCAGGAATAAGTCATGGACTTCAAATACACAGCCAAAACCAAAGACGGCAAAACAGTTACTGGAACTGCGGCGGCGGCCGATCGGCAAGCTATGCTGGGACTACTTCACAAGGAGGGTCTACACCCCGTAGTAGTCGAGGTTGCCAAGGGCAAAAAAAAGGGCGGGAGTTTTTTAAGTAATAAGAAGAAGGTCAAACTTAATGACCTGGTGATCTTTACCCGTCAATTATCTACGATGATAACTGCTGGAGTACCGCTTGCTCGGTCATTGTCTGCACTTCAGAGCGAGGCCTCGAATCCATACATGCGTGAAGTTTTAGCGGGCATAACCAAAGATGTCGAAGGTGGAATTTCACTCGGCGATGCTTTTGCCAAATATCCTGACGTATTCTCTGATGTCTACGTAAACATGGTCCGCGCTGGTGAAGAAGGCGGCATATTAGATGAAATACTCAAGCGCCTTGCCACCCAGGTTGAAGGCGACGCCAGTATGCGCAAAAAGATTAAGAGCGCCATGATGTACCCCGTTGTGATCCTTGTCGTGACTGTTGTAGCCTTTTTTGGGATCATGCTCTTTATTGTTCCTAAGCTTGGTGGAATCCTTTTGTCCCTGGGTGGACCAAACGCGAAATTACCGATCTATACCCAGGTACTATTAAACATCAGCAACTTCTGTAAAGACGCTACTATAATTCCCCACGTTCCAAACTTGATCCTAATGACCGTTGTCGCTCTAATTGGTCTCTTCTTTGTAAGACGCTACATCCGGACCGATGCCGGTAAATATAAATTTCACGGCCTGTTACTGCGTTTGCCGGTGGTTGGAAATGTCATCCAAAAAATTGCTGTGGCCCGTTTCTCACGAACTTTTGCGTCGCTTATGGGGGCCGGTGTTAGCGTCCTAGACGCCCTGGAGGTTACCGGAGCCGCTATTGGCAATAAAGTAATCGAGCAAGAGCTCAAGGATGCCGCCACAGACGTCAGAAATGGTAAGCCCTTGAGTGATCCAATCAGCAAGAGCAAGCACTTCCCTCCAATCGTCGCCCAGATGTTGCTCGTAGGAGAAGAAACCGGTCAAATCGATACCGTGCTCACAAAAATTGCAGACTTTTACGAGGAAGAAGTCGCGGTCCTTATTGATGGTTTGGCATCGATAATCGAACCAATTATGATTGTCTGTTTAGGTGCTGCGGTTGGCTTGATAGCCGCCTCAGTTATGGGCCCAATCGCCAACCTGTCCAAAACCGCCGGTGGCTAATCTGTGGTAAAAGGCTTGACGCCACAACTCTTATGGTTATAATCATTCTCAGATACTTTCGGTTAATCACGCCGTAAAGATCAATAAGTTAATTAAAAATAATCAAGGAGGGTGGGCTCTCATGATCTCCCTTAAAAAAAGTAATAAAGGTTTCACGATCGTCGAACTTTTGATCGTCATCGTGGTCATAGGTATCTTGGCGTTACTCGTCATAACCACCTATAGCGGTATACAGGCAAAGGCACGTAACTCGAAGCGGTCTTCAGACATTAAGTCTATTCAGACCAACCTAGAAGCGTTTTATACTTCGAGCGGTTACTACCCAAGCCGGGCTGATATGAACACAGCCAGCTGGCGTACGACAAACATGAAGAGCTTCGACCAAAACGCTCTTAAGGATCCGTCTTCAACGACTTGCGATCCAGCAACCAGCACTGCAACAACCAACCCATGTTTGGTTACCGCAGCAGCAGCTAAAGCATACTCATACGCTGTAACTGACGCCGCAGGCGCAAGTTGCGAAAGCGATGACACAACATGTCAGAAATACACTCTGACTGGTACCTTTGAAGGCACAGTTAACGGCAAAACAACCGTTACAGCCAACAACCAAGACGGTAGCTAAATCGTCTTAGCCAGAAGGTTAGCTAAAAGCCCCGGTCACCCGGGGCTTTTTTAATGTGTAAACTTAGCCAATGCTCAGGGTCCGGTTAGTACCTCTCGCCATGATAGGAAGTTGTAGCCGGCAGTTAATGGGTAGCTTGGAGGAGGCTGATAACGGAGGTTGTAGTCATATTGTGTAACGTTATTGAGGATACCGGAGATGTAGCCTTGCCCACTTACAAACACAGCATCTGGGCACGAGCCTCCTCCCTGCAACCAGGTCCAGGTCCAGGTTTGGCGTGTAGCCACTGATCCGTAAAAAGTGAAGGTCTGGTTCGCGTTTCCCCAGCCTCGAGTACAACGGTTGCTGTTCGTACGATAAACTCCTGGATACCAAACCTCACCGGATTGAGCCAGGACCGCTGCATCTACTTCGAAGTTAAAGCTACCAGTGCTTGGTGGCGCGTAAGGAGCAATTAAGACGTCGTTTTGAGAAACCAATCCCAAGGCGTCTGAACCATTTTTGGTGCTATACACAATATCATCAGCTACAACGATATTCGCATAACTTGCGGAGCTTGCGGCTGTTAATCGGCCGGCAGCTATAGTCGCTCGACCATGGTAAGTGGGGTTTGTGCGAACCCAGACATTGTCTTCAGCGTAAATCACACCAGAGGACGGGATCGTAATGCCTGTTTGAACTGACTGGAGCGTTAAGGCAGCGGTGTAAGGTGTAGCTTGATCATTTTCGCCGTTAACGTTGTATAGATCATATGTGCCATTAGTGTTTAGCTGGATCAGATATCCCCTTGTAAGGTTGTAGGTAGCGTTCCTCCGGGGTAAATAAGCTGCTGTTCGGGTTGCTGGAACTTGGCTACAGGCATTTGCTTGAGTAGCTAGTGCTACCGTGCTGGCATCGGCCGCAAAGGCGATTTTTTTTATGTCGCAGAGGCTACTGCTAACCTGATTAAAGTCGACCGAGCTGACGGGGTATAGCCAATCTGTCTTGGGGCGTGTATTGCAATTAACTGGAGATGTAACGCTACTATCACACCAGACCCCTGGTTTACTCGTGGCGCCATTTCCTCCTAGGTTACTCGGAGGGATATAGGTGGCACGTGCACTGCTGGCAGTTGAAGTATTTGCACCGTCGAGACGTATACCTTGGTTGGAATGAACCGGTCCATCAGCAGTCTCAGTGTTTCCAAACCATAGAGCCGAATCGGAGACCACCCCGTAGTTTGCGAAAGACGGCGACCCTATCTGGGCTTCAACCGTGCGTTTAATATTGCTGCCGTTGGCTTTGCCTATGGACCGTACCTTTACGATCGTGGAGCCGTTTCCGGCAGGCTTGATATAAAGGGTGTAGGTTCCGAGTGTTTTGCCTGTCGTGTCGACATAATCATGCACATATGGACCATAGCCAAGTTGTGGATCAGGTGTTGTTGGAGTGGTTTTGCCGTCTTTATAATCAGTATTATTATGGTTTAAGTGCCACAGGTAGTAGTTAAGCCCCGCTTCGGCAATATTAAAAGACTGCTGGCTCTTTATGATATTCCCTACGACAAAGAAGTTATCCATAGTTATTTGCACCACCGCGACAGCCGAGATCGAGAAGGCGATAATTAAGCCTAGCAGTGCTGGGATCATAAATTCACCTTTCTGTTACGCAGACTAACGGAACTGCTCATTTGAATACCGTTAGGCGAATGCGAAACCGGCTCATACAAATTTACATTGATGGTCGTAATCACATGTTGGTTCGCGACTGGAATGGTTAATAATGTGCCTGTTATATCGTAGTAGTCAAACAAATTTACTCCTGTTTTTTTGTAGTAATTGTTAATTATCGTGTAGGTTCGCTTTGAGGCAGTTATAGGCGTCCCAATAGGCGGGTTCGAAGTCATAGGCGTAACATCAACTAATAGTTTTTTATTGTCAGGGGTAAGATAGTACCTAACTACAGAGGTGTAGGTATCTCCCGGGGAGAAATAGGCATAAGCCGTCAGATCGTTAGAGCCAACTGAAGTTATATCGACGATGCCACGCAAAACCTTGCTAATGCGTTGGGATTGCTGTGCAATTTCAGAAAAGTTGCTAGCATCGGTTTGATAAGAGCTATACAACTTAAGATAGCCTGAGAAAAACACGCCAAAGCTGGCAAATAGTATGCCTACAAGCGATATGACAACCAGGAGCTCGACTAGGCTATAGCCTTTTTGGGAACTACTAAACTTACGGAACAACATTAAAACCTCCCAGCGGAGTTGTAGGTAGCACAAGTGAATTACCGCCAACCGTAACTGTCAGCTGAAGTGGTCCAGGTGAAACACTAGCTAGATTGACGTTACAGTGTATAAGTAAGCCGCTGGCGTTCCCGGTACATGATGCTGTATAGGTGTTGCCAGATTGCGTAAAGGTAACCTGCGTACTACAGCTCGCTGCGCTGGAGCTACATGGCAGATTCGCGCCGTTTATATTGAAAGCAAGGTTTGACATCGGATCGGTCGATTGGTCAGCGCTATAAGGTGTAATTGAAGTCACTCGAGGGAAATTGCTATTAGCAGTTAAAATCAGGCGTACCTTTTGTAAGTAAGGTGTCCCGCCAAAATCGAATGTAGTGGCGGGCGGACTAGCTGCTTTGTAGGTTGGGATGGTAATCGGGTTGAGGGAATTGACGCCGCCGTATGGCAAAGCAGCCGCCAAAAAGTAAGTAGTACCACCGATCGTACAGCTTGTTGCACCGATATCGCCACAGAATATGTAGTCACCCGGTACGAGATTTGTCAGATTGATTAGCCCGCTAGCATTTGTCGTCGGTCTGGTGTCGCTACTACGCATATTGTCATAGTAATAACTCGTGTCTGTGCTGTTTGTATAGCGCTTGTAGCCGCCTTTTATGTAGATCTTGGCATTTGGTAGTGCTGCGCCATTAACGTCTGTAGACTCGACGATGAGGCTGTTTGTGCCCATTGGCATAATCTTGAGGGTTACGAGTGCCGAATTCTGTGCCAGCAAGTTGACGTTGGGGTAGGTCGGCTGTAGGGTGCCCGAAGGTAATAAAGTTGTCAAAGTTGAATAACCAGCAAGTGAGGCTGTCACATTAAAGTCATAATTGGTTGAATCAGGCGGTAAACCATAGAAAATGACTGTGCCGTTACTATCAGATGTGTCTGAAACATTGATTGCAGGGACTGTAGTCGAATTGGTAACCACAACCGTAGCGCCGGATATCGGATCACCACTCTCATCAACAACTTTTACGAATAAAGCACCGGTATTACTAGCCGTCTCTGCGACTCTTGCTGAAATATTTGTATCTAATGAGGCTAGGGTATGACCGGCAGTATCAGTTACCGTGACGGTAGCATTTTTTGTATCTGCCGGGTTACTGTCTAAAGCTGGGGCACCAGTTGGCGGCGGATAGTTTCGACAATACTGCTGCTTCAAGGCCACTGTTGGGTAAGATCCGCAGCCATCAAAAGCATCATCGGCATAAACTACCCCTGTTTTTACAATGTATTTCTCGCCATTTACTTTTATATTAAAGCTCGCCGGTATTGTATAGCTTGAAGGAATTGCCCCGCCAGCAACCGCTAACTGATCATAAGACAACTCTTTTAGATATTCCATCTGATTGTTAGCAAGCGTATAGGCTACTGCCTGCCGCTTTGAAACAATCGCGCTATGAAGTAATGCTGTTAACAGCTGAAATGCTGCCAACGAAATAATACCAAGCACTAATAGACTGACTATCAGCTCAACAAGCGTAAAACCACCTTCTTGTCGGCGCATATGATATAAATTATAGGAAAGCATAAGGTTTTTGCCTAATTAATACCTCTTAAACTCTTGAGGACAACAAAAACATATCTGATATACTAATCATAAGCCTTTTGCCTGAGGTGGGCAGTTTAGATGAAAACCGATAAAATACCTAACTTTTACCACGACAAGCCACTGTTCGGCCTTGATATTGGCCATGGCTCGCTTAAGGCGATGCAGCTCACAGAACCGCCTTATGACGTTGATCTTAAGGGTTATCGCCCAAAAGTCGTCGGCTATGGCTTTACGGCCTTTGACAAAGCCGCCCAAGACAACGGTGTTGTAGTACAACCAGAAATCATCGCTAAGGCCGCGCAGAAGTTATTTAAAGACGGGTTGAACGGTAGCATTAATTCACGACGAGTTGCAATTGCCATTCCGGCCTACCGAACATTCACGCGAGCATTAGAGCTACCAAAACTCCAGGTTAAGGAGCTCCAGGAAGCAGTCGAGCTTGAAGCTGAGCAGTACATATCTATGCCGCTTGATGAGCTTTATCTGGATTACAAAGTCGTGCGACAGACAAGTGAAAATACTGAGCTTTTTGTAGTGGCAGTGCCCCGCAAAATTGTAGACTCTTACGTGGATTTGACTCAGATTCTCGGGCTAGATGCCGTATTGATTGAGCCAACCCTGAGCTCATCAGGAAGACTTTTTTCTATTGGAGATACCAGCAATGAGCCGGCCTTCATCATTGATTTCGGCACACTGTCCTGTGATATTAGTATTTTTGACAAGGATATATTGGTAACCGGTACGGTCGTGCAAGGCGGTGGTGCGAACTTCACCAACGCGATCAAGAGCCAACTCGATGTAACCCTCGAGGAAGCAGGGCTAATTAAGACACGTTATGGACTTGGAGCCAGCAAACGACAAAAAGAAATCGAAGAAGCTTTGGCCCCTACCCTTGGCATAATCGTCAAGGAAATCCGTCGTATGTTGCGATATTACGAAGAGCGTTATGGCGAGGAAAGACCGATCAAACAGATAATTACACTAGGTGGTGGCGCAAACATGCCTGGACTCAGTGAATACCTAACCAGCGTACTGCGCATGGCAGTGAGGCATTTTGACCCCTGGCACTATTTCAATTTTAAAGGCCTGGATCCACCGCCAGTCGCGGACCGCCCAATGTACGCCATAGCTGCCGGCCTAAGTTTGGCACATCCAAAAGAGGTATTTAAGCATGATTAATCTACTTCCTCCAGAGGTTAAAACCAGCTACCGTTATGCAAGAAATAATGTAGTGCTGAGGAAATGGATATTGATCTCTGTGATCGCGCTCGTTGGTTTAGGACTAATTACCACTTATGGATTATTAACCATTCAGCAATCGAGCCGGCATTACGAAAAGGACATTGCTGCTAGTCAAGCAATATTTAAGAAAGAAGATTTCGCCGGGACTCAAAAGCGAGCCGAAGAAATTAGCAGCAGCTTCAAATTGGTAGTAAAAGTATTGGGGCAAGAAATCCTGTTTTCTGAATTAATCCAAAAAATCGCCACTACAATTCCTCGTGGGGCAAACCTAACTGGCCTAACAATAAATCAGGGTCAAAAAGCCATAGACGTGACGGCGAACGCAGTTGACTACAATACCGCAGCTCAAGTACAAGTAAACCTGGCCGATACTAAAAATGGCATATTCAGCAAAGCCGACATCCTTAGCATCAATTGCAACAGCAAGTCAGACAACGGCGATGCCCCGAGCGCGTACCCCTGTACTGTAAATATCCGCGCGCTCTTTTCTAACACTGATTCTTTCCTTTTTATAAATAAAGATAGGAAGGCAAAACCATGAGCTCAAAACGATTTCATCTCATCCTAC
>JBGAUQ010000004.1:0-58150 GCA_044228525.1 Saccharimonadales bacterium (SeqCode)
CACCAGCACCACCAGCACCACCAGCACCACCAGCACCACCAGCACCACCAGCACCACCAGCACCACCAGCACCACCATTATAAAGTCTTGGTGGCTTTAGGACTTGGAGTTATTTAGTCTAGTCTTCTTTTGTCTTGTCGTGAGCGGCTTGAACAGCTGCTGCTTTTGCCTCTAGCGCTGCTTCTTCTTTTGCCTTAGCTTCGGCTTTGGCTGCAGCTTCAGCAGCTTTTTCTTCGTGAATCTTGGCCTCTTCGGCTTCTAGAGCCTCATCATGTACGGAGTTTACGGCGTTACTGTCAAAATCTATACCAGTCATTCGTGCGGATTTGCCTGTTCGCTGACGCATATAGCTGAGGTAGTTGCGCCGGACTTTACTGCGCTTAGTAACTTCTACTTTAACAATTAGAGGACTATGAAGGAGGAAGCTCTTCTCAACGCCAACACCGCTAGCAATACGTCGGACAGTGATACGACTGGTATGGCTGTTTTTTTGATCTGTGCGAATGACTAGACCTTGGAAAATCTGGATACGTTCTTTGCTACCTTCGCGGATTTTTTGGTGTACTTTAACGGTGTCGCCCGAACGAACGTCGACGACTGCCTTCTTCTTGTATTTGGCATTGATCTTGTCAATTACACCTTGCATATAGAGGTAGATTGTACAGCATTTTCATCTCTGTTGCAAGACTTAACCCACGACTCTGTATAGTTCGTCCAACGTAGTTTCGCCAGCGATTACTTTTAGCATTCCGTCCTGGAGCATAGTAAGCATGCCAGAATGGCGAGCGGCCTCTTCGATAGCTTGGGTAGTTATTGTTTTACTAGGGCTTTCCAGAAGTAGCCGAATTGGGTCACTCATTGTGAACTGTTCTCGTATAGCAATTTGGCCGGAATAACCGTACGGGTTCGCCTCAGATGCGCCGGGCTTGTAAAGCTGTAGCCCGTCGAGGTTTGGTCTTTCAATACCCTCGGGCAGACTTTCAATAACTTCTCTTATTTTGAGTAATTCATGTTCGGAAGGGGCGTATTGCTGGCGAAGATCCTTGTCGAGACGTCGTATCAAACGCTGTGCCATAACCAAGCGAACTGCTGATATAAATAACGGGTTTTGGCTAATTATGTCAGCGATTCGAGTTAGGGCCGCCGCGGCAGATCCCGCGTGGAAAGTGGCTAGCACCAAGTGACCCGTCAAAGCGGCCTGTAAGGCGGTTTTGGCCGTATCTAGATCGCGAATTTCGCCAACCATCACTATGTCGGGGTCGAGACGCAAAACCGCTCTCAGCTTGTCTGCGAAGCTATTGTCGTTACCGCCTTCTGTAGAATGAACTGAAATTTGCGTAATACCCTGAAATTGGTACTCCACTGGGTCTTCAATGGTAATAATTTTTCGCTCTTCTGTATTTAAGCTATTTAACATCGAATACAGGGTTGTTGTTTTACCCGACCCAGTTGGTCCGACCACCATAACTAAGCCGGTAGGCTTTGAAATAATACCGTCAACGACTTGTCGTTCTGTATCGGTGAGTCCGAGGCGATCAAGCGTATACATCGATTGGTCCATGTTGAAAAGCCGCATGACGACATCCATGCCGTTTATTGTCGGGACGGTTTCGAGACGTACGTTTACATCTACAATATTACCGTCAGCCATGGTTATTTTTTGTGCGATGTGACCCTGCTGTGCTTCGGTTGAACTGGTAGATACATTACCTGAGCTGGCAATTGCCGCTATCAGAATCCTGTATTTCTCAAGTTTAAGCCTGGCGACAGGATGCAGCACACCATCAATTCTTAGACGTATCCTAACGTCTGTCTCGGCTGTTTCGATATGGATGTCAGACGCGTTTAGGCGATGAGCCTGAGCGACCAAATAGGCCAACATGTCATCAGCCCGCACCTGATCAAGTAGCACTGAAATTTGGCTAACGAGTTCTTTTGAATTTTCCTTATTTATTTCTATGTCATGGTAGACCACCTCTTTAGGCGGGTCGTAAAGTTGCATATATTCTCTGTAGCCTACATCTGAGATTATCGAAAAATTCACTCGATAGTCGGCAAAGCGCTCGCGCAATGTGCTCATGGTCTGCTGTGAGGTGCTGGTAGTTATGCCAAAGAGTAAATTATTGTCAAAAAGACGGACTGGGATAACTTTATATTTATAAAGCTCTTCCTTGGATAAAAGGTCCTTATACAACGGCTTATCTGTTAGCTGCGATGTATCTAGATAGTCTAAGCCCAATATCCTCGCCCGCCGCAGCGTAGCCTGCTCTTCATCCAATCTGGCGTCTTGACTCATATCTAACAAGTATAAAGCATAAGCAAGGTGATGCGGTATAGTATCTGCCATGAGATCGCTTATATTAATTGCACATAATTTGCGTAGCGCGCACAACGTCGGGTCGCTACTCAGAACAGCCGAAGGTCTGGGGGTAGAACAAGTCTACCTGACTGGATATAGTCCCTACCCGAAGCAACCCGACGACAAGAGATTACCCCATATAATTAATAAAATTGATCTTCAAATCTCAAAAACAGCGCTAGGTGCCGAAAAAGAGCTTGGCGCACACCAAGACATCGACGACATAATTCCAAGACTAAAAACGCAAGGCTTTCTAGTAGCAGCTATCGAACAATCGAAAAACTCTGTTAGCCTACCCGACTTTGTGCCTCCAGCCAAAATAGCTTTATTGGTCGGACGTGAGGTTGAAGGGATCGAGCCCAATATACTGAAACAGTGCGATCAGATTATTGAAATACCTATGTACGGCAAAAAGGAATCGTTTAACGTCGCGCAAGCGGCAGCCATGGCCCTATATCAATGCAGATTTGCCAATTAGTTCCTTATGTTATAATTAAACTACTTTTAGAAAGATAAAAAATGGCGATCGCATCCAGACCAAAACCAAAAGTACAGCATAAGAAGCGCAAGGCACAACACCATGCCCATACAACCGCTTATCTTAAGCCGTATTGGCCCTATTTACCAATGCTAGCAATTGTAGGGTTGGGCGTCTTAGTAAATAGTCACTGGCCCGAGAGCCTGACAAATATGAGTTACAGCATTTCTAGTTCTGCCAGCTCCGTAAGTAGGGTTGAAGCAATAACCGGCAACCAAAATGGCATCGCGCTTCTGCTGGTTATCCTTATGACGGCTATTGCTGCTGCCATTTTTGTATTTCAGCACTGGTTTCGGGTCAAACGAGCCCTTAATCAGGGTGAGCGCTTTATTGCAAAGCACCCATTACTTGATATTTCGCTTATAGCCATCTGCACTGCAGGTTTTGTATTAGCCCAGAGCAGCTAACTATCTAATCACTAGATTGTCGGCCCCAACTAGTTCCTGAAGCAGGCTAAGACCGTCGCTCGCTCTGTCGATTCCGCCAGGCAGCTTTATTGCTTGCTTGCCACTTGCCTCGCCCAGCACCAAAACAACTTCTGTATCGCCTTTGTGAGTATCCAGTGTCTGTTTTAGCGACAAAAGCACTTCTTCATCACTGGTGGTTGTAAGGCGGATGTAAACCCTCTCGCTCACAGGCGTCTCGGTTTCGCTTGGTTTCGTCTGTTTTTGCGGAACTTTTGCCGGTCTTGGCTTCGGTGCACGTGCCTTCTTGCCTGTAGCCTGATATGCGCTAGCCTGTTCGACTGTTATCTCACGCGCGTCGTCTACCATAATTTTTACTTCGCCCGTGGACTCACCATTCTTATCGCGAGCATTTACTTTACCCCTTATCAAGACGACACGATCAAGCTCCCAAAGACCGACTGTCTGCTGATAACTATTTGGGAAGAGAATAACCTCTGTTTCCCCCGTTAAATCTTCAAGCTTGATGAAAGCCATTTTTTGGCCATTTTTGGTTGTTATCTCTCTCACGTCGGTGATTGCGCCGCCAACATTAACCGATTTATTGTCGTGCTCTGGCGAGATGCTGTTAAGTGGGACGGTCTGTTCGCTAAGGAAGGTTTCAAATAATTCCAGCGGGTGCTGACTTAGATAAATTCCAAGTAGCTCCCTTTCCCAGAGTAGCTGTTCGCGCATATCGATAAGCGCTGTCGGTTCCTGTAGTTCTAGACTAGGATGGGCTACCGCTGCATCATCGGCATTACCAAATATGTCAGTCTGGCCACTGATCGCTTGCTTCTGTAGCCTTTGTGCGAAGGCAAGCATCGTGTCTAGATTATTTAGCAATAATGAACGCTCGCCAAACCGCTCAAATGCACCAGCCTTGATTAAGCTTTCCATTGTTTTGCGGTTTACGACCTTACTGCTTACACGTGTTAAAAAATCTTCTAGACTAGTAAAGGCCCCGCTGTTGCGTGCAGCGAGAATTTCTTCTACGGCGCCGGTGCCAACGTTTTTTATAGCGGCCATACCAAAACGAATCTGATTCGTGTCAGGAACTACGGCGAATTCAACAAAGGATTCATTAATGTCAGGGGGCAAAACGGTTATTCCCATATGCTTACATTCAACAATTTCAATCGCAAGCCGGTCGGTATTATCGAAATCACTTGTCATAAGCGCCGCCATAAATGCTGAGGGGTAATGGGCTTTTAGGTATGCAGTCTGGTAGGCTATTGTCGCGTAACACGCCGAATGCACCTTGTTAAAACAGTAATCGGCAAAGGCCTCAAGCTGAGCCCAGAATTTTTCGGCAAAATCTCGTTTTACTTTACTGTGCTCAATCATTCCTTCGATAAAAGCCGCTTGCATTTTTGCCATTGTTTCACGCTGTTTTTTGCCAATAGCCTTCCGAAGAGTATCGGCTTGCCCGCCGGTAAAGCCACACATGTCTTTACTTATCTGCATGAACTGCTCTTGGTAAACAAGCACACCGTAGGTGTTTTCAAGCGCAGCTTTAAATCCAGGGTGATCAAAGACAACCTTCTTTCGACCGTGCTTTCTGTCAATGAAGTCGTCAATGAACTGCATCGGCCCCGGACGATAAAGAGCGTTCATAGCGATTAGGTCATCAAATTCAGTCGGCTTAAGCTCCTTAAGGTAGCGCTTCATCCCAGCCGATTCAAACTGAAATACTCCCGTAGTATCACCACGCTGGAAAAGTTCGAGAGTGTTCTGATCATCTAAAGGCACATTATTTATGTCGATATCCACGTTGTAGACGCGCTTAATAATTCGTAGAGCATTATTGATAATAGTCAGGTTCGATAGGCCTAAAAAGTCCATTTTGAGTAGCCCAAGCTGCTCAATCGGGCCCATGGAGTACTGTGTCGCGACAACACCCTTTTGAGCCAGTTCAAGCGGGGTGTAGTAGACAATGTCTTCTGGAGCAATCACAACACCAGCCGCATGGACGCCGTGTGATCGTATCGTTCCCTCTAGCTGCATCGCAAGATCGAAAACCGTTTTAGCTGTCGGGTTGGTTTCGTATTCACGCTTTAAGTCTCGGTCATTTTTTAGCGAAGTTTTAAGGGGTATGTGTCGTCCTTGGACTGGCGGTGGGATCATTTTTGCGAGCCTGTCCGCATCAATGTAAGGAACTTGAAGTACCCGCGAAACGTCACGAACGGCATTGCGGGCCGCCATACGACCAAAAGTGACAATATTGGCGACTCGGTCTTTGCCATATTTTTCGACACAATACTGTATGACCTCTTCACGGCGCGTATCTTGGATGTCTATGTCGACGTCGGGCATGCTGATACGATCGGGGTTTAAAAAACGCTCAAATAGGAGATCGTAAGCCAGAGGATCAATCTCAGTGATGCGGAGCGCATAAGCAATGATTGAGCTGGCAGCGCTGCCTCTGCCTGGACCAAAAACAATTCCCTGGTTTTTTCCCCACTTCATGAAATCCGCGATGATTAAGAAGTAGCCGTTGAAGCCCATATGCTCAATGACGCCAAGCTCATATTCGGCCCGTTCTAGTACGTGTTTGGGCAGTGTTTTCTTGGCGGCTGGGATCGTTAGAGCTTGCGCTTCGTCTTCAGCTTTGCCTCCGTATCGCCACGCCAGCCCGCGGTATAGCGATTTTTCGAGATAGGATCGCTCAGTTTCGCCCTTGGGGACAGGAAACTTTGGTATCAAGATCTTGCCAAGCTCGATTGATAGGTCACAGCGATCTGCAATAACTTTTGAATTAGAAATGAAGTCCGGGTGTTCTTTTGCCCAACGTTCTATCAATTCCTCAGGTTTATTTACATGTAGATCAAACTCTTTTAAGCTCATCCGCTTTTCATCGGACAGATAGGAGTTAGTTTGCACGCAGAGTAATATTTCGTGAGCCTCCTGATCTTCATGCCGTAAATAGTGAGCATCGCATGTTACTACACAGGGTATTTTTAACTCGGAGCTGAGTTGCATGAGCTGTTCGTTAATGGATTTTTGAACAGGCCAATGGCTTGGGTGGTCGGGGTGCCCATGATCCTGAATCTCGAGATAATACCGGTCACCAAAAGCCTTTTTATACCACAGAGCAACTTCTTTTGCCTGCTGATATTGGCCTTGGCGCAAGGCATCGCCGACCTCGCCACTGGCGCAGCCACTTAGACATATCAGCCCCTCATTGTGCTTCTCTAGGAGTTCTCGATCGATCCGTGGCTTGTAATAAAAACCTTCGAGGTTAGCGATCGTAGATAGTGCCATCAAATTCTGGTAACCAGCCTGGTTCATTGCGAGTAATACGATGTGCGAGTAGTGCTTATCTTTGCCTGGTTCCTTATCGTAGAGTGACCGTGCTGCCACATAAGCTTCCATGCCGATAATAGGCTTAATTCCAGCCGCATTCGCTGCTTTGTAAAACTCTATCGCGCCACTAAGGGTGCCGTGATCGGTAATCGCCACGGCTTCCATGCCGCTTTCCTTCACATATTCGACCAGTTCGGGCACTTTAGTAAGCCCATCTAGCAGACTATACTGCGTATGATTGTGAAGATGAACGTAGTCGCTGGCACTTAATGCCGCGGTCTTATCAGCCAAAATTACCCTCTTAGATGCCTTAATTCTATAAGGAATTATAGCAGATAAGGTGGCAGGTTAAGCTACTACTTCTTGAGGTAATTTCGGAGGTTCTTGAGCGAAGTATTGGCTTGCTTGATGGCTTTGTTCAAATCCTGATCATCAGCTTCGCCTTCGTGGATAGCGCTTAAAACCTGACGTGCTTTTTCTTTTGCGTCATTTGCCTTTGACACTAGCTCTTTAATCTCTTGCTTAGCCTTGGTGCTGGCCTGTTTTGTTGCTACGGCTGCGTCCTTGATGGCTTTATCGAGGTCAGTGTGTAATTTTTTTAGTTCCTTTTCGGCCCTGGCGATACTTTTATCGGCTGCGTTCTTGATATCTGCCCGGGTATCTTTGCCGCTTTTAGGGGCAGTCAAAATTCCAGCTAGGTATCCAGCAGTTGCAGCTATCGTGCTACCAACTGCTAAACGCTTCATGTTACGACGACGACGGGCTCGACTTTCAAAAATCATTTCTTATTACTCCTGTTGCTCATCTTGATAATATTATTAATAAGCTTAAAAAATGCCATTTTACCCGAAGTATCGCGCAGTACTTCGGCGGCTGATTCTACAGAATCGACAACCTCTTCTGCCTTAGCAGCGACGCGACGCAGACTACTAACCAGCTTTATCATACCGGCAACAAATACAATACATAGGGTGAAAAATATACTTAACAGGACTACTAGTACTATTACTAAGACTTCGTCGGTTGTGCTCATAAAACTATTATATAACGTAGTAGCAACTTAGCCTAATTTGTCCCGCAGATATTTTGCTAGTTCAGGACCTATATCTTGTCGCTCAAGTGCAAAATTAAAGACAGTCTTGAGATACTCCAGAGGGTTGCCAGTATCATAATAGGTGCCATTTTGGATCTCACAGCCCCAAATCTTGTGACCGTCTTTTATCATCTGCTGCATTGACTCTTGAATCATAAACTCAGTTTCGCCACTGTAGGTTTCCATTTGCCTCTGTAAATACTCGATAATCGCGGGCTCAAAAACATAGCCGCTCACCGAGGCGAGACCTGAAGGCGCCTTATCACGTCCAGGTTTCTCTACGATAGTCGTCATTTCTACTACACCTGGACTTATTTCTTCGCCGGCGATATACCCATAGCGCTTATAGTCTTCATCGCCGTCCCTTTGGATGGCTGTAATTACCGACCCGCCCTTTTCTTTTTGTAGATCCAGCATTTGCTTGAATCGGCTTGGCTTGGCGGAAACAAAGTCATCGGCAAAAGTATATATGAATGGTTCGTCGCCGATCAGATGCGCTGCATTTAATATTGGCGTGCCAGTGCCGTATGGGCCTTTTTGTCGAATGTAAGCAAAGTTTGCTAAGCCAGAAATTCTAGAGGTAGCTTCTAAGATCTCTGTTTTGCCAGCTTGCTCAAGATTGGCCTTTAGATCGGCACTTATATGATCGAAGTGATCTTCTATTGTTCGCTTGTGATAACCAGTAACGACGACAATATCAGTTATACCTGCTTCTGCAAGCTCCTCGACTATCTGCTGAATAATCGGCTTATCAACAAGTGGCAGCATTTCTTTAGGCATAGCCTTTGTCTGTGGCAAAAAACGTGTGCCAAAGCCGGCGGCGGCAATAACTGCTTTACGTACAGGTTGCTGTGACATTAGTAAGATTGTATCACGCGAGCCAGCCAATAAATAATACTTGTAATGCAATATTTTGGGTGTACAATCAAGGGAATATGTCGTTGGAAGATTTTGAAAGTTCACCACCAGGACCCTGGACTAACCAATCAATCGTAGATAGGGTCGCTTCGAGGCATTACCGTGTAGACTTACTTCGTCCCGACTTGGGTCTGGATCCAGCGTTTGAGCTTCCTGTTCACAATTATGCGCATGCGAAAAATTCAGGCATTGATGCTTTTGAAATCGCTGAAGAAGCCATGAAACATGGAGTAACCGACATAGAAGTTGATGTACTAAAACCGATGGGATGCTGGCACGACGCCGGCTTTGCGCTTAGGCCAGGAATCGAGCAATTGTTTGGTCCTCGTGAAGTATATTCATCGGATGTGGCTCAAAAAGACCTCCGGGTTCTCGGCATGCCTGAGCCAAAAGTCTTACTGGTTGGACAAGGCATAGAAAGTACGGCCGTTGGCGTGAAATGCCTTACAAACACCGCAAAATGCCTCCGCCAAGGTGATTTAAACAATTTGCGCGGCCCGGCCATCCCATTCTTGAATGTCACGTATCGCTTATATCGCGAACAACAGATTTTAGACGGTAAGCCGATCGTACCCGTAATCATTAACCCTGGTCGAGTCTTAAAAGAATTTATACAGTTTGCTGGAATTAGCCATGAGATATTATCTACATACCTAGAAGAAGACATCAGCCTGGGCGATTATGATAGAGACGAAAATGGAGTAAGCTTGTTTGCTAAGGAAGCCGTAAAGAACGTCGATTTACTTGTCCCGTCAAGGTTAACCGAGTTTTTGTCAAAGAATTTTGCGCGGGTCGTTACATACAACCCAATTGGCTTATAAGCCCAGCTGTTTCTTTATGAGATCCTGTGCAAGTGAGGGATTTGCCTTACCTTTTGAGGCTTTCATCACTTGTCCAACCAAAAAACCGATAGCTTTCATCTCGCCATTTTTAACGTCTTCAGCAGCTTGTGAGTTCTCTTGAATAATTTCGGATACAATCTTGGAGATTTCTCCTTCATCTGAAACCTGCAGCAAATTCCGTTTAGTTGCAATGTCCTTGGGCTTCTCACCTGTTTTCAGCATTTCATCCAGGACTTCTTTGGCGGCACTTGAACTTAATTCATTTGCTGAAACCAATTTTGAGAGATCGATCAAATCATCATCCTTCACGTCAACCTGTTGCTGATCGGCAACTTCTTCGTCGCTTGGGCGCATCATCCAAAAGGCAATTCTGCGAGCGTGCTCGGCATCTGATTTAGCTAGTACCCGTTCAACCAACTGCGCTATTTCAGGTTCGGCGATGATATCTTCAATAACTGTTGCGTCAATTTTCATTTCGGCTAGCTTAGCGCGGTAGTCCTTTGGTAAAGCAGGCATTTCGGATTTTATTTTGGTGACATACTCTTTGGATAGGACCATTGGTGGCAAGTCTGGATCAGGCATGTAGCGGTAGTCGTCAGCGTTTTCTTTGCTACGCTGACTGAAAGTTTTTTGCTTAGCATCATCCCAGCCACGAGTTTCTTGTACGACTCTCTGGTCTTTTTCTAGTAATTCGACTTGACGACCTACTTCGAACTCAACCGCTTTTTCAACTGAACGGAAACTGTTTAGGTTTTTAGTTTCACTCCGTGTGCCAAGTTCATTTGTTTTACTGACACTAACATTTACGTCGAAGCGCATGTTGCCATAGTAAAGGTTGGCATCTGATACATCTGCGTAACGCATAAGTAAGTATAGTTCTCGCGCATAGGCTTTGGCTTCGGCGCTAGAGTGCATGTCTGGTTCGCTGACGATTTCAAGTAGCGGCGTACCGGCGCGGTTCAAATCTACAAGACTGTAGTCCATGCCAGCATGATGTATACTTTTGCCGGCGTCGGCTTCTAGATGCGCTCTTGTGATGCCGATCGTTTTTATTTTGCCATCGACAACAATATCGACAGATCCCCCGACAACAATAGGTTCATCATATTGAGAAATCTGATAGCCCATCGGCAAATCCGGGTAAAAATAGTGCTTACGATCAAATTTACTAAAAGGTTGGGGTGTTGAATTTAGCGCAAACGCCGCCCTACTTGCCAGTCGAACTGCTTCTTTATTGAGAACAGGCAAAGCGCCAGGCAGCCCAAAATCTATATGACTCACAAGCGTGTTCGGAAGTGCATCACGGGCATCGTTGCCAACAGCAGAAAAAAGTTTAGTTTTGGTTTTTAACTGCACGTGGCATTCAATACCAATGGTTACTGTGTACTGTGAGAGAGTCTGCTTAGAAATCATGGCTTCAGCGCTCCCAGATCTCTTAAGGCTTCTCTAAACCCAACTAGAGCATTTAGCATATCGTTCTTCTTTAGCTTGCGGACATCAACTTCAGCCTGCTCAATTCTATTGCGAAGCTTGTGAGCTGCCCAGACAGTATCATTACTAGTTAGCGCATGTTGGGCGGCCACGAGCCTTTCGCCGGTTGTCTTGCCCTTGTACCGAGCCTGTTTTAGCGCTTCCTCAAGCAGACTATCTGCTTCGATTATTGCCTGAGGCCAGGTTTTGCGTGTGGCACAGTTCTTTTGAAGCTGCTTCCAGCTGGCAGTAAAGTATTCAACATCGAGACTTTTGCGACGTCGTCTTGGAATCAATCTCATAGCAGAATAGCCTCGGCCGCCTTCGAAACGGATAAGAGTTCAAAATCAGCTTTTTGCGGAGCCATCAATTGTAGCCCAACTGGCAAATTGTCTGCTTTGCCGGCTGGGATGCTTATAGATGGATTGCCGACAATGTTTGCTGCCACAGTCATGATATCGCACAGGTACATTTGCAAAGGATCGCTGGAATTTTGCCCGATCTTAAATGCGGGCGTCGGCGCGACCGGTCCCAACAAAAAGTCGACCTCTTTAAAGGCTGCCTCAAACTCGTTAATAAGTTTGGTGCGCACTGTCTGGGCTTGTTTGTAATAAGCGTCGTAATAGCCGCTACTTAATACATAGGTGCCTATCATGATACGGCGTTTGGCTTCCTTGCCAAAACCACGACCCCGTGAGCCCTTATAAGACTCCTCTACGTCTTTGGCTTGTTTATATGAATAGCCATAGCGCTGTCCGTCGTAACGGGCGAGATTACTGCTCACTTCGGCAGGACATAAGATGTAATAGACCGCCAAAGCCATGCCTACAGAAGGCAAGCTTACCTCACAGATTTCCGCTCCGGCCGATTCGAGTTTATTGATAGCTTCTTCGGTAATCTTTTTGACGCCACTATCCAAGCCATCCGGCAAGTATTCTTTGATCACTCCGATTTTTTTACCTTTGAGTTCCGGTGACAGCGTGGAGTAATTATTTTGTCGGTCGATGGTAGTTGCATCTAGATCATCTCTACCTGCCATAACATCAAGTACTAACGCGGCATCTTCGACCGTTCGAGTAATCGGTCCAATAACATCGGTACTGCTTGCCATCGCTACCACACCACTTCGGGAAACAAGCCCATAGGTGGGCTTAAAGCCGACTACGCCCGAAAAACTGGCAGGCTGTCGGATTGATCCTCCGGTATCGGTACCAAGCGCAAAAGGAGCCATTTCAAGGGCTACTGCAGTCGCCGAACCACCCGAGCTTCCACCTGGGACACGGGTTTTATCGTGCGCATTTTTTGTCGTGAAGAAGTCGCTGTTTTCTGTACTTGCCCCATGAGCAAATGCATCAAGATTGGCTTTGGCGATACAGATAGCACCTTCAGCTTCAAGCCTATTAATCGCCGTTGCCTGATACGGAGCTTTAAAGCCCTTTAATATATTGCTCGCAGCGGTCGTATCTGATCCGAAGACCAAAAAATTGTCCTTTGCTATAAACGGTACGCCAGCCAGTCGACCTACATTGCCACCCTTGGCAATTTGTTGATCTATCGCCTTAGCCCTTTCTGTGGCAGACGCTTCGAGCGTGGCGATGACAGCGTTAAATTCCTGGTTTTCGTCGATGATCCGTAAGGACTTTTGGACCAAAGAAACCGCGCTCAATTCTTTTGTCTGCACTTTAGCAGCAATTTCAGCAATTGGCAGCCACTTTTCTGCCATTAGCCGATCATCCTTTTAACCTTAAGCATGCCGTCTTTTACTTCAGGAACATTATTTAGAAGTTCCTTGGGGTCGTAACCGTAATCCCGGATTTCGTCGTCGCGGGTGACATTGTTCAGACCAGTGATTTGATGGGTTGGCTTCAAGCCTGTTACGTCGACTGCACTCAGCTGTTCAACGTATTGCAGAATTTCTGTTAATTCGGAGGCAAACTCCTCAACTTCGTCATCGGTGAGATCGAGTCGAGCAAGTTGAGCCAATTTTAAAACATCATCCCGTGTCAGCTTTGCCATAATTAGGGTAATTATAACAGACTGGGCTGCATTTTATCCGCGAATTTTCCCCGTTATCGAAATCCTAAATGTGCTTTACAAACCGCTAAACTAGGCATACGATGAGCAAAGTAACATTTTACAAAAATGCAACTCAATGACTACTGAATCCGCGGGTATCCACGAACAGTATCACCCAGACGAAAATACTGGACCTCTTGAAGACTCTAATGATGTATGGCGCGGCGAAGTGGTGATGCCCGAGGCAACATTTGGCTACACGCTAGAAATGCCGACTGACCCCCAGCTTAGGCGTAGTGAAGTCGTAACGATAGTCGCGCCTGGCTATGGCGGCTTTCAAAAAGCATATGACGGATTCCGGGGCGACATGGCCAGCCACGGCCTCATTACAGCTACTTTCCAAACCCCGAGAAGTATGGGATGGAGGGCGGACCTAAATCCAATTAACCTTGCCAGGGCAACAGACCTACACACGCGCGCTCTCGGCGGCTTAATCAGGACTATCGAACGCGATTTTGGTTATGATTTTTTTGATATCGCCGGGCACTCATATGGCGGAAGGTCTGGGGCGGAAGCAGCGGCAGCAAATCCTGACCGAGTGCAAAACCTGTATCTATACGGCTCAGTCGGTTTAACCGAGCATGATTTTGTAGAAATGTTAGTAAAGTCTGCTTTTGTGGCAGTAAACGAACTGCCCCACGCTACTGCGCATTTAGTCGGCGAGCACGGTCCGTCCGTAGTAGTTGATGCTATGAGACATATATTTAGAAACTTACCACGAACTGTTGCCGAAGGCGTAGCAGCTGCGACCAGCGATATAAGAGAGAATTTGGAACACCTGGACAGCATAGGTACGCGGATTGGCGGTGTGCAGTTTCCAGCAGATGGCTTTTTTGACCCAGAGTTAGTCAAAAAAACCAGCGATGGATTATTTACTAAGCTGCACGTCTATGGTGATCCCGAAGCCAAGCATGTTGCCCTGCAAACACAGCCGAAGCATGTCGCAGCCGCCCATGTTGCGCTAATGAGTGAAGTTGAGGACTGGAAACCAGACTTAACGATCGTGCCTTAGAGCTTTTTTTTAATTTCTTCGATGATATCCCTCAGTTCAGCGGCCGCTTCAAATTGCAGGTTCGCAGATGCTAAGTCCATCTGTGAAGTTAGGTCCCTTATCAGAGAGCCATACTCATCCTTTGGTATCTTTTTGAGATTAAGCTTGGCTCTTTGTGCTTCCTCTGGCAAATCCGGTCTCATACCGGCTTCGACAGCTCTCTTTATTCCCGTCGGAGTGATGCCATGCTCTTGGTTATAAGCTGTCTGGATTTTTCGGCGGCGAGTTGTTTCGTCAATGGTTTTTTGCATGCTCTTTGTAACACTATCGGCATACATAATTACATGTCCGTTTTCATGACGCGCTGCCCTACCAACAGTTTGAATTAGTGCTTGTTCACTGCGCAAGAAACCTTCTTTGTCGGCATCCAAAATCGCCACTAATGAGACTTCAGGTAAATCTAGACCTTCTCGCAGGAGATTAATTCCGACAAGCACGTCGTATACGCCAAGACGAAGATCACGAAGAATATCTGTTCTGTCCAGTGTGTCGACATCACTGTGCAGATAGGCGACTTTGATGTTTAACTCTTGTAGATACTCTGCTAGGTCTTCACTCATACGTTTAGTCAAAGTTGTTACTAACACTCTCTGGTGCTTAGCAGTTGTGTCGCGAATCTCGGCTATAAGGTCGTCGATTTGACCATCAATCGGCCTGACCTCGATCGGTGGATCAAGCAGACCCGTCGGTCGAATGACCTGTTGGGCAGGTTTAGGGCTACGGCTAAGTTCATACTCGGCAGGCGTGGCAGAAACATATATAACTTTGTTAACGTGCCGCTCAAACTCCGTGAAAGTAAGTGGACGGTTATCAAGCGCGCTCGGCATTCTAAAGCCATGCTCAACTAAGACTTCTTTTCGTGCCCGATCGCCGTTATACATACCTCTGACTTGCGGAATTGTCATATGTGATTCATCGATCATCATGACATAGTCGTCTGGGAAGTAGTCTAGTAAGGTGGCCGGCTGCTCGCCCGGCTCACGATTGGTAAGATATCTGGAGTAGTTCTCTATGCCTTTTACGAAGCCGGTTTCCTGCATCATTTCAAGGTCAAATCGGGTGCGCTGTTCGAGCCGCTGGGCCTCAAGCAACTTGCCCTCTTTTTTAAAAAGTGCGAGCCGTTCAGCTAGCTCGTTTTCGATCTGGCCAAGCGCTGCTTTAAGCTTGTCTTGTGGAGTTACATAATGTGAGCTAGGAAAAACTTTATACGAATCAAGGTTACTCAACACTTCGCCAGTTAATGGATCAACTCTGGTAATGCGTTCAAGTTCATCGCCAAACATTTCGACCCGGTAGGCCATCTCCTCGCCCGCTGGGAAAATATCGATAACATCGCCTCTTACCCTAAAGGTACCGCGATGAAAATCTATGTCGTTTCGAGTGTATTGTATATCGGTTAGTTGTCTCAAAAGCTTATCGCGGACTCGACGCTCACCAACCTTAAGATCGACCGACAAGCCATTGTAATCATCTACCGAGCCGATGCCGTAGATACAGCTAACACTAGCGACGATAATCACGTCCTTGCGACTTAATAGCGCATCAGTTGCGGCATGACGAAGTCGATCTATCTCTTCGTTTATCTGTGAGTCCTTTTCTATATAGGTGTCGGAACGAGGAATATATGCCTCAGGCTGGTAATAATCAAAATAACTCACGAAGTAATGAACAGCGTTTTCTGGGAAGAAATGCTTAAATTCACCATAGAGCTGGGCGGCTAAGGTTTTGTTATGGCTCAATATCAGGGTGGGCTTTTGGACATTCTGAATAATATTCGCCATGCTAAAGGTTTTGCCCGAACCTGTCACCCCAAGAAGAGTTTGATGATTAAGGCCTTTATTTAGACCACTAGTAAGCTGCTCAATTGCCGAGGGCTGATCACCCGTCGGCTTGAATTCAGCCCGTAATTTGAATTTGGACATCCTCTAATTGTAGCAAGTCTACGGGTTCTGGCAGTATGGAGCTTTTAGAGCATCTGGAAAACCTGCGCCAGTCAGGAATTCACAACTTATGCCAACCGGCTCTTTGACGAGCAGCTCCCAGTTATCACTACTGTTCTTGAGAAATAGAGTGCTGAGTTCAGTGCCATTAGAAAGCGTACACTTGACGTTGACTACAGCGTATTTGCCTTCCAGGTACATACTATCTGTTTCAACGTTTTGGGTTGCCTGGTTTTTAAAGACTGCATTTATCGCCGATGAGTCCGCCGAGCTGCAAGTTTCTAGCAAAAATGCTTTGAGAGCAGTCTCATCACTTCCAGAACTGGCTACTTTTGCCGATTTATCTTTGGTGGTAATAGTCGATTTTGCGGCAATTTCTTGATCTTCATTAGATGTTTGTTGAGCGTTATAAACATAGTAGCCAATGAAGCCGACCAATAAAATGACTATTAGGATGAGAAGACCCTCTATTAAGCCAAAGCCCTTTTGATTTAATTTACGCATTTAGATTTATCCTGTTTATGGTTATTGATACAAATTTTGGTACTTGGCGTTCTCTTTGTCAAGAAATTGTGTCAATTGCGCCACAAGATCCGCTGGCGAATCACTAAACGTTACAAAGGCGCCAGGCCGTAATGGCTGCGCTATCTGGACCAGGTCTTTGATTTGGTCGCTGATGCCACCCGCACCCTGAAGGAATCCAATAGGTGTATCTGTTTCCATTGCAATGGTGAATTCATGGAGTGTACCCATCCGGCCACCAATACTAACAACAGCGTCGCTGGAAGTAATCAGAAAGTTGTCTCGTCCAACATAATGCATGCCCGTGTAGAGTATGGTGTCGTAGGCTTTTGTTGGCAGCCTATACTTCATGACGTGTTCGACCTTAGAGGACGCCGGGCTAATGCCTACGCTCATCTTTCCACCTGCTGCCTTATAGGCTTCGGCGGCATAGTTTGGCAGACCAATCGTCGCACCAGTCAAAAGGCTGTGACCTGCCTTGGCAATTTCGACACCAACAGCGCTTGCTAGCTCCTTACCCTCTTCGACGCTATCACCTTTGGCCGCTCCAGACACGCAAATTTGGTACATTCCCACCCCTTTAATTACGCCAGTACTTTTTGAGTAGCTAGCTGCGGTTGCAGCTCGGTTAATATTGTATCTTCGATTGGTCGATGATGCATATAGCGCATTAACAGCTCGTGCCAAAGTGAACGCTGAAAATAATGCGTCCCGCGCTGGTCATATGACATATCATTGCAATAGTTTGCTGCCGCGTCCACGATGTTCATGGATACAGGCTCTCGGCCATCTAGCATTCCTAGATGTGATGTTTGCTGCCAAAATTTAAGACTTGGTTCAATTTTAGACAGTGTATTTTCGATTGGCTGCCAAACCATGTCCTCAAGCTGCAAATATGGCTCAAAAACTTCACTTCTAAATCGATCGCCGAGTCGCGCGTAGTAGCGATGTACCAGATGCCAAGGAACCGATTGGTCAAGCATTTGTGAACTTAGCCGAGGCTCATCACTTGCGATGACTTGTACGACGCGCCCAAAATCAGCTTTAACTTGGCATAGTTTTAAGTAAGTGCTGCTGGCCCTAATCTCGTTTAACTCATGTAGCGCCAGACTTAAGCTAACCGTTACCGCTCCCGCAGGGGTGTCTTTGCTAAACGGCAGGAATACAAGCGCGCCTATTTCTTTGAAGCATATTACGTTGTGCTTTGTCTGGTCGACTATCTCTTTTGCGAGGCCACGCCACTTAGCTGAATTCATTTGAACAACCATCATGCTTCTATCTTCAAAATCGCTCGACTTAAGCTTTTTGTATTGATCCATGTAGTGCTTTTGCCAGGATTCGCCTTCTGTAACCCAAGCCGCAGTCAATATCGATACCGGTGATTCGTGTTTCAAAAATGAGTCCACCGAACGGTAACCAAGCTTGCGCATGGCTTTTTTTGGTGGCGTTGCTTTTAGCAGTGATTTTAGGCGACTAGACTTCAGCGCAAAGCAGTTCTTGGATTCCGGCTGCTCCTTGATAACATGAATCATGCCCGCTACAACATCGGCTTCTGCAGAAACATGGCTGGCAGCCTTACTCCGTAAGGTTTTTGTTAGCCTGGCGTCATCTTCCTTAACCCGCATCTGTAAGACATGGTAAAGCTCTTCGGCGGTCGTATCAGCCGGATCTAGGCCGAGCTCCCTGAGCTTGCTGTTTGTCTGCTGCCGAACCTCGTTGGACAACCTGATATCGCTACTAGGATTGCCATTGGCTGCTTCCAGTCGGCTAAGACCATGGCTAAAAGACGGTTCATTTGCCTGCAGGGCGTGTGAAAGATAGCGTGTCATTTACCGTTTTTACCCCAGTTATTTTTATGTTTCCTCATAGGAATGCCCTTGCTTACAGATTACCATAAGCGAAGGCTAAGCAAAAGGGTTATTGCATAGGTTTTGGATGATACCAGTCAGGTGATTTCTTTAACAACTCTTCGAGTTCTTTTTCGGTAAGAAGTCCAGCTTGAGCACCTGTTTTTTGAACTACGCTCATCGAACTGATTGGCGCCCATTGTAAAGCACCTTCTATACTATTACCTTTGGCGAGCGCGGCTACAAATGTTGATGCGAAAGCATCGCCGGCGCCTGTTCGTTCTTTTGGCGGAGCTGGATCAGGGTAGAGTGGCATCTGAAGACGTTGCTGACCATCACTGGCGTACGCGCCGTCAGGACCATCGGTTATAACTGCTATTTTTACACCCAAACCATGTATCCTGTCCAATAGGTCGTGCAAATTATCATAGTCACCGCCAGTTACAAAAACCGCTTCCTCGCGATTTAAAATAACGACCTCGCTTCGCTGATAGATACGCTTAAGGCGCTCTGTGCCAGCTTCCATCTGGAACGTGCCCGGCTGGAACGCCAGTTTTACTTCAGGGTTTTTCTCTAGCCAGTCGGCGACATCATCATGATAATCCATAGCTCCTTCACTTATGGAGCTGAAGTATACCCACCGCGGGATTTCATTTTTAGACAGATGCGGCCAATGATAGTCGTACTTTTCATGCTTAATTAAAATTGTGCGCTCTTCTTTGTACCAGAGCACATAATGATAGTTGCTTTTTTTGCCTCGGTTAATCCTCACAAATGAAGTGTCGATATCATCTTTGTGCAAGGAAGAAATCATATCGCGACCATGGGCATCATCACCAACATTAGTAACAAAAGAAGTCTCAAGTCCAAGTCTCGACATTGCCACCGCCGCGTTAGCAGCATTGCCGACTGCTTCAAGAATTTCAGCGTGGTCGAAGGGCAGCTTTGTAGCGAACTTCATTGCAAGCCACTTACCCTCATCGTTTTGGTACGTAACAGCTTCGTCGTCTATTAGCTTGATGAACGCGTCAGTTACAATGTCGCCGATAGCTATAACGTCTATTTGCTTGCCCATTCCACCCCTATTGTTTCTGCTAATGCTTTTAGTTTACCACAGCCCGGCCGGCTGAATTAAAATCAACAATTTTGCTCTCAACGACTTCTTGAACCGCCGGCACAACTTCCTTGCTAATTAATTTAGATACCGAATA
Organism: Saccharimonadales bacterium (SeqCode); assembly: GCA_044228525.1. Taxonomy (GTDB): domain Bacteria; phylum Patescibacteriota; class Saccharimonadia; order Saccharimonadales; family UBA4665; genus CAZXDL01. The sequence continues at coordinate 19,617 of JBGAUQ010000004.1, forward strand.
TTCATGAGGGTTTTCTTTTAGAATTTTCTCTAGAGTTGTGCGATATACGTAACGCATATCGCTATTGATGTTGATTTTGGTTACACCGATTTTGACAGCGTCTCTGAAGTAATGCCCTGGTGTGCCACTCCCACCGTGCAGTGAAATATTACAATCAATCGTCTGCCGGATCTGGGACAAGAGCTCTAGATCTAGTTTCTTTGGTACTGGATATTTACCATGAAGGTTTCCAATCGCCGCCGCAAAAGTATCGATACCTGTCGCATGGATGAAAGCTTGAGCCCCTTCTGGAGTGCTGAAAGTCTTTTTAATTTCCGCGTAATCAATTTTTTCTGTATGAATATTTGAACTGCCGCCAAAATAATGTGGCTCGCTCTCGACAAGCGCGCCAGTTAATTTAGCGTAATCCACGACTTCGTGGGTCGCGGCAATAATTTCTGCCTCTGAAGCATCGTGATTTGCTTGCGACACGTCAATATGGATGAACTCATAACCAGCCTCAATGCCACGCTTGGCCGCCTCGACCGTAGGACTGTGATCAAGGTTTATGTATATTTCTACTCCATATTCACGTTTGAAGTTATCGACCAGATCACGTACGTTGTACAGCCCAAGATCGTCAACTTCTCCCTGGCTTACTTCGACAAGCACAGGCGCGTTCTTGGCTTTTGCTGCCTGTACAACTGCCTTAAGTGTAGCTTCGTCGTCAAGGTTAAACGCGCCAAACGCCCACTTCTCCGCCCGAGCCTGAGCCATTCTCTGACGGGCCTTGGCACAGCTTCTTCGTATGTCGGGTAGTGTCATGGGCATGGTTGCTATTGTAACCGCTCATGCTTGTGTTAATCAATAAAACGGATTATCTTGGCCTAATGCGTATGGAAAAAGGTGGCGTTCTCGCCACGGCAGGACTCACCGCATGGTTCGCGGGGCCACTGGCATTTGCTTTTGGGTTTGGAGTTGGTCACAACGGTGTTCAGAAGGTGCAACCAACACAAACTCAAACTGAACTAATTACGCCACACGATACGGAATTATTTAAGTGTGTCGGCAGAGAAACACTTAGAATTACTCTCGAGGGCCGCCAAGCGGTTATACCCGTGGATCGCTGCGAACAGTTCAGTATTAAGCCTTAGGTTTTTTATCGATAACGCTGTGTGCCGCGAGCCGGATATGCTTTGCGTCCAAGCCAAAATGAGTTAATAGTTCAGCCGGCTCGCCAGATTCACCGAATTGGTCTTTCATGCCAATCCTTTTTATCGGCGATGGGTGTTCTTCGCCAAGAAGCTCTGCGACTGCTCCACCAAGACCTCCAGCTATCTGCCCCTCTTCGGCGATAACAACTGCGCCAGTCTTACGCACGCTTTGGAGGATGGTGGACTGATCGAGAGGCTTAATGGTCGGTACATGTACTACTTCGGCCTCTATACCATCTTTGTACAGCTGCGCGGCAGCCTGCATTGCCTGGTAGGTCATAGTGCCCGTAGTTATCAAGGTTACATCTTCGCCCTGGTGAAAAACATAGGCTTTGCCAATCTCAAACGGCGTATCTTTTGTAGTAATTACTGGGGTTGCCTCACGTGCTAGACGCAAATAGTTTGGTCGTTTGTCCTTAGCCATCTGCAAGGTAGCTTTTTCTGCTTCTACAGAGTCACACGGCGCAATTACAACCATGTTTGGTAATACCCGCATCAGGGCGATATCCTCAAGCATTTGATGAGTTGCACCGTCTGGACCAACACTTATGCCGGCATGTGACCCAACAATTTTTACCGGCTGTTGATTAAGGCAAATCGTTGTTCGAATCTGCTCCCAGTTACGACCGGGGCTAAATGCTGCATATGATGAAACAAACGGCACTTTCCCCATGGCTGCAAGCCCTGACCCAACAGTAACAAGATTTTGCTCGGCCACGCCGATTTCAATGAATCTTTCTGGGAATTCTGCCTTAAACAAGCCCATCTGGGTTGAGTCGGTCAAATCGGCACAGGCTGCTACAACATTTTTGTCACGCTTACCGGCCTCAAGTAAGCCGCGGCCAAAACCCTTGCGTATCGGTTCTGATGCTTGCTCTTTTGAATTATCAGCTAGATGAAGATCGGTCATTTATTGCGCCTCAAAATTACATATAAAATCGTGATAGAGCCAACAAATAGCGTCCAGAGAGCGAAATCATACAAAAAGGCTACCGGGTTAAAGTCTGCTGCTACTTTTGAAGTAGAGTCAAAGTTCTGACGAATTTGGTTGAGAGAAAGTGTTGGATCTTTAACCAAACAGTACTTTGCTGACTCGCCGTTGTAATATCCAGCTGGAAAGCCGTGTAGCGTTAAGTATTTATTCTCAAGTGGAACCTCATCAAGATAGCCGTAGTTGCTTGGCGTCGCATAACAGACCATTTCATCGCCATTTGTAGTAATAAAAAATGACAGACCGGTCAAAACAAGCGCGACAATGAGTACTTGCGGCAAAAATTTGCGAAGCTTTTTATTCATGCTCGCCTGTTATCTTTCCACCAAGAGTTCTGAGCTCATGCAGCGCTTTTTTTGCCTGTTCATGATCTGGTGGCATACCATGCCAGCGGAAATCATATTCCATAAAATCAACACCTTTGCCCGGGATTGTATGCGCGATTATCATAATGGGCTTTTCGACAATGGCTTTGGCCATTTCGCAAGCATCAATTACCGCTTCGATATCGTTGCCGTTTATTTCGATAACATGCCAGCCAAAAGCTTCCCACTTATCCTTAAGGTCCTCAAGGGGCATCACGCTCTCGGTAGGTCCATCAATTTGGATGTTATTACGATCAGTAAAGGCGATGATGTTGCTAAGCTTATACTTCCCGGCCAACATTGCGGCTTCCCAAACGTTACCTTCGTCTTGCTCTCCATCGCCCATCACGACATAAACCCAACGATGACTTTGCTGGTCCATCCTTATTGCCAAGGCCATACCACAGGCTTGGCTAAGCCCAGAGCCGAGTGGACCGCTGGTATTTTCGAGTCCCGGAAGTTTTGTGCGCTCGGGATGACCTTGCAAGCGAGAGCCTAATTTTCTCAATGTCATGAGCTCCTTCTTATCAAAATAGCCGGCCTCTGCCATTGCCGCATAGCGGACAGGGGCACAATGTCCATTGCTTAAGAGCAGTATGTCGCGCTCATCCCAGTCTGGCTTCTTGGGGTCGTGTTTTAAAATGTCGAAATAAAGGGCGGTGAATATGTCGGCCAGGCCGAGAGGACCAGCACTGTGACCACTGCCGGCTTTTTCAAGCATCCGGATGATATCTTCGCGGATGGTGTTTGCAATAAACTCGAGCCGTTCAAGCGATAACTTCTGTCCCATAATGCTAATGATTATAATCTATTCAGTGAATCGACCAAGCTTTTATAGGTTTTTGCCGGGTCAGCCGACTTTTGGATGAAACCGCCAGTATTTAAAACGTCCACCCCTTCTTTTGCTAGTTGTTCGGCGTTTTCGCTATTTATGCCGCCATCCCAACTGATTTCAATATCAGGCAAAGCATTCCGAATATGCCTGACTTTTTGAAGCAATCCAAGATTTGCAACGCCGCCATGCTCACCGAGATGACCGCTAAAGACCAGGACATGGTCGAAGCTGCCCAACGTCGGCAGGACTTCCTCGACAGGCGTGTCTTGCAAGATAGCCAGACCAGCTCTAATGCCATGTTCACGAAGTCGCTCGGCCGTATTTCTGTGATCCAGGTCCGCTTCGTAGTGTACTACCAGCAGGCTGGGCTTAAGTTTGATAATCTGGTCAATGTAGCCGCCAGGTCGTTCATACATCAGATGTATATCGGCAATCAGATTATCTGGCCACCAGATCTGGTCTAGGCTTGGCGATTGGTTCGGCGTAAAAACGCCATCCATCAAATCAATGTGTATCCGTTTGGCAAAATCCTCGATTTGCTCGATTTGAGATCTGTATTCGTGAGGATCGTATGCGGTTATGGTAGGGCAGACTATAGCCATTATTCGTCTAGTTTTTGTACTCTCCGGGCGTGACGCTCAACACCGCTAAAGCCTGTCTCTAGCCAAATTTTAATCGCGTGCTTCATTTCATCTAGAGTTAGGAATCGGCCAGATAAGCTCAGTGCATTGGCGTCATTGTGCTGGCGTGAAAGCTTTATAATTTCGTAGGGGTCGCTACTCAGCTTGCCTTCGGCGTCAACAGCAGTCTTGGCAATAACAGGTCCATAAAAAAGCGCGCATCGTACACCTTTGAAACGGTTAGCGGCCATTGCTTCGCCTTGACCGCTTCCACCAAGAATAATTGCTCGCTCACAGTCACCAACGGCAACGGCTTGCGCGGCAGGAAACATATAATCCGGGTAATCGTCGGCAATATCGAGTGTCTTCGGACCATAATTAACCGTTTCATGGCCTAGAGCAATAATAAAACCATCTAACAATTGTAAGGCTTCAAATCCGGCGTGGTCAGTGGTAATGGCGATTTTCATATTACTTGTGGCTGCTGGAATGCTTGCCTGCTTTGTGAAGTAGGCGACCAGTGTCGGCTACTACTTCTACAAGCCGGTTACTATATCCCCACTCGTTGTCATACCATGCAACTACTTTAAGCATAGTTCCGCCCAGCACCGCCGTCAACTTTAAGTCAACGATCGCACTGTGGCTGTTGCCAATAAAATCACTGCTGACCAACTCCTCTTCTGTAACAGCTAAAATTCCTTGATAGTATGGCTCCTTGGCCGCTTTACGGAAGGCGTCGTTCACGTCTTCGACTGTAATTGGCTTTTTGGTGATTATGACAAAGTCACTCAATGAAACTACCGGCGTAGGCACTCGTACGCTCATTCCACCAAATATGCCTTCGAGTGCGGGCAAAGCTAGTGCAGCCGCCTTACTCGCACCAGTTGTTGTTGGAACTATATTCTCGGAAGCGTTACGCATTTCCCGCTTATCTTTGGCGGCCGGACCATCTTGCAGCACCTGGCTCGCAGTATAGCTATGTATGGTAGTCATCATGGCTTTTTCAATCCCAAAATTGCTTTCGATAACAGCCGCGACAGGTGTAATACAGTTTGTCGTACATGAAGCGTTACTGATTATGTCTTCGGCAGTCTCCAAGCTATCTTCGTTAACTCCAAGTACGACTGTCGTAACCTCGCCCTTACCAGGCGCGCTTAGTACGACCTTTTTTGCACCAGCCGAGATGTGTGCCTTTGCTTTCTCGCTGTCATTAAAAAATCCAGTCGATTCGATAACTATGTCGACTTTATTTTCTTTCCAGGGCAAAGCGACTGGATCACGTTCCGCAAAAACTGTGATGTGCTTCCCTTCGACGATAATGCCTTTTTCGTCAAAATCAACTTTCTTGCCATAGGCGCCATAATTGGAATCGTGCTTGAGTAAATGCGCGAGTGTTTCGGTACTCGTTAGGTCGTTTATTGCCACGATCTCCAAATCATCTCTTTCGAATGCGACCTTAAATGCGTTGCGACCGATCCTACCGAAACCATTAATAGCAACTCTGGTTTTCATATTTGCCCCTTTATTAGAATAATTTTGCTTATGCCAATATTGTATGAGTTAGCAGACAAGTATGCAACTAACGGTCTACCTCAAGACCCTTAAAATCTGGCATCTTGAGTAAGTCTTCTATGCTATCAATATCCTCAAAAATCGAAAACGAGCCGCCAAGATAGCCAAACCTTTGCGGAGACTTTTGCTTAACCTCATCAAAGCTAGGTTTGGAGAGTGTTATTTTTTCGCCGGCATCAAATTTTGGCGGCACTTGTTCAATAACATTCCATGCCAGAAAAACGTAGACAAACCATTCCATTTTTCGGTAAGGCTGACCAACGCTAATTAGCCTCCATTGCTTGAAGCTATAGCCGGTTTCTTCGAGGACTTCTCTTTCAGCGGCTGCTTGGGTTGTCGAATCTGTATTATCCACCCTGCCCCCGGGAAAGCTTTCTCGGGAACCCAGATGAGGCTGTTCATCTTCTAGGACAATGATCTTATCGTCAACAACGCAAATTACCTGGACAGTGTCGGTTCTTTTTAGCATTTCAAAGGTATGCTCGCTACCATCGAACATCTCTTGCTGCCACTGGTATGTATCAAAAATCATACCTTCAAAGACACACTTAGCGTTATCTGGCACTAAAACGCAATCCTCGGGTATAATTTTTTTCATTTATTGCTTGTTATAGCGTTCGATGCATTCGGCGATGATCTTTTTTGCCTCTTCGGCATCGCCCCATCCCAGAACTTTGGTCGTGCCAGGCTTTTTGAGATCTTTGACATGGTTAAAGTGCTCTGTGATCATTTGCTTCCAGCGTTCACCTAAATCGTCGAGGTTTTTGATACGATCGCCAGTGTTGCGATCATCGGCCGGTACTACCACGATCTTGTCATCCATTTCTCCGTCATCCTCGAATTTCATGACTCCAATAATCCTTGCCTCAAGCCAAATCCCAGTTGGCATCGGTTCGTCGCAAACAATTAATGTATCGAGCTCATCGCCGTCGTCGTCAAGTGTCTGCGGAATAAAACCATAGTTGGAGGGCTTTGCGTAAATACTCGGCTCGACCCGATCCAGCATGAACGCCGCGCGCTTGCGGTCCCATTCTACTTTAAGAAAACTACCTTGAGGAATTTCTACAACTGTATTAACGATGCCGTTTTGGTAATCACCGACATCTAAAACTTTGTTAAAGTCAGGCACTTTTCGCTCCTTTGGTTATCTTATAAATATTGTACACTAAGAATAATGAAAATAACTGGCCACCGCGGCGCCCGCGGCCTTGCCCCCGAAAACACAATCGCTTCTCTACAAAAAGCAATCGCGCATAATGTTGACGAAATTGAGTTTGATCTACGTGTTACAAAAGATAATGCTGTAATCTTGCACCACGATCCCTACTTGACGGACCCAGATGGCAGTAAAGTAGACATTGCTACTAATACATACTCTGAACTCAAAAAACACAAAGGCGACATTGCTCTTTTCCAGGAAGCCCTTGAAAGCATCGGCAAAAACTTCCCTCTTTATGTGGAGGTTAAGCCAGATGTTGACACAAAACCTATCATAAAAATTCTAAACGAGCACCTTTCGAAGGGCTGGCAGATACAAAACCTAAAGCTTGCGTCGTTTAGCTATAAAGTGCTGAGTGAACTCGACGCCGAGTTCCCAGAAATAGATAAAGTTGTCCTCGAAAAATGGTCTGGAGTCAGGGCTGCGCGGAAGGCCAAAAAACTCAACACCAGATATATAAGCATGAATCAAAAATGGCTATGGTGGGGATTTATCAGGCAAGTATCAAGGGCTGGTTGGAAGTTATATACATACACCCTAAACGACCCAGTAAAAGCAAAAAAATGGAAAAAACATGGGCTTTACGCAGTCGTTACTGATCGCCCAGACCTATTCGAGAAGTAGTCTATAATTTAAGGCATGAGGGCAAGTTTTGTGCGAAGCCACGCTGAGGCGGGCAATATCGTTACTTTTTATTTTAAGCCAGAGAGGCCGGTGCACTATACTGCTGGTCAATTCGCCGAATGGGTTCTAAAGCACCCGAAGCCAGATGATCGTGGTATGAAGCGGTGGTTTACGATATCATCCTCACCCACCGAAGAATTGGTTAGCCTGACTACTAAATTTGCCGACAAACCAAGTACCTTTAAGCAAGCCCTTAGAGAGTTGAAAGTAGGCGACGAGATTATGATGAGCGAGCCAATGGGAGATTTTGTATTACCAAAATTCGTTCAAACACCGCTAATATTCGTAGCTGGAGGTATTGGGATTACGCCATTTCACAGCATTTTATCGTGGCTTGGCGCAACCAAAGAGACAAGACCCATAACTTTAATCTATGGCGTAAACAACGAAGACGAAATAATCTTTACCGAAACCTATGAAAAGGCCGGGGTCGTTCCAAAAATTGTAGTCTCTAGCCCTTCATCTGCTTGGGGTGGCGAACGTGGCCCACTTACTGCCGAACTGATATTTGGCCTGGCTCCGCCTCCTGAGGATGCCTTGGTTTATGTTTCTGGGCCCGAACCTATGGTCGAAAAGTTAGAAAAGGATTTACAAGCTAAGGGACTGCGCAAAGAACAGTTCGTCGGAGACTACTTCCCTAATTACTCCTCTATCTAGTTCTGCATGGCGTGAGGGCGGCCCTCGATGTACTCACGTATCTTGAGGGCAGCTGTGGCGCCCTCGCCGACTGCTGAGGCAATCTGCATTGTTGCTCCAGAACGGATGTCACCTGCAGCGAAGACTCCAGGTATTTTGGTTTGGAGACCTTGGTCTGTGATAACGAAGCCGACAGGATCGAGTTCGATGGCTGTTTCTTTGAGGAATTGTGAGTTTGGCATCAGGCCGACAAAGACAAAGACGCCATCGGTTTCTAATTCTACTCTTTTGCCGTTTTGTGTGCCCACGACTTTATTGACAAAGCCATCTTTGCCGAGAATTTCATCTGTTGTCATGCCCAAGTGAATCGTGACCTTGCCAGATTTGACGTAATCGTCTAATTCGTGCTGAAGTACATCACTGGCTTTGATTGTCGAACGCACAAACAAATCAATATGACTCGCAAAACGGGTTAAGAATATGGCTTCTTGGATAGCAGAATTACCGCCGCCAACAACAACCAGTTTTTTGTCACGATAAAAAGCGCCGTCACAGGTGGCGCAGTAGTGAACACCCTTTGATAAGTACTCGATCTCACCAGGAGCGCCAATTTTTTTGTAATCCGATCCGGTTGCGATCAACACAGCCTTGGCGGTCATTGGACCACTCGTGGTTTCAAGGTGTACAAGGTCGCCCTCTTTTTTGATTGCCGTCACTTCGCCTAGTTCGATTTCAGCACCGAAGCGTTCGGCCTGCTTCTGCAAATCATTTGCCAGGGTTAGGCCTTCGATACCATCTGGAAAGCCGGGGTAATTATCGATCTTGTCCGTAACAGCCGCAAGCCCCCCGACGACTCCACGCTCAAACAATACCGTCTCGATATCTTCACGGGTAGTGTAAACCGCGGCCGCAAGTGCCGCTGGGCCAGCACCTATGATAATGACATCGTGCTGGTTTGTTTGAGCTTGGTCAGCCATATTTAAGCAACTGCAGGGGCTAGGCGAGCAAGATTGTAGCCTACAATGACTTCTTGTGAATCATCTTGTTTAGTTACGACCGTAACCGGCGTTGTCATCGCGCCACTTAGGCTCATGGCTTCGGCTTGGCGGTGCGGGTGTTCGTCGAGATTGACTTCCTCATAAGACATGCCTTTGGCACCAAGATATTTCTTGACCATGCCACAGTAGGCGCAAGTGTTAGTAGTAAAGATGGTGATGTTTTTGACCATTTTGGTCCCCCTCGTTAGAGCGCCTTGACCCACTCACCGTGTCTCTCAGGTACGGCTACAGTCATCTCGATGGCGCGTTTGTTTATTTTTTAGTGCTCTAGTACAGAACAAATCTGACTGTAGACCTGATTATATATAGTGCTTGAAACAATATCAAGACGCTATATATTGTGCTTTTTACTCTATTTTGCCGCTATTTTTCAATTTTGATGAGCGTGACATCAAATACCAGATCAGAGTTAGCGGGGATGGTAGATTTGGACTGCGATCCATAGGCCAGACTGGCCGGAATAACAAGTCGGCGCGTACCACCAACCTGCATGCCAGGAATACCTTGGGTCCAACCTTTGATGACTTGATCCAGCGGAAAGGTGGCTGGCTGACCGCTATCTTTAGAGCTTTCAAAAATAACGCCAGTACTCGCTAGGGCTCCGGTATAGTCGACCGTGATAGTATCACCAGGCTTAACTGTGTCGCCGGTACCGGGAGTAGTATCAATCTTTTGCAAGCTTGCAACGCTCGGGACTGGGGTAAAGCCGGCTAGTTTAGTGCCTTGTAATTTTGTCACGGTTGTCTCCTTAGAAGTGTCATTTACATTAGTTTGCGTGCTGTTTTGTGCTGCTTGGCCAAGATCGGGCTGCTTGCTTTCCTGAATCATCTGGTAGATAACGCCAATTGTTATCATGCACGACGAAATGATAAAAAGTCCTGCAAAAAAACCAGCAACTACGCGTCCTTTTTTACTTGCCATGAAACCTCCGTTAGTTTCTGTATATTATACACGGGCTAGGTTGGATAGCTGTTGCCGGCGTTTGTTACGAACAGGTCATGCGGGTGACTTTCGCTCAGCGATGCGCTGGTGATGCGCTGCAATACGGCAGTCTGCCAGAGCTCATCAATGTTTTTTGCACCGACATAATAGAGCCCGGATTTGATGCCTTCGGTGACGGTACTGGCAAAGGTCTCTAGATTACCGCTAGATGGTACAAGCCCTTCGACACCCTCGGCTACCAAGACTGTTTTGTCGCTATAGCTCTTGCCATGAAATTCGTCCTCAGAGCTTATTTTTTTGCCACGTTCCATGGCGCCGATGGAGCCCATGCCACGGTATCCTTTAAACTTATACCGTTCTGTGCCATCGGTGATAATACTGCGGAAACGAGCTGGAACCTGATCGCGAGTGAATTCAACTACCTCGCCAGGTGCTTCGTCGGTAGCCGCAAACAAACGACCCATCATGACCGTGGAAGCGCCAGCCGCTAAGGCCTTTGTGATATCGCCAAAGTAATTGATGCCACCATCTGCTATTACAGGTACACCGTGCTTTTGCGCGACTTTGGCTGAATCAATAATGGCAGTTAGCTGGGGCACGCCCATACCTGACACAATGCGTGTCGTACATATCGCCCCTGGGCCCATGCCAACCCTCAGCCCGTCAGCGCCTGCTTTGATCAAAGCCTCAGCACCCTCAGCCGTTGCAATGTTGCCAGCAATCACATCTACTTTGTGATTTTGCTTAATGTACTCGACTGCCTCAATAACATACTTGGCAAAACCGTGGGCCGAATCTACAACAATGACGTCAACACCGGCATCGACCAGCGCCGTTACGCGCTCCTCATAGCCTGGGCTGGATCCAACCGCAGCGCCGACTAAATATCCAGCTTTTTTAACAGATTCAACTTCGGCGGCTTGCTGCTCGATGGTAAGGTTACGATGGATGATGCCTATACCGCCAAACTTACCTAGAGCAATAGCTAGCTTGCTTTCGGTAACCGTGTCCATTGGGGCAGATACAAGCGGTGCTTTGAGCGTAATATTTCGGGTCAGCTTGGTAGACAAATCTATGTCTGTACGAGAAAACCCGGCATAACCGGGCTTAAGTAGGACGTCATCAAATGTGAGGCTGATGGAGTCGTTGATTTCCATAAGCAATTCTAACCCGAAAGGGGTAGTTTTGTCAAAACCTTACCACGTCCCACCGCCACCACCTCCACCACCTCCGCCCGAGAAACCCCCGCCGCCAGAGAAACCAGAGCTACCACTGCTTGAAGGCGCTGAAAATGAAGTATTAACCGCACTGCCAACACCGGAGTTTAAAGAGCTAGCCAGATAGTATGCGTTAAAGGTGCTCCAGTTGCCGCTGTACCAGTCGGGGGGAGTGGTATACAGTGCTTCGAACTGTTTTGCCCATTCAGTCTCGACTCCCAGCACCACAGCATATGGCAGAAGTTTTTCGAATAACTCAACAGTTTTGACTGGCTCAGTCGCGTTACTTGCGTAGGGGGCATTAGGAGATTGCAGCTTAGAGATTCGATCTTTTTCGGCAGTTTCAAGATATAGCTTCAAGCCTTGGATGTGCTCCTTTGCCGCTACGCCTTTGGCAGTGCGAGCTTTTAACGCGAGTAGAAACGGCAAAGCAATCAAGAATCCGACAAATATTCCCGCCCCGGCCCAGCCACCGACAACTTTCACAAATATATATCCAAGCCCGCATAGTCCGATAACAGCTAGTACCATTCGCTTGGTTTTTTGTACAGTTGTTTTACTATCAACTTGATAGCCGTTTTTGTTTAAGCGTTCATTAACGTTTTTTCGAAGTGTTTCGGCCACAGTATAAAGTTTGTTTTTGCTCTTAGAAATATCAGCCTCTTTGCCTATTTCGACCGAGTCAAAAATTCTCGACATCAGCAGCTGCCCATCCGGATCAAGATTTGTTAGGTCGGCTTTTGTGACCTGCAGCTTGTAGCTCAATTTGTCTTTACCGAGAAGGCGATTTTGTTTCTCCTCGATGATCTTTATATAGCCGTTAACTGCCAGGTCAATTATTACTGCCGTAATGTCTCTGTTATCAACTTTGAAATCAATTAGCTGCCCGACCTCGGCTGGCTTCATGCCGTCTGGTGGTTCGTATTGGGGCACAATTATACCGCTACCTTTGGGGTCCCTGCCCCTACGCCACCACAAAGCGAAGCCGCCGATACCTAATATAAGGACAGGACCAACGAAACCAATAATTTGTAAGGCGTACTCGCCGATGGAGTCATACCATTTATGTGGGCTAAAGTAGTCTTTTTCGAAGCCAGCTATATAGGTAAGCGTTTGATTCGGTCCAAGCGGACTAACCGTGCTGATATTCAGGGTATTACCTTGGCTATTTACGACACAGTTCTTACCCTTAGCACCATACCCACCCGCAAAACAGACTGGTTGATAGTATCCCTTTAAGCCGGTCGGCACGTGCAAGTTAACACTTACCGATTCGAACATTTGTGGCCACTGGTCACCGTTCACGTCCCAGTAGAGCTCGTCGTGATCTTCATAAAAAGTAATTACGTTTTTTAGAGTGTAATCTATCCTGTATTCTTGGGTGCCATTCACAAATACGTCTGGACTGCCGATTTTTAAGACAGTGTTGCTGTTTGAACTATAGGTTGAATATTGTGATGGGGCGCCCGTCTTGGAGGTGACACTGTTTATCTTTAGCTGAGTGGAGTGATTTTTATAACGTCCAGGGAGAGCGCGAACCATGCCATGTGACTCGCTTCTATACTTAACGGTTATATCCTCTACGACGTGTAGCTCGCCCTGTGGATCGTTGCGCGATAAAGTTTGATCAGATTTGAATGAGGTAATAATGTCTGCGCTGCTGGCGGCGTTGGCCGGGGCTGATAAATATAGAAATAAAGCCGCTAAACCGAAGCTAGCTACCAAAAACTTGGCCCTGGTCATATCCGCTCTGCGCCGATTTTGGATTTGGCAGCTTTGGCAACGGCCTCAAGTATCATGTTTACCTCTTTATCAGTCATTGTACGATCTCTTCCTGTCACGGTAATCCGAAAAGAGACCTGTTTATGCTCCGTGTCATCGTCTCGCTGGAAAATATCTGTTCCTTCAAGCTTGGTATCAATATTTTTAGGGGTGTTTGTCTTTAGCTCATCTTCAAGTAGATTGAATAAACCATCGTATGCTAAGTCTGATTTCACTTTAAGAGTGATGTCTTGTTTGAGGCCCGGGAACTTGAACAAAGCTGAGTAGTCGGGGCCGACCTTCATTAGATTTTGCAAAGCCAGCGTGTCAACTTCAAATCCGGCTGTGTACTTCGGGAGTTTTAGGCTCCTCGTGATGCTAGTTTTAAATTCGCCGACTATTCCCAAGAAGTTCCCGCCTTTTACACTTACTAATGCCGCCCGATTTTTTTCGTACGGTTGAATGACTGGATATTGCAGCATGCTTTCATCGATCGGCTTAAACGTTAAGTCGCTTCCGGCAAGAAATTCGAGATATTTTCGAGCCTGATAATAGGCTGAGCCGGCTTTTTTTAGCTTGTCTGCGGCAGTAACAACCAGCCCAGTAAACTCAAATTCGACCGGTAATCCTTCTTGGTCTATATGATCAAGATCGTGCGTTTTGCCGAGTTCAAATATGGCAAATTCGTCAAAACCGGCTTTGATATTTGGATGTACCTTATCTAAAAGGCTAGGCATTAAACTTAGTCTGTAGTTTTCCAGCTCAGGACTTATGGCGTTTGAAACCTGAAAGGCTTTAGCAGCATCCTGGCCGGTCTTACTTAAAAGGTCGGCCGGCACAAAACTGTACGTCAAGACTTCATTGGCACCTGCCCTGCTCAGTCGGGCACGAATTTTGGCCTTAAGATCAAACAGTGGGTCACGTCGGGTAGGGCTAAGATCGCGAGTCGGTAATTTTAGAGGGAGCTTGTCATAGCCAAATAAGCGACCGACTTCCTCGACTATATCTTCACGAAGCTCAATATCTGTTCGCCAAAAAGGCGCTTTTACGACCAGTTGCTCGTCTGAAGCGTCAACTTTAAACTCAACATTCTCCAATAATTGCTTCACGTCGCTAGCCTTTAGCTCCAGGCCAAGCCGATCATTTATGAAGCTCACCGGAATTGTTACCGGAAAGTGTAATGAGTCGCGCTCCAAGATAGCAGGATCAAGCCGATTATCGTCGATCACATTACCCGCAACCCGGCCGCCAGCGATTTTACGGACTTCTTCGACTGCCTTGGCGGCAACCGCCATATTTTGCAGCGGGCTCTGTCCCTTATTAAAACGAGTCACCGCGTCTGTAAAAAGACCGTGCGCCATGCTGGTCCGCCGGATGGAATACATATCAAAATTTGCCATTTCGAGCACTATATTGACAGTGCTGTCGTCAACCTCGGTTTCAGTTCCACCCATTACGCCACCCGCGCCAATCAACTTTTTGTCAGTTGCGATCATAATCGATTCGGGTCCAGGCTCAATTTCCTTACCATTTAATAACTTTAGTTTTTCACCGGGTTTGGGATTCCTGACCACTATAGTCGCGACGTCGCCGCTGACAGCTTTCAGCTTGTCGTAATCGTAGGCATGCAAAGGCTGCCCCGTCAGCAGCATCAGATAATTAGTAAGGTCAACGACGTTATTTATCGGCCGAAGTCCATGCCGGCTCAAAAAACTCTGTAACCAGATTGGACTCGGTGCTACTTTTACCCCCGCCATTGGGATTGCCACGAAACGGGGCACGAGATCAGCTAGCTCATTTACAAAATTTAGTTTGAGCTCACTGCTTTCAGATTGAACAGAGGCATCGGATCGATACCAATCCGGGCTAGTAAATGGCTTGTTTTGAATGCCAGCAATTTCGCGACCAACACCAAGCAAACCGAAGGCATCAGGACGATGGGTAAACATCTTGTTTTCAATATCCAATATGTAGTCGTCCAGCCCGTAAAGTCGCTTGAAAGCAGTGCCTGGCTCCATTAGAACATCACCGACATCTTCGGCTTTAATCTCAAGCAAACCGTCATGACTTTCACTTATGGCCAGTTCACTTGGGCTGGCTAACATACCATTACTGACCACACCCCGAATTTCACGAGCCTCAATTACCAGCGGTTCCTTACCAACACTACTTGGCACTGTCACGCCAGGAGGAACCCACGCCACAGTCATGCCAACAGTTACGTTTGGAGCCCCACAGACAACCTGCACATGTCCGCTGTTGTCACGCTTCACATCCACAACGACTCCGCCATCATCAATCATACAAACATTAAGCTTATCGGCGTCACCATGCGAATCACAAGAGATAACCTTGGCGACAACTATTCCATCATAAAGTCCGCCTAGGTAGAAAGGCTCATCATCCATGGCGCCCAGCTGAGCGCCGATTTTTTCGGCCAGCTTATCTATAGGGAGCTCAAAGATTTCTTCGTAGCCAAGATATTTGATCGAATTTATGCCAATTTTCATGAGAACTGCCTCAAGAAAGTCAGTTTAGCAGACTCGAAATGGCGAACGTCTTCAATGCCATACTTCATCATTACTAGGCGGTCGATACCGCCTCCCCAAGCAAATCCAGTATAGACATTAGTGTCGATACCTGCCTGATGTAGCACGTTTGGATGTATCATGCCGCAACCTAATAGCTCTATCCATCCAGCCTGCGAACAAATGTTGCAGCCTTTTTTGTCACAAAATGGGCAGCTAAGCATGAATTCAAAGGAGGGTTCGGTGAATGGGAAGTAGAATGGATTAGTTTTAACCTCCAACTCTTTGCCGTAATATTCCTGCAAAAATGCCTTTAAGGTGGCAATTAGGTGCCCGGCATTTATCCCTTTGTCTACGTAAACGCCTTCGAGCTGATAAAAGGTGTGTTCATGGCGAGCGTCGAGGTCTTCGTTACGGAATACTCGGCCAGGAATGACGGCAGCGATGGGCTTGCCTTCAGCCAAATTGAGCTTGCCAGCCTTTAATACGCGGTTTTGCATAGTGCTGGTGTGGGCCGGCGCTATGAACTGATTGCCACTTTTGTCAGTCTGAGTTGTCATGAAGGTGTCATAGTCATCACGGGCCGGATGTCCGGTTGGGAAGTTAAGCGAACCAAACATATGAAAGTCATCGTCAATTTCGCGTGATTCGACAGCCGTGAAGCCCATGCGATAAAAAATATCTAGTATATTGCCAAGCTCAGTCATAAGAGGATGTTGACTACCGCTTTCGCCGGGTAATAGTTTTGGCTTCTCGTCGGGTTTCAGGTTTGGATCAAACGGCGCGGTAATATCCAGTGCCGGCAAAGCCTCAGCTTCATCCTGTTTGGCTTGCAAGATTGCCTCAATCTCCGAGCGAAGTTTATTGATGTCCTGGCCAAATTGTCCACGCTGCTCTTGTGGCAAATCCTTAATCTTATTAAACAGCTCTCGAAGTTCGGCGCTACGAAGTACCGACGTATCACCTTCCGATGCACGTTTTTTCAGATCATCAGCAAGTTTCTGGTCAATCATAATCAATAAGCATATTGTACCAGAGAGAGCTAAGGTGGGGTATTTTACTCAGAAATTGAGGTAGGACGGGCATAAACAATAGATGCCGGGTCACCAGACCATCTGTCAACCAGTTGCGAATCGGCATCAAGCTGAAGAACTTCTACTGACGCCAAGCCCGCAGCCTCCAAAGTAACTTGCCAAAAATTCGGCCTCTGCCTCAGTCTTACTGATGCAGTTAAGTCTGGCTCGCTGTAGCGATTGAAACAAAAACCTAGTATACCGCCCAGCGCGGTAACTGCTTGTACCTCGTCGGCTACAAACGGCTCTTCACGAGTGACTCTCCTTTCATCGATCGTTTGCTCAAATCCAGTATCTATTTCCTTATGAAAGGCGCGTATGATTGGAACATCTTCCCCCGCTACAGGCTGAATTAAATAGGAGAACGGGGACTCAATATCCCTGGAGGGATATGCCCTTAAGGCTTCGGCAGCTCTAGCAAAATCTGCCGCCGCCTGTTCCAGCCTTATCTGGCTCGCAAATAAGTCGGAAATCATTGCCCGCTCTGGCGATCCTCCCGGTCCTTCATCAAATCTACCCATTTAAACTCCTTTTACAACTAGTTAATCACCCCCGCATGATTATGCAAGCAGTAGCATTTCGGTTACGTTATCATATATGTATGGCGAATTTTTCTTTTGACGCAGTAAGTGAGTATGACAAGGCAGAGCTTAACAATGTCTTTGATCAGGTACAGCGCGAAATCACGGCACGCTATGATTTCAAAGGCACCCCGGCCTCTATAGAGTGGCTGAATGCCGACAAAACCGGCTTCAAAGTGACCGGAAACGGGGACATGCAAATTGACTCGATTCTCGACATCGTGCGCAAAAAGCTGGCGGCGCGCAATCAAAGTCAAAAAATTCTAGATGTTTCGGGTGAAGTAGTAACAAGCAACATGAAATCCGTTAAAGACGTTACTTTCAAAAAAGGCCTCGATCAAGACAAGGCCAAAAAAATCACCGCTTTGATCAGGGATAAATTCCCAAAAGTTAAAACCCAAATTCAAGGTGAAGCGGTGCGCGTAACCAGCAATAGTAAAAATGACTTACAAGAAGTTATCCAACTACTCCGCGCCCAAGATTATGACTTCCCACTCTCCTTTACGAACTACCGATAAAGTATACTAAGCATATGCCCGATAAGTCCGATATCCTCGAGCAGTCTAAAGCAGTGCTCAAAATGAATGATAGGGGTAATTATACCCAGCCGGCTGGGAATCTTTATCCTCACCAATGGCTGTGGGACAGTTCGTTTATAGCCATCGGCTTACGCCACCTAGATATTGAACGTGCCAAAATGGAAATTCTTAGCCTTCAACGTGGGCAATGGCATAATGGCATGATGCCAAACATTATTTTTAGAAGTGATTCTCAATACCGCACCGATCGCAACATGTGGCGTAGCTGGCTGAATCCTTACGCACCAGATGAAGTAACCACCACTGGCATAACCCAGCCCCCAGTTATGGCCGAGGCTATCGTTCAAATCGGACAAAAACTCGCGCTACCCGAACGCCGCACTTGGTATCGCTCAACTTATCATATGCTGTTGTCCTACCACGAATGGCTTTACAACGAACGCGACCCGCACGGCGAAGGTTTAGTGCTGCAGATTCACCCCTGGGAAACCGGTCTAGATAACACTCCGCCCTGGATAAATGAGCTCCACGAGCACATGATGCCTTTCTGGATCCGAATGATAGAAAAGTTGAAGCTCGATTTTTTTATCATGCTGTTTCGCCGTGATACCAAGAGCATCCCAATGGACCAGCGTTTTTCTGCAATTGAATCCGTCGCTATGTTTGACATCCAGCTGCGACTGCGCCGCAAGGCATTTAAGATCAATAAAATCCTTGATCATTCAATGTTTAGTATCGAGGACTTAAACTTTAACTCGATCTTTATCCGTGCCAACACGCATCTGCGCGAAATCGCCAAAACAATCAAAGAGGATCTGCCCGATGGCCTAGAAGACAAGATGAGAAAGACCGAAGAGGCTCTAGAGCAGCTTTGGGACCCGTATTCTGGCCAGTACTACTCAAGAGATTTTATTACTCACCGACTGCTAAAAGTGCCAAGCATAGCCACTCTGCTGCCACTTTACGCAGGCACTATTTCAAAAGACCGCGCCAAACAACTCGTCAAAATGCTTGAGGATGAGAACATGTTTGGCCCAGCCTATCCAATTCCCAGCGTACCTCTAAACTCGGACTGGTTTAAGCCAAAGGGCTACTGGCAAGGACCAAGCTGGATTAACACCAACTGGCTGATTATTGACGGCCTAAAAAGGTATGGGTTCAAGGAGCACGCGGCAGCGCTGACAGAAAGCTCGCTCGAGCTGGTCGCTAAAAGCGGCTGTTCTGAATATTTCGACCCCATAACTGGTGAAGCCGCCGGCGCAATGGACTTTTCTTGGACCGCTGCATTGGCCATCGACCTAATGAATTCGAAATAATATTACGCTGGATAGTTCGGCTGGACAAAGTCCGGCTTAACCTCAGGGGCCGGAGGGGCTTCGCCTGCATAGGGGACATGGCTCATGATCACAGCACCCCCAAAGAATGGTACATCCGGATTCACCACCCTACTCGCCTCATATACCTCCTGCTGAGCCTTCTTTACCCCTTCAATATCTGTTTCGATTGACATAGTTTTCTCCATTAAATTAAAAACAGGCTTGGTTGAAGCCTGTTGGGATGCTGGGTTGTGCTGAGCCGCTATTTTATGCGGTAGGCTTCAACCATGCTGAAGCACAACCCTCGTAGACCGAGGAGGAGCTCCATGTTTTGTCGCATAGCGTTAGCCATATATCTTTTATAGCACGACCCCTTAAACAATGGCAAATTTCTGATCCCATGTTTGACTTTTTTTCTATTTCTTGTTATGATATGTTTATATGGCCTCATTACACTTTAGCCCTGACCAGTTCGATTTCGCTGCCTTTGAAAGCGGGCGTCGAATAGAGGAGCCCAAGTTGACGCTGGACCCAGTTGTTGCTAGCACTTTAGCGAACTACGCAACCGAACGAAGAAATGAACGTCGAGATTATAACGACGCTTGGCCCGAAGATACGCGAGTAGTCGTAGCGCTTGGGCTGCCGGTTACCCACGGCCCAGGACGAAGCACGAGAGACGGAAGCTTTGATCTTAATCCGAACGCCGCATTTGGGTTCAACCTCCCCGCCGAGGGTCTGAGCGAAGAATCTTTAATTTATGCGGCTTATTTACGTTCGGTTCTTAAAGCGCTCGAACATGATGAAATAAATCGCTATCGCTCTAAGAGTGCAGCGGCAAATGTCTTACACCCAGTGCGATTTGTGGCATTAGGCGGCCCAAGGCAGCGTCGTGACCGTAAAATTGGCGAACTCGCCAGCGATATCCTCTTAACAATTCCTAGAACTCCGCTTTCACCACTTCGTCCATTATTGCGTCGCATAGCATAGCCTAGGAGTCGATGGTAGGCTTATCGAGAAGTAGTGGCTCGACGCTAATCTCTGTTTCAGCGATCTTTACGATGTCACGATCGATCTTGCCAAGCTCTTTGTAGGTCGTGTTGTAATGTCCGACTGTAGTACCGAGGCTGTTGCCAAGCTTCAGCATATAGCCGTTGTGTGCAATTAGATGCTTGGCTAGCTGCTCGATATTTTTCCGGATCTGCTCAGTGTCTTTGTGAATCTCTATCGAGCGCAAACCCTGCATGATGGTCTGGAGCATGGCCGATAATGTGCTCGGTCCAACAATCGTGACCTTCTTGTCAGCCGCGTATTGCATTAGGTTGCGCCCACTAACTCCCCCCAACCCAACCTTATTTGCCAGCAGATCATAATATATCGCTTCGCTGGGGATGAACATCAGGGCTTGGTCGAGCGTGCCCTTGCCCGGTTTTATATACTTCGAAGTTTCATCGATGCGCTTTTTTAGGTCTTCTTTAAAGGCACGGTCGAGCGCGGGGCGCTGCTCATCCTTAGCCTCGACAAGTCGATTATAATTCTCAAGCGGGAATTTGCTATCGACCGGCAGGATCTTATCATCTAGTTTGATGACCGCATCCACCACCAGCCCTTCGGCAATCTTATACTGTAGCTGGAAAGTGCCGGGTGGCAGTATATTTTTTAGAATTTGATCGAGGTAGAATTCACCAATTACGCCACGCTGTTTTGGATTCTGTAATACGTTCTGTAAGGTTTTTAGTTCAGAAGCGATGTCTCCAACATTTTTGTTGGTCCGATCTAGTTCGGTCAGCTTCTTGGTAACATCGGCAATAATTTTACTACTGGCAGCGAACTGGGCAGTCATTTGCTTGTTGCTGGTGCCAAGCTGTTCGGTCAGCTGTTTCTGCAACCCATCTTTTAGCTCAAGCACGCTCTTGTTAAGCTCGGTAACGTCGGCTTTTAGCATAAGGTTGCTGCCATCGTCGCTGGGTTTATTACGGACCAGCAGAAATATAACGACGCCAAGGAGTGCTAATACCAAAACCCCCAATACCAACACCGCTGCTAACATGTATCTATTCTATCAGCTTTCAACTTTGACAGTGGTGCCAACTGGCGCCCAATCATACAGCCATTTTGAACTGGCCAGCGGTAATTCAATACAGCCATGTGAAGCATCTTCTGATTCTGGGCTGACGCTGCCGAATTCACTATTTGCGCGCCAAGTAGCGTCGTGGAAGCCATAGGTGCCGTACTGATTGTCTAGAAAAGGCATCCAATAGTAGACCGGGTCCTTCCAGGTACCCCGACTGTCAGAGCCGGTAAGCGTAGTGTTGGTGGTCTTGCCGTAGATCTTATATGTGCCAAGTGGAGTTTCGGTTTCTGGGTGATTTTTTAGGCCAGTAATAACTGGGGCGCTATGGACGCTCTTTGTTTGTTCGCAGGCCCACATACGCCGTTTATCGATGCTAATTTTTATGAGCTTATCAAGTCCGTTGCCGTCACAGTTATTGATAGCTGTGGCCTCAGATTGAGTACTTGTAGTCTTTGTGGCGGCAACCGAAGAAGCTGCCGGTTTTTGGGATGACTTGTAGCCACTATCCCTAAAACCAAACCAGAAACCCGTTCCAACAATTAATAACAGCAATAGATAGACCTTTTTACGAGATTTTTTAGTTGTTGCGTTCGTTGCCTTAGGCTTGGCTTCGGTTTTTTTGCCCGAACCAGAGTAGTAATACGAATAGCCGTTTAGGCTACCTGGCCGGATTGTTTTGTCACTTATCGACGTTTTACTCATAGCGGACTGTTTGTTTTTACTCAACAGGCTTATTATAACATCTGTTTAGGCGAATCTACTGACAAATAGCAAGATAATTGCGCCTAGTATCGTTAACAAAATGTTTTTTCGTGAGAATTTTTGAGTATGTGCCTGTGGCAAAATGTTGCTGGCAGCAATATACAGGATGAAACCAGCAAAAAAGCCAAGGTAAATCGCCAGGGCTGATTCGGACAAATTTATGAATAGGCTTGCTAGGCCGCCGACAACAGGCATGATTATGACTACGGACAGCCAAGCCTTGATATGCGAAAGCTTATTTTTGTGAAACAACATAAATGTGGTTGTATCAAAACCGTCGGCGAAGCGATGAGCGATAACCGCGATCGCTACTGACGTGCCGACGGTTGTACTAACCTGGAACCCCACGCCTATGCTCAGCCCATCTAAAAAGCTATGACCAGTCAGTGCCACGGCTCGGGCAGTGCCTAGCTTAGGGTGGCGATGTTTTTCATAAGGACTCTCACTAGGCTCATGTAAAGAGACGAACTTCTCAAAAACATGAAATATTAAAAATCCTGTCGTCATTGCTAGCATTGGCCAAACCGGATCAAGATTTTGCGATTGTGTTATATCAAAAATTTCAGGCAGTAGATCAAAAGTCACCAATCCTAAAACCAGACCTGACGTCAAAGCTATTGACGCGTCGAGTGATCCGCGGCGACGCATTGCCAACCAGCCACCGGCCAAAGCGGCCAGTGATGCCGCGACGGTAAATATAAATACTTCCATAATTAGAATTCTAGGAGCAAGTCGATATTTTTGCAAATCTGTCGCAATTTCTGCTAGAATTGCAGCATGAGCGATCCAATCAACCAGTTAAAAGCGACCCTAAAGGATTCGGGTTACAGCCTAACCCACCCCCGTGAAGCCGTCTTTATGTCGTTGCAAAATCAGGAGCCGCTGACGATGAAGCAGTTGGCTGAGGCTTGCAATCAAATCGATCGAGCCAGTGTTTACCGCACGATTAGTCTGTTTGAAAAGCTGGGAGTTGTGCATCGAATCCAGATTGGCTGGAAATACAAAATCGAATTGAGTGATGACTTTCACCACCATCACCATCATCTTACATGTCTAAAATGCGGACGAGTAATCCCCTTTGAAGAAGACGACGAGCTACTGCAAAGCCTTAACTCAGTAGCCAATTCTCATAATTTCAGCATAGAAACTCATCAGCTGGAGGTTCAAGGACTCTGTGATGAGTGCGTCACCCGCTCTACTTAACATATAAGTTATATAACACATGTGTTATATCCACGGATTGCGATACGATCGGAGCTAAATCATAAGACCCGGAACGAAGTGCGCCCGGGTCGGTTGGAAGCCTCACACTTCCACTTCCAGCTTATGCTCGCTATTGGCCAAAAGCAACGCGATATATATCACAAATCACGAGCTTAACTAGGCGTGTTTTTCTTTGGCGCGCTTGGCCTCTCGAGAAGAGATAAACGACGCGACAATCACGCCAATCCCGACGATTCCGGTTATTGCATCTGGCACTTCATAATAGATACTGCCGAGCAAGGCGGCGGCCAGTACAAAGATGGCATAATGAGCGCCGTGCTCAAGGTATTTATATGAATTAAGCGTACCGTGTCGCACAAAATATACCGTTAAACTTCGCACCCAGATAGCACCGACACCAAGACCAAGCGCGATCAACAAGACCTTGTCGGTAATGGCGAAGGCGCCAAGCACACCATCAAAACTGAAACTGGCATCCAGAATTTGTAGGTACATAAAGGCAAAAAACGCTGGCCAACCGGTGTAGATCTTTTGCTCTTTTGGCGCCAGCCTGCCGAGTGAATCAATCAATAGCTTGATACCGGAATAGGCCGCGACGCCAACCAGACCGGACTGCAAAACAGTAGTCTTATCCTCGCCAGCGAAATATCCAAGGATTATCACAACCAGGGCAGATAGAAGCGGTGGCAGCCAAAATGTGCCACCAACCTTGAGTAGTCCCTTTTCAAACCGCTTCAACCAGAAATCTTTGCGGGCGGTATCAAAAAAGAAATATAGCGTCAGCGTCAACAGAAAGGCGCCGCCAAAAGACGCAATGGCGGCGTGGGCGGCCTCAAGATGCTCGCCATAAGCCGCCGGATCATGCAACGCTTCGTCGACAACCGTGCTCCAAGGCAAATTGGCAGTTACCATAACAATCAAAATCGGAAAGACAAAACGCATACCTACAATCGCAAAAATCATCCCAATAGTCAGGAAAAGCTGCTGCCACAGACGAGACAGACGTTCCAAAACCTTGGCGTTAATGATGGCATTGTCAAAGCTAAAGGCGATCTCGATGGCTATCAACACGATCGTCGTATAGGCAGCGGCTGGGCCGAGCTCAAACAGCGCAATTAGAATCGAGGCGACAGTAATAAATATAGAGATGCGGAAAAACTTAAGCATAGAACTATGCTACCACAGAGCCTTTGGCTGGCTCGGCGCCGTCAGTGCCCAAAGCCGCCTTAATCCGCTCGACGATGAAGCGACTGGCTTTCTCAGAAATTACATGCCGGGCCCGAACCTTATAAGTCATCCTGTTATCGGTGTCTTCCCCAAAAAACTGTTCTGGCTTACCCCGAATTACTAACATGTCAAAACTACCATAAATCACATCCATCGGTGCTGAAATATTTTTTATATCGTCGGCTGCCGTCTGCTTCATGATCGTGTTTTCGAGACTGCGCACCAGCGGCTGCCAGGTTTCGGGCGTGACATCGACCCCAACAAATTTGCGACTAAGCCGCTCCGCCAGCTTCATATCTTCCTGCTGAAAATTTGGTTGTAGCGAAATTATCCGTTTGTAAAATCTAAAAAACAGTTGGTTCAATACTTTGTAGCGTCGCTTTTCTGGTAGGCCATCGTGAAGCGGCATTTCATATAACACAAGATGCCTAACAAGATCAGGTCTCAGTCTTGCGACCCGCATCGCCACCAAACATCCCATAGAATGCCCAACTAATACCACTGGATCAGTTGATTTAAGCTTTTGAAGCGATGCGATAACCGCGTTTGCGTGATCATCGACGTCATAATTCATCCAGTCTGGCTTTGGGGATTCACCGAAGCCCAGCAAATCAAATGCGGTGATCCGTACCCCAAATGGCTTAAGGTCGCTTACGACATAGTTCCAGACGTCGGCGCTTCGGCCCAGACCATGCAGCAGTACAACGTTCTGTCCCTGACCCACATCAATCGTACGCGCCAATTGATACGGGCGACCCAACGTCTTATGCCAAAACTTATCAAAAATTGTTACAGTCATCTACTACAGTATAATAGGATTGATGTACGACACCAGCACCGTAGTCCTTGTTATCGAAGTCGCTATGTTGGTTTTACTGGCAGCAGTCTGTTCCGGGCTCAACGTTGCAGTTTTGTCACTTGATCTAGCAGACTTAAGGCGCAAAGCTAAACTGGGCAACAAACAAGCCAAGAGAATTCTGCCTCTGAGAAGTAATGTGCACTTATTGCTGGGCAGCATCCTGTTTACCAACGTGGCGGCGGCGTCGGCAATCTCAATCTTGCTAGGTGATCACCTCAACGGTTTCGTCGCTGCCCTGATCAGCACCCTACTCTTAGTCATACTCGGTGAAGTCTTCCCGCAAGCCCTATTTAGCAAAAACGCCCTAATGTGGTCGAGTCGTTTCAGTTGGCTACTTAAAACTATGATCGTAATAACCTATGTTGCCAGCAAGCCGCTTCAGCTACTTCTTGATAAGCTTTTCCCTCTCAAGCGCGGCAAATTACAGAGCCGTCATGAACTAGGGCTGCTGATAAACGAGCACCTTGACGACGAAACCAGCGAGCTCGATGACGATGAAATCGAAATCATGCGTGGCGCTCTCCAACTGAGCGAGAAGCGCGTTCGCGACATCATGACCAACATTCGCCACACCTACTGGGTGACGCCAACCACCAAGCTTGATGGCGACAAGATCGACCAGATCAAAGAAAAGGGCTACAGTCGCATTCCGGTTTTTGATGAGAAATTAACCAAATGTTATGGGTTACTTTTAATGAAAGACTTGGTTGACATCGATTTCGACGAGGAAGACATAGAAGTTAAAGATATACCGCTGCATCCAACCCAGCTGGTGGGGAGTATGACGGCACTCGACACCATGTTTCGTAAGTTTATTGCGGCTCGCTCCCATCTTATTCCAATCGAAAAAGACGATGCCATCGTCGGCGTTGTCACTATCGAAGACTTAATCGAAGAAATTATCGGTCACGAAATCGAGGACGAGACCGACCGAACTCGCTTGCACCGCGGCTAAAGCAAAAAGCAGCCTTTTTTAGGGGCTGCTTCTGCTCGCGAGTCCGACTAGATATTCTAGACTTGTCGCTAATCACCTCACAGTGACTAATATTGAATATAGTCCTGTGCTACGACCTGGTCAATCACATTAACCATTTTCTGTGCTTATCCTGTGCTTAAAATGTGCAAAAATTATACTTAGCTGTAGTAGTGTTTCAGCCACGACTTCTTTAAAGCGTGGAAGCTGCCATCCTCAATAGAATCACGGATATCATCTACCAATTTAATGATGAAGTGCTCGTTATGAAGCGACAAAAGTGTCATGCCAAGAATTTCTTTGGCATTTATCAAGTGGCGGATGTAAGCTCGTGTGTAATGCTTGCAAGTGTAGCACTTACAGTCCTTAATTAGTGGGTTGAAATCCTCTTTATACTTAGCGCCCTGTATATTCATCCGCCCCTCATAGGTATAAAAAGCGCCGTTGCGACCAACTCGGGTTGGCGACACGCAGTCAAAGGTATCAACGCCATTTTCGATCGCTACGAATATATCATCTGGCTCGCTAATGCCGAGCATATGCTTGGGCTTGTCCTCGGGCAATTCTTCGTTAACCCAACGCACGATTTCACCAAGCTTGTCTTTTTCGATGGCGCCACCAATCCCAAAGCCGTCAAAGGCTTGATCGCCGAGATCTCTGGCAGTCGCTCGCCGCAAATCCTCATGCTGGGCGCCTTGTATAACCGCAAACAGCGCTTGATATGGCCGGTCAGGATTGTCACGACGCAAGCGGTCCAACTCTGCAACGCAACGATCAGCCCAAGCCTGCGTCCGTGACAAGGAGCTGACTTGATAATCATATGGATCGAGCAAAGATGTCAGCTCATCAAAGGTAAACATGATGTCGGCGCCGACGGCGTGCTGAATCTGCATCGAAAGTTCTGGTGTAAAACGAAGCTTCTTGCCATCTAGGTGCGAGTAAAATGTGACACCATCGTCATCGATCAAAGCCAGACGCTCAGATTTCTCTGCCAATGGAACCTCACCCTTCATATCAATAACCTTCTTAAAGCCTGAGCCAAGCGACAATACTTGAAAGCCGCCCGAATCTGTAAAGGTCGGCCCCCTCCAGTTCATAAACTTGCCTAAGCCACCGGCGGCCTCGACGATTTTATGTCCCGGCTGCAGATATAAGTGATAGGCATTGGCTAGCACGGCCTGCCCATGCGCCTCAGCCACCATTTCTGGCGTCATGGCTTTGACGGTCGCCTTTGTACCAACCACAATGAAGGCCGGTGTCTTTATCTTGCCGTGCGGCGTTCGGATCACGCCAGTCCGTGCCAGACTGTCTTTGCCCAGCCGCTTCTCGGTCTTAAAACTAAACTCACTCATCAGAGATAAAGTATATCAGCTGAATCGGTCCGCAAATTATTTCCGAGAGTAATCAGGTTTTTTGTAAGAGGCTTTTAGGTTCATTAGCAAAACGCCTGTACCCAGCAGATAGGCCAATATTGAAACTATCATGCCCAAGATTGGCAGCATCTGAACAACGCCAAACAATAGGCAAGCCACTAATACCATAAGTACCGGATGTAGCTTGGGGAAAATGCTATGCCCAATGAAGTAAATTGCCAGCGGGAAGCTCAGGATCAAGGCGACCAGCCATAGAAGTAGCAACAGTATACCGACAGGCGCGCCAACAACTGTCGCGAAAGCGACGAACACGACTATCGGCATGGCAATGGCCCCGATCAAGCCAACCAGGAATACCCAGCCGAGCTTTTCGGATGCCACGCGGTTCCAGCGACGGAATAGTTGAGGGAACAAGGCGACCAACAAAACGACCAGACAGGTCATTGCGATTAACACATACAAGCGCCAGGCGACTAGCCAACCAGTGCTGTTTTTATTTTCTTGTTTGGTATATGTAACCTTGCCGGCTACGCTGGCTGAGCCAGTCTTAACTAATGTTTTAGGGCTGGTATAGGCCAGGTTGCCTTCAATTTTGGCATTGTCTTGCAAGATAAGCTTTTCGCCAACCTTGGCGTCAACGTTTCGTCCAACGACCGAATTAATATAAACCGTCCCGCCACCAACATTAAGATCACGACCAACTGGACCGTCAAGCGAAACTGTTTCCCCGGCCACACTAAGGTCACGCCCAATTCGTGAATTAGACGAGAGATTTACGTCTTGGCCTGCAATCGAAGCACTACCAGCAACTTTGCCGGTTACATTAACCGTCTGCCCTGCAATCCGAACATCCCCTGCAACGCGCCCGCCGACAGAAACGGATTGACCGGCGCAAATTACGTCTCCATTCACATTAGCTTCGATTGTGACAGTCTGTCCGGCACAATATATATCACCATTAACCGTACCCGTGATTAATACATTGCTACCAAATTTATAAACAGACTTATTCGTAAAACCGCTAACAATCTGACTGCTAGACGCCGCATAGGCCACGCCCGCGCCAGCCACGACTACTGCCAAGCCGACAGCAATGCTTAAAACCGACCGATGCAAACCACTAGATAATTTCATGCCGCCTCCTCTTTACAATAAGTATACTCTAGCTACAGCCTAGCCCCACGACCAAATCTAAGCAATGACATTAATCACATAGCCGATTGGCTTATGCTTGCATATCCACCCCCGTTTGATATCCTTGAGCCATAAATAGGAGTAAACATGGCCCTACCTAATGGAGGACAAGCGCAAGAACTTTTGTATGTTGGCATTAGGCCGGAGGGTATCCCCGTCGTCCAAAATGAACTGCAAAAGGTTGGTGTTGATTTTTCGCCCTTTCTTGGCGAGGACGGTCTTGTACAGAGAGCCCGTAAAACAGTCGAAGACGGCGGAAGAGACTGGGCTTTACTAGCCAGCGAGATTACATTTGGCATCGATGACATCAACGAAATAGCCGAGGGCTTAGAGGCTCAAGCTTTTCGTGTTGTTACCGTACGTCCGATTCTTCCAAACCCAAATTTCGACGGACGCTATACAAGTCCAAATATATTCTCGAATGATCGTGGCCGTAGTCGCTACACCTTTTTGGGCAGCAAAGCCCTCGCTGAACTCGGTAATCCCCGAAATCTACAACGCTATGGGAGCGATAGGTTGAGCCAACTTGCGATTGGAGTACGCGTAACGGAACCAGTACCGGCCAGCACCCGTGCAGCCTATTCGGGCTACCCCTATGCCTCACACAGGCTGACTGAAGACTGGTGGATCTAAGTCAAAACTGAATCCAAAAAAGCTTAATGAAATTCTGTTAATGCACCTCTACGCTACCTGTAGTGCCGGCTGGGGGTGTTGACACTATATGTAGCATTTGATAGGCTAGAGATTCGTTGCTTTTTTTCTGGAAAGTTTCAAAAAGCATCGATTTTAATAGAAAACTATAAATTAATCAGGTCTCAAACCGCCAAAAAGTGGCGATGAGTTAGTTATGGAGGGTAAATGCAAAAAGTACTATTTAATTTTATGTTGGTAGCGAGTTTGCCACTAATTTTGGCAGGTAGCGCCAGCGCCTTAAACCTATCAAGTCTAAATAAAGAAGATAAAAAAGAAGTCAAAGTAGCCGTCGCCGATACAAAAAAAGAGGAGCCAGCTAAGCCAGCCACACCGGCACCCAAAATAGTAGTTGTACAGCAGGGCGAATATCTCGAAAAGATCGCAACTGCCAACCAATCCACCTCACTGCGCATCTATTATGCCAACACCGACATCAGCAACCCAGATCTGATTTATCCTAATCAGCAAATCCGCATCCCAGAAGCGACCGAAAACCTCACACCTCGTGAAGTCCCTGTCAATCAAACTATCGCCACCCCAACCACCCAGGAAGCCACCACAGCGGCCGCACCACGCCGTGTAGCTGCTCCTGCCAACTATTCAGCTGGCGACGGCAGTGTTTGGGACAAACTAGCCGCTTGCGAAGCCGGTGGCAACTGGGCCATCAATACGGGCAATGGCTACTACGGCGGTCTGCAGTTCAGCCTTAGCAGCTGGCGCGGTGTCGGCGGCTCAGGACTACCAAGTGACGCCAGCCGCGAAGAGCAAATCATGCGCGGCCAAATGCTTCAAGCCCGCTCAGGATGGGGCGCCTGGCCCGCCTGCTCAGCCCGACTTGGCCTCTAACCAAACTCTTGAATATATTTGACAAATTGCTAATATAACATCATGGCACAGATGTTTGTAGCAGAAGGATTCCTCGAGACCTGTCGTGGCTTGCAAGAGATCATCAATGCTCAAGACACTATAGAAGACCAAAACGCCGCTGGGAAGGAGGCAGTACAAGAAATCGGTAGCAAAACTCCTTTTGAAACACGCATGGTAATTCTTGGCGGAGAAGCAGCGTTAGCACTCCCGGACAAAACTGATCCTATGGAAGAACAAGTCCGACCTGTAGTGCAATATGGGCAACTAATAACCCGCGGTCGCTTTGGACGCCCAAACTTCATTAGACTAAAAGACGAGGCGTTTTTAGTGTGGTCTATTTATGACCCGAGCATCATCGGGCCCGTTGGTGAATTTGATGTCGGCGTTGAGCCAGAAGAAGCCGAAGAGCAAGATCTATCCTCTAGGCTGCCTGTCGACAGAATATTAAGACGAACTCTTCACTTTCCTGTTGGCTTAATTGACTATGTGATGTGCTATGACGACAGGCTTTGCATTCCAAGCGTTCCTAGGTAATTTCGTGCAAGATCTGCACGATCTCATCATAGTTGGCGAACCAAAACACAGCGTTAAACACGATTAGCCCCGTAAACACCACATACTTCTCGGCAAACTTGCCAGTAACAATCCGAAACTTCTTCACAGGTGGAAAGCCGAACTTAAAAGGCATCGGCAGCAGCCACGGCACACCTTCCTTAGTAAAAGTATCCATCACTAGATGAGAAATCACGCCGATCATAAATGCCCAAGTCACCAGACCAACATCGACATTAGTCATAACTGGATGAAAGAATATCAGTAGCCAATGAAAGACGAAGCCCAGCAAAGCCACTCCTATTAATGAATGCGTCAAGAAGCGATGCCCGCCATTTAGAGCGCCAAAGACTTTGCCGAAATATTTCCCAACCGGCAAATTCCGCCAAAACGGCGCAGTCGGCTGATCAATATCCGGCGCAATCCCCCCAACCAGGTTAAAAAACACGGCTAATATAGCCGTCGACAAAGTCACCGCTCCAGGAGGATTCGCGATAACAACTATGCCTAGCGCGGTAATCGCCGCAAGATCATGAGTACGCCCTGTCATACCGTTTAAGTTTACCGCATTTAACAACCCTGGGCGGCACGGACAAGGACAAATATGCGCCTAGTTGCTATAAATTGCTAGTTTTTTCCAGCATCATCTTTCGCATCATCACCTGACGGCAATTCTAGCATCTCAATCTTCGGCAAAGCCCTATTAGTTATACCTTGTAAATCGCCATACATACCGATTGTATTGTCAATTACTGCACGAATTGCTTTTTCTTGATGCGCCCATCGTAGAGCAGCTGCTCTCTTTTCCTTTTCAATTTCGCCTTGGAGCGTGCCATAGTTTTCAACTATTGCCTCCACTCTATGTCGAAACTCTGGGCCAACAAGAAATTGGTAGAGTGCCTCCATTTTGGCATCTTTGCCTTCACTGTTGCGATTCGCTGCATCTACTTGCAGGATTGTACCTCGCAGAGCGGCGGCAAGCACAGATGCAAGCTTTGGCTTTGCAGCCCAAACATTGCCTTCTAAATGCTTCATATCTCCGTACTCAGGCGGCAATTCTTGAGATACGATTACGCCAATGTTAGCATTTGCCTCGCGAATGTCCTGCTTGAACTTAGGCAGCCACGCTGGCTGCCATTTACCATTCTTAGTCTCCCATAATAGAATTCCGCAGCTTACAAGGTTGCGGTTCTTCACGGTCTGCACAATATCGGCACCACGCTGACCTTTCTTTACTTCAGATATGTCATCTAGTGGGAATTCGATGCGCAAGTCGTTCTCAAGGCCGATCTCAAGAACCTCACCTTGGTTCTGCTGTGAACCTTGTCCCGCCTTTCGTTGGGCATCAGCAAGCGCCTTCTGCGTATCGTCTAGCTTCTTTTGCATCTCGAGCTGCTTAAGCCGGTGCTCTTCGTCCGCTAGTTTTTTAACCTCATCACGGATTTTTACTTCTTCTTCGCTGATATGCTTTTTTGCCTGAAGCTCAACCTTTTGCTTGGCTTTGCGTTCGGCACGGAGCTCATCCATTAGCTCTGAAAGCTGTTCGCGGAGCTTTTTATTGTCATCTTTGGCAGAATCAGCATCATCACGCAGCTTCTTGACAAGTAGTTCTTGGTCTTGAGATGATTTCTTAGCCTTTCCTTCAAGTTCAACCCTCATGCGCTCATGTTCAAGCTCTAATTCTTGCTGCTTCTTCTCTTCAGCCAGATCAAGTTTTGCCTTCAACTGCTCGTTAGCTAATTCGGCTGCTTGACGCTTAACTTTGGCGATTTCTGCCTCGTGCTTTCTATGCTCTTCTGCGAGAATTCGTGTTTCAATATCCTTTGACAAAATATCGTCTATGTCAATTGGCTTGCCACAGTGTGGGCATTTAATTTCGTTCATCTGATCTCCAATCTTGAATTATTGCCAACTGCAGCGCCTAAGGTAATCGAGGTTGTTGTCTCTCGTGGCATCAGGTGTAGAACGGATAATTCGCTTCCCGCAATGATGAGGGCAATTAATTGTCTCAACCAATGCAGTTTTTTGGGAGGTGACACCGTAGGTATAGTAAGTGTTCGTATGTGAATCTATGGCATTAACCACTTCTGCTAACGAATGCCGTTGATCCGCATATCCGTCGTTATCCATGTCAACACCGACAGCTGTAATATGCGCGTGGGTTGTTGGCTCAGTAATTGGTTCTTGATCTGTGCAAACTATTCTAAATTTTAACATTGTAATATCATCCTTTTATTGTCTAATATTGACTTAGGCATCCGGACGTGCTACAATGACAGTTGTCCGGAAATCTGGTTTCGCGACCACTTTTATCGGTTTAAAGAGCCCTGTTAGCTACAACTGCCAGGTGCTCTTTTTTATTACGACTACATACTTTCTCCTCCGGATACTTTAGGGTTAAGTATAATAATGTACACATCACTACCTTCAAGGCCGATCGATGCTGCGGAGTACTTCTTATATTCGTATTTGTTGGCATACTTCTTGCTGTCAATATCATTGTTTAACAGGAATGAACGAATCTTGCATGTGGCTCCGTACTCGGGCGAAACATTGATTTTATATAATCCTGGCGCCTTTTCACGGACGAACTGTATTGCTATTGCCGATTTCGATTTATCGTAAAATAGGCGTGCGTACAAATCTTTAGGATTATCTTTAAGGCCATTCTTTTCTGCAAAGAACGTCGGGAAGGACAGATAGTCATTAGTTGTAAGTGTTATCGAGTCTATCACCTTGCCTGAAGTGTTTGGTGTCTCAACAAAATTAAAGTCATGCATATTTACATGTTAGCTCCCTCGCAACGTAAAGTCAAGTGTGTTTGATGTAGAAGCTCATTTTCTATATAACTTGTATAGTCATTCCTAGTACGTTCCTGTGTACCATTAATGTGACCCTGGCCTGGTTACGAGATTTAGGAGCTCGGCGGTTTTTTGTACCATGCGTTCCTGTTCGGGTTGTGGTGATGATTCAGCTAAGCCTACTTTTGGCTTTTTCGTTTTTTGTGGTCGAGTTCTTTTTTGCGGAGGCGCAGATTTTGGGGAGTTACTTCTAGGAGTTCGTCGTTTTCGATGAAGTCGAGGCATTGCTCGAGGCTAAAGATGGTTGGCGGGGTTAGAGAGACTATGCCGTCACTTGAGCTGGAGCGCATATTGGTCAGGTGCTTGGCTTTGCAAACATTGATCTCGAGGTCTTCTTGGCGGGTGTTGAGGCCGATGATTTGGCCGGCGTAGACTTTTTCGGCTGGGCCGACATAGATTGTGCCTCTTGCCTCGGCAGTTTCTAGTGAATAAGGTGTGGTGGTGCCGGTTTCAAAAGCGATGAGTACGCCGTTACGAAGTTGTTGGAGAGCTGGAGCTTCGGGCTGGAAGCCGATGACCAAGCTATTCATGACGATGGTGCCTTTGGTGTTGGTCAGCAGGATGTTGCGCATGCCGAGCAGCGCTCTTGTTGGCATTTCATAAATGAGCTTGGTGACGCCTTTGGGGCTGGCGAATTGCTCTTTGAGAGTGGCGCGGCGTTGGCCAAGCTCCATTTGGACGGTGCCGACGTGCTCGGCTGGGACTTCGATAATTACTTCTTCGACTGGCTCGACTGTTTGGCCCTTTTCTTCGTGGGTGACAACTTGCGGGCGGCCGACTTCGAATTCGTAGCCTTCGCGTCGCATTGTTTCTATTAACACGCCGAGGTGGAGTTCACCGCGGCCGGCAACTGTGAAGCCGATGCCGTCTTCTTCGACTTTTAAGCCGACGTTGGTTTCTGTTTCTTTTTCTAATCGCTCGCCTATTTGTCTGGAGGTGTTGAATTCGCCTTCTTGGCCTTTGAACGGGCTGGTGTTGGGGCCGAGGTAGATGCGTAGAGTTGGGGCTTCAACTTCGATAGTTGGTAGTGCTTCGGGGTTTTCTGGGTCAGCTAGAGTTTCGCCGATTTGGGCATCACTAATTCCTGTTAGCTGGACGATGTCGCCGGCGATGCCTTGTTTGACTTCAAACTTACTGACGCCGTGACTCATAAACACATTGTCGATCTTGGCTTTAGTGATTTTGCCGTCTTTTTTGATTAATGCGACTTGGTCGCCAGGGTTTACTTCGCCTCGTGTGATGCGTCCAATGGCGTATTTACCCTTGAACGTGTCGTGAGCGAGTGCAGTGACTAACATTTGGAATGGTTTGTCGCGTTCGATGCTTGGAGCTGGGATTTTATCGATAATTGCTTGGAAGATTGGCTCGAGGTCGCCCTTTTCTTCTGGATGAGCTGGGATTTCGTTCCAACTCTTTCCTTCCCTACCGATGGCGTAGTAGACAGGATAGTGGAGCTGATCTTCGTGGACGGCTAATTCTAGAAATAGATCGGCTAATTCGTCTTCGACTTCTTTGATGCGTGAGCCGGTTTTGTCGATTTTGTTGATAATAACGATTGGTTTGAGCTCTGAAGCTAGAGCTTTACCCAGTACGAACTTTGTTTGAGGCATTGGGCCTTCTTGGGCGTCAACGATGAGGATGCATCCGTCGGCCATATTGAGAGTTCTTTCTACCTCGCCGGAGAAATCGGCGTGACCAGGTGTGTCGATGATGTTTATTCTATAGTCATCATGCTGGACCGCCGTGATCTTGGCAGTGATGGTAATGCCGCGCTCTTTTTCTTGGTCGCCACTGTCCATGATCAAGTCTTGGCTCATTTCGGCCTGGTTGTCGCGGAATGTTTGGCTTTGCTTCAAAAGTCCATCCACTAGCGTAGTCTTGCCATGGTCGACGTGGGCAATGATGGCAATATTACGAATCTTGGTTGGGTCTTGGACTTTGCTCATGAGGCAGGTACCTGATCTGGCATAGCAGGTACGGCGTCGCTACAGATATCCACTATTTGTTCGCGAGTGTCGTTTAGACGTTCAATGATGTCGTTTGGCAAAGGCCAGCGCATTCGCACATAGATTATGTGCTGCAGATATTCTTCCCTTTCTTCATCCGGGGTATCTTCCACGACTGATCGGACATACTGACCGACATCGCTTGAGATTGTGCTCGGGTCTGGACACAGTCTTACGCCAACTGCTCTTGATAACTTTCCAGATACAATATGTAGTTCAGAAAACTTAAATAGCGCTTCGCCAATCGGAAACTCAAACTTTACCTCTTGGCCTTCTCGGCTAACATTATCGGTTTCAAGTACCTGCCATGGCCAAGGAACGGCCTGTTCCAAGGTTTCGAGAGTATCGGCGTTATTGAAGAATGATTTGCTCATAGTAATTAAAAAAGCGCTCCTCTAAAGCGCCGGGCTTCTTATCTGTTAATTATAGCATAACCAAGGAGTTTGAGCAATGTCTAAATGTGCGAATCGTGTTGGTCTTCTCTTTCGCGCTGAAAGGTCAGTCTTTTTGTGTCAGCCGGTACAGCGCCAAGAATCGTGCCTATCGCAGCCTCGACTTCTGCTTCGGTGGCGTCGCTTACATAGACGGTTGGTTCAGGGTCAACATTTGTCAAAAGTCCTTCAAAATATTCCTTAGTCGCAATTTTGGCAACGCGACTGCTAGGTTGGACAAAAATACT
The DNA here is from genome assembly GCA_044228525.1 of Saccharimonadales bacterium (SeqCode). Lineage (GTDB taxonomy): Bacteria > Patescibacteriota > Saccharimonadia > Saccharimonadales > UBA4665 > CAZXDL01. The sequence goes on from JBGAUQ010000004.1 coordinate 56,088, forward strand.
TTGGTAGACGGCGTATCGGCCAGGCATTTGATTCGCCGGGAACGACCAGCGTTCCCAAGTCTTGAAACCATGCAAAGTAGCTAAGCCAAACATGGGTTCTAGATTAAGTGCGTTGCCCTCTTCGTCAGGGTTATGTGTTATAAAAACTGGTTTAGTTAGCACGGTTTTTAGGCGTTTGCGTTCGGTACCAAACAGTTTACGCACAACGACCTCGTGGTCAGGATAAACCGGTTCGGTTGCTCCTTCTTCTGTGCACAGTGTAGCGACTATATCTATAAATTCATTGGTAGTTGCTACAGAGGCGGGCTCGAATTCAGGATTGTAGCCGTCATGATTGTGAGGATCGGAGACTGATGACATTTAGGTTATATTACTGTATTATACACCTTTTGTCAAGGGTTAGCTATTAATGAAAGTCAGGGCATGTCCAACTCGTCCAGCGCGGCCAGCACGGCCGATACGGTGAACGTAATCTTGGTAGGTCATTGGCTGGCTATAGTTGATCACATGAGTGATATCGGCAACGTCGATACCGCGAGCGGCAACGTCAGTCGCGACTAAGATAGTCGTGCGATTCTTTTTGAAACTATCGAGTGCGCGTTGTCGTTGACCTTGGCTTTTGCCGCCGTGAATGGCGTCGGCCTGGAAGCCGCGAGCGACTAGTTCGTTACTGAGCTTTTCGACACTGCGCTGTGTTTCGTCAAAGACGATAGCTTTAGAAACTTCTTCTTTGAGTAGAATGTCATGCAGCTTGTCCATTTTTTCGTGGGTGCCGTTGTAACGGACGACGTCTTGGTTGACGTGATCGCTACCGTCGGCGCTTTTGACCGAGACAGTTTCGGGCTCGGTTGAGAAAGTACGGATCAGACCTTGAACTCTTGGTTCCATGGTGGCAGAAAAGAAGAAAGATTGTCGCTTAGGCGCCAGTGCCTTGAGGATATGACTGACATCTGGCAGAAAGCCCATATCGAGCATGCGGTCGACTTCGTCCAAAACAACTGTGTCGAATGTCTCGAGGTTGAGCGTACCGCGTTCCATGTGGTCCTTGATACGTCCGGGCGTTCCGATGACTAGACGAGGTTTAGCACGAAGGTCGCGCAATTGTGAACCCATGCCGGTGCCACCGATGAGAATTGCGCCAGTAAAGCCGCCACCCTTGCCAATGCTACGACACTCTTCTTCGATTTGCTGTGCTAATTCTCTGGTGGGAGCCACGATCAGAGCTTTAGTCTGCTGTCGTGTCATTAGTCCGTGAATAATCGGGATGGCGAAGGCGGCTGTCTTGCCCGTACCTGTATTAGCTATGCCAATGACGTCTCTGCCTGATAGGCCAAGTGGTATCGTCTGATCCTGAATCGGTGAAGGCGTGATAAAGTTTTTAACTTTAAGATTGGCCTTGATACGTTCGTCGATCTCGAAATCGTTGAAGCTATGCTGCGCCTGATAATCTTCGGCCTGAGTTGGTTTTGCGACAGCTACGAAGCGACTTGGATCGATGTAGTCACCGCGTCGACCAGCACTACGCTGAGGGCGGCGACCGTTACGTTTTGCTGAATTGTAAACTGAATATTTGTATGAAGCCATTAAAAAATGAACCTTGTTTCTGTACGTGAGTACTTAGATTGATTACTGATTGCCGGTAATGAAATCGAGTAATCTTTCCAACGTTCAGACCCGGGTTCATTTAAAACTAACAATTACTATTACATTAGCACGATACGGGGGCAATGTCAACGATAATCCCTTAAGACGTGTTATGATGTCATTCATGACTCATGACCCAAGACTCCCCAAAAGTATGTGGCTCCAAGCCGGAGATCACCCAGAAGTACCCTTTCGAGCAGAAGTGCCGTCGGCACGCGCCGCGGTGCCGGGTGATGTACTGCCCGCTAGACTAGAAGTAGAAATCACCGATGGCTTACGCAAATACTGGGGCGAAAGCGCCGTAAGATCGTTTGGGCTAGAGCTAGTAGCCGTACCGGCTGGCCACGAAGACCTGCCGCCAACTACCTAAAGATTGTGCTTAACGTTGCAATAGAGCAAGCTTAGTGACATAATCTGCT